>JBCCXE010000006.1:0-158976 GCA_039192395.1 Pseudomonadota bacterium
ATTCGTAGAACAGCTCATCCTGACCGCTCAGACGATCTCCCATCATCAAATCGCTCCATCGCTGAAATCAATTTCAGGGAATCACGATTTGTTGGGAAAACTGAGACCTTTTTCAACACAATCGGCCACAAGCAGTCCTAAAGTCAGCCGTATTTGATATTCGTAGTGCGGAATCCAAGGGCGCCAGATTAAGCACTCAAGTCTTTCGACCAACGCTCCAATTCGTCCCAGAATTTCTCGAACGTTTGTGCGTTTGAGCCTCCTCGCAAAGAGGTGATCGCCAGCCTTGATGGCGCCATGAACCGGGCTTCCTTTCGACACCGGCGAGGCCTAGGGTCGCCCCTATTCCAGGCGGTTGCGCGATACGGCGTGCGGTCGCTGATGATGGGAGGCGTTTCGATGAACTTGCTGTTTACCTCGGCCATGGCGGTTTTTTGTATGGATGTTGCGGTGTCGGCGCCGCTCGCCGAGACCCGCGCTCTTGCGGGCGGCGACGCGCATGAAGCGGCTGCGCCTGCAGAGCCCGTCCGCCTGGCGCAAGCCCCCATCGCAGATCCGGCGTCCGAAAGCATCGAGGAGGGGGACGCGCAAACGGTTGCGCCGTCCTCCGAGACGCCAGCGCCGCAAGCGGAAACTGACGCCGCCGCTATCGATATCGTCGAGGCAGAACGCCCGCCTCTCGTCTTCGAGGGCGAAAGCGACGAGGCCATCGCCGAAAAGCTGGTCGCCTATCTCGATGATTTGACGACGCTCAAGGGCACGTTCCGCCAGGTTGCGCCGTCGGGCGCGATCTCGACGGGCGAGTTCTTTCTGCGCCGTCCGGGCATGCTACGGTTCGAGTATGACGCGCCGAACCCGCTCCTGATCGTCGCCAATGGCGGGCTTGTCTATGTGCGCGACGAGGCGCTTGAAACGACCGACTCCTACCCGGTCGGTAAAACGCCGCTCAAATTTTTGCTGCAGAAGAAGGTCGATCTCGACGACGCGAAAATCATCGCGGTCGATCGCGGCATCGACACCGTCGCGGTCACCTTTGCGAGCGACGACGACGAGACCGAGGGCGAGCTGACGATCATCGCCAAAGCGCCAGAGTTCACATTGTCGCGCTGGGTCGTCCGCGATCTCCAAAACGGGATTACAGAGGTTTCATTAAGCGACGTTATCGCCGGAGAAAGGCTCGCAAACCGCTTGTTTCGTGCGCCGGAGGCGGGCGGTCAGTTCCTCAAAAACTGACCCAAACAAGGAATTGTGATTTTGTCTCAATATCACACGCAAGCTTTTTTTTGCATTTGCTATTGAAAAACCCGCCTGTGATGCGTTAATGTAACAGTACGCGATAGGCGCTAAGTCGGGCCGGCGTTGCCCCCCCGCTTGCAGGCCCGATAGCCTCCGCGTCGCCGGAACATCCCCTCCCGGCGTAGGCGCAACAGCGCAGCTTGGCGCCCGATCTTTAAAGGTCGGGCGCCTTTTTTTCGTTCTGTGCTTGGCGGGGTCGTTTTCCGCTCTACATGTCAGCGCGTCTTCTCAGCGCACCAGGGCGCATTACACACGGAAAGGCCGATCCCGATGGATGACGATGAGCTTGAAGAGTTGGAGCGCGAGTTGCCGGGGCTGACAGTGCTGTCGCGCTTTGCGCGCTCCCTCGACCGGATTCCGTGGTTTGCGAATATGGGCGAGCCGCTGACGCCCGGTGCGCGGGCCGCAGCGCTGTCCTATGTGGACGGGCTTGGTTTCCCAGAAGCGGATGTAGCGATCCTTGTCGACTGGGAGGATGCGGCCGCCGCCGCCGAGAGCCATGACTGGCAAAGCCCCGCCTGGGAGGCCGAAGAGCTTCAGCGCGCGGATCTTACCGCGCGGGCGCTCGATCTCATGTCGGAGGAGGCGCTCAAGATCGGCATGACGCTGATCGCCGAAAAAGTGTCGGACCCGGCGAAAGAGGCCATGGAGCAGGCGTCTTTCCTCTGGGACATGGAAGACGATGCGGCGCGCACCCTTGCGGTGGGCTCGGGCGTTCAGGCCGCTCATGGCGCGGCGCTTGTTCTTGTGGCGGCTCATGACGCGTCGTTCGATGCTGACACTCACCCGCTGGCGGCGAAGTTTCGCCTGTTCGAGTTCGGCCGCTGGCCGGTGGCGATCATCGGTTCGTCGTTCAACCTGTTCTGACGCTCATAAGACCGGCGACGAGCAGATAAACCGCGATGGCGGTCAGAAGAAACTTGAACCCGCGCCGGAAGGTTTCCTCATGCATTTGCCGGAGCGCCCGTGAGCCAAGTGCGGTGCCGGCGAACCCGGCGACGAGGATCGTGGCGATGATCGGCGCCCAGGCGCCGTAGGCGAACCCGAACAGCCCGAAGATGAGGATTTTGAGCCCGTGCTGCGCGACCATGCAGGCCGCATGGGTTGCAAGGACCGGCAGCCGCGCGAGCTTCGTCGCCCCGAGCATGGTCGCGACGATGGGGCCGGTGGCGCCGAAAAACATGGTGAGAAACGACGCGACCACGCCCGTGGCGAAAAACGTTTTCTCGCCGGGCGCAAGGCTTTTCGGTTGCGGGCCCCAGACGGAGGCGAGGACGAAAACGCCGACGCCGAGGCGGAGCCAGCCGGTCGGCAGATCGATGGCGACGCGCCCGCCAAGGCCGGCGCCGATCACCGCGCCAGCGCAGAACCAAATGACAATCGGCCAGACGACATCGCGCCGCTGAAGGGCGAAGCGGCTGAAATTCGACCCGATCTGCGCCGCGCCATGGATCGGGATCACCGCCGCCGGCGGGAAAACGGCGCTCATCACCGCAAGGAGCGCGAGGCCCCCGCCGAGCCCGAATGAGGCCGTCAGGGCGGCGGTGAAAAAGCTGGCGGCGATGGCGGTGAGCGCGGCCCAGAGGGGCAGCCCGTCCGGCAAGGAAACGATGGACAGAAAAGCGGGGGCGAGATCCATGACGGGCGTGATAGGACGATCCCTACCGGACCGCAATTTTCCTGCGCTGTGCAGTTTGTCATTAGTCTGAGGGCGCCGCCTTGACGCCGCTCGGCGCGGGTCCTACCTCCGACGAAAGACTTCCCCCGCCGCGGCGCCTGGCGGGAGCTCTATCATCCGCGCCGGTTCTTGGGATCGCCCCTTTTTATGAAAATCACCACCTGGAACATCAATTCCGTCCGCCTGCGAATAGATCTGGTGACGCGCTTTTTGAAAGAAGAAGCGCCCGACGTTTTATGCCTGCAGGAAATAAAATGCCTTGAGGATAATTTTCCCACCAAGGCGTTTGAAAAGGCGGGCTATGGCGAAGTCGCGATCTCCGGTCAGGCCGGCTACCATGGCGTTGCGATTGTGTCGAAACTGCCGCTTACGAAAATCGAAAAACGCAAATTCTGCGGCAAGGACGATTGCCGCCATGTGGCCGCGAGCCTGCCCGGCGCGGTGCGCATCCATAATTTCTACGTGCCTTCCGGCGGCGATGAGCCGGACCGCAAGGTCAATGAGAAATTCGGCCACAAGCTTGATTTTCTTGATGAAATGGCCGCCTGGTTCGCAGAAGCCAAGCCGCGCTCGAAGAACGTTCTGGTGGGCGACTTAAACGTCGCGCCGCGCGAGCACGATGTCTGGTCCCACAAGCAGCTTCTGAAAGTCGTCTCGCACACGCCCATCGAGGTCGAAAAGCTCGATGCGGTGATGGCGTCTCACAAATGGATCGACGTCGCTCGCGAACTTGTTCCGGAGCCGGAGAAACTCTATTCTTGGTGGTCGTATCGCGCGCGGGACTGGCGTGCGTCCAACCGCGGCCGGCGGCTCGATCATATCTGGGTTTCGCCGGCGTTGAAAAAAGCCGCCCTCGATGCAGGCGCGGAAGCGTTCCGCATCCATGACGACGCCCGCGGGTGGGAGCGCCCGTCGGACCATGCGCCGGTGACGCTCACCCTCGACTTATAAAAAGGGCGTTACCGCCTCGACGACCGCATCAATATCAGTTTCGTCATTATAAAGATGAATGGATATGCGCACCGCGCCGAGGCGCTGGTCGTGCACGACGCCTCTTTCCTTGAGCGCGCCAAGCGCGCCATCGAGATCGCGTGGTTTGATGAGCGCGGCCGATCCGCGCGCGCCTTCTTTTGTGGTCGATAGAAACGCCGACGGCGGGAGCGCTGCGGTAAGGCGCGAAAGAAGCGCTTGATTATGTGCGAACACTTTATCGACACCCGCTTCCCGTAAGATATCGAACGCCGGGCGCGCACCGGCGAAGGGGGCGATGGAGGGCGTGCCGCCCATGAAGCGCGTCGCCCCGTCGCCATACTCAAAGTCATGAATATCGAACGCAAACGGACGTTTGTGGGAGAACCAGCCGACATCGAACGGCGCGCAGTCTTGCGCCGTGTCGGCGCGCGCCCACAGATACGCCGCGCCGGGCCCCCCGCAGAGATATTTAAGGCAAGTGCCGACAGCGAAATCGGCCGCCCAGTCATCGAGACGGATCGGAACCGCGCCTGCCGACTGCGCAATATCGACAATCGTGTAGGCGCCTTTTTTGCGCGCATGGGCGGCGATTTCTTCCACTGGCGCACGGATGCTGGAGTTTGAAAACACATGGGTGACGAGGACGAGCTGCACGTCGTCGCCGATGGCGCGCGTCCAGTGATCCGCATCCGCGAGCGCTTCACCGCCGGACAGAAAAACCAGTTCGTAGCCCAGCCGTTCGGCCTGTTTCATCACAAACCCGCAGGTCGGAAAATCATCCTCGCTCAGAACGATTTTTTTCCGTCCGGGTCTTTCAGGCAATGAGAAAAGAATTTTCGTGAGCGCGCTCGAAATATTCGTCTGCGGACAAACATCGCCCGCCGCCGCGCCGATGAGCGGCGCAAGACCGGTTTTGAAGTCTTCGAGCGTTGCGAGCCAGGCGTCCCACGCCGCCGGCCCGTTCTCGCGCCACGGGCCCGCAAAAGTCTCGCGCATGTGCGCGTCATAGGCTTTGGGCTGCGCGCCGATGGAATGCGACAGGAGATAATGCGCGCCGTTCAGGTGAAATTTTTCGCGGGTCATAAAGCAACAGTAGGAGAGGTGATTTTTCAGAAGATTTAAAAGCCGATCCTAGGTTCAGCCGCCGCGAGAAGCCATCCTCTGCGGGGTCTTTTCTGGCGGGCGTGTCAGGTTTACTTGACATATCAAAAAGTCAGGTTAACCTGACACTCGCTGTGAGGCTCGCGGAGCAGCACCGCAACCAATGAGGCGTAGGGCTCTTTCGGGCCGCGCGTGACGCTTTAGGAGGTATGGATGAGCAGAGAATGGCGTAAAAACCTGTCGCGATATGTTGTGCGCATGATCAGCGTGTTCGCGGCGTATATGGGGTTCCTCTTTGGCGGCGCCATTTTGGACGCCCGGTATGATTTGCAGCAATGGCAGCGCATTGCCCTTTCGCTGGCGCCGGTGATCCCCGCGATTGTGATGATTTTCGTGATCCTCAGTTTTGTGCGCACCATGGACGAGGTCTGGCAGAGGATTGTCACGGAATCGACACTCATTGCCGCCTGTATTGTCGGCATAGGCACATTCACGCTCGGCTTTATGGAAGGCGTGGTCGATTTGCCGGACGGCATTCTCATATGGGTGTGGCCGGCGATGATCGGGATTCAGGGGGCTGCGATGTGGATCGTCCGTTTGCGGTATTTGTGAAAAACAGAATTAAAGAACTGCGCGCCGACCAAAAATGGAGCCAGGCCGATCTTGCGATGATGGTCGGCGTGTCGCGTCAGGCGATCAATGCGGTGGAAACGGGCAAGCACGACCCGTCGCTCCTGCTGGCGTTCAATATCGCCCATGCGTTCAATCTTGCGATTGAAGAGATTTTCGACCCGCAAGGGCTGACTGGAAGCTAAAGCACGTCTCATTTAATCGGATTCGGTCTACGTGCTTTAGGTCTTTATTTTTGCGCGTGCCTTGTGCGCAGTTGATGGAGGTGGAACCATCAACCGGCGACCACTTTTGCGCGACACGCGCTAGCTGGCTTTAACCCGCGAGGACGCGCAAGTCATCGCGCGTCACCGTGCCGGGCACGACCGTCACGGGGATCGGCCGCGCACCGAGATAGTCGGGGTTTTTCGCAAGCGCCGAGACCAGCGGCCCGGGGCCCTCGCTATCCGATGATGCGCCGAGAAAGAGGATCGCGATTTTCGGGTCTTCCTCGATCAGCCGGCGGATTTCATCGACGACGGCGCCTTCACGGATAATCTGTTCCGGCGCTTCGCCCGACTGGGTTTCAACCTCGGCCGTGAATTCGCGCATCAGGCCGTCGGCTAGTTCCTGGGCCTCCGCGCGCATGGTCTCCGCCACCGTCGCCCAGTGGCCGAACTCCGGCGGCTCGATCACATGCAAAAGCGTCACGCGCGCGTTTGAACGTTTCGCGCGGCGTGCGGTAAAGAACGCTGTCAGGCGCGATTCCGGCTCCGGGCTCACGAGCACCAGGAATTTCACCCTGGGGTCCTGCTCGGGATCTTGCCCAGAACCTTGATCGTCGGTGTCCGGCGCAGTCTGGTCAGAGGATTGCATGGCGCCATCATGCCCCGAAAGAGGGCGGTGCGTCCACTTGGCGCTGTGCAGGTGCGACAATGGAGAAAGAGACGGATTATGCGCGGGTATTTCGGCATCGGCTCGGAACGTATTTCAAAGGCGATGAATTTGGGCGCGGTCCTGCGCACGAGCCACGCCTTTGGCGCAAGCTTTGCGTTTTCCGTCGCTGCGCATCATCGCACGAAGGAGGTCAACCTCGCCGACACGGCGCATTCCTCGGCGCATCTGCCGTATTACGCCTGGGACACGCTCGATGCGATGCGCTTGCCGCAGGGGTGCGTTCTTGTGGGGGTCGAGCTCGACGAGAGTGCGGTCGATCTGCCGAGTTTTCGTCATCCCATGCAGGCGGCTTATTTTCTCGGTCCGGAAAAAGGAAGTCTCTCGCCGGAAGCGGCGGCGCGCTGCGCTTATCTGATCAAGATCCCGACACGGTTTTGCGTCAATCTCTCTGTCGCCGCGGCGATTGTGATGTATGACCGCGTCCTATCGCTGGGCGGCCATCCGCCGCGGCCTGTGAGCACAGGCGGGCCGCCGCCCATGGAGGACTGGCGCGCGCCCGGCGTAAAAACCAAACGGTGACGGCGTGGTCGTGATCCCCTTGCGGGATGTATTGTTTCTGTACTGAAATGAAAAACGCCGCCGGCTTTCAGGCCGGCGGCGTTTTCTTGCATATCCCGAGAACCAGGGGTTAGCGGCGCTTGGTGCGCTTCGCTTTTTTCTTGGCTGTCTTTTTCGCCGTTTTCTTTTTTGCTGTTTTCTTCTTGGTGGTTTTCTTTTTCGTTGCGCGCTTTTTCGGCGCAGCAGCGGCTTCTTCCATTTTGTCGAGCGCTTCGGCGAACGCCTTCAGCGACTTCATGAAGCTTGTGCGCTGCGATGTCGGCAGGACGGCGAGCGTCGCCGTGTCGGCGCGCGTTACTTTGGCGTTCGCAGCGGACAGCATGCGCTTGCCGGCGGCGGTGATGGAAACGGCGTTGGCGCGCGCGTCTTCCTTGGTGCGCTTGCGCGACAGGAGACCTTTGTTGATCATCCGGGCGATCATGTCCGCAAGCGTTGAGCGGTCGATGCCGGTTTCGTGCACGAGATCGGTCTGGGAAAGACCGTCATTTTGCGCAACGACATGCAGCACTTCATATTGCCGCGGGGTCGGGCCGGCGCTGCCGACGCCTTTGGAATAAAGGTCGTTGGCGTATTGCTGCGCGCGACGCAGCAGGTGGCCGGGGGAATTTTTCAGTGAGTAAGCCATAATTTTCTCCGTGTTGGCTTTATTCAAAACGCCAGCTTGGCATCGACGCCGTTTTAGTCCTGAAAGTGGCTGCAATGTGGCTGGGTTTTAGGAAGACCGGTTTTTTGAGTTTTTCCGATGATGGCAGGCGTCGCCGATGAATAGTCAAAAGGTGAAAAATCCGTCGGCGGCGACGTCGTTCCGGAAGCGTCCAGCGGTCAAATGCGTCGTGATAGAACCGCACAAGAAAGAAAAAGTGCGCTGCATTTTGCCGAATACACCCAGGACGGACGGTTTGAATTGCCGGAGTTCATAGAGTATTACGGGAGCTGCGTCACCAAAAAAATCAAATTTTTTCGTCAGCACCGGTAATTTCTCAAAATAGGGCCTGAACTGACGTTCCGCAGACGGGGGATATGAGACGCGGATGGCCGCGACCGTTTGGCGCGATACACGATAAAAGCATCGACCGGTTGCACGGCCTAGGCGAATAGTTGCAGGTTTTTCAGGCGTTTTTGCGATGACGGTAAAACCCGATTTCGAAAAGAAAATCCCGCCCGGCGACGATCGGATGCGGTCGGTTTGCGAGCGCTGCGGTTTCGTTGATTACGAGAATCCGAAAATTGTCGTTGGGTCCGTTGCTCTATGGGAGGACAAAATACTCCTTTGCAAACGGGCGATTGAACCGCGAAGCGGCTACTGGACGTTGCCCGCGGGCTATATGGAGCTTGGCGAAAGCGCCGAGGAGGGCGCGCGCCGTGAGGCGATGGAAGAAGCCCATGCGCACCTCGAAATCGATCGCTTACTGGCGGTCTACAGCATACCGCGCATATCGCAGGTTCAGCTTATGTTCCGCGCCCGGTTGATCTCGCCCGATGTGAAAGCGGGTATCGAAAGCGCTGACGTCATGCTCTTTGAATGGGACGCCATTCCCTGGCCGGATATCGCTTTTCCCACCGTTGGGTGGGCGCTGCGCCACTATCGCCAAACCCGCCATGAGAAGGATTTTGCGCCGTTTTCCAATCCTGTAGACGGCGTTTAAGAGCTATCGGCTTATTGTTCGGCCGGAAGACTTACTGTGCGTTTTCGGGCGTTTCGTTCATGTGTTTGGAAATGAACGGCGCCTGGAAGGCAATAAAGATGAAATTGACGATAGTAAAACCCCAGACTTTGAGGTTGATCCAGTGCGGCTCGCCCGGGCACCGCACCGCCGCCATAATATCGCAATCGCGCATCAGCCAGCGCCAGGCGACTTCGTTGGCGACGGCGAGCGCAAAGAAAAACACCGCAAAACGCTTGGTCAATACGCGCCAGGGTTCCTCGTCCATTTGCAGGGCGCCGTCGAACACCGTTTTGAGAAAGTTCTGTTTTGCAACGAGCCCGCCCGCCAGCGTGATCGAAAACAGAAGATAAACGATGGTCGGCTTCATGTAGAAAAACGTCTTGTTGTGGAAGACAAGCGTCAACGTGCCGAGAACGCCGACCGCGACCCCGCTGATCGCGAGCATGGGGGCGACGCGCCGTTCTTTCCAGACGCTGTAGACAAAGGCGATAAAAAAAGCGGGCAGGAAAGCCGATACAGCGAGGAACATTTCTTCGCCTTCGGCGATCGCCCAGTCGCGGCCTAAAACCGCGCCGACTTTCGGCGCAAGGCGCCCGCCCAGAAAGTAGCCGGCCATGAAGATCAGCAGCGGTCCGAAATCGACAAGGAATTTACTGCGGCCTGAAAGCCGCACGCCTGAATTTTCCGTTTTCGTCATGGGGGTCGTCACCAGGGGTTCGCGTTATTCGTCTACGCCGCAAAGGGCCGCCGCAAAGCGGTGCGCATCGAAGGGTTGCAGATCATCGACGCTTTCTCCGACCCCAATATAGTGTACCGGCAAACCGAACTTGTCGGCAAGCGCGACCAAAACGCCGCCGCGGGCGGTGCCGTCGAGCTTGGTCATGACAAGGCCGGTGACGCCAGCGATTTCGCGAAACGCATCGGCCTGGGAAACGGCGTTCTGACCGACGGTCGCATCGAGAACGAGTAAGACGTCATGAGGCGCGTCGGGATCGAGCTTTTTCAAAACGCGCACGATTTTCGCAAGCTCGTCCATCAGCGCGGATTTGTTCTGCAGTCGCCCGGCCGTATCGATGATAAGAACGTCGACATTGTCTTCGCGCGCCTGTTGGACAGCGTCGAACGCAAGGCCCGCCGCATCGGCGCCGACATCGCGCGAGATGACGGGCGCGCCGGTGCGCTCGCCCCAGACGGCGAGTTGTTCGATGGCCGCCGCGCGGAAAGTGTCGCCGGCGGCGAGCATCACCGATTTGCCGTCGTCGCGGAACTTTTGCGCGAGCTTGCCGATGGTGGTCGTCTTGCCGGCGCCGTTGACGCCGGTCATCAGGATAATGTGCGGCTTGGTCGGCGATGACAGCGCAAGCGGTTTTTCGAGCGGTGAGAGGACGGTCGTCACATCCGTCGCAAGGGCCTGACGAACTTCCTGATCGGTGACTTCCTTATCGAACTTTTCTTTCGCCAGCGCGTCGGTCATGCGCGTCGCGGCGGCGACGCCGAGGTCGGCGGTGATCAGGAGGTCCTGCAGCTCTTCGATGGCGTCGTCATCGAGCTTGCGCTTGGTGAAGATCGCCGCAACGCCTTCGGTGAGTTTCGACGACGATTTGGAAAGTCCCTGGCGAAGGCGGCTCAGCCAGCCAGTTTTCTTCTTCGTTGTGTCGGTTTTTGCGTCCTCGGCCGCCGCGGCTTCGGCGATCTTGCCGAGATCGTCCGCAGACGCTGTATCGCGCAGCGGTGGTTCGTCGGTTTTTTTCGTAATCTGCGGCTCAGCGGCTTCCGGCGCCGGTTCTTCTGCGGGCGGCGGCGTATCCGCTTCCGCATTGCGCAGTTTCAGCGCTGCGTCAAAAGCGGTTGGCGCTGCCGGCGTCGGCTGAGGCGAGGGCGCATCGTCTTTTTCTTCACGCTCGATCCCTTCTGAAGGCAAGGCCGGCGGTGTCTCGTCTACGGTTGGCGGGGCCGCGCTGTCACGCTCTTCCTCGGGCGCGGGTTTTTCTTCGGGTTTATCTTTCTTGCCAAACAGGCCGGACAAAAAGCTTTTCGCCATGATGCGGCGTTTCCTTCACGAATGCATAAGCGCGCTGATGCGCCAGGAATGGTCAGGCGGCGCGCCCATGACAGGCGCCGATAAGGGTGTCGTCGCGATGGGCGGTGACGGCGACAGAGACAACATCGCCGACGCGCCCGGCGCGGTCCGTATAGTCAGGTGCGGTGTCATCCTGAGTGAGCGTGCGCGTCTGCTCGAGCGCCACCGGGGCGAAATTCGCAAGGCGCGCGCGTCCGCCGCTTTCTAAAATGGCGTCGTAACGCCCGCCCACAAGGGTTTCAAAAAAACGCCGCCTCGCCGCCTCGCCCTTGGCGCGAAGGCGCGCCGCCCGCTCCTTAACGATGGCGCGCGGCGTTTGCGGCATGCGCGCAGCGGGCGCGCCGTCGCGCGGCGAAAACGGAAAGACATGACAATATTGCAGACCCGCCTCGTCGATGATGTCGAGGCTGTTTTGAAACATCTCTTCGGTTTCCGTCGGAAAGCCGGCGATGACGTCGGCGCCGAACGCGATCTCCGGGCGCCGTTCGCGCAACGCAGCGCACAGCTCGATCGCCTGTTCGCGCGAGTGGCGCCGTTTCATGCGCTTAAGGATCATATTGTCGCCGGACTGTAGCGACAGGTGCAAGTAAGGCGCAACGCGTTCGTCGCCCGTCAGGCGCTCAAACAGCTCGTCGTCGATCTCGGCGCCGTCTACGGATGAAAGGCGCAGGCGATACAGAGCCGGGACCTTATCGAGGACCGCACTGACGAGCCGGCCGAGCGGCGGGTTGCCGTCGAGATCGCACCCATAGGATGTGATGTCGACGCCGGTGAGCACAAGCTCGCGGTGGCCCGCGTCAACGAGGGCGCGCGCCTGATCGACTACAGCGTCGATGGGCGCCGAGCGCGCCGGCCCGCGGCCAAAGGGAATAATGCAGAACGTACACCGATGATCGCAGCCGTTCTGAACTTGCAGGAACGCGCGCGCGCGGTCGCCATAGCCGTCAATCAGATGGCCGGCGGTTTCGCGCACCGACATGATGTCGTTGACCTGAATTTCCGCCGGTGCGTTTTCGGCAAGGCCGCGCCAGGCGGCCGGGTCGAGTTTTTCCTGATTGCCGATGACGAAATCGACGTCGTCCATGGCGGCGAAGCTTTCAGGGTCGATCTGCGCCGCGCAGCCAGTGACGATGATGGCCGCGTCCGCGCGCTCGCGCCGCGCCCGACGGATGCGCTGGCGCACCTGGCGCACGGCTTCGTTGGTTACCGCGCAGCTGTTGATGACGACGGCGTCTTTGACGCCCGCCTCGCGCGCGAGCCGACGCATGGTTTCGCTTTCGACCGCGTTAAGGCGGCACCCGAGAGAAATGATGTCGGCGCGTTTTTCCATAGACGCGCCTATGTGGGCCAACTGGCGCACAAGAACAAGGCGTCGCGCGCGGGCGCGCGCGCTTCAAAAGCGATGTTTACACAATAAGACGCCAGCGGTCGGCTGTGCTGATGGCGGCGCCGATGGCGGTGTTCGCCGCCGGTGCGCCGGTTGCTTCAACCGCGCCGCCCGGCATGGTCAGGACATGCGCGCCCGGCGTTTTGATGCGAAAGACGGCGCCGTTATCGCCGTTTTCCACGACTGCGCCGTTGATGGTGACTTCCTCGTTTGGCGCGAGGGTAAGCGTTACATAAGGCATCTCAGTCTCCGACATTGCTCCCCCATTCGGATACTGCCTGCAACCTATACGCGATCCTCTTAAGGAAGGATAAACCACGTCTCCACAATCAGGGGGGCGTTTGGGTAGGGTCAGGCCTCGCGGGCGGCGCCGCGCGCGGCCTGCCGCGCAAACCGGATCGTCACCGCCTTGCGCCGCGCCGCCGCCAGCGGGCGGTCCTGCGCCGCGCGCTCGATCATGCCGCCGAACCCATCCGCGAAGATCAGCCCCTCACTTGCGGGCAACAGTTCGTGCGGGAACTCAGTATCCACCGCAAAGTAGAATGCGTCGCAAAATTCAAGATAATCCGGCCATTTTTCATCGACGTCGAAATCGGCGCGGCAGCTCTTGATCTCCGCGAAAACGAGCCGCCCGCGTTCGTCGAGCCCTGCGACATCGACGCGTCGTCCGTTGGCGAGTTTGAATTCGGCCAGTGGCGCGAGGCCCAGACTGACGAACAGCCGCGCGACGCCGCGCGTTAAAATTGTGGTGCGGTCCGGGCGCGCGAGGGTGGTGTCCGGCGCGGGTTTCTGCGGGAGAGCGTTCTGCATTTGTTCATCAAATGCCGGAAACGCCGCGCCGTCAAGTGTGGTGTGGGCGGTCCAGACTATCTATCGCTACTGCCTGTGGCGTTCGGCGATAAATTCGCCAGGAAGACGCTCAGCCCTGGAATTCCGGTAGACGTACGATGAGACCGTCAAGGCCGTCATTCATCATCACCTGGCACGATAGGCGGGAGTTTTCCTTAGGGTCCGACGCAAAGTCGAGCATGGATTCTTCCATGGTTTCCGGCTTGCCGGTTTTCGCAAGCCACGCCTCGTCCACATAAATATGGCATGTGGCGCAGGCGCATGCGCCCCCGCAATCGGCGTCGATGCCGGGCACGTTATTCTTGATCGCCGATTCCATCACGGATTCCCCATTCTGGGCCTCAACCGTGTGTTCTGCGCCATTGTGCTCGATAAACGTAATTTTCGCCATGAAAGTTGAATTCTCTATATGTCATCGGCCAACACCCGAGGGTAGGCAGTGATTTAAGCGCCCTGCCTGAATGAGCAAGCCTTTTTTGCCGGGCGGCCGTTTTCACGCTGGCGGGAAATACTTTAGGAAACAAGGCGTGATGACGCTTTTTTCGCTTTCTCTTCCGACCGAAAATGCAGCGCAGGAGGCTGGCGCGGCGCTTTCGCCTTTCTTTCGGTGTGGCGATGTATTGACGCTCAGCGGTCCGCTCGGGGCAGGCAAAACGACTTTTGCGCGCGCGATCATCAAAGCGCTGTGCGGCGCAGCCGACATTCCGAGCCCGACCTATACGCTGGTGGAAATTTATGACGCGCCGGATTTCGCTTTGTGGCATTTCGACCTTTACCGGCTCGAAAAACCGGACGACATCTGGGAGCTTGGATTTGAAGACTGTCTGGAAACGGGGATGGCGATCATTGAATGGCCGGAGCGTGCGGCGGGGCTTTTGCCGGCGCAACGTCTCGATTTTTCTTTCGCCATGACCGCACCGGCGCGCACGCTCAGCGCTGTCGGCGATGAGGCTTGGGCTGCGCGGCTCGCGCCGTTCGCCGCCGACCGGACAAAGACGCAATAAACAGGAAACGTAAGCCAGGCAGCCGATGACAAAGCCCGCAAGAATTTCTGACGACACACTGGAGACATTCCTCGCCGAGGCTGGCTGGGCGGGCGCAAAGCGCACGCCCCTCGCCGCCGATGCGTCGAGCCGATCGTATGTGCGCCTTTACGGGGCGTCATCGACGGCGCTTTTGATGATGGCGCCGCCCGGTGCAGAGGAAGCCGCGTGTCCGCCTGGCGCAAGCGCAGCGATGCGCCGCAAGCTCGGTTATAATGCGCTGGCGCGTCTCGCGGGGCCGAACCTCAACGCCTTCGTCGAGATCGCGGCGACGTTGCGCGGCGCCGGTCTTTCCGCCCCCGACATTTACGCCGCCGATGCGGGCGCCGGTCTCGCGGTCATCGAGGATTTCGGCGACGGGCTTTTCGCGCGCGCGATTGAAAGGGGCGCCGATGAAGAAGCGCTTTACGGCGCGGCGATCGACGCGCTTGCGGCGTTGGCGGAAAAGGACCCGGCGCGGCCTTCGGGCGCGGGCTACGCCATGCAAACCTATGACGCGCCGGCGCTTCTGGCGGAGGCGGCGCTCCTCATCGACTGGTACTGGCCCTTGAAAAAAGGCGCGCCGGCGGCGGACAACGTTAAAGCAACGTATAATGACCTTTGGCGGAGTGCGCTGCGGGGGCTGTCCCGTCCACATGTCATTGTCTTGCGCGACTATCATGCGGAAAACCTCCTGTGGCTGCCTGATCGCGATGGCGCCGCCCGCGCCGGCGTCATCGATTTTCAGGACGCGCTTTACGGTCACAGCGCTTACGATCTCGTATCGCTTCTTGAAGACGCGCGGCGCGATGTCGATAGCGGTCTCGCGAAAAAGCTCCTGATACGGTATATTGACCGGCGCGGGAAATCCGGCGCGTTCGACCTGCCGCGTTTTGAGGCCGACTACGGGCTTCTTGCCGCGCAGCGCAACGCCAAAATCCTCGGGATTTTCGCGCGTCTTGCAAAACGCGACGGCAAAGACCGGTACCTGTCGCTCCTGCCTCGGGTGGAAGCGCATTTCCGTCGCGATCTCGCGCGCGACGGCCTTCAGGATCTACGTACGTTCTTTGCGGACGCCCTGCCGGAGCTTGTCGCATGAGCGGCGGCGCGCCCAAAACCGCCATGGTGCTCGCCGCCGGGCGCGGCACGCGCATGCGTCCGATCACCAACCGCAAACCGAAGCCCCTCGTCAGCGTCGCCGGCCACAAGCTGATCGATTACACGCTCGACCGGTTCGCCGCGGCGGGCGTTGAGCGGGCAATCGTCAATGTTCATTATCTCGCAGATCAGGTCGAAGAACACGTCAAAGAGCGCGCCGCGCCCGAGATTATCATATCGGATGAGCGCGCTGCGCTTTTGGAAACCGGCGGCGGCATGAAGGCCGCCTTGCCGCTCCTTGGGGATGCGCCGTTTTATTGTTCGAATACGGACGCTATCCTGTTCGATGCGGACGATGAGGAAGCCTGCGCGCGTCTCGCCGCCGATTGGCGGGCGGACGATATGGATGCGCTCTTGTTGCTTGCGCCCATTGAAGAGACAAGCGGCTATGACGGCGCCGGCGATTTTCACCATAGCGACGACGGCGCCATTGCCTTCCGGGACGGCGCGCGCGCGCCTTATGTCTTCACGGGGCTTCAGATCATCTCGCCGGCGCTCGTTGCAGAAGGACCCGAGGGGGCGTTTTCTACTAAAATCCTCTGGGAAAAAGCGCTCGCGCGCGGACGGTTGTTTGGCGCCGTTCATTCCGGCTTCTGGATGCATGTGGGCGACCCGGAGGGCCTTAAACGCGCGGAAAAACTGATGGACTGGCGCCGCGAGCGGAAAAAGTGACCGCCGCGGGCGATATTTTTGCGGGCGGCTGCCCGCGGTTTTATTCAATTGTGTCGTCGCGCCCCTTTTTGCTCGATCTTGCCGCCGCCTTGCACGCTCATGCGGGCGACGATCCTTTAACCCTTGCCTCTACGTTGATCTACTTGCCGACGCGGCGCGCCGTGCGCGCGCTCCAGGACGCGTTTTTGACAACCGCGCCCGGCGGGTGCGCAACGCTCACGCCGCGGATTAAAGCGCTCGGCGATGTTGATGATGATGAGTTCATCGCTTTTGCAGGCGAGGGGGAAGACGAAACAGAGATTGCGCCGGCGATTTCCGCCCTGGAGCGGCGCATGGTGCTGGCGCGGTTGATTGCGGCGCGTGAGCGCATCTTTTTCGACGGTCAGGAGCGTTGGGCGGGCGCCGTCGCCGCCGCGGACGAGTTGGGTAAACTTCTCGATTCTATCTATACTGAGGAAGTCGATCCCGCGCGCCTTAAAGACCTTGCGCCGGAGCGCTTTGCCGCGCACTGGGCGGGGTCGGTCGATTTTCTGTCGATTGTGCTCGACGCCTGGCCCGCCTATCTCGCCGAGCGCGCGCGTCTCGATCCGGCGGCGCGCCGCGTCGCCCTCATCGACGCGCAGGCGCGGCGCTGGGCGTCGGCGCCGCCGTCGACGCCGGTCGTCATCGCTGGCACCACGGGCTCGGCGCCCGCTGTCGCGCGGCTGATGCAGGCTGCAGCGAAGGCGCCCCGGGGCGCTATTGTTCTGCCGGGCCTCGATCTCGCCGCCAGCGCAGGCGAGTGGGAGGCCATTGACGAGCCTCACCCCCAAAGCGGCCTCAAGGCGCTGCTAGAAACTCTCAAGCTTGATCGCAAAGATATCGCGCCTTTTCCTTCGTCAAGCGGGGCGCCCGCGCCGCGCGCGCGCCTCCTCGCGCTCACCTTGCGCCCGGCGGGGGCGACCGATGACTGGCGCGAGGAAGCCCGCGCCTTCGACACGCGCGAAAACCGTGAAGAAGCGTTTAAAGGCGTTTCGCTCGTCACCGCCGACGATGAAGAAGGCGAAGCCGCCGCCATTGCGATCAAGTTCCGCGAGACGGTGGAGACGCCCGATAAAACGGCCATGCTGGTCACGCCCGACCGGGATCTTGCGCGCCGCGTCGCCATGAAAATGCGCCGCTGGAACGTTATTGTTGACGACAGCGGCGGCGTGCCCTTCGGCAACAGTCCGTGTGGGACGTATTTGCGCCTCGTGGCGGCGTGGATCGCCGATATCTCGAACCCGGTCGCCCTTGGCGATATGATCCGCGCCCGTTTTTTCGGCGGCGGTCTTGCCTCTGAAGCGCGTGCCCATGCGATCATGGCGCTCGACCGCGCCCTGCGGGGCCTCAAACCGGCGCGCGGGCCCGAGGGGCTTATCCGCAAGGTTGAGGAAAGCGACGAGCCGCGCGGTGAACGCGCGCGCAACGCCGCGCGTGCGCTGGTGAAAACGCTGTGCGATGCGGCGGCGGGCCTTGATGGCGTCACCTCCTTTAAGGAACGGCTTGAAGTTCACATCGCCATTGCGGAAACCCTGTGCGCCGAGACGGGCGAGGCCATGCGCGACAATGGCGCGGAACGTCTTTGGGGCGGCGATGACGGCGCCGTCGGCGCCGACCTCATGGCTGGCGTTATCGATCATGCGGGCGTGATTTCTCATGACCGGGCGGCCGATTACGCAGCGATTTTCGATCAGCTGATCGCCGGTCCGGTGGTGCGTCCCGCTGCGCGGGCGCATCCGCGGCTCGCCATTCTCGGGCCCCTTGAGGCGCGGCTGCAAACTGCGGACACTGTCATTCTCGGCGGGCTCAACGAAGGCGTCTGGCCGCGCGACGCGGCGATCGATCCGTTTTTGTCCCGGCCCATGCGCGCCGGCCTCGGTCTGCCCTTGCCGGAGCGGCGGATCGGTCTCGCCGCCCATGACTTCGCGCAACTTGCAGCAAGCGGCGAGGTGATGATGACGCGGGCCGCCACGAGCGCCGGCGCGCCAACGAAACCCTCGCGCTGGATCGTCCGCCTGGAGACAATTTTGAAGAGCCTTGGGGAGATCGAAAGGCTCGATGCGAGCGCGGCTTATAGCGCACTGGCCCGCCGCCTCGATGCGCCGGCGGGTTTTGCGTCTGCGCCGGCCCCTGCGCCGGCGCCGCCGCTCGCCGCTCGTCCGCGCAGACTTTCCGTCACGCGGATCGAAACCTTGATGCGCGATCCTTACGCGATCTACGCCAGCAAGGTCCTGCGCCTTAAAAAGCTCGACCCGCCCGGGCGCCCGGCGGGCCGCGCCGAACTTGGACAGTTGCTGCACAAAGTATTCGAGCGCTATGGCGCGGCGCCCGCAAGCGCTCCAACAAGCGCCCCTCAAAGCGTTGGCGCCGGAGAGGCCGCGCTCGCAGCGCTTTTCACTGAAGAAGCCGCGCGCTTCGGTTTCTCGCCGGCCGATGACGCGTTTTACCGCGCGCAGATCACGTCCGCGCTTGCCTGGTTTGCGGAATGGGACGCCATGCGCCGGCGCGGCGGCGCGCCCGCCATCATTGAGGGAACCGGCGAGATGTCGCTCGATGGTCCCGGCGGGCCGTTCACGCTGACCGCACGCGCTGATCGGATCGACCGACGCGAGGACGGCGCCCTCGCGATCGTCGATTTCAAGACCGGCGCGCTGCCGAGCGTCAAACAATCAAAAACCTTTAGCCCGCAGCTCGCTCTCACGGGGCTGATTGTCGAAGCGGGCGGTTTTGATGAGGCCCCGCCGCCGGCCTCTGTGGCTGAATTTTTCTATGCCCGCATACTGGCGCGGCGTGGTGACGCCGATGACGACATCGGCTTTGCCGGCGAGGACGCTAGCGCGGCGATGGGCGAAGCGCACAAGGGCCTCGTTGAGTTGATTGCGCATTTCGACAACCCGCAAACGACATATCCGTCGCAGCCGCGGTCCGAGTTTTTAAATCAGTATGGCGATTATGATCATCTTGCGCGGCGGCGTGAGAGGGCGGCGACGGGAGGCGAACCATGACGCCGCCCATCTCCGCGTTCGAGCGCACCATTACGGCGCAGCGCACCGCCGCCGATCCCGCGCTTTCCGCCTTCGTTCTCGCCAATGCGGGTTCGGGTAAAACCCGTGTCCTGATCGATCGCGTGGCGCGCCTTCTCCTGAAAGGCGTTGCGCCGGAAAAAATTCTCTGCATCACCTTTACCAAGGCCGCGGCGGCGGAAATGACGACGCGGCTCTTTTCAAAGCTCGGCGCGTGGTCCTTGTCGAGCGACGAGGCGCTGGCTGACGCGCTTCGCGACCTACAGGGCGATGGCGCGGGCGGGGAAGACTTCACCGCCGCGCGGCGGCTTTTTGCGCGCGCGCTTGAAACCCCGGGCGGGCTCAAGATCCAGACCATCCACTCTTTTTGCGAAGGCGTGTTGCGGCGTTTCCCACTGGAAGCGGGCGTCGCGCCGGGGTTCGCCGTTTTAAGCGATACGGAAGCCGCGGCGCTCGCGGCCGACGCGCTTGAAGAGGTCGCCGCGCGCGGCCCCGCAGGGCTTCATCGCCTTGGTAAAACATTCAGCCCACTAACCTTGCGGCCGCTCCTTCTTGGCGCGCTTGGCGCCCGCCAGTCTTTCCTCGCCGCACGCGCTCATTATGGCGACGCCGCCGCCATGAAGAACGCTGTTGCGGACCGGCTCGGCGTATCGCCGGACGATGACGAGAATACGCTGCGTGATGCGTGGCTGAACGCCCTGTCGCGCCACGATATCGAGCGAGCGGAAAACGCGCTCGCGCAAAGCGGCGGCAATGGCGAGAAGCATTTTGCGCCTGCCTTGCGCGCCTTTCTGGCAGCGTCATCGCCCTCAGAACAGTGGGCCCATACCAGATCGCTTTTTCTCACAACGACGGGCGCGCCGCGCAAGAAAATCGCCACCAAGAAGACCGATGACATCGACCCGTGGGTGAAGCCGTTCCTTGTGGAGGCGCAAACCGCGTTCGTAGATGCGGAAGAGAAAATCAAAGCCCATGTCATCGTGCAAAATACGGGCGATTATCTCGAGATTTTCGAGCAGCTGTTTCAGCGCTACAAAAAAAAGAAGGCCGCGCGCGCTGGACTAGACTATGATGATCTTATCATCCGTACAAAGATCCTGTTTGCGGACGGCGCTGCGGACTGGATCATGTACAAGCTCGATCAGGGGATCGATCACATTCTGATTGACGAAGCCCAGGACACGAGCCCCGGCCAATGGGATATCGTCGAGGGACCTTTAAAGGAAATGCTGGCCGGCGCCGGCGCGCGCGCGCGTCACGGCGACGGGGCGCGTACGTTCTTTGCGGTCGGTGATAAAAAACAGTCGATTTATTCCTTTCAGGGCGCGGATGTCGATCTTTTTTCGGCGAAGGAGCACGATCTCGGCAAGGCGCTGGCCGCTTCGGGCGCCTATAAGAACGTCGCGCTCAATCTTTCGTTCCGCACGACCGCGCCGGTCCTGAAATTTGTCGATGCGCTTTTTCCCGAAGGCGAAGCGTTGCAGGGGCTCGGCGCGGAGGCGCTTCACCACCCGTGGCGGCGCGAGGGTGAGGCGGGGCTCGTCGAACTCTGGCCGTTGACGCCGCAACCGGAAAAGCGCGCGCCCAATCCGTGGGACGCGCCCATCGATACGCCGCAGGCGGACGATACGGTGCGCCTCCTGACGGCCGCGATCGCTAGCGACATAAAAGACTGGCTGCAAAATGGCGAGCCTCTGGCCTCGCGCGGACGGCCCGTCGGGCCGGGCGACGTGATGATCCTTGTGCAAAGCCGTGGGCGCCTTTTCGATGAAATGATCCGTGCGCTTGCCCGCGCGGGTGTGCCGGTCGCCGGCGCCGACAAGCTGAAACTGCTCGAAGACCCCGCCGTTGAAGACCTTCTGGCGCTGGCGCGGGTTGCGCTCAATCCGGAGGACGATCTCTCGCTGGCGGAGGTTTTGAAGAGCCCGTTTATCGGTTTCGATGAAGATGCGCTTTTTCATCTTGCTGCTCATCGTGGGCCGGCCTCGCTGATGACGGCGCTGAAAGACGCAAGCGAGGACGATCCGCGCTGTGCTGATGCTGTCGCGTGGCTCATGCGCGCGCACGATATTGCGGAACGGGAGGGCCCGTTTGCGTTTTTCTCAACGGTGCTCGATGAAGGAACGCCGTCGGGCCGTCGCCGGCTTTATGAGCGCCTTTCTCTTTCTGTACAGGAAGCGATTGACGAGCTTTTGCGGCAGGCCCTTGAATATGAACGCGGGCGTCCGCGCGCCCTTGGTGGCTTTGTCGACTGGTTCACCGCCCATGCCGGCGAAGTCAAACGCGAGATGGATCGCGCCGACGACGCGGTGCGTGTGATGACGGTGCACGGCGCCAAGGGCCTTGAGGCCGATATCGTTTTCCTCCTCGACGCCCATCGCGGGCCGAACCTCAAAAGCCTCGGGCCGCTTTTCCCGTTGACGGCGCCGGCGCCGCAGACGACGTCATCGCCCCCGTTGCCTGCCCTCTCGCCGGCGAAAGACCGGGATTGCGCGGCGCTGGCGGCAGCGCGCGCGCTGGCGAAAGCGAAACAGTATGAAGAGTACCGGCGTCTTTTTTATGTGGCGGCGACGCGGGCCCGCGACCGGCTTTACATTTGCGGCGTTGAAAGCGGGCGCACGTCCGATCCGTTGAAAAAGCCGCCCGGCGAGCAGACATGGCATGCGTTGGCGACGTCGGCTTTTACGCGCCTTGAAACGTCTCTGAACGGAGCTTCTGATGAATTTTCTCTCGAAACGCATGAGCGCTGGGGCGCGCCGGCGCACCGGTTTTCTTCGCCGCAGCGCGCTGATGTTGACGTCGCAGCATCGACGCCGGCGAAAGAAACCATAGAAACCCCGCCCTGGCTTTTTGTCGCGGCGCGCCCGGAAAAGCCTCGCCTGCAAATTGCGCCGTCGCGCCTTGCGGACGCCCAGGAAGAGCGTGAGAGCGCGCCGGCGACCGCGCCTTCTGACAGCGCCTATCCGCCGACGAGTAACGCCTATGCGCGCGGGCGCATATTGCACCGGCTGCTTGAGCTTCTGCCCGACATTGCGCCGGCTGACCGTCCGTATAAGGCGGATCTCATCCTGACGCGCCTTGCGCCCGATATGGCCGAGAGTGAGCGCGCCCGCTGGCGCGAGGAAGTGCTCGCCGTCCTTTCCGATCCGGAGTTTGCACCGGTTTTCGCGCCGGGCTCCCGTGCGGAAGTCGCGGTCGCCGGCGCGCCTGCGGGTCTCAAAGACGGCGCGCGCCTTTCAGGGCAGATCGACCGGCTTGCGGTGTGCGAAGACAGGGTGCTCGTTGTCGATTACAAAACCAACCGCCCGCCGCCGCGAGACCCTGCGGGGATCGCGCCTGTCTACCTTCGTCAGATGGCTGCCTACCGCGCGCTTCTTCAGGAAATCTATCAGGGTCGTCAGATTGTCTCGGCGCTTTTGTGGACATATGACGCGCGGCTCATGACCATTCCGGACGCGATGCTCGATCACGCTTTTGCGCACTGGCGGGCGGGTTGATATTGCGAGCGCACATATTATTTTCGCCCTTCAGTGATTAGCAAAGGAGCGCGCCCCTCATGGCCACGAAACAAGTCACCGACACGAGCTTTCAAACGGACGTTTTGGACGCCGATGACGCGGTATTGGTTGATTTTTGGGCGGAATGGTGCGGCCCCTGCAAGCAGATCGGCCCTGCGCTGGAAGAACTATCCGACGAGTACGCCGGCAAGCTGACCATCGCCAAGATCAATATCGACGATAATCCGAACACGCCCGGCCAGTATGGCGTGCGCGGCATTCCGACCATGATGATTTTCCGGAATGGCGAATTGGCGGCGACGAAAGTCGGCGCGGCGCCGAAAGGCCAGATCGCCGCCTGGATCGACGAAACGCTGAAGGACTCAGCCGTCGCTTAAAATCCTTGCTGTGCCTACCGATGGTCGGCGAGCACGTCTCCGGCGAGGTAAAGCGACCCGCAGATAAGAATGCGCGGCGCATCGGCGTCCGTGCCTTTGGCGCCTGCCCCCTTGCCATCCGCTCCCCGGCACGCCCGCGTGACGGCGTCTTCCATTGACGCCGCGGGGGCGGCCGGCACGCCGGCGCGTTCTGCGGCGGCGGCGATCTCTTCGCGCGGCGCGGCGCTGTCGATGCCGGCTTCTACAGTGAACGCCATGGACGCCGCGCCCGCGAAAGCGGTGAAAAATCCGTCTGCGTCCTTATTGTTCTGCATGCCTGTAATGAGAACGAGGCGGCGCGCGCTGCGCTCCTCGAGATCGCCCATGGCACGCGCGGCAGCGGCGGCGGCGTGTGGATTGTGTCCGCCATCGAGCCATATCTCTGGCGCCGCGCCAAGAAGGCGTTCAGCGAGAGCGATGAGCGGGCCTTCTTTCAGGCGCTGCAGGCGCCCCGGCCAGACGGCGTTTGCAATCCCTTTGGACAGGACCGCATCGTCGAGTTTCAGGCTCGCGGCGCGCAGCCCCGCAATTGCAAGTCCGGCGTTGTCATATTGATGCGCCCCAAAAAGCCGCGGCGGCGCAAGGTCCGAGAGCCGCGTCTCATCCTGAAAGATCAGCCGCCCCTGTTCGGCGCGCGCATCCCATTCGGTCCCAAAAGCGAACACCGGCGCGCCGGCGCGCTCGGCCTCGGCGCGGAGGATCGCCATCGCGGCGGCGCTTTGCGGTCCGATCACCGCCGGGACGCCGCGCTTAAAGACGCCGGCTTTTTCAGCCGCGATTTTCTCGATCGTATCGCCGAGATAGTCGCGGTGGTCCATCCCGACCGGCGCAACGAGGCTCGCAAGCGGTTGCTCGACCACATTGGTCGCATCGAGACGCCCGCCCAGCCCGACCTCTAGGAGGAGATAGTCAGCAGGCGTCTCACTGAACGCGAGGAACGCCGCGCAGGTGATAAACTCAAAATAGGTCAGAACGCCTTCGCCGACGGCGGCGTCGCAGCGCGCCAGAACATCCGCAAGCGCATCGTCCGTGATCGGCGCGCCAGCGAGAACGATACGTTCATTGAAGGTGACGAGATGCGGCGAGGTATAGGTGTGAACGCGCGCGCCGGACGCTTCCAGCACTGCGCGCAAAAACGCCAGCGTCGAGCCCTTGCCGTTGGTGCCGGCGACATGAAAAAGCGGTGGCAGATTTTTGTGTGGGTCGTCCAGCGCGGCGAGGGCGCTGAGCATGCGCTCCAAAGACAGATCGATAACGCGCGGGCGCTTCGCCGCAATGCGCGCAAGGGCGGCGCTCACTTTTTCCGATTGTCTCTTGGCGCGCGCGTCGGCGCGGTCGTTCATTCGGCGGCCTTGTCGACCGGCGCGGCTTCCTCAGCCGGCGCTTTGTCGGCGTTTTTTACATCGGCGTCCGCGACGACTTTCAGCGTCGGCTTCGCGGAGACGACGTCCGACTGGCCGCGCTCGGAGACGAGAACGCGGATCAGCTTCGACAGGGTTTCGCGCAGATCGCTGCGCGCCACCACCATGTCGACCATGCCTTTTTCAACGAGAAACTCAGAACGCTGAAAACCTTCAGGCAGCTTTTCGCGGATGGTCTGCTCGATCACGCGCGGGCCGGCAAAACCGATCAGCGCGCCCGGCTCAGCGAGGTTGATGTCGCCGAGCATCGCAAAAGACGCCGTCACGCCGCCCGTGGTCGGGTGGGTCAGAACGACAATGAAAGGCAGACCCGCCTCTTTGACCATCTGCACCGCGATCGTCGTGCGCGGCATCTGCATCAGCGAGAGGATGCCTTCCTGCATGCGCGCGCCGCCTGAGGCCGTGAACACGATGAGGGGCGCGGATTTCGCGACCGCTTCTTCGGCGGCGGCGAGCAGCGCCTCGCCCAGCGCCATGCCCATGGAGCCGCCCATGAAGGAAAAGTCCTGGACCGCGACCACTGCCGGCGATTTTTCGATCCGCCCGGAGGCGACGATCATGGCGTCCTGGCGGCCGGTCTTTTTGCGATTGTCTTTAAGGCGGTCGGTGTAGCGTTTTTCGTCTTTGAACTTCAGCGGGTCGGCGACGGGCGCCGGCAGGTCGATCAGCTCGAAACCGTCTTCGTCGAATACGAGCTTCAGCCGTTCCTCGGGCGAAATCGCCATATGGTGGTCGCAGGACGCGCACACATGCAGCGCCGCTTCGAAATCGCGGTGAAAGATCATGTCGCCGCAACCGCCGCATTTTATCCAAAGCGCATCAGACGTATCGTTGTCGCGTTGAAAAATGTTCTTGATCCCTGGCGGAATGTTGGAGAGCCAACTCATGCTTTCACTCCCTGGCACAACGGAGACGCCGCCTTCGCGACGCAACCAAAATGAATGTGACGGCGCGCTATCAACGGGAGCGCGCGGTGCGCACCGCATCTGCAATATCGCGCGCTAAGTTCAAAACGGCGTTAACGCCATTATCGAACGCGCCGGCGCGCCCTTCAAGGGGTGCGGGCGCGCCCTCCGGCGCAACCTCGTCGGCGAGGGCGCCAACCAGCGCCGAGCCCACAACCACCGCGTCGGCTTCGAGTGCAAACGCTTTCGCCATCTCAGCCGTTTTGACACCGAAACCAAGGGCGACGGGCAGGTTGGCCGCCTTTTTCAGGGTCGCAATCGCGCCGCCCACAGCGCTGAGGTCGCCGGTGTTTTTTCCCGTCACGCCGGCGACTGAAACATAATATATGAACCCGGACGTATTTTTCAAAACTGTCGGAAGGCGCGCTGCATCTGTTGTAGGCGTCGCCAGGCGGATGAAATCGAGGCCAGCGGCCCGAGCGGGCGCGCACATTTCCTCGTCTTCTTCCGGCGGGAGATCGACGATGATCAACCCGTCGACGCCAGCCGCTTTCGCATCCGCGATGAAGGCCTCGGTCCCATAGGCGTAGAACGGGTTGTAATACCCCATGAGGATGATCGGGGTTTTGTCGTCGTCTTCGCGAAAGAGCCGCACCATCTCCAGGGTGAGCTTCAGGGTCTGGCCGGCGCCCAGCGCGCGCAGGCCTGCGGCCTGGATCACCGGGCCGTCCGCCATGGGGTCTGTGAAAGCGACGCCGAGCTCGATGAGGTCCGCGCCGGCGGCTGGCAGCGCTTTGAGGAGCTTCAGCGAGGTTTCGAAGTCGGGGTCGCCGCCCATGATGAACGGAATAAACCCGGCGCGGCCTTCCGCCGCCAGTGTTTCGAACCGTTCTGCGATGCGTCCCACGCGCGCGCCTCCTTTGGTCGGCGTCAGCGGCGCCTCCGCGCCTTGCACGGAATCACCCAACAGGGAAAGGGGCGTAGCTTAAAGGCTGGAAAATGCAAGCGTTTGGCGCAAACTATCCGGCGCGCGCTGCGCCGGCCTCATGGTGATTTTCCGCGCAGGGACCTATCGCCCCCGCGACTTCACCATGTCTGCGCGGTTGACGTTGACCTTTTCCGGTGCGTCGTCGTCCGGGAAGACGAACTCCGCGCGTTTGACCACTTCGGGCACGCGCCCGTCGAACGCATGCTCCACATAAGGCCCGTTGCGGTCGACCCAGTGCAGGAAAATCGCCGCCGCCCAGCGGTTCGGGTTGGGGCTGACGCGGCCATGAATGTAGTTGATGCCGTTGTACAAAACCGCATCGCCCGTGGAGAGTGCGATATTGGTCAGATGGATGCCGCCTTCTTCATTGGCGACATCGGCCGGTTTGCGCTCGCCCGCCTCATAGTATTTTTGGCTGATGTTGAATTCCCACATGAAGTCGTCGGAATAGCCGAGCGTCAACGACAGGGCGTGTTCGCAGTTTTTCGCGTCGCTATGGAGGTGGCAGACATCCCCCTTGGCGTAAACGCGGAAATAGGAATGGGAGGGAATGACGTCCTTGCCCGTCAGGGCCGACATATAGGGGGTCAAGCCCCATTGCAGCGTCGACATCGGCGTATAATCGAACGAATAACACTCATACGCCTTCTTGTCGGTCAGGAAGGTTTTGATGTAGTCGCCCCGATAACTTTCCCAATCGCCGCCAAGCTCCTGCTGCATTTTATAGAGCGTTGCGTCGGCAACCTCGATTGGCATTACTTTGGGAATGTGCGCCCACCCGTGCTCATAATAATGCGCACGCTGATTATCAATCGCCTCGCCCCGATCCATGGCAGTCTCTCTAAGAAATAGTACACCCGAGTTCTCGGCCGCCACTATAGCGGCAAAAGGGGCGCGCCCCAAGCGCCTTAGCCGCCGCGCCGTCCCAGAAGGCTGCAAATCCACGCCGAAGCTGTTAAAAAGGAGGAAAGTGAGAGGAAAGCGCTATGCGAGAATCCCGGTTATTCACGCCTTTTGCATCGGCCTTTGTGCTCCTTTGTCTCTCGTCATGCGGCGGGCAAAACCTGGACGCCCGCTGCGCGTCGGTGCTCGCCGACGTGAGCGAAGAGTTTCTCGATATCGCCGAGGAGGAGAGTACCGAGCGAAGGATCGAGAGGCTGGCCAATCTGCCGCAGGCCAAACGCATCTTTTCATTGGAGGCGGATGCGACGGACGCCATTCGGTCGGGCAAGGTACGCGCAATCGGCGAGAAGATGACGTTCGACAAGCTGAACGCCCGCAAACTGGCGGCGCTGACCGCAGCCAATCAGGCCCGGTTTGAGTTCCGTACAGACACAACGCTACGCGCGATTGAGCTTGATGAAGAAGACGACGGGAAGAGCGCTTACCGGGCCGTGACGACGTTGTTTACGATGTGTAACCGAACGTTGCGATAAGAGTCCGGTTGGAAACTCTACTCTGGTTTGCTGCAAATGGCGGTTTTCTGCGCTTCCGGTGCTCATGTACCAGCATGTACACTGCGCTCCGGTTCTCGAAACCCGCGATTTTCGCTGCCCAGAGTGAGTGTCCAACCGGACTCTAACGCAGCCCTGCCTCTCCTAAAAAACGGGCTTTGCCCGCGCGGCTTTCTGTTCGCTGCGTTTTTTCTTGGCGTCGAGGCGTTTTCTCTTTTGCGACAGCGGCACCCGCGTCGGCACGCGCCTTGTTGGCGCCGTTGCGGCTCGTGCGATCAGCGCGGCGAGGCGCGCACGGGCGTCGGCGCGGTTTTGCTCCTGGGTGCGAAACCGCTTTGCCTCAATAACGATGTCGCCGTCGCGGGTCATCCGGCGCCCGGCGATCGCCTGAAGGCGCGCCTTCACCGCCGGTGCGAGCGAGGGCGAGTTTTTTGCGTTAAACCGCAACTGCACTGCGCTGGCGACCTTGTTGACATTCTGTCCGCCCGGCCCGGACGCGCGTACGAAGGTCTCTCGAAGCTCCCAGCCGGCGATCTCTATATCGCTGTTAACACGCAACATCGTCCGTATCCGCCATGGTCTGGCGCATGCGTCTGCGCTCGCTCGCGCGTATCTTCACGCTCTGGGACTTCAACTGCCCACAGGCGGCGGCGATGTCGCGGCCGCGCGGCGTGCGGATCGGCGAGGCGTAGCCGGCGCGATTGACAATATCGGCGAAGGCCTCGATCCGCGCCCAAGAAGAGCATTCGTAAGCCGTGTCCGGCCATGGGTTGAACGGAATGAGATTGATCTTCGCCGGCACGCCTTTCAAGAGCCGCACCAGTTCGCGCGCCTCCGCGTCGCTGTCGTTGACGCCTTTCAGCATCACATATTCAAACGTGATGCGCCGGGCGTTGGAGGCGCCGGGATAGGCTCGGCATGCTTCGAGAAGCTCCGCAATCGGATATTTCCGGTTGATGGGCACCAGTTCGTCGCGCAGATCGTCGCGAACGGCGTGGAGAGAAATCGCCAGCATGGCCTGGGTTTCCTCGCCAAGGCGGCGCATCGCCG
Organism: Pseudomonadota bacterium; assembly: GCA_039192395.1. GTDB lineage: Bacteria > Pseudomonadota > Alphaproteobacteria > Caulobacterales > Parvularculaceae > Hyphococcus. Next base: position 28,803 of record JBCCXE010000006.1, read on the forward strand.
GCAGAACGCCGGAGGTTGAGACCGTGATCCGGCGGCGCGACAGGGCGATCCCTTCGCCGTCGGAGATAACGTCGATAGCCGCTGCGACATTATCGAGATTATAGAGCGGCTCGCCCATGCCCATGAAAACGATGTTGGAGAGCTTTCGGCCCTCTGCGTCGGACGGCCACTCATCAAGATCGTCTTTGACGGCGAGCACCTGACCGACGATTTCGCCGGCCGTCAGATTACGGACAAGCGGCTGCGTGCCGGTATGGCAGAACGTACATTTCAGCGTGCAGCCCACCTGGCTCGATACGCACAGCGCCCCGGCGCGGCCCACATCGGGGATAAAGACGCATTCCGCTTCCGCCCCGGGCCCGAAACGCACGAGATATTTGCGCGTGCCGTCGGTTGAGACCTGCCGCTCGACAACGTCCGGACGCGCAATTTCGAATTTCTGGGCGAGGCCCGCCCGCATCTCCTTGGCGATGTTGGTCATCGCATCGAAATCGGTGACGCCTGCATGATGGACCCAGCGCCAGATCTGGCCGGCGCGCATGCGCGCTTTCTTCTCGTCAAGGCGGAACGAACTTGCAAGCGCGGCGCGCAACTCACCCCTCGTCAACCCGGCAAGGTTGGAAGGGCCCGGTTCATCCGGGCGAAGAGAAAGGTCAAGCTCGGCCATGACAGCACGATATAGGCGCTCGCCGTGCGAAGGTCCATCGCCCCCCGCGTTGGCGGCCGGGCGCAGCGTTAACCAAGCTTGGTCCGGTCGCGCTGGTAAAGATAGGGGATACATCACTACAGAATCGACTTTTTGCAGCCGTCCGGATACACATTCAAAATGTATTTTTCGACGGGGAAGTTGGGATGAGAGTTTGTCAGCGTTTTATCGCTTTTTTGTTCGTGAGTTCTTTTGCTTTATTTCATGCGTATGCGCAGACGCCTCCATCGGCGCTTGACCTCATGAAGGCGCCGACCCATTCGCTTCTGGAGCTATCGCCCAACGGCCGCTATCTGGCGTTTCAATATGCTGAAACCAAAGAAGAGTGCATCAACTACGAAGGGCAGATCAGTAAGTACTCGAAAAAATGCGCCGACCAGCGAAAAGAATACCGGGCCGCGTATCAAATGGCGATCTATGACGTTACAAAAAAAGAACTGACGTCCCTGATGCCTTTGCCGCCGGACTTTTACGTCAACTGGTTCGCGTGGGCGAACGATGATCGCCTGCTCGCCGCTATCCGCCGGCGCAGCACAAGCAATAAAAAAGGCTCAAAGATTTCCTATGGCGGGTCTCGGATTATTTCCCTTCCGAGAAGCGGCGGCGACTACATCACGCTGTTTAACGACTCGCGCAATATGAGCCGTGCTAACTTTCGAATTTCTTCGATCACCAGCATGCTGCCAAACGATCCTAATCACGTCATCATTCCAGCCTACAAAGGCGACAATCTGGATTTGTGGAAGGTTAATGTCAATTCAGGCGCATACGAACAAATTGCGAAAGGCAAGGTCGGCACATTTTCCTGGATGGCGGACGTTAACGGAAAACCGCTGTTAAGGCTTGATACGACGCTGCTCGGGCGACGCGTCACTGTGCATGCCTGGAACGACGAGACGGGCAAATGGGAAAATGTTCGCACCATAAGAACGAAAAGATGGAATGAGAACGAGGGCCTTGAGTTTCGTCCCGTTGCGACTACGGACGTCGCCGGCCAGCTTGTCGTTGTCTCCGATGAGGAGGAGGGCGTTCGGCGCGCCATAAAGATCTACGATTACAGGAAAAAAGACTACGTCGATACGATCTATGAGCATCCGCTTTATGATGTTGGCGGTGCGTTTATCAACAGTGCGACCGGTGAATATGCGGGCGCATGGTATTACGACGATCGCCTGCAATTTGAGTTTGAGGATAAGGCGTGGAACTCCCATTTCCGAGGACTGAACGCGTTCTTTGACAATGCAAGCAACCTAGACATTGTGAGCACGGACAAGAGCGGTGAGAAACTCGTCCTTCTGGAAACATCGCCCAACAGCCCCGGCGACTATTACCTTTACGATCGCGCGCAATCCAACCTGGAGCCTATTTTCAGCAAGACGCCGGACCTGGCGGCCGCAAAGTTCGGGACTGCAGAAATTCTGGAGACGCCCACACGCGACGGTGAAACGGTCACCGCCTATGTGACGCATCCGGCGTCCGGGAAAAACGCCGTCGCGCCATTGCTTGTGATGCCTCATGGTGGACCGGAAGTGCGCGACTATTTCGACTACGACCGGACTGTTCAGTATTTTGCAACCCGCGGATATCGCATCTTGCAGGTGAACTTTCGCGGCTCATCCGGCTATGGCCGACCCATTCGCTATGCGTGGTTACGGCGAGTGGGGCGGGGTGATGCAAAACGACGTCATTGATGCGGTATCGCATTTATACGAAGCTGGCGTTGCCTCGCCGGAAAACACCTGCATCGTCGGTTATAGCTATGGCGGATATGTCGCTCTTCACGCGGCTGCATTCACACCTCAGCAGTTTAAGTGCATTGTCAGCGGCGGCGGCGTTTCGGATTTGCTCGCCAGCATGAAAGAAGAGAGGCGGGAAAAGGGCAAAGACTCTGAAGCATATGACTACTGGTTAAAGTCCATCGGCGACCCCGAAACCCAGCGGGAAAAACTGATTTCCGCGTCGCCCATAAACTTTGCAGACCGTGTTACAGCGCCTGTGCTTTTGATACATGGCGAAGAAGACAAGATCGTTTACGCCAATCAATCGCGGCGCATGAAGAAGGCGCTGGAAAAAGCAGGCGCCGACGTCGAATATCTTGAGCTTGCCTATGAGGGCCACCGGTACTGGTCCCTTGAAAACGAGGTTCTGTATCTGAGAACCATTGAAGGTTTTCTCGCTAAGCACCTCGTAAAATAGCGACCGGCTATAATCGGGCCGTTCGTTAGACCACATCGCCAAACGGCGACTCTGGTTCGTTAAAGGTTCCTGCTCGGATGAAAGGGGCTCTTTGACAGCCGCCTACATCATGCAGGCGCGACGGCGCGCTTATAGATGTGCCATGTGGCATGGCCGAGTACCGGCAAGGTGACGATGAGCCCCAAAAACCCGGGCAGTATCGACAAAAAAAGCGTTACAACCACGAAAAAGCCCCAGCCGAGCATGACCGGCGTCGATTGCTTGACGGTTTTCACTGAGGCGACCATGGCGGTCACGAAGTCATGCTCGCGGTCCAAAAGGAGTGGTATCGAAACAACTGTCAGGGTAAAAACGATCAGCGCGATGATGGCGCCCCAGGCATGACCGATCGCAAGGAACGCAAGCCCCGTCGGCGTCGTGAAAATGACGCGAACAAGACCGTCAAAGCCGTGAAATGCTTCGAGGCCTAGAAAGAGCGCGAGCAGCATGCGCACCTGATACATCCACATGATCAGGATAAAGAGCATCGCAAATCCCATCCACGCGATCTCGCGTTTACGCTGCGCCCAGATGACTTTCAGGACCGCGCCCCAGGTAGGCTGTTCGCCCCGCTCCAGGGTCCGGCTGATTTCGTAAAGGCCGACTGCGGTGAACGGGCCGATCAGCGCAAACCCCGCCATCAGCGGATAAACCACCCAGCCCATATCCATCACCGCGGCGGCGGCCACCATGAAGGCGCCGCCTGCGGCGTAAAATGCGCCGAAGAAAAGTCCCATCAGCGGGGTTTTGGAAAAGTCGGAAAGGCCCGCCTTCAACGCCGCGCGCAAATCGGCGATGGTGACGGTGTTGATGACGGGCGGCGCCAGCCGCGGCGGTGCAGCCGCGGGAGCCGCGCCAGACGCAGCCTCAGGAGCGGTGTCGTTCATGAGCGTTCCTCCGTTGAAAAGTATTTTTTGTTTACGCTAGCAAATACCATCCAACGCGCCAAACCGACATTATGAACTGTCCACGAAATTCAGAAGGCGATGCATTTTTGGCGCGCGGTGATTGCTTCGCGCGACGGCGCGTGTTGATAAATGTCACATGAACACGACCTCCAACACACCACCCGCCCCGTCCAGTCAGCGCGCGCGCACCATCGCAATCGCACTTTTGTTGGTCGGCGCGGTCTGCGGCGGCATGGGGCAAACCATCGTCTTTTCCGTCTTGCCGCCGCTTGCCCGGGAGATGGGGCTGTCGAACTTTCAGGTCGGGTGCATCTTTGCTTTGTCGGCGTCCTTTTGGATGACGTTCGGGCCGCGCTGGGGCCGCGCGAGCGACGCACGCGGGCGAAAACCTTTTATCCTGATTGGCGTTTCGGGCTTCGCGGTGTCGATGTTCGCGTTTGGCGGCGTCATCAAACTCGGCCTGGCGGGGCTATTGGCCGGCGCGCCGCTTTATGCGCTCCTTCTCTTCACACGAGGTGTGCATGGGGTCTTCGGGTCGGCGAACCCGCCGGCCGCGCAGGCCTACATCGCAGACCGCACCGACGCTGAGGGGCGCACCGCCGGCCTGTCGCAATTTTCCGCCGCTTTCGGCCTCGGCGCCATGCTCGGGCCCGGCTTCGGCGCCGCCGCCGCCGCTATCGGTCCGGCGACGCCGTTTTTCGCGATTGGCGTTTTCGCTGCGGTGATGGGCGTTGCGGTCTATCGTTTCCTGCCAGAGCGCACAGGTCCTGTGCGGCGCGTCAAGCGGCCGAGCGTGCGCCTTGCGGACCCGCGGCTGCGCCCCTTTTTGATCTATGGCGTCTGTCTCGGGATCATTAATTCAATCCCGCTACAGACGATCGGGTTTTATTTTCTGGACCGGCTGCAGGTGCCGACGGATGTTGCGTCGCAGGTTGTCGGTGTCGGCCTCATGGGCGGCGCCATGGCGTCGTTGTTTTCGCAGCTGGTGATCGTGCAGCGCTTCAGGCTGGAGCCGCGTCTTTTAATGCGCATTGCGCCGGTGTTGTTTGTCGCCGGTCACGCGCTGATCTGGCTTTCCGCCGATCTCGGGCCGGTGATTTTCGGCATGACCCTGTCGGGCTTTGCGAGCGGCCTCGCGATCCCCGGCTATTCCGCAGGCGCATCGCTTTCTGTCACCGCGGACGAACAGGGCTCGGCCATGGGGCTTGCGTCCGCCGCCGGCGCGTCGGGCTTCATCGTCTCGCCGTTGGCGGCGTTCTGGCTTTATGGCATGTCGCCGCAGGCGCCGTATATTTTTTCCACGACGCTTGCGATTTTTGTGGGGCTCTTTGCCTTGAAAAGCCGGCGTATTGGCGCGGCGAGCCCGAAGACCGATGCAGAGCCGCCGGAAAGTAACGATCCCGCATCCGCGCCCTATCAGTAGCTAGAGCGGGTTGCAGCAAGTCATTCCGCGAAGCGGAATGACGGTTCACCGGTTGGCGGTTCCCGTCCGCCAACTGCGTCGCAACCCGCGCAATCAAATACTGAGAGCCGTTTGCATGACTTATGAGGAATGCAAACGGCTCTAAGAGATTATTCCGCCGGCGCCGGCGCGCCGTCTTCGTCGCTGAAGAACAGAATGTCTCCCGGCTGACATTTCAGCTCTTTGCAGATCGCTTCGAGGGTCGAAAAGCGGATCGCCTTTGCTTTGCCGGTCTTCAGGATTGAGAGATTGGCGATGGTGACGCCCACCCGCTCCGACAGCTCGGTCAGCGACATGCCGCGCTCCAGAAGGACGCGATCGAGTTTGACCGAAATACCCATCAGATGGTCAGTTCCTGTTCCTGCTTCATGCGCGCGCCCTCTCGGAAGACCTCCGAAAGAACAAACACCGCAATGATGGCGATCCAGGTGATCAGTTCGAGACCGACGTCGACGTCCGCTTCAATGAAAATGGACAAAAAGCCGAAGGCGAATTTCGCCAGCTCCCCGATCAAAAGCGCATAGCCGATGGCGCGGAAGCGATCGGCGTTCTCCATCACGAAGGGAGAGCCGAAGCGCAGGGTTTTCAAAATTTCCAGAAGGTGATTGATGATGAACAACAGGACCGCAGCCGTCACAAAGTAATATGCGATTTCGAGATAATCGCCGCCGTCAATCGATACGGACGCGTCCACATTCACGCCGTCGACACCGCTCAAAAGGCCGACGATCACCGCCGCAAACGGGATCATGACCACCGCAATCGACAGACCGACAAACGCGATCCAGATGACGACGCGCATGACATGCAGCCCCATCGCCAGGATGGACGCTAATGAGCCTTTACCGATCGCACGCATAGGATCTTAACTCTCCGTTAACCATGAGCCGGATGCTTCGAGGGTGTTCTAAGGTCATGCCGCATTTCGGAGCGAACGGCGCCCGCACATATGGTAAAGCGCGGGAGCCCGGCATTTGCGGGTGCAAGAGCAATGAGGCTCGGCAAGCATTATCCCCCGGACTTGTCCTTAAAAGAAGGTCAGGAGGCAAACCACTGGCGAGCAGCCGGCGCCGGATGAGGCGACAACCGTTTCGTCTGGTTCCGCCATGGCGAGGCCGAGAACGCTCGCCGTCGCGGCGACCGCAAACAGGCTTGCGGCCGCGAAATGAATTTTCTTGCGCATTACGCTACTCCTGCGAAGGAACCGAGCGCCGAAAAATAGCCCGCGCCGATCAAAGAAATGGTGACCACAACCGCTGTCATATTGACAATAGCGCCAAATCCGCCAAAGTTCGAGTAAGAGTGTTCGTGTGACATGGGATTTCTCCTTTTCTTTTCCCTTGTTGAACCAACGCACTTCATTCTTTTCTTGAGCGGTTCGGGTTCCTTGCCCTGCCGCTCTTTTTTTTCCGGGGCCGTATAAAAGCGGCCTCGGTCTTCAGGATCGCCGGTTATGTTCCTTTTCTTACCGGTCTTTTCCTTCGTCGGGTGCGGCGTGTTTTCGCCGTCTTGTTGATTATCGATATACACTTATCGAAAAACGATGCAAGTGTTTTTTTCGAAAAACGATAAATATTTTTCGAAAAAGGATAAAACCATGAGCGCTATGGCACGAAAATTAGGGCCCGAACGGCTCGTTCTGGCGACGCATAATTCGGGAAAAGTAAGGGAAATCAATGATTTGGTTTCTCCCTTCGGTATTGGCGCAGTCTCGGCGGGCGAGCTTGGTCTCGATGACCCCGAAGAGACGGGTCTGACCTTCGCCGCCAACGCCGCCCTGAAGGCGCACGCCGCCGCCAAGGCGTCCGGCTCGCCGGCGCTCTCCGACGATAGCGGTCTTGAAGTCGCCGCGCTCGGCGGCGCGCCGGGCATTTATTCCGCGCGCTGGGCCGGCGAGCCGCGCGATTTCCGCCTTGCCATGGAAAAGGTCGAGGCGGCGGTCGCTGAATCCGGCAGCGACGATCGTTCTGCGCGGTTTGTCTGTGCGCTTTGTCTCGCCTGGCCCGACGGCCATGAGGAAATATTTGAAGGTACGGTCAGCGGCTGGCTAACCTTTCCGCCCCGGGGCGACAGGGGCTTCGGGTACGACCCGATTTTCACGCCGCAGGGTCACGAGATCACCTTCGGTGAAATGGACCCGGACAAAAAACACGCGATCTCCCATCGCGCGGCGGCCTTTGCGAAGCTGACGGCGGCGTGTCTCGAAAAGTAGGATAAGGAACGACGTGCAGTATGCGTACAAAAACGGCGCTTGCGCTTTTTGCAACGGTTTTAACGGCGCCGCTCGGCTGCGCCCAGTTGCAAACGTCTCCGTCTTCGGCGGCGCCTGATGCGTCCCCTTCCGCGGCGGCGAGCGCCGCGCCGGTCGCAAAGACAGCGGAAGAAGCAGAACACCGGGCGCCCGTTCTAGAAGCCATCGCCGACGGCGTCTGGGTGCATCAAAGCTGGACGATGATCAAGCCATGGGGCCTTATCCTGTCGCAAGGGCTGGTGATTGAGACGAGCGACGGCGCCGTGCTGGTCGACACCGCCTGGAACGATGCGGATACGGACGATCTCGCCCGGCTTGTGCGTGAAGAAACCGGCATGGCCCTTCGCGCCGGCGTTGTTACGCACGCCCATGACGACAAGATGGGCGGCGTAGGCGCCCTGACGCGGGTGGGCGTTCCCACCTATGCGCACCCCATGAGCAACGAGGACGCGCCGGCGCGCGGGCTCATGCCGGCGGCGCATACGCTGGCCCTCGGCGCTATCGGCGACGCGGTGTCGATTAACGATGTCCTCGGCGTTACGGGCGACGATGCGCCTGTCATCACCGCATTTTATCCCGGCACCGGGCACACGCGCGACAACATCGTCGTGCATGTCAAAACTACGGACGGCGCTGATATCATCTTCGGCGGATGCCTTATCCGTCCGCGCGGCGCAGGCTCGCTCGGCAACACCGCCGATGGCGACGTGCCCCACTGGGCTGTTGCGGCGCGCCTCGTGGCGGAGCGCTTTCCGGATGCGACCATCGTCGTGCCGAGCCATGGAAAAACCGGCGGGCGCGATCTCCTCACGCGTACGGTTACGCTCGGGCGCGCGGCGGCTGAAAAACAAAAATGACCGCCGCGGCGCGACCGCTCGGCGTTTATGTTCACTGGCCTTATTGCGCCCGGATTTGTCCGTATTGCGACTTTAATGTTTACAAGGATCGCGAGGTTGACGCCGGACGTTGGGCCGCCGCGCTATCGGAGGATCTCGCCTCCTCAGCGAAACAGACGCCCGGGCGCAAACTCGCCAGTCTTTATTTCGGCGGCGGCACGCCCTCCCTCGCGCCGCAAACGGTGATCGAGCGAGTCATCGTGACGTGTAAAGAGCTTTGGGGGTTCGAGCCCGACGCCGAGATCACGCTCGAAGCCAACCCGGTCGATGCGGAAACGGCGCGCTTTGCGGACCTCGCTATGCTGGGCATCAACCGCGCTTCGCTCGGCGTTCAGTCACTCGACGATACGACGCTGAAGTTTTTAGGGCGCAATCACAATGCAACAAGCGCGCGCCGCGCCATCGATACGGCGCGCAGGGCGTTTCAGCGGATCAATCTCGATTTCATCTACGCCCTGCCGGAGGAGAGCGCCGATGACTGGCGCGCGCGCCTTGACGACATTCTGTCGCTCGGCGCCGATCATTTGTCTTTATACCAACTGACGGTCGAGCCCGGCACGGCGTTTGAAAGGGCCGTTGCGCGCGGCGCGTGGACGCCGCCGGAGGACGGCCTGGGCGCCGATCTCTTCGATATCGCGCAGGAGATGACGGCGAATGCCGGGCTCCCAGCCTATGAGGTTTCGAATCACGCCGCGCCGGAGAACGCCTCGCGCCATAACCTCATATACTGGCGTGGGCATGACTACATTGGCGTCGGCCCCGGCGCGCACGGACGGTTGACGCTGAGTGATGGGACGCGGATAGCAACTGAGGCGCACAAAGTGCCGGAGGTATATCTTTCAACGCTCGAAAAAGGTGTCGGCGGTGGGGTGCGCGAGGCGCTCAGCGAATACGGCGCCCTTGCGGAGCGCCTTTCCATGGGGCTGCGCCTTGCCGAGGGAACCCCGCTCTATGCCGACGATTATTTCTATAAAGACGACGGCCGCGCCGCACGGCTGCAGGATATGATCGACGAGGGCCTTTTAACGCTGAGCTGCGGCGCCTTGCGGGCGACGCCACAGGGGCGGCGCGTTTTAAACAGCGTTATTGGTTATCTTTTGACTTAGAGCGCCGGGCGAAAAAGTGGAATCCGGTTTTTCGCCAATCCCGGCGCGATTGCTAAAAACCTAGATCATCGGGCGATGTGATTCAATCGTCTGATGATCTAGACGGAATGTCCGATGCGTCGATGATCTCAATATCGGAATAGATTTCGACGCTTTTGGCGGAAAATTTCCTGAACATCGCCTTGCCTTCGGCGCCGCTTTCCGAGCGCGTCAGCAACACGGGGCCGCCCTCTTCAGCCGGCGGGCTGAAGGAAAGGGTCTCAAATAACGACTTGATCTTGGCAATGGGGGCGGGCTTGAAGGGCTTGATGGTCTGGACGCGAATTTCTGAAATATAGCGTGCGTTTTTATCGACCGTTAAGAGCGCTTCCATCACGCCGTCGGGCAGGTCTTCGTCGGAGAGCGGCGTGCGAAACCGCGCATGGGTTTCGGTTTCATCGACAAAGGAAACATCGGTCAACATCTCATCGACGCCGGCATAAGTGATGTCCTTGTCGCCGTTTTCGTCTTTCTGCAGCGCTTTGAAACGTTTGCGTTCGTCTTTTGTGAGATCGTCGATATCCGCACCGATGAGGTCCCATTTCTCACCTGAGGGCCGGCGCGGGTCGAACCTCAGGACGGCGGAAATCGCCTCGCCGTTCTCTTCGGCGCTGTAGTCGACGGTGAAGGCGAAGCGCTTTTCTTCATAGGCGTTTGCTTCGGCGGCGACGTCTCGTAAAAGGGCGAGGGCCGTTTCCTCATCGGCGGACGCCTCGGCAAAAAACACCGCCAGGACGGCGCCAAGAACAAGCATCGACCGCATCGCGCATACTCCTCTTCGATCAAACGCCCCGCAGCGTTTTTGTAAAACAGCAAAACCGAAAAGGAGACGCGTGAACGCGCGCCGCACGCAACTCGGTATAAAAATCCGGTAGTCCTTTTAGCGAACAGTCACTTAGAAGCCGGGCGCAAAACTCCGCGGCGCTGGATCTATTACGCGAATGCCGCCGGGCTGGATTTCCAAAATCGCAAGGCCCCGCTCGACCGTACCGTCGGGGTTGAGCCGGAAAAGCCCGTCTGCGCCGAAGTAACCGTTCGGGTCCGTGATCTGCGCTTCGTCGAAACGTCCGCGACGGCGCGAGTTCGCCGCGAGCCGCGCCGACAACAAGGCGCCGTCATAGGCGAGGGAGGCGAGGCGCGGCGGCTTGGCGCCGAAGGCGGCCTCATAGCGCGACTGGAAGTTGATGGTGATCTCCGGATCGGGCGCCGCGAACCAGCCGCCGCGCAACGCCGGCTCCCGCGTCAGGCGCGGATTGTTCCACGCGGAAACGCCGAGGAGCTTCACGCGATTGATATTGACATTGTAATAGGGCAGGAGCGGCGCGAGCGCGCGCAACAGCGTGCCCTGCTCCGGCATCAGGACCGCCTGATAGCCGCGCACATGTCCGCCGTCATGAGGCTGATTTTCCGCATTCGGATCATAGTCGTGACGCAGTTCGTTCGGCACGACTTCGCGGGAATATTTGGCGAGCCGTTTGGCCGGCTCAAGCATCTCATCGGGGTCCTGCTGGTAACGCTCTTCATGAACGATGACGCCGCCGCGCGAGAAAACCTCTTCCGCGAAAGCCGTTGAAACGCGCGTGCCATATTCCGTCTGCGGCGCAAGGACGCCAAAGCGCGTCATCTGCTGCGTGACCGCATAATCGGTGACGCGGGCGATTTCGACTTCCGGCGGGAAGCTCAGGAGATAAACGCCGTCGCCGCCGGCCGTCACGTCCGAGGAAAACGCGATCATCGGCGCATCGGCCGCGCGCGCAACATTCGCCGCCGCGGAAACGCTTTCGGCGAAAAGCGGCCCGAGAAGGATTTCGGCGCCGTCAGCGAGGGCGGAGCGCGCCGCCGCGGCCGCGCCTTCCGGCACGCCTTTGGTGTCTTTGGGGATGATCAGGAAGCGCTCATCGCCGGCGTCGAACGCGGCGAGCTGCGCGGCGTCGAACATCGCCGACGCGATTTTCTGGGCGGCGGGAGACGAGGCTGTGAACGGCAACAGGAGGCCGACGCGCACCGGCTCGTCGCGGCCCATATGCGGCGGCCGTACGAAACCGCGGCGGTCATAGCGGCGCGCTTCTTCGGTGAGGTCCGGCGGGCCGGTGCGTTCAACGGGCGCGCGGTCGGGGCGCTCGACGACCACCGGCGCCGGGTCGTAACCCGTGGTTGAGCATGCCGCGAGCGCCAGCGCCAAAAGGCCGAGAAGGCCCGGCTTCGACAAGGACGCCAAACCGCTTTTCTTGAAAATCCCACGCATCGATGTCGTCCCTTCCTGCACGGCGCGCCGCCTGCCCATTTTCGCAGACGTTACTCGCCGCCGCGCCACGCGTAAACATCGGCCGCCGACCGGCCAGGCCATAATTTGCGCCGTCTCTTAGGCTCCATGATTGACAAGAATAGGGCGGCGGCGTCACTCATGCGGTCTCATGACCGCGCCCGAAACACCGCTCGCCCCCGGCCTTTACGTGACCGCGACGCCCATCGGCAATCTCGGCGACATCACCTATCGCGCTGTGGAGACGCTGAAAAACGCCGATCTCATTCTCTGCGAAGACACGCGCCAGACGGCGAAACTCTGCGCCGCCTATGACATCAAGACGCCGCGCGCGCCTTATCACGACCACAACGGCGCGCGGGTGCGCCCCGGCGTCATTAAAAAACTGCAAGACGGCGCCGCGATCTGCCTTGTGAGCGACGCCGGGACGCCCGCCATTGCAGATCCGGGTTGCAAACTTGTCGCCGAAGCGCGCGCGGCGGGGGTCGCGGTGACATGCCTGCCGGGCGCCAATGCCGCCATCGCAGCATTGGCCGTGACCGGCGCGCCGTCGGACCGGTTTTTGTTCGCGGGCTTCGCGCCGCCGAAACAGGGCGCGCGGGCGCGGGCTTTCGCCTCCCTTGCGACCGCGCCGGCGACGCTCATTTTTTATGAAACGGCGCCGCGCCTTGCGGGCGCGCTCGCCGCCATGGCCGAGGCGTTTGGCGACCGGCGGGCGATTGTCGCGCGCGAGATCACGAAGCTACATGAAGAGGTGCGTGACGGAACGCTGAGCGCGCTTGCAGCGCACTATGCAGACGCAGCCCCCAAGGGCGAGATCGTCGTGCTGGTCTTTCCGCCAGAGAAACAAGCGCCGGACGCCGAGGGCCTTGATGCGTTCTTAGCGGACGCACTTGCGACCAGCACCGTCAAAGATGCGGCCGCTGCTGCGGCGGAGGCGTTCTCCATCCCGCGCAAGGAAGCCTATGCCCGCGCGCTGGCGCTCAAGCCGCAAAAATGACCGACAGGCGCCGGCGCGCAGAGCGAAAAGGGCGCATCGCCGAGACTGTCGCCGCGCTTTACTTGCGGCTTTTAGGGTTTTCGATTGTCGCGATGCGCTTCCGCGCTGCGGGCGGTGAGGTCGATGTTATTGCAAGGCGCGGGCGACTTCTCGTCTTTGCAGAAGTCAAAGCCCGCCGAACGGTTGGCGATGCGCTGTTTGCAGTGACTGACGCTAATGCGCGCCGGGTGAGCGCCGCGACTGGCGCCTTCCTCGCCCGCCATCGTCGCTTCGCGGACTTCGACATGCGCTATGACATCATCGCCATTGCGCCATGGCGGCTCACCCATGAACGCGGCGCCTGGCGTGATGATGCGTGACCTCTTTTTTGCTGCAATGGGCGCGATTTTCAAAAAATCCCGGCGCCCTTCCCATCGTCCGCGAAGCGCCCCATCTATGGGGAAGATTTACGGCAGGCGGGGCGAACCACGAGGAGCACCGACGATGAGTAAAAAGACATTCGCCCTTCTGGCGGCGATCGCAGCGGCGACCACCGCCGCTGGCTGCGCCTCGAGCCGCAACCTCGACGCGACATTCAGCGATTTCGGCGCAAACGCAGAGATGAAAAGCGCGCTCTTCGCCGACCGCGACTATGATTATTCCGACGTGGACCTCACGGTTTACGAGGGGCGTCTTATGCTGACTGGCACCATGCGCTCCGAGCGCGACCGCGAGGCGCTTTTAAAGAACGCCTGGTCCGTGAAGGGCGTCAAACAGGTGATCGACGCCATGGTCATCGCCGACAAGACGAGTTTCGGGCAGGGGTTTGAAGACACCCGCATCGACCAGACCCTGCGCACAAAACTGATCGCAGACGGCGGCGTTGTGAGCGGCGACTACAAGATCGCGGTCTCCGGCGCGACGGTCTATCTTCTCGGCGCGACCCGCCACGAAGAACAACTGAAGCGCGTCCTGCAACACGCTTCAACCACGCCGGGCGTTGAAAAAGTCGTCACCTATGTCGAGGTGCGCGACTCGGTTGCGATGCGATAGAATTTCTCGATTGGGCGCTGCTGGCGCGGTCTGGCGGTGTCAAAGCCCTTGAATTGGCGGCGGTTTCCGCGCACATGAGCGGTTGCGCCGCCAATCGAGGATCTTAACCCCATGCCGCTTAAAATCGCCATCCAGATGGACCCGATCGAAGCTGTCGATATCGATGGCGACACGTCGTTCGATATGGCGCTGGAGGCGCAAAAGCGCGGTCACGAAGTTTTTATCTACCAGCCCGGGTCGCTTCAGTTGCATACGGACAAAGTGTTCGCTCGCGCGCGCAAGGCTGTGCGCCTCGAACGCAAAAAGGGCGACCATGTCGACCTCGGCGCGCCGGAAAATCTCGACCTGCACGAGCTCGATGTCGTCCTCGTGCGCCAGGACCCGCCTTTCGACATGGCATATATCACGGCGGCGCAGTTTCTGGAGCGCCTGCAGCCCGAGGTTCTTGTTCTCAACGATCCGCGCGCGATCCGCGATGCGCCGGAAAAGCTCTTCGTCACGGAGTTTGCGGATTTAACGCCGCCGACCCTCATCACGAGCGACGAAGAAGCGGTCCGCGCCTTCCGCGCCGAGCATCGCGATATCATCGTCAAGCCGCTCTACGGCAATGGCGGCGCCGGCGTTTTTCTGATGCGTGAGGACGACGGCAATTTTAACTCGCTGCTTGAGATGTTTCTTGAAACCTTCCGTGAGCCAATTATCGCGCAGAAATTCATTCCCGCGGTGACGAAGGGCGACAAGCGCATCATCCTCCTCGACGGCGAGGCGGTGGGCGCCATCAACCGGGTGCCGGCGAAGGGCGAAACCCGCTCCAACATGCATGTGGGCGGGCGCGCGGAAGCGGTGGAAATGACCGCGCGCGATCAGGAAATCTGCGACCGCATCGGCCCGGCGCTTTCCGAGCGCGGCCTTATCTTCGCCGGCATCGACGTGATCGGCGATTATCTCACCGAGATCAACGTCACCTCGCCGACCGGCGTTCAGGAAGTGCGCAACTTTGGCGGCGCGGACATTTCCGCGCTTTTGTGGGACTGGATTGAGGGCAAGCGCGAGAATTAAGCCGGCGCGTCCACATGCTGATCGATCAGGATCGAGTTGCCGTCCGGATCGACGAGCGTAATGCTCGCGGGGCCTTTGCCGGTTTCATCGGTTTCCGCGGTGAGCGCAACGCCGAGCGACTTCAGGTGCTTTTGAATAGCGCGTACATCGTCGAACGCCTCGACAGGTGCGCCGTTCGCGTCCCATCCCGGATTGAAGGTCAGAATGTTGCCTTCGAACATCCCTTGAAAGAGGCCGATCACGCAGCTTGAGCTTTTCATGATCATCCAGTTCTGCGCCGACTGGTCATGAAACACCGTAAAGCCGAGCTTTTCATAAAACGCGCGTGACGCCTGAAGGTCTTTCACCGAAAGGCTGACCGAGAAGTTACCGAGATCCATGAGCAGGCTCCTTTATCGTATAATGTCTGCGAGGATCACCAGAATACCAATCTGGCCGCCCTGCCAAAAGACCGACCGTAGACCCGGCGGTCCGAATGCGTAAGCCGGCACGTAAAGACAGCGCGACAGGAAGAACGCCCAGGCGCCGTATACGGACAGGGGGCCATTGACGCCGGCGGCGTGAACGATGAAAAGCGCCGCTGTAAATTGCGGCAGTATTTCAAGAAGGTTTCTGTGGGCGCGGACGAGCCGCCCGCTGAGGCCGGTCACATGGAACGGCGTATCGCGAGGCCCGGCGACCCAGGCCGCGCCCGCCTGACGCAGCGTAGCAATGCTCTGTATGCCGACTTGCACCATTGCAAGGATGAGAACGGCGACCAGCGCCCAGAGATCGCCGGTCATGGAGACGCTCTCCATCCCGGCCAGAAGATCTTTGCTGCGGTGAGCACAAGCCAGGCGGTAGCTAGCCCTAAAAGGCCGGCGGCGAGGCCGCCAAGCGGCGCGAAGAGGAAAATGTACGCGGTCGGCGTGAGGCCCCAGGGCAGGTCGACCGCGGCGTAGCTCGGGTTGTTTTTAAAGTAGAGCGGCAAAAACGCCGCCTGCATTGCAAGCGCAAAAATCGCGAACAGGAATGATGCAACGAAGGCGCTGCGCGCCGGCGCAGCGGGCGCGAAAAGCACCGCGAGCTTTGCGGTCGCGCCAATGAATATCAGGGCAACCCAATGCTCCATCCCGGAAACGATCGCCAGGATGGTGAGCCAGGCAAACAATGAGCCGCTCGCGCTGGAAAGGATAAGGATGTGCAGCCAGGGAATTTTCATCATCGCGCGCCTTTTCGCATGTTGCCATTTTATGGCGGCCGATTTAAACAGTATGACTAAATATCCAAATTGGTCAAATAGTTTTCATATTGCTCCCCATGCCGCGCGCCTTTAACGACGATGAAGCAACGGATATTCGCACGCGCCTTAAGGCGTTTGGGCGCGCACGGTTCGCTGCGGACGGCGTTTTAAAAACCAGCATCGAGGACATTACGGCCGCGGCCGGCATCGCGAAGGGATCGTTTTACAAGTTCTTTCCGTCAAAGGAGCTTTTGTTTTTCGACCTGCTGGAAGAGGCGCAAAATGAGATCCGCGCGCGGCTGACGGATGACGCGCCCGCGCCCTCAAAACGCTCCCGTAAAGCGTTCGAGAAAGCCCTATGGTCCGTCTTCGAGCGGATTTGCGAAAATCCCCTCATTCAATTCATGGGGCGCGAGAGCGAGCTCATATCGATTATGCGCAAAGTACCGGCCGAAAGGCTGCAAGCCCATAAGCAGGAAGATCAGGCTTTTCTTGATGGGTTGATCGTTTCATGGAACCGCCATCGTAAAGCGCCGGCGCGGGACGTTGTGGCCGCGCGCATGTCGGTTCTCCTGCTGGTCGGTCTTAACAGACGGTTTCTCGGGGAGCGCCTGTTTGAACCGGCCGCCGCGGCGGCGGTCGAAAGTCTCGCGGACTGTTTTTTCGATCCGTCGCCGGCGCGCGCCGTTAAACGTCAGACCTCGCGCTCTGCCTAGCATCAGGCTGTCGCTATTTGCGCCAAAACGCGGTGGCCCCCTTGGCGACGTCAACGGCGACGTCGAAGCCGCGACGCCATAGTTTACAGCCGCGTCATTCTTTGCGAGACCCTGATGCTCTTGGGTAGATGGATCTGGAAGGGTTGAGGCGATCATGGGCGGCGATGCCATCGACACGGCCGGTGCGGTTACAGAAGAGCGCGCGCGCGCAGGCAGGGAAAAACTGCGGATCGCGCTTTTTTCCGGCAATTACAATTATGTGATGGACGGGCCCGTGCGCGCACTCAACACGCTGGTCGCCTATCTTGAAAAAACCGGCCACGAGGTTCTTGTGTTTGCGCCGACAACGGACAAGCCGGCGTTCGAGCATTCGGGCACGCTGATCTCCGCGCCGTCGGTGGCGCTGCCGGGCAAGCGCAGCGAATATCGCTTCAGCCTCGGTCTGCGCGGCGCGCCTTTGCAGAAGCTGCGTGACTTCGACCCGACGCTCATTCATGTGGCCGCGCCCGACTATCTCGGCTACTCGGCGCTGCGCTACGCTCGCGACAACGCGATCCCGGCGGTCGCATCGTTCCATACACGGTTCGACACCTATCCGCGTTACTACCATATGGGGTGGGCGGAGAAATATCTGACGCGCTATATGCGCCACTTCTACGGCCGCTGCGAGCATGTCTATCCGCCGTCCCAGTCTATGGCTGATGAGTTGCGCCGCGACGGCATTGGGAAAGACATTCGCATCTGGACGCGTGGCGTCGACAGCGTTCTATTTAATCCGAACAAGCGCGATCTCGCATGGCGCCGTTCTATCGGTTTCAACGATGAGGACGTCGTCATTTCCTTTGTCGGCCGGCTGGTTCTTGAAAAGGGCATCGACATCTTTGTCGATGCGTTTTTGAAGGCGCGCCAGTTGGCGCAGGGTGCGCGCGTAAAGGCGCTTGTGGTGGGCGACGGGCCGGAGCGTGGCTACTTCCAGTCGAAAATTGAAGACGCGCATTTCGCCGGCTATCAGCAGGGTGAAGAGCTCGCCCGTTCCTATGCGAGCGCCGACATTTTCTTCAATCCGAGCATAACGGAGACCTTCGGCAATGTGACGCTGGAGGCCATGGCCTGCGGGTCGCCGGCGGTGTGCGCGACGGCTGCGGGGTCAAGGTCTCTCGTTGAGGACGGCGTGACAGGCCGCCTTGCTGCGCCGAACGCTGACGCGTTTGCAGAAAAACTTGCCACCCTGATTAATTCACCGGAAGACCGGCGCGCATTCGGCGCCGCGGCGCGTATGCGCAGCCTTGATTTCGACTGGGACGCCGTTCTCGCCGAACTGGTCGGTCATTATTATGAGGCGATCGCCGGATTTACGCCGTATACGAAGCGCGGCGGCGCATAATGACCGAAGGCGCAGAGCATAGGCCCGCGCCCAAAGGCCTCTTCGGCCGGCTGGTCGCAGCTGTGCGCCACAAGATCTTTCCCGCTGTGCAGCGGCGCTGGTTTCTGGTGCGCGAACGCCCGGAGGTGCAGTTTGCGCTAAAGGCGGCGCAATACGCCGTCCTCGCCGGCATTGTGCTTTATCTTGGGTTCAAGCTTTCCAGCGTCGGTTGGGGCGCGGTTCTTGGCGCGTTGCCGGAGACGCCCTGGTTTTATCTTTTCTTCGCGCTGCGGTTTCTCGCGCTGCCGGTGTCGGAACTGGCGATTTACGAAATCCTCTGGTCGATCCCGCTGATGCGCCACTTTACGGTGTTCATCCGCAAGCGCGTCTATAATTTCGCGGTGATGGGTTACTCTGGGGAAGCTTTCCTGACCATATGGGCGCGCCGCAAGCTCAACCTTTCCGACAAGAAAATCATTGTTGCGGTGAAGGATAACAACCTCTTGTCGGCGCTTACGTCGAATGCGGCGACCGTTCTTCTCATCATGCTGCTCGCGGCGACCGGGGGCCTCAAGGCGGGGCTCGATGCGTTTCCGGGGGCGAGTTATCTCTTTGCACTCGCCTTCATCGTTGCGAGCGTTCTTGTGATTGCGGTGGCGACTTTCCGTGAAAAACTGATCGCGCTCCCGAAAGGGGTGATGCCGCGCCTTCTTGGCGTTCATGGCGCGCGGCAGGTGATGATCATCGCGCTGCATGCGGCGATGTATGCGTCCGCCCTGCCAGGCGCGCCGATGATGGCGTGGCTCACCTTCATTGCGCTGCAGCTCGTGTTGAGCCGCATCCCGTTCCTGCCCAACCAGGACATTGTTTATCTCGGCGCTGCGCTCACGCTCTCGCCGATCGTCAATGCGTCGGAGGCGGCGGTCGCGGGCATGCTGGTCGCTGAAGCGGGGCTTTCCCAGCTGACAAATGCGCTGATGTTCGTCGTCACCGCCCATCATGCCTGGGCCTCGCGGACCGAGGAGAACGCCGCGAAGGGATAGGCGCGTTGATCGCGCCGCCGACGCGCCGGCGCGTTAAATCACGATAATCTCATCTCACGCGTCATGGCGCGCTTTGCGCGGGCTCGCGAATTCGCTACACAAGTCTATTCGGTCCCGGTCGTTTACGTCCGGGACCCCTCGGGCCCCGTGACTGGACAAATCGCCGTTGAACCTGATTGACCGATATATTCTGCGGGTCGTTGCGACGCCTTTGCTGCTCGCGCTCGGGGTCGCTGGCATGTTGCTCCTCCTTGAACAGATGCTGCGCTTGTTCGATTTCGTGCTTGCCGAGCAGGGGCCGGTGGATGTCGTCTGGCAGATGCTTGCGAACCTCCTGCCGCATTATCTTGGGCTCGCTTTGCCGCTCGGCGCGTTTCTCGGCGTGATGCTCGCCTTTCGCAATTTGTCCATGTCGAGCGAGCTCGATGCGCTGAGTTCCTCCGGCGCCTCCTTCGGGCGCCTGTTGCGGCCCATCTACATGCTGATCGTCGTTCTGATGCTGTTCGACTTTCTGCTGGTGTCCTACATCCAGCCTTACGCGCGCTATGAATATCAGCAGATCCGTTTCAATGTGACGTCGGGCGCGCTTGGCATCAAAGTGCCCGCGGGCGAGTTTGTGCAGATCACGGAGAACGTCACGATCCGTCTCGGCGCCATCAACAAGGAAACCCGCACGGCGAACGAGATTTTTCTGGAGCGTCGCGCGCGCAATGGCGGCAAAACCATGATCACCGCCCGCTCCGGCGAGATTTCAACGACGCCGGATATCACGACGTTGCTGTTGAAGCTGCGCGATGGGCGCCAGGTAATTGTCGATCCCTTGAGCGACCGCATTCAGACGCTAAATTTCGAAACCTTCGATCTTGAACTCGACCTGCCGGCCATCGGCGTTTTTCGCAAACGCGGCGATGATGAGCGCGAGGCGACCATCGATGAAATCTGGCGTGAGTTGAGCGGCCCGCAGACGGCCGAGACCCTGGCGCAGCGGACCGCCAATGTTGCGGAGTTTCACTGGCGGATCATCCACCCGCTCACCTATCTCGTCATGCCGGTGCTGGCGATCGCCATGGGCGTGACGGGGCGCCGGCGCGCGTCGAACCTCAAGCCCGTTCTCGGCGTCGCGATCCTCATCGTCTACCACGAGCTGCTGGAAGAATGGGCGCAAGGCGCTGTCGCTTCCGGCGAGTTTTCGCCTTATGTCGCCATGTGGGGGATTTTCGCCGCTTTCGCCGGCATTAGCGCATTCCTCTATACCGGCTCTATTGACAAAGCCCGCACAAGCCGCGCCACGCGCGCCAAACCCGAAACCGTTCGCCTGCGCGCGGCCAACCAAAGTCCCGCTCAATGAACCCCGCACGGCGCGTCTTTACGATCTATATCGGCCGTCAGTTTCTGGTGCGGTTTTTCGGGCTTCTGTTTTTCTTTGTCGTTATTTTGCAGATGCTCGATCTGCTGAACCGCTCGTCCGACATCATGGCGGCGTCGGGCGCCGGGTTCGGCTCCATCGTTCGATACATCTCGCTGCGCGCGCCCGAAATCGTTAGTCAGTTCACCCCCTTTGCGGCGCTGCTCGGGATCGTTCTGACCCTTGCGGGGCTCAGTCACACGAGTGAGATCACGATCATGCGGGCGGCGGGCATGTCGGTGCTCAAGGTTCTCTTTCCGCTCGGTTTCGTTTGCGGTTGCGTGGCGCTCGCGCATTTCGTCTTTCATGAAACCGTGACAGTCGGCGCGTCGGAAAAGCTCGATTACTGGCAGGTGAACGATTACGCGGTCGACCTGCCGGCGGAGTCCGACGGTCGAACCGACATTCGTATCAATTTCGACGGCGAGTTTATTCACGCGGCCAGCGCCGCACGTTTCGGCGAGGCGGTGGTCATGAACGACGTGACCATTCTGGAATTCGACGAGGGCGGTCTTGTGCGCCGGGTCGTGGTGGCGCTGCGCGCGCGCCATGAGGAGGGGGGCTGGACGTTGCACGGCGTGCGCGCTCTCGACGCCGGCAGCCTTGAAGCAGTGTCTCTGCAGGAGGCGATCTGGACCAACAGTCTCGATCCGGAGTTTTTGTTCGCGCTCACGCTGGAGCCGGACCAGACGTCGCTTGGGGAACTGACCCAGAAAATCGCGCAGCTGCGTGACGATCGCGCCGACACGCGCGCGGCCATGACATCCTATCTCAGCCGTTTTTCAAAACCCATGTCGACCCTCGTGATGCCGCTTCTCGGCGCCATTGCGGGCTTTGGCGTCCATCGCCAGGGCGTTCTTCTGGCGCGCGCGGTTTCCGGCTCGGCGCTTGGGTTTTGCTACTTTGTGATCGAGAATATGGCGCTCGCCCTCGGCAAGCTCGGCGTGTTGCCGGCGATCATCGGCGCGTTTTTCCCCTTCGCGCTCTTTATGGTGGTTGGCTTCGCCATTCTCCTGTCCATGGAGAACTGACGCGCCGGGAAGTGACCCGGCGGGCTTTCGCTGATCGCAAAGGCCGCCGTTGCGCGTTCAAAAACTACTGCGGCGTGACGCGCAGGATTTTGCCGTCGGGGTCGCCGCGGCTGCTGCCTTCCATGGCGATATAGATCGCACCGTCCGGGCCGACGCGCACATCGCGAATGCGCGGTTCAAGGTCTGTCAGGTAACGCTCTTCGCCGGCGGGAACGCCGTTCTCGATGATGACACGGTGGAGGGCGCGTCCGGCGGTGGGCGACATGGCCCCGACCAGCAGATCGCCCTTCCAGTCCGCGAAGAGATCGCCGTCGTAAACCGCAAGGCCCGATGGCGCGATGGACGGCGTCCAGTATTTAAGCGGCGCTTTTGCGCCTTCAAATTCCGTGAACGGCGTAATCAGCGCGCCGCTGTAGTCGATGCCAAAGGAAGCCGCCGGCCAGCCGTAATTGGCGCCCGGCACGATGATGTTGAGTTCGTCGCCGCCGCGCGGGCCGTGCTCATGGGACCATAAAACGCCGCGCGCGGCGTCCCAGGCGAGCCCTTGCGGATTGCGGTGGCCCTTCGTGTAAAGGCCGGGAGCGGCGTCGGGCCCGAAGTCGGGATTGTCGTCAGGGAGCGTGCCGTCTTCGTTGATGCGAATGACCGCGCCGAAGCTCGTTTTGAAATCCTGCGCTTTTTCTTTGTAGCGCGAGCCTTCGCCGACGGTGAGGAAGAGATGACCGTCCGGCCCCCAGGCGAGCCGCCCGCCGAAATGGTGGCTGGTGTCTTTAAGCGGGATCGCCTCGAAGATGACGTCGAGATCGTTCAGCGCACTGCCGTCGAATGTAGCGCGCGCAACCCGGGTTGCGTTCGATTTTGCGTCGCCCGCCGCATAGGCGAGGTAAAGCACTTTGTTGGTCGCATAATCCGGATGGGGAAGAACGTCATAGAGGCCAGCCTGCCGCTCGGCGTGAACGGCGGGAACGCCGTCGATGGGCGCCGCGCGCAGGACGCCGTCTTCGATGATGCGCAGCCGCCCTTCCTGTTCGGTGACGAGGATCTCGCCCGACGGCAGGAACGCGATGGCCCAGGGGACGAGGAGATTTTCTGCAACCGTTTCGACGTTGAGGGCGAGCGCGCCCTCGGGCGCCGGTTCGGCTTGCGTTTTTTGCATTGCGGCGTCGCCGCCCCCGCCGCCGGGCGCGAGACGTTCCGCCGCGTTCATGGCGTCTTCGCCAGCAGGGCCCGCAGGCGTTTGGGCGCTTGTTTCGCCGCCTTGCGAGCAGGCGGCGGCGATGGCGACGACGGCGCCGGCGAAGAAAAGGGAGCGTAATTGTCTGGGCATGAAAAGCCTCGCACGTTGTTGAGGGGCGATACTGGCTGAAAACACTACCATGTGTTGGTCGCTGAAAGGCGCCTCGACGTCAACGGCGCTTTTGTGCAAAAAACGCTGACGTGATCCGTAAGTAATGAAAACCGGGGCAGGGTGATGAGCCAAGTTCGAAACGCCGGCGCTTTTTTGGGGGCGGTTGCTGTCGCCTATCTCCTGGCGACCGCGTTTTCCACCCAGCAGGTGATCGCCAAGCAGGCGGCGTTTGGCGCAACCTACACGCCCGCGCAGCAGTTCCAGACGCTGATCGCTAATCTCACAGGCTTTTGGGCTTATGGCGCGATGCTGGCGATTGCGCTCGGCGTCGGGTTTTTCGTCGCGATGCTGGTGAAGCGCGTTTTGACGCCGCTTGCGCCGATTGCTTATCCGGTCGCCGGCGCGGCGGCGGTGGGGCTTATGATTTACCTGATCGAAAATGTGGTCCTCCCGGGCGGCGTCGGCATCATCGGCGGCGCGCGCGACGCGCTTGGCGTTGCGTTGCAGATGGGCGCGGGCGCGAGCGCCGGCGTTGTTTTCGAAATGCTGCGGGTGCGCCGCGCCTGAAGGGTCGGGCGCCCTTTTGACGATACCAGAGCGGCGCCGTTTTTCTTGGGGCGCCCTTTTTTAGGAGGAAGTCGATGCGGACCTTGCGGAAACTCCTGTCCGGCGCCGGTGCGGCCCTTCTGGCGGTTATGGGCGCGGGCGCTCATGCGCAAACGCCGGACGTTGCCGCTGCGTTGCAGGACGTCATAGACGCCCATTGGGCGTGGACGCTTGAACAATATCCGGTGTTTGCGACGTCGCTCGGCGTGCGCGACCATGATGCGCACCTTGGCGGCCGCTCGCTCGCCGCGTTCGACGCGCGCGAGCAGAAAACCGGCGACTTTCTCGAACAGCTGAAAGCCATTGACGCGGACGCCCTCTCCGGTTCCGACAAGATTAATTACGATCTCCTTCTCCTGACACTGGAGCATCAGGCGGAAGCGGCCGCGTTTGGCGGTAAATATCTTCTCATGAGCAACCGCCGCGGTCCGCATACGGAGCTGACGGGCCTTGCCGACCGCGCACCGTTTTTCACCAAGGCCGACTATGAAAGCTATGTGGCGCGCCTTGAGGCGGCCCCGGCCTTTCTGAGCGAAGCGGAAGAGACCCTGCGCGTGGGCGCCGCGGCGGGGTGGTCGCAGCCTTGCGCGCCCATGGGCGGCGTTGAGGATGCGATCCGCTTCCATGTGGTCGATGACGTGTCGGCGAGCGTTTTTGCAAAACCCTTTGCGAAAAAGCCCGCAAGCATATCGGCGCGCGACTGGCGCCGGATTAAAAAAGCGGGCGAAAAGGCTATCGCCGGGAAGGTTCTGCCCGCTCTAGCGGCGTATGCGGATTTTTACGCCGAGGACTATGCGCCCGCCTGCCGCGAAGACGTCGGCGCGTCCGGATTTCCCGATGGCGAGGCTTATTACGCCATGCTCGCCCGCCATTTTACGACGACGGACAAAACGCCCGATGAGATCCATAAACTCGGGCTGTCCGAAGTCGCGCGCATTCGCGCCGAGATGATGGACGTGATCGAAAGAGCGGATTTCGACGGCGATCTCGCGGCGTTTCAGGCGTTTTTGCGCACCGATCCGCAATTTTATGCAAAAACGCCGGAGGAGCTGGAAGCGAAAACCGCGCTCATCTCCAAGCGCGCCGACGGCGTCCTGCCGCTTCTTTTCACGCGTTTTCCGCGCATGCCCTACACCGTCAAGCCCGTGCCGGCCGATATCGCCGAGGGTACGACGACGGCCTATTACGAGCGTCCGGCGGGCGATGGCAGCCGCGCCGGCGTTTATCGCATCAACACGTCTCTTCTCGATCAGCGTCCCTTGTTTGAGCTTGAAGCCCTGTCGCTGCATGAGGCTGTGCCTGGCCACCATTTTCAGATTGCGCTGGCGCAGGAACTCGACATGCCGGCCTTTCGTCGCTACGGCGGATTTACGGCGTTTACGGAAGGATGGGGGCTTTATGCGGAAAGCCTTGGGCTTGACGCCGGCTTTTACCAGGACCCTTATTCCGATTTCGGGCGGCTCTCTTATGAGATGTGGCGCGCCTGTCGGCTCGTTGTCGATACCGGCCTTCACGCGAAAGGCTGGTCGAAGCAAGAAGCCATGGACTATATGGCCGAGAACACAGCGCTGTCGCTCCACAATATCGAGGCGGAAGTAAACCGCTATATAGCCAATCCCGGTCAGGCGCTTGCCTATAAGATGGGCGAGTTAAAGATACAGGAACTGCGCACGCGGGCGGCGGGCGCATTGGGCGCTGATTTCGACCTGCGCCTTTTCCATGATGCGCTCTTGGAAAACGGCGGCGTGCCCCTGTCGGTGCTTGAAAAGCACATCGACGCGTGGATTGCGGCGGAAAAGGCGAAGTGACCGCGGCCCTGATGGCGGCTTGCATTGGCGCGCCAGTGATTTAATTACTCGCGCCCATGCAACAGAACCTCGCTTCGCTTATCCGAAAAACTGCAGCGCGCGTGCGCACGCGCGACTTTTTGTGGGCTGTCGGCATTAGCGGCGGGGTTGGCGTCGGCGCGCTTTTGTCGGGCGTCGTCAAGCCGACTTATGTTTTGGGGGCATGGGCGGCGTTTCTGGCGGCGCTCGCCCTGCGCTATCGTTTTTCGTCGGGCCGCGTCTGGGCAGAGCCGATCCAGCGGATCGTCGAGACGGAACTCAACGCCCAGGAAGCGGAGCTTTCCACCCTGCGTATGGCGCGCGGCGTCGCGGTTGCCTTGCCGGAGCCGCTGTTTATTCTCGATGCGGATGGCATTGTCGAACTCGCAAACGCCGCCGCGCAGGAGTTCGTCGGATCGACCCCGTCGGAGGGGCGCCATTTCGCTGCGGTTCTGCGCGCGCCGGCGGTCTTCGAGGCGGCGGAGAAAATTCACGAGACCCGGGAAAGCGTCACGGTGGATTTCACCCTGACGGGCTCGATTGAGCGATCATGCCGCGCGTTTGTGGCGACGCTCGACAGCGGGGTCGGCAAGGAAGATCGGGTGCTCGTCTTCATCCGCGATCTGACCAGCGAGCGCCGGCTAGAACAGATGCGCGCCGACTTTATCGCCAGCGCGTCGCATGAGTTGCGCACACCCTTATCGTCCGTTCTCGGATTTATCGAAACGCTGCGCGGCCCTGCTAAAACCGATGAGAAGGCGACGGAGCGGTTTTTGTCGATCATGCAATCGCAGGCCGAACGCATGCAGCGGCTGGTCTCCGACCTCATGTCCCTGTCGCGGATCGAACTGAACGAACATGTGCCGCCCAATGAGGCCGTCGATCTCGCCGACATCGCCGAAGATGTGTTCGAGAGCCTTGCGCCCCTGTTCGATCAGGCGGGCGCCATCGCCGACTTTATTCGGGAGACGGATCGTTCCACGTCGATCATGGGCGAGCGGGACGAGCTTTTTCAGGCGGTGCAGAACCTTCTCGACAACGCCGTCAAATATGGCGGCGACCCGGCGATGATCAAACTGCGCATTGGCCGCGGCGCGGCGCCGACCATTTCCGGCGAGGGCGATCAGGGCCACCGGGCTGGCGACAGCGCGGCGCAGACGGCGGCGCGCATCGGCGTCAGCGTTGACGATCTCGTCTATGTCCAGGTGCGCGATTTCGGGCCCGGCATCGAGCGTGCGGACCTGCCGCGCCTAACCGAGCGGTTTTACCGTGTCTCGATCCAGCAGAGCCGCAAGACCGGCGGCACAGGGCTGGGCCTTGCCATCGTCAAACATATCGTCAACCGCCACAAAGGCGGGTTTCAGATCGAAAGCCGACTCGCAGGCGGTTCGGCGTTTAATTGTTACTTTTTGAGAGCGAAATAACCCCCATTTCCCGAGAGGCTATGCGCAACTATTGCGCTCTCTGAAAAAGGGGCGTACATTTTGCGCCAGAAATTTTGCCGGTAACAAGAAAACGTCACATAAATCGGGCAATCAGAGTGTCTTTCACCGCTCAAAACGCGGTTTGAAAACAATTCGGGACGACCGCGCGATGCGCGCGCCCCGGTGTTTTATGGCGAACAAGAGACGCTGGCGACCGCAAAATGTCACGATTTTGCGGGGCGGCGTATCAGATAGGACTACGGAACGGCCTTATGGCGTCGATGAGAAAAGAAAATCCGCTGGCAGCGGTGGGCGTCCTCGATACGGAATTGTCGCGCATGGCGGCGCTGGTGGAAAGCCAGCTCTCTGGCGCGCTGTCGGCGTTCGAACGGCGCGATATCGCCGCCGCAGAACGCCTGATCGATAGCGATTTGCGGGTCGATGATTTCGACCGGGACATCGAAATCCAGGCCATGGCGCTGTTGGCGCAAGGCCCCTACGACGAAGCGGTTTTGCGTGAAATCGTCACCATCATGAAACTGTCCGGCGAGCTGGAGCGGGTCGGCGATCTGGCGAAAAACATCGCCAAGCGCACCCTCGTCGTTGCGCGCGAGCCCAATCCCGGCCCGATTACCGGCGTTGCGCGCATCGGCCGCGCCTGTCTTCGTCAGTTCTCGGATATTTTGGACGCCTACACGTCCCGCGACGTGAAAGCCGCCTGGGCGGTATGGGGCGCGGACGATGAAGTCGACGAGCTTTACAACTCCGTCTTTCAGGAAATCCTTCTGGCGATGATGGATGATCGCGGCAGTGTTAATGCGTGTACGCATCTCGGCTTTATCGCGAAGAATTTCGAGCGGGTGGGCGATCACGCCACCAATATCGCCGAGGCTATTCATTTCGTCGTGACCGGAGAGCCGCTCATGGAGCGCCGTCCGACGGGCGACGAAACGCCGACCACCGTGGTGACGCCGCGGAGCGCCGGTCTTTAAAAAAGCCGCCTGCTGACTATCCTATGATGACAGAAATGTGACGTTTTCGGGCGGGCGAAGTTGCGGGGGCAATCCCGGCGCCTCAAAGACATTGCCTTTGAAAACCGCCATTTTTAGGGGGATTTCGGCAAACCTCGGCACGCGCCAGCGTACAACTTACTGAAAATCATTGACCATCGCGCCGCTGTCGGTATTGAAAGGCCCGCAGCCGGTGCGCGCAAGCGGGCGTCGCCGTTTTGTCCATACGCCCTTAACCCGGCGCGCAAGATTTTAAGAGCGTGAACATGGCCAACACAAAAATCCTAATCGTTGAAGATGACGAATCTCTGGCGACCTTGCTTGAGTATAATATCGGTAAGGAGAAATTCGACGTGACGCTGGCGGGCGATGGCGAGGAAGCCCTGATGCGGATCGACGAAAGTGCGCCGGACGTGATCGTGCTCGACTGGATGCTGCCGAAGATTTCCGGCATCGAAGTTTGCCGCCAGTTGCGCGCAAAGCCGGAAACAAGAAACATTCCAATCATTATGCTGACGGCCCGCTCGGAAGAGGCTGACCGCATTCGCGGCCTTGAGACCGGGGCTGACGATTACCTGACGAAGCCGTTCTCTACGGCGGAGTTGATCGCGCGGCTCCGAGCCGTCCTGCGCCGCATCCGCCCCGGCCTTGCCGACGACACTGTCATCTTCGGTGACATTGAGGTCGATCGCGTCTCGCATCGCGTGATGCGCGAAGGCAAAGAGATCCATCTCGGCCCGACGGAGTTTCGCCTCCTCGATCATCTCATCCAGCATCCTGGCCGGGTCTTCTCGCGCGAGCAGCTTCTCAACGCCGTCTGGGGGTCGGATGTGTTCGTTGAGGTGCGCACCGTCGACGTTCATATCGGGCGCTTGCGCAAGGCGCTTAACAAGCACAAGCAGGGGGACCCGATCCGCACCGTGCGCTCCGCCGGCTACGCCCTTGACGGCGCCGCAGCGCGCTGACGCCCGCCGCCGCGCTCATGGAGACCCCATACGCCTCGCACTGCACTCTTAAAAGTGCTTAAAGCGCTCCATGACAAGTCTGCCGTCTACGTCTATTCCAGAGCTTTCTGTCGTCGCGCCGATGTTCAATGAGGCGGGCGGCGCGCGCGCGCTGGTTGCGGAAATCGCCGCCGCCCTGACGGGGCTCGATCATGAGATCATCGTGGTCGACGATTGCTCCACGGATGCAACCTTCGAAGAGCTTTCCGCGGCGCAACAGGACGCGCCGCAGCTGCGCATTCTCGCCCATGGCGCAAACGCTGGTCAGAGCCGCGCGATCCATACCGGCGTTGTGGCGGCCCGGGCGCCGTTGGTGGCGATGATCGACGGCGATGGCCAGAACGATCCGGCGGATATTCCCGCTCTGCTGGCGGCTCTCGAAAACGCGCCGGATGCCGTGCGCATGGCCGCAGGAGAGCGGCGCGAACGCAACGATCCGGCTTCGAAACAATGGGCCTCGCGAATGGCAAATGGGGTCAGGCGTCGCATATTGCGCGACGGCGCGGCCGATACGGGCTGCGGGCTCAAGGTTTTCGATCGCGAAACTTTTCTGGCGCTGCCCTATTTCGATCATATGCACCGTTATTTGCCCGCCCTCATGGCGCGCGCGGGCGCTAGCGTCGTTTTTTGCCCGGTCGGGCATCGTGCGCGCCGTCACGGCGTCTCGAAATATAACAATATCGGGCGTTTCGCCGTCGCAATACGGGACATTCTGGGCGTTTCCTGGCTTCTGGCGCGGGCCCGGCCGCCGGGCGTCATTACCGAGAAAACCCCAACCAAAGAGGTTCGCGTCGCGCAGGACTGTGATAGGATAGAGTAAACGCCGCTGGGCTTTTGGGGGGCGGCGCGGGCAAAGGGAGTAAGCTGGTCATGTATCAAATGTTTCCGCTTCTGGCGATCAGCCTGGTGGTGTTCGCGGTCCTTTCGCTGACGGGCGCAGCGAATATGGGCGGTCTTCCATGGTATGAGGTGGTTTTTATCGAGCTGCCCATGGTGTCGGGCGACAAATGGAAGGTGACCTGGGGCGACCTCTTTCTGGTCGCAAGCATGGGGCTTTTGTTCATCGAGCTCTTGCGCTCGACCAAGACCGGCTCGGAGTCGATTATGAACCACGCCCTGTCGGTTGTGGTTTTCGTGGTTGCCCTGCTCCTGTTCATCATCGTCAAAGGCTTCGGCAATTCCGTCTTTTTCATCTTCATGGCGATGACGTTTCTGGATTTCATGGCCGGATTTATCGTCACGACCGTGACGGCGCGGCGCGATCTTGCGGTCGCCGACGGTCTTGCAAAATAAATCAGTCCTGATTTGAAACGGCGGGCGGTGCATTTTGCGCGCCGCCTTGCATCGGCCGGTTTTCCGTCGGATGCTGACGAACACCGCCAGTGTCGGCGGCGTTTGGTCTGTCAGGCGAGCATGTCCAAAACGACAGCGCCGCCAGCGCGCGCGCCGGTTGCCTGTGCATCGCCATAAGCGCGCCGCGCGCGTGCGGCTGCGGCGTTTTTCAGGCGATCATCGCTGCTTATATGCCGCGGCGTAAGCGCTCGCGCCTGTATCGTCACGACGTTGCGGCTTGTGCTGCGTGTGCGGGCGCGACTGCGGGCCCGGGAAGATCCTGCGCCAGCGTTTACGCCGGGCGTCTGGATCGCTGGAAGGTTAACAATTCCTTTCATAGGGACATACACAGCAAGATCGGCGCCGACATTCCCTTGTTGAAATTTCAAAATTTATTTACGGCTCGTCCGGTAAGGTTCTTTGTGAAAAACGGCGAGTGGGCGTAATGAACGACAACGCAAATGCGTTTCCTAAAGAATCTCTTGCGAACCTGAGCGCCGCCGCGCCGCGGCGAGAGGGCGTGGTCGCGGTTGCGGGCGATGAGGCGAGCGACCGCGGCGAGCCAGCCGTGCAAACCATGTTTGAGTTTGACCCCTCGACAGGAAAGCTGCGGTGGTCGGATGCGTCCGCCGCCGCGCGCATCCTCAATGTCGGCGATGCGAGCGCGGTCTCGACGCCGGATGAGTTGCTAGAACGGGTATTGAACGCTGACAATCTGGACCGGCGCGCTGCCTTTGCCGGCGAGGCGCAGAGCTATGTCTGCCAATACAAACTGGCGCATGAAAATGGCGGCGGCCACTGGGTCGAAGAGCGCGGCGGCTGGATTGGCGCGGGCGCACAGAAACGGTTAATCAGCGTCATTCGTTCAATCGAGAGCGAGAAAAAGCGTGAAGAGCGCCTTTCATGGCTCGCCACGAAAGATGAGTTAACAGGCCTTTACAATCGCCCGGCCCTGCGCCGTCGCCTTGAGCAGGCTATCGACAACCTTATCGAAGAAGGCCGCACGGGCGCCTATGTACTCGCCGGCATTGACGATCTCGGCGCCGTCAACGCGAATTTCGGTTTCGACACGGCGGACACCGTAATTGTCGATATTGCGAAACGTCTTTCCAATGTGCTCGGTCCTACGGACTCCATCGGCCGCGTCGCCGGCACCAAATTCGGCATCGTGATCGCCGACTGCAATCCGCAGGAGTTGCGCGAGACATGCGTGCAGCTTTTGAACGCCGTGCGCGAAAAAGTGATCGAGTCCGGCGGCGGCGGGATTGCTGCGTCGGTATGCCTGGGCGCTGTGGCGCTTCCCGAAGAAACCGGCGGCTCCAACATGGCCATGGCGCACGCCGAAGCCGCGCTCGACGAGGCGCGCCGCCTCGGGCCTTCAAGCTGGGCGACATTTTCCGAAAAGACCGACACCGTCAGTATGCGTCGTCGTAACACGCATATGTCCGACGTGATCCTGACGGCGCTCAATGAGCGGCGCATTCGCCTTGCGTTTCAGCCCATCGCCGCCGATATCACGGACGTGCCGCGCAAATTCGAATGCCTCATTCGCATGAGCGGCGAAGACGGGCAGGAAATCCCGGCGCCGGAATTTATTCCCGCTGCTGAACGTCTTGGGCTCGTACACCTGCTCGACCGGCGGGTCCTTGAGTTGGCGACGAATACGCTGGCGGTTTGCCCCGACATTCACCTTAATGTGAACATCTCCATGGAGACGGTGAAGGATTTCGTCTGGGCGGAAAGCTATATCGGTCATCTCAGAGCGAAGTCAGCGCTGGCAAAGCGCATCACTGTCGAGTTGACGGAAACCCAGGTGATCGACGCGATTGACGCGTCTATCGAGTTTGTGTCCGCCATTAAAAAGCTCGGCTGCTCTTTCGCCATCGACGATTTCGGCGCGGGCTACACCTCTTTCCGTAACCTGAAGGCGCTCGACATCGATATCCTGAAGATCGACGGATCGTTTGTGACCGGCGTTGCGTCATCGCGGGAAAATCAGCTTTTCGTGCGCACACTGCTTGATCTCGCCCGGAATTTTGGCATGCAGACGGTCGCTGAATGGGTCGATAATGAAGCCGACGCCATGCTGCTCAAGGGCCTCGGCGTCGATTATCTGCAAGGGTTTTTGCTCGGCAAGCCGGAAACAGCGCCCGATTGGCTCCCCGACGGCGCGCCGAATGATCCGCCGCTGCATCATCAACGTACAGAGATCTGAGAGATAACGCCGCCCGCCGAGCCCTTAAGGCTGGCGTCGGGCTTCACATCGCGCCCGGCGCTGCCAAATAAAGGCGAAGAGCAGTGCTATTCTTTACAGTGTCTAGCCGCTTTTCTTTTCCAGATTGTCGAGCTGTTTTTGCAGCGCGGCCAATTGCGACTTAAGCGCATCGATGTCCTCGCTCGGAGCAGGCGCGGGTTCGGCCGCACCGTTCTCGCTCGCGCCGCCTTGCGCGCCGGGCCCATAGCCTGCGCCAAGCGGTGAGAACATCTGCATCGCCTGCTGAAACATATCCATATTCTTGCGCACGCTTTCTTCGAACATGGCGTATCCCGGCGCTGCGCCGAACGTGTCGCGCATGCGTGCACGGATCTTTTCCTGGTTCGATGAGAAAGCGTCCATGCTCATCTCAAGATAGGACGGCAGGAAGTTCTCGAGACTGTCGCCATAAAACTTTATCAGTTGGCGAAGGAACTCGATGGGCAAGAGGTTCCGGCCCTTGCTCTCTTCTTCAAATATAATCTGTGTAAGGACTGAGCGAGTAATGTCTTCGCCAGACTTTGCGTCAAAAACAACAAAGTTGTCTCCATTTTTGACCATTTCAGACAGGTAGTCGAGGGTCACATAAGAGCTGGTGGCGGTGTTGTAGAGACGCCGGTTGGCGTATTTTTTGATGACAATAGCGTCATCGGCTGATTTCTTTTTCTTACCCGTTGACGGTGGTGTGTCTGTCATGGGCGTTTCTCCCAAATTGTCGGCGGCGGGCAATGTACCAATTGCGGCCGGCTTTATATTGCGACGCATCAATTTTTGCGCTTGCTAATCTTGCTATAGCATGAAAATTAAAAATCACTACGCGCGGCGGCGTAAACCGTTGCTGCATAGCAACATCAAGCGCCTATCGCTTCCCATTGGGGCCATAAGGTGGTTGGTTAACAGAATATGCGACGCCAGCGGTTTGGCGCGTCCGATCGACAACAGGAGAAATCATGAACGAAGCGGTTATTGTATCGGCGGCGCGGACGGGCATTGGCGCGTTCGGCGGCGGCCTTGCGACGGTTCCGGCGGCGACATTGGGCGAAACGGCGCTCAAAAGCGCGTTGGAGCGCGCGAATGTTGCGCCCGCGGACGTCGACGAAACCGTGATGGGCCATGTGCTGCAGGCCGGCCAGGGGCAGAACACCGCGCGTCAGGCCTCCATGGGCGCGGGCGTGCCGCAGGAGCGGCCCGCCATGACGATCAACCAGGTGTGCGGATCGGGTTTGCGCGCCGTCGCCATGGCGGCGCAGGCGGTGCGTCTCGGCGATGCAAAAATCGTCGCCGCCGGCGGACACGAAAACATGTCGGCGTCGCTGCATGCCGGCGGGATGCGCAACGGCGTCAAGATGGGCCCGGCGACCTTCATCGATACGATGATCAAGGACGGGCTTTGGGACGCCTTCAACGATTATCACATGGGCCAGACGGCCGAGAACCTCGCGCAGAAATACCAGATTTCCCGCGAGGATCAGGACGCGTTTGCGGTCGCCAGCCAGAACAAGGCAGAAGAAGCGCGTAGCGCCGGCAAATTCAAAGACGAGATCACGCCGGTCGTCATCAAAACCCGCAAGGGCGAAACGGTTTTCGAGACCGATGAATATATCCGTGAAGGCGCGACGATTGACGGCGTTTCGGGGCTGCGCCCCGCTTTTGTGCGCGATGGCGGCACGGTGACGGCGGCGAATGCATCGGGCATCAATGACGGCGGCGCGGCGGTCATCGTCATGTCGGCCAATGAGGCGCAACAGCGCGGCGTTGAACCGCTGGCGCGCATCGCTTCCTGGGCCCATTGCGGTGTCGATCCCGCCATTATGGGCATCGGCCCGGCGCCGGCCTCGCGTCTTGCGCTCGAAAAAGCCGGCTGGTCGCTCGGCGAGGTCGATCTTATTGAGGCCAACGAAGCCTTTGCGGCGCAGGCGCTCGCCGTCAGCAAGGAACTTGATTGGGACCCGGATAAAGTCAACGTCAATGGCGGCGCCATCGCGCTCGGTCATCCCATCGGCGCCTCGGGCGCGCGGATCTTGACGACGCTGCTTTACGAGATGAAACGCGCCGGCAAATCCAAAGGGCTTGCCACCTTGTGCATCGGCGGCGGCATGGGCGTCGCCATGTGTGTCGAACGTTAAACGCGAACCTTAAGTATCCGACCGGATAGTCGTCCGTTTCGTGTGTGTTTTAGTATGAGTACATTGTTGACATAAAAACTGCCGCCCGGCTGCGCTCAGCCGGGCCGATAGGGAGAAAACCGATGGGAAAGAAAGCGATTGTCACCGGCGGCACCCGCGGCATTGGCGCAGCCATTGCGCGCGCCTTGAAGGCTGAGGGATGCGATGTCGCCGCCACCTACGCCGGCAATGACGAAGCGGCGGCGGCGTTTAAAGACGAAACCGGCATCAGCGTTTTTAAATGGGATGTTGGCGACTATGAAGCCTGCAAGGGCGGTGTTGCGGAAGTAGAAAAGGTGCAAGGCCCGACGGACATTCTCGTCAACAACGCCGGCATCACCCGCGACGGCTTTTTCCATAAAATGAAGCCGGAGCAATGGGGCGATGTCATTCGCGCTGATCTCGATTCCGTTTTTAACATGACGCATCAGGTCTTTCCCGGCATGCGCGACCGCGGTTTCGGCCGTATCGTGAATATTTCCTCGATCAACGGTCAAAAAGGCCAGATCGGACAGACGAATTATTCCGCCGCCAAGGCCGGCATGATCGGGTTCACCCGCGCGCTGGCGCAGGAAGGCGCACGCAAGGGCGTCACGGTCAACGCAGTGGCGCCGGGCTACATCAAGACGGACATGGTCGCCAAGCTCGACGAAAAAGTGCTCGACAGCATCGTCGCGCAAGTGCCCGTCGGGCGCCTTGGCACGGCGGAAGAGATCGGCCGGTGCGTTGCGTTTCTCGCCGGCGACGAGGCGGGCTTCATCACCGGCGCGGTGCTCAGCGCCAATGGCGGTCAGTATATCGCGGCCTAATCTTTCGGCAGGCGCGGCCTGAGCAGCTTGGGCCCATAAACCGCCGCGAAGCCGCCGAACGCCGCGATCCAGGAAACGCCGGCGAGCGGCATCAGCGTCATGGTCCATTGCGGCTGTAAGGCCGCAAGGATGCGCGCCGCGGCGGCGAGAAGAACCGCTGCATAAATGAACACCGTGGCGGGCGATGCGGTGAGGGCGCGGCCTGTATGACCGAGGCTCGCCCGCGTCATCACCCCGAGCGTCATAGCGGCGATGGCGCCGGTCGTCCACGCGTGGGTCGCGGCTGCTGTCGCGCTGCGATCCTCCAGGAAAACACCGATGGCCGCGAGCGCAAAACCGACCGGGACAAAAAGATACGCGCCGTGGAGGATCGCCACCAGAGGTTCCTTTCCGATGCGATGCGGGCACCAGCGCGCCTGACGCGCAAGGTTGATGAACGCCGCACCGGCAAGAAGCGCGCCTTCAAGACCTTTTAGAAACGTCCCTTGTGAAACCGCCCAGGCTGCAAGGGCGGCGACGCTGACGCCCATTGTGGCAGTGTCAAACCGGTTGAAACGCGGCGGGATCTTTTCGTCTCCGTGCGCCTTCAGCCAGTTGCCAGTGAAAATTGGGATGATCCGTCCCCCAATTAACATGATGAGAACGATCACCGCGGCGATGGCGAGCCGGTCGGCCAGAACGAGCCGGCCATGGTGCAGCACCTCCCAGTGGAAGAGCCCTTGCGCCGCGGCGAACCCCAGCAACAGACCGAGTATTTTGAGGTTTCGCATGTTGCCGCCCGCAATGATCTCGCGACCGACCACGATGGCGAGACAAAGGGGAAATGCGATGCATATGAGCGCAACGGGAATGAGGCCGATGACGCCGGAAAACGCAACCGAAATCCGTCCCGCGATCCAAAGCGCGAACAGCCCCGCGAGCAAAGGTCCCGAAGCCGGCGGGCGGCTCGTCCAGTTCGCAACCGCCGTTAAAAGAAAACCTGCAATCGCCGCAGCGACATAGCCGAACAATAATTCATGGGCGTGCCAC
Source organism: Pseudomonadota bacterium (assembly GCA_039192395.1). GTDB lineage: Bacteria > Pseudomonadota > Alphaproteobacteria > Caulobacterales > Parvularculaceae > Hyphococcus. Next base: position 65,347 of record JBCCXE010000006.1, read on the forward strand.
GCCGTCGGCGGAAACTGCGTCGGCAGACTGATGGCGCCGAGAAACCAGGGAACCCAGATCAGGATCAAGAGCGCCGCATAGAGCGCCCCGAACAGGAAAAACGGGCGAAACCCGTAACTGAAAAGGATGAACGCGCTGCTCTTCACGGGGTCTTTTGCGCCGGGGCTCGGTTGTGGTGTCACGGGTCGGTTCTTTCCGGTCGTTCGTTTATGCGGGCTTATCCGTCATCGGACGATGTAAGAAACGGCCAATAGGCGCGAAACCACAACAGAAACGCCGCCGCCCATAAAAGCGCCGGCGCCGCATAGGGCGGTCCCGGCGGAAACGGCGCGGCGCCCATTTCGGGCAGCACTCGCGCAAGTGTGGCGCCTGCTCCGCATAAGAGTGCGATGCGCGCGCCAAGGGGCAGGCCGAGCGAACGGCCCGTATGCCTGAGCCCTGCAATCGACAAAACCGCAAGGACGCCAAGCCCGAGACCGCCCATGAGCGCGAGATGCCATACCGGCGTTTCGGCAAAAGGCGCGCCAAGCCTTGCTGCGCCCACAAGCATCAGCCCCAGCCCCGCAAAGAGGCTCGACCCGGCAAGGGCGAGCAGCTCAGCACGGAATATGCGCCGGCCCACAAAGGCTTCGGCGATGCGGTCCATGAAGGCCGCGCCCGCAGCGATCAGAAGATAGGCGCGCACTTGTGGCGATAGCGCAATGACCTCGGCGATCATTGCGATTGCGGTGAGGCCGGGCGCGATATGCAGCCGTCCGGGGTGCGGGCGGAAGGGCGACGTCGCCTCGCTGGGGTCGAGAATGAGATTGGTGACCGGCACGGTGATGCGCGCGAGCGCGAGCCCTAACAGCCCAAGCATCGCCAGACCTGCAATGTGAAGCGCAGTCTGAACCTCTGCCGCTTGCCCGGTAACAAACAGTATACGGATATAAAGACTCGCGGCGGCGAGCGCACACAGCCAGAACCCGAAACCGAAGAGCGCGCTTGTGCGCTTTTTCCATGATAGCCCGGCGATATAAACGCAAAGCAGCAGCGGCCACGCAACATCAGCGTATGTCAGAACGAAGAACGGGCCTGAAACGCCCGTCAGCCCGGCGATCCGCGCCGCGCCCCAAAGGACGGCAAGCGCGATGAGACTTTTTGCGCGGAGCGGTTTTGTGTCCGTCCATTCCGGCGCCGCCGTGGTGATGAAACCGATGAGCGCGGCCCCAAAGGTCCCGAAGATCATCTCATTGGCGTGCCAGTATCCGGGCGGTGTCTCGCCTGCGAAAGGAAGCCCGAGCCGATAGATGAGCGTCCACATGATCGGCCATGAGGCGGCGTGAATGGCGGCCAGCGGGAAAAACAGGCGAAACCCTTCGGACGAAAGGACCCTCATTGCAGGCGCCGGCATTTGGGCGTGTGCGGCCTCGGGCGCTGTCATGGGGTGCGCCTTTCGTCGATATCGTTGACGTGGCGGAAGAGCGGGTCTTCTTTCAGAGATGTCGAAACGAGTGCAAAGAGGTCGGCGTCCTCGCGCGCGCCCGGTTCGCCCGGGATCGTCCGTTCACCAAGGATACCGCGTCCGGCGGCGTCCATCACAGCGACACGGTGCGCGACGCGAAACGCCTCGACAAGATCATGGGAAATGAAAAGGGCGCCGAAGCGAAACGACCGGGCAGCATCGATCACGAGATCCTGCATCCGTCTTCGTAACGCCGCGTCGAGCGCCGTGAAAGGCTCATCGAGATAAACGAAATCGGGTGCAACGGCGACAGCCCGGGCGATTGCGACCCGCTGCTTCATGCCGCCGGAAAGCTCTGACGGATATTTTTCGAGGTCTTGGTTTGAAAGAGAGGCGCGCTCGGCCGCCGCCGCGATGCGGTCGCGCCGCTGTTGCTTGGTAAGATCGAGAAACCGCAGCGGATAGGCGATGTTTGCGCGCGCCGTCGCCCATGGCAGGAGCCGCACTTCCTGAAAAACCATGCCGTGACGATTATAACCCCGCTCGATATGGCCGGCGGTCGGGTCGAGAATGCCTGCCGCGATGTGAGCAAGCGTACTTTTTCCGCATCCGGACGGCCCGACAAGAGCAACGATCTCGCCGGCGCTTACCTCAAGCGAAACTCCTTCAATAACGGTTCTGCCGAAATAGGCGTGTTTCACGTCGCGGAGAGCGAGCGCCGGCCCCGTGCGCGCGAGCTTGGGCGCCGCCGGGCGTGCGCTCGCGCGGTCGGTCGGGGCCTGGCTTTTCGTCGTGGGTTGCGTCGTTTTCTCTCCTGTCGGAACTTCAAAAGCGCACCTTCACGCCGCCGTAAAACGCGCGCCCTTCACCCGGCAGGAAGGCCGATTGGTCCTGACGCACCCGGTCAACGATCAGCGTCGAGCCTGCGTAGTTCTCATCGAACAGGTTTCGAATGTCGCCGTAGACGGTGACAACGTCCCCGAAATCGTAGGCGGCGCGCAGATCGACGACAACATAAGGATCGTTGAAAAGCGTGTTTAAGTTATCGACCGGCGTTTCTTCGGGCGACCATTGCACTTCCGTCTGCACCCGGAAGGCGTCGGTGAGGTCATATCCCGCCATAGCGTTGAGCGTGTGCGGCGGCGCGCCGGCGATCTTGTTGTCGCCCCTCACGGGATCGTCGCGAAACGCAAAGTCCTGATAGGTATAGGCAACGCGCATCGATAAACTGTCGGTGAGAGCGGCGCTTGCGCCTACCTCAACGCCGAAATGGCGGGTCTTGTTGGCGTTCACCGCGGCGAGCTGTGCGCCGGAGGTGTCACGCAGGCTGAGAAGTTCGTCTTCAACCCAGGCGTAATAGACAACCGCGTCCCAGGTGAGGACGCCGCCGCGTCCGCGCCATCCGCCCTCAACGGTTGTCGCTGTTTGCGCGTCGAGATCCGGCGTTGCGAACGCCGCGGCGGGGAAGGTGGGGTTTGGCGGTTGCGGGCGTCCAGCGCTGCTGAAAGGCGTGCCGCCGACGGTCGCCAACAGGTCGTCATGAGTGGGCGGCTCGAAGCTGCGGCTGACGGCGGCGAAGAGAAGATGGTCGCTCGCCGGGCGATAGGAAAGCGCAAGGCTCGGGCTGAACCCGTCATAGTCGCGCTCATAGCTCGTATCGACAAAAGGAACCGCGCCGTCGGGCAAGCGCGCTGTTTGGTTGACAGGGCTGAACGAGATTGTCGGGCGTGTCGGCGCGCCGAAAACGTCTTCATTGTCGCGGGTTGCGCGCGCATAAGCGATTGCGGGCGAAAGCATGAGATAATCGCCCAGCGGCAGATTGAGGGTTGCCGAAAAAGAAAGGGTCGACGCTTCAAGGTCGTTGGCGCCAAACTGCGGGCCTTTTTCCCCGCCGATGTTGGTGAAGTTCCTGCGGTCGGCCGAGCCGAACACGTAATTGGCGGTCGCCTCGAACAGCGGGAGCGCTGTTCCTTCGTTCGGATCGTAGGCATATCGAAGAACGGCGTTTACGTCGCCGCCGTCGGTCTCGCGCACGCCGGCCGACACAGGGAAAGTGAACGTATCATCCGTATACGTGTAGCCTAATGCGAAATCGACTACATGGGCGCCGAAATCGCCGGTCGTGCGCTGGCCGATGCGGATTTGATCTGCGTCGCGGCCTGGCAGGTCGCGCAGGACATTAGGCCCGGGGAACTGGAGCGAAGGCGGCATGCCGGGAACGAATGTCGGCCCGGGGTGGACGTTGCGCGGATCGGTTTCAAGAACGCTTTTCGGTAAGGGCCCGGCGATATCGAAGCTTAAATCCGTATAACCGACGAATATCCGTGTGCTGATCTCATCACTCAGGTTGAAACCGATATTGCCGTCGATGCTCACGCGCTCTGAGCTGTTGTAAACGCGATACCCGTCGCGCTGGCCGTAACTGACCTGCAAAAGCCCGTCGACGCCCTCGCCGGCGAGGCCGACGCGCCCGGTCGCATTGATGGTCTCAAAGCTGCCGCCCTCAACGCCGATTTCGCCGCCCGGGTTGGCCGAGCCCGTCGGGGAGATATAGTTGATCGCGCCGCCGAGCACCGTCGCCCCAAGGCGGTTCGCCGTGTAGCCGCGGTAGATCTCGGTCGCGACCGCCTGACGTGGATCGGTGAAGCCGACAATGTAGGAGCCGTCGGCGCGGTTGATGGGCAGGCCGTTCTGCAGAACAACGATGCCGCGCTCAACCGGGTTTTGCTGCAGGCCGGATCCTCGCACCTGTACGCGCGGCTGGTCGTTGCCGCCGAAGAAGTTCTGAACGATAACGCCGGGCGCGGTTGCCAGAGCGTCGGACAGCGTCAGGTTGGCTCTGCCCTCAAGGTCCGCATTGACGATGAGACCCGTGCCGCCGGGGATGGCCTCGACCTTGTCGCGGGAAATCTCTTCCTGCGTAAGACGGCGCCCCTCGACCACGATGACGTCGACTTCGATTGTGGAGGCCGGCGTCGCCGATTGCGCCCATGCGCCGCCCGCGCCGCCCATCAGCGCGGCCAGCATCGCCGTGGTTCCGGCAAGCCGGAACCGCGAAACAGCACGGCGCTTCACGGCGTCTGCTTTGTTGGAAAATACGTTAGCGGAACATTTTTCGGATGGTGTTGTGCGATCGGTCATAAAGCCCCCTTTACCCCTCCGGAGTGAGGGAAATCGCTGCGAGTAAGAGTTACTCGCAGCGTAGCGCCGGGGCGCGGCGGCGACTTGCTCGAAAGCAAGTCGGCGGGAAATTCGCCGCGTCAGATTGATGCAGCGCTATGGTTGGAAATGCGTCGCGCCGTCGCCGCGGACATAGGCTGCGAGGGCCGCGACGTCTTTAATCACGACATGCCCGCGATTGGCGGTGACGCCGATTTTTTCAAGTTTCTTGAACGTGCGCGACAGGGTCGACGCTGTGACGGACAGGCGCGCGGCGATCAGCTGTTGATCCATGGGTAGCTTGAAGTCGCAGGCGCCGGTGTCCTGTTTGGCCATCTGCAGAAGGATTTCCGCCAGAGAGCGTTCAATGGACCAGCTTTTCAGATGCTCAATCTGATCGACGAGGAGGCGTAGTTGCTGGAACGTCGCTGAGATGATTGAAAGGCTGAGTTCGGGCGTCGTCTCAATCAGCTGCCGAAAACGCGCTGTCTCGAACGCGACGACTTTGACATCGGACGCCGCTTCCGCACTCACCGGATAAAGCGCCTGAGGCGACAGCATGGCCTCCGCGAAGGACTCCCCCGGTCCGACGGTCTTGATGACCGTCCGTGTACCGTCGCTTTGGTCGCGCGACAGCGACACCCACCCTTCAAGAACCACAAAAAACGCCGTCGCCGGATCGTCCTGATAAAAAAGTGTTTCCCCGCGCCCGTGAGAGACGGCGCGCGGATCGCCGATGATGAGCTTAAACTCACGCTCGCCGAGCTGTGCAAAAAGGCTCGTCGCACGCAGGACGGACATTTCGCGGTCGGTCAGCGGCGCGCTCATCTTTTGACGCCCCATGGACGCTCCGCGTCGCGCCAGCGTTCGAACTCGGACCTCACCGGGTGGACGAGACCGTATTCCGCGGCGATCAGCGCCGCGACTGCGATCATGACCCAGGCAAGCGCTTCGGCGATATCGAGATTGGCGCGCGCTGTCGCCAGCGCCCCCCCGACGCCGTCTATATTGGCGAGGAGCTCCGCCATCACCGCGACCTTGAATGCTGTGCCGAGTGCAAGACCGAGAGCGGGAAAGAGATGCGCCGACATTTGCCGGAGCGCGAGCGTCGTCAGCCGCTCGTGCGCCGATGCGCCGAACGCGCGCGCCATCTCGTCGAGTTTTTTGTCGCGTGTCATGACGCCTTCCGCGGCGCCGACAAAAACGAGCGGGAAGATCGCGATGACGACCGTGACCACGACGGTGCCGTCCGTTGAGCCGAACCAGATCATGGCGAGCACGATCCATGCGATGGGGGGAACCCCTAGCATCACGGTGAGGATCGGCCGTGCGATGCGCATCGCCGAGAAAGAATAGCCTGCGATAAGGCCTGCGCCCGCGCCGACAAGCCCGCCGATCACAAACCCTTGCAGCGCCCGCGCGGCGGTCGCGGCCGCCATCTCCCATGTCGCCGGCTCGCGCAGCAAGTCGGCCATGGCGCCCAGCGTCGCCAGCGGCGCAGGCAAAATAAAGTCGCCATAGCGCTCATGGCCTGCCTGCCACAGTGCAGCGATGAGCGCAAAACCCGCAAGGCCCGCCCATCCGGACCACAAAAAAACGCCGATGCGTCCGAGCCGGGACAGGAATGCGTCAGCGACCGCGCGCATCAGAGGTAAAAATCCGTATCGGGAAGGTTGCCGCCAATAGCGTCTGCATCCGCCTCGGCGATGACGGTGAACATGGCTTCAAGCGCAGGTCTTGCGTCCCGCGCCGGCGTTGCAACCAGATTGGAAAAGGGGATCGATTTTTCCAACACCGGCCAGGGCATGCTGAGCACCGCCGCCGCATCATTGGCCGCTGTGGCGGGGTCGGCGTTGACCGATGCAACGGCCTTTTCAAGAGCGTTTTGCAAGGCGTCGATGGCCGGCCCGTTGGCGGTCAAAAAAGCCTCGGTGACGCCGAGCCCCGCTTGCGGCAGGCTTGCGGATGCGTCTGTTGCGTCCGCCCAGGCTTTTTGAATGTCGATCACCCGCGAGACGGTCTTGCCGGCCACGCCGGCGCGCAGGATCGCGGCGCTCGCCGCCGGCTCGGGAACCACCGCCGCGTCGATCCGGCCCGCCGTCAGGAGCTGGACCGCTTCGATGGGCGTGCCGGTGAACTCAACCGACAAATCGGTTTCGAGAGACAGTCCGTTGAGAGACAAAAGACGCTTGAAGACGATATCCGGCGTGTCGTTGCGAAACGGCACGGAGGCTTTCTTACCCTTTAAATCCGCAATCGTGGAAATCGACGGGTCGGCTGAGACGACATAGAGGAGCCCATTGGTCATGACATTGACGAGCCGTACCCCAAGCCCGCGATTATAAAGATTGGCCGCGGTCTGGGTCGGCGCGATGAACAGATCGATGGTCCCGGAGGTGAGCCCCGCGCGCAATTCGTGCGGGTTGCGCCAGGCTTTGAACTGGATCGCATCGCCGACCGCGCCGAGAAGGTCGCTTTCGATGGCGTGGACGAGGGTGATCGAGGGTCCCGCCGGCGGCCCCCAGATGGTCAGCGCCTCGCTTTTTGGCGGCGAGCATCCCGCACCGCTTGCTGCAAAGCCAAAGGCGCTCGCCAACCCGAGGGAGACTTGACGGCGATTGCGGTTGGTCATGTGAACCCCAGAATCGAGCGTTGCGTGTTTTTCACAGCGCGGATTTGCAAATCATTCGCAACTTCGTCCTGCCATGAATGAAACGGCATTGCAAACAGGGATCGACGAAACCGCTTGCGCGATGTCCGGCTGGGCGAGGGTGGGGCTGCTGAGCGAGGCTGGCGGGCGCCGGCGGAGATAGTCATGCCTTTTGGCGAAATTTATTGAAAATGCTTCTCAAGAGCAACTGGACATGTCATAATCGCCTTAACAGTATGAGGTTGTCCGCGCCATGTTCGCACGTCTTCGCCAGCTTCTTATGGGCGGCCGTTTCGGGCCGGCCGAAGTCAGATCGGTCGCCAATGTCACGCCGCATATGGTGCGCGTAACACTTGCGAGCGATCTGATTAAAGACTTTGCGCCGGATTGCGCTGGCGGCCATTTAAAGCTGGTCGTGCCGGCGCGCGATGAAGCTTCCTCGGACTTTGAAGCCATGATCGAAGCAGGCGACTTCAAGTCGATCATGCGCACCTACACCATCCGCCATGCGCGCCCTGAGCAAGGCGAAATCGATGTCGATATCGTTACGCACGGCGATCTTGGGCGGGTCGGTCCGTGGGCGCAAGCAACGGCCGCAGGCGACGCCATCGTTATCTCGCGCTGCGGATCGCCAAAACTCATCACCGAGAACGTTACACGTGTGTTGGCCGGCGCCGATATGACCGGGTTTCCCGCGCTCGCCGCCGGGCTGGAAACCTTGCCGGATGGCGTTCAGGTAGATGCGTTTGTTGAAATTCTGAGCGACGACGACCGCCAGCCGGTGCGCCTGCCCGCTGGCGCGTCGATCAACTGGATCGTCAAACCAGACCCCGATGCGCCGGGTACGGAATTGATTGAAGCCATGCGATCAGCCGCGAAGCCCGATGAACGGACAAGCGTTTTCGTCGCCGGCGAGTTCACCTCCGTCGCCGATTTGCGCGCCTACTTTCAGAAGGAGCTGAAAGTCGATAAGGCGCGCCGCTACATCTCCTCTTACTGGAAGGCGGGTCTCGACGAGCCGGCCCACAAAGTCGAAAAAGCCGCCGCCGCGTGACGGCGTATTTTTCTTGTTTCGGCGTGCAGCATCCTTCATAGTGCCGAAGCGAGACCGAGTTACTCCGGTCTGCGTTCCAACCGAGAGATTTATGTCAGAGATTGTCGCCCGCTAACCGGCTTTGAATGGCGCAGCCGCCTTGAAAAAGGCGTCGCTCTTTGAGGGCGAAGTGCGTCCGGTTTTGCATATCTCTCGGACTAACCAACTCCATGAACATTTCCAAAGCGGAGCAGCGCACGCTCCATGTCCTCGCACGCGGCGGGGCGATCCTCGTTGAAAAAGACGACCGCGGAAAAATTATCGACATCAACTGCGCCACGCGTGAAGGCTGGTCGCTTGCCGATTGCACACTGGCTGTCTTCCAGCGTATGCGCCGGCGCGGGTTGATTGCATCGGCAAATGGCGGGCCCTACCGCATCACGGCGCTTGGGCGGCGCTCCGTGCGCGGCCAAGTTGATAACAGGGCGTAACCGCACAGATTACCCGTGGTTGTGAGGATCGGAAATTCAAAAGGCCGCCGAGCTTATTAGCCTGATGAATTTCCGATCCTAAACATTGGCGTCTACATTTTTTGGGTTAAAGCGGATATGCTGACCGTCGCCGTGTTTTCTCTTGCGGCGCGCGAAGGATTGGAGGGGTCATGCCGCGTTTTTTTTCGTTGTTCGTCTTTGTGATCGTATTGGCAGGCGCCGCCAGCGCCCATGCGCAGGCGCCGGACCCATCGCCGACAACGCCGGTTGAAACCGTTGAATTGGCGGCGTTTGAGCCGACCCGCGACGAGGCCGTGCTGGAAGCGTTCATCGACGGGATCGTCGCGAGTTTTATGCACAACGGCAAGATACCGGGCGTCACGGTTTCCGTCGTTTCGGGCGGTAAACTTGTGTTCGCCAAAGGCTATGGTTTCGCAGACCTCGACGAAAAAACGCCAGTGAGCGGTCACGAAACGCTTTTCCGCATCGGCTCCGTATCGAAAACCTTCACCTGGACGGCGGTGATGATGCTTGCTGAGCGCGGCTTCATTGATCTTGATGCGGATGTTAATCAGTATCTGCAGGGGATGGAAATTCCGGATGCGTTCGATGCGCCCGTCACCTTGAACGACCTTATGGCGCACCGGGCCGGTTTCGAAGAGTCATTTAAAGTCTTCAGCTACGATGACGAAGACGGCGTCTCTCTGACAGACGCGCTTAAAGCTGACATGCCGGCGCGGGTTTTTCCGCCGGGCGCGCGCACGTCCTATTCCAACTGGGGTTCTGCGCTTGCGGCGAAGATCGTCGAGGATGTCGCCGGCGTGCCTTATGAAAAATTCATTCAGGAAGAAATCCTGACGCCGCTCGCCATGAGCGCAACGACCATAAAGGGCCCCGCCAACGCGCCGGCCGATCTCCGCGCGCGCACCGCGGTCGGCTATAAGGGGGGCGGCAAGGAAGAAAAATACATGCAGCTTGGCCCCTATGCGCCGGCTGGCGGCATTGCGTCTACGGGCGCCGACATGGCGCAGTGGATGCTCGTTCTTCTGGGACGCGGCGAGCACAATGGCGTTCGTCTTTACAGTGACGCAACAGCTGAAAAAATCTTTACACGTAATTTCACCGATCGCGTTGAGGTGGGTGATTTCGCTCATGGCTTTATGACGAAAACGCACAAAGGGCAGGCCGTTTTCGGGCATGGCGGCGCGACGTCAGCGTTTTTGACCTATATGCAGCTCGTTCCCGAACTCGATTTCGGCGTTTTTGTTTCGCAGAACATCAGGGATGGCCGCTCGCTGGTCTACGCGCTGCCGGACCTTGTGGTGGAGCATGTCGCGGCGGCAAGGGGCGTCGCCGATATGACGACGCCGACGCCGCGCGACATCGACGTGAGCGAATATGTCGGCAAATATCTTACAAACCGTCGTTCCTTCTCGACATTCACAAAGCTCTTCAGCACGAATTCGATGTCGTCCGTTACTGAGGGAAAAGATGGAAGTCTTTTTCTTGGCGGCGGCAAGGGGCGGGGGAGAAAACTCACGCCGCTTGAGGGCGTTGCGGATACTTTCGAACAGCCGGGCGGCGGGCGCATCGTCTTTGGCCGTGACGCGCGCGGGCGCGTCACCCATTACACGATGGGATCGCAGTCTCATGAGCGGGCGGGCCTTTTTACGAATGTGACGATGCTGAACGCCGGTCTTGGCGCGGCGTTGCTTTTGTCCCTGACGACGCTGGCGGGCGCCTGGCGCCGCGCCGGCCGGCCCGCAGAACACACGCCGTCCGGCAAAATGCTTGGCGTTCTTGCGTTCGTCGCCGCCATATCGGTGTTTGTGCTCGCAGGCGGCGCGGCGCTCGTCGCCAAGGCGCTGATGTCGGCCGGGGCGGCGCTCAGCACTTTTCCACCGCCTGTGGTGGTCGCGTTTCGCATGATCGCGCTTGCGGTTTTCGGCGTCGCCATCCTTGCGGTTGCGGGCATTGCGCCGGCTTGGCTGAAAAGCGGCTGGGGCGTTTGGCGGAAGCTGCATTACTCGCTGTTCGCCGTTGTGCTCGCCTTCGTCGCTGTGATGCTGGTTGCCTGGCGGGCCATCTTTTCCGCGGTGATATAGAGGCGAAACCCCAGTCGTCTGCCCGCCCCCCCTGTGTTCGGCGACCAGAGCAGCGCCGCGTAACGATGAAGCACAATGCAGGCCGGCCTCCATTGTGCGCCGGGAGATTATTTTATGAGATGCATGTCATGACGCGTTTTCTCATGTCGTGTCTTTTTGCAGGGCGTTTGTTCCAATGTTAAAAAAAGTCAACGTAACGCTTGTCATTGTGTGAAACCTTTATAAGTAAAGGCATGCGCGCCAGGCGTTTACCAAAATAAAAAAAATGTGATGACGAATATTGCGATGTGATTTGCAATCGACGTCGCCTTGCGCGTTCATTCCCTCCGCGGGGTGGCGACGCTCCCCTGCATCTTTGGTTTGAGCCATTCGCGCGGTCGATGTCAGAAGGCGCCGCGCGCATTGTTCAGTATTGCTCATAATCCAGAGCGTTTCGCTTCGCCGGACGCTTTATCTTAAGAGGGAAACAGAATGTTTCGTCGGGTAACAGGTTTTGCTGCGGCTTCGCTCGCGGCCATCGCCACCATTGCTGGCGCATCCACCGCATCGGCGACGCAAGTGCGCGTCACCGTCACTAACCCGGGCAACGGCCTTGCGCTGACGCCGCTTTACTTCGGGTTCCACAACGGTTCGGTCGATTTGTTCGACGTCGGCTCCACCGCAAGCGCCGGTATTGAAAATCTCGCTGAACTCGGCACGTTCAACGATCCGTCGCTTGTCGATATTCGCGAAGAACGTCTCGCACAGCAGGCGGATTCGGTGGGCGGCGTTGCGCTCGGTACATCCATAGGCGCGCCGGGACCGCTTGAGCCCGGCGAGTCTGCAAGTTTCATCGTCGATCTCGATGCGGTGGCAAACCGCTTCGCGTTTTTCGCCGCCATGATTATTCCGTCTAACGACACTTTCGTTGGGCTCGATGATCCGACCGGCTTTGCGCTTTTCGACGCCGCCGGGAACTTTCTTGGCCCGCAGACATTCAACATCACGGGCGAGTTCGCCTATGACGCCGGTACGGAAGTCAACAACGCGTCGGCAACGGGCGGTGCTGCGTTCGTTCAGGGGCGCACGGCCACCGACGGCGCCGCCGAAGGCGGCGTTATCGGGCGTGCGACCAGCCTTTCAGACTTTCTCGGGCTGACCCTTGCAAACGGCACGGTGCTTGGCGGCGATATCGACTTTGTCACCGATCCCGCGAGCTTTATTTTCGCGACGATCACCGTTGAAGAAGTCCCGCTGCCGCCTGCGATCTTCCTCATGGGCGCCGGCCTTGCCGGCCTTGGCCTCTCCAGCCGGCGCAAAAAGCAAGCCGCTGGTCTTTCGTAAATGAATGGGCTGGGAAGCTGGCTGTAGAAGCGACCTTTGCGTCCTTTCTGAAAGGAGCTGGCTTCCCGCTTTTCCTGCGCTACAGGTTTTATAAACAAATGGGCTTGTAGCGCTTCTGAATCTCGTCGCCGCCGGCTGCACATGATGAAACATCGGTCTGATGCGCGATAATGCGTCGTTGGTCACTGAATGAAACGTATTTCTTCACGGACATTTTTTGATAAGGTGAATTTGCGCGAGCGACAAAGATAAAACCAAAGCGCAAAAGTCTTGCCGATTTTTTGACAGACCTCATCACGCTCATATTCAGTTTCGCGCGCTCTTGTGTTGGCGTCGAATTCTCATCGGATCATGATAACTCTCTCAAAGGAGTAGATAAGCGGATCCAAATGAGCGAGACGGCGAAGGGGGCATGTGATCGCCTATGCGCTTGAGGAATAAGGACGCTCCTGCGCGCGTGCGATATAAAAGTGGACCCGCTGACGCGCTGCCTTTCTCGCCGCGCCAGCGAGGCGGGCGGCGGCTATTGGCGCGCCACGGTCATCGCTTCCTGAAGGAAGTCGAGAAATGCAAGCGCTTCGGGCGCATCCTCCCGTCCGTGCCGCAGGATCGCCCATACGCCCTGATCGGGAGAGGCTCTGAAATCATCGAGCACGGTTTTAAGCGCGCCCTGACGCACAAGATCCGCCACGTCGAACCACGACTTAAGGGCGAAACCGACGCCGTGCACGGCGGCGTCGCGAATGAAGGCGCCGTCATTGACGATGATAGGTCCACTGACGGTTACCGTTTCCCGGCGACCGTCCTGTTCAAACGCCCAATCGGCGCGTCCGGCCGGGACAAGGCAGTCGTGATTGCGCAGGTCTGACGGATGGGTCGGCGCGCCGGCGCGTTCAATATACTCGGGCGAGGCGACCACCACTTTGCGGTTTTTGGATAGTTCATGAACGGCGCCTTCATTACCGACCGGTTGGGCGATCCGCACCACGATGTCGAGGTCTTCCGCATCGAGATCGAGGCGAACATCGCTGAACCGGATATCGAGATGGACGAGCGGGTGTCGCCGTGTAAAAGCGCTGAGCGCCGGCGCCAACACCGCCCGCCCGAACATATGAGGCGCGCTGATTTTTAACGTGCCTGCGAGTGCGCCTTTTTCGGGCGCGAGAACGCCGACAGCGCCGTCCCAGTCATCCAGGATGCGTCGCGCGGCCTTGGCAAGCGACAGTCCCTCGGCGGTGACTTTCGTGCTGCGTGTCGTCCGCTCGGCCAGTCTTTGGCCGACCGCATGCTCCAGCGCGGCGAGGCGACGGCTTGCGACGGAGGCCGGAATATCGAGCGCGCGCGCGGCCGATGCGAGGCTGCCCGTCTCCGCAAGCCGCGCCAGCAAGGCGATGTCCCGGAGGTCGATGCCTTTCTTCATTGGTTCGTTTTCCGCACGAGTGGCATTGTCAAAAAAGAAATTGTCCTACCCCAGGTTGCGATAGCGCCCTTATGATGTTGCGCCCCTGCGATCGCAATGTGGCATTCGGCTCAATTGGGTGCAGCGCTCCGAAATCTGTCCCGCCGCCGTCGACGTTTTCTGACCGCGCGCTTCCTGTCTCTTGCAAAATCGGCAACAGCCGCGTTGCCGATTTCGACACTGACGCTGCCCCAGCCATAGACCACGGTCCGCCCGCGCGTCGGGTATTCAGTTCATCATGATGTCGAGTTGCTCCCGATGGCTGGACCTTATCGGGAGCGAGTGATCTTGACGTATTTGAAACGGGGCGCGGTGTGGCTCCTTCTTGGATGGCGTTTGTTCGATCTCCAAATGTCGCACGCGGCGGCGGAAACCCTTGCGTCGGCGGCGGTTACAGACACTGTCATCGTCCATGGACGGGCGGGGGAAACGGACCTTGCGCTCCCGGGGAGCACTGCGACAGCGGTTGAGACAATTATGGCCGCGGATATCGAGCGCCTGCCAGGCGCGTCGGTCTTCGAAATCCTCGCGACGACGACGGGCGCCTACTTTGTCGAAAGCGGCCTCAAAGTGCCGACTAAAATCGTTGTGCGCGGCGATGAAAACCACGTTTATATGGTCGACGGCGCTTATCTGCCCGACTTTTTGGCCTCGCGCGTTTTAGAACTCACGCCTCTCATCGCAGTTGAGGCCATCGATATTGTGCGCACATCGACGGCGCTTACCCTGTCGCCGCTGGTTGGCGTGTCGCGCGCGTCTGGCGCCGCCAATAACGGCTTTATTGCGATCCGCACGCGCCACGCAAAAAAGCCTGAACTCCATTTGCGCGCACGCGCCGAAGAATATGGCGGAGCGCGTCTGAGCGGCATGGGCGGCGCGGAGTTTGTAGGCGACGACGGACGCGGGTTTTATCTCTCTGGCGCGGGCGAGTATCTTACATCCGATGGTCCGGACGGTTTTAACCTCCATCGCAACCATGCGAGCGTGATGGTCAAGGCGGGGATCTTTACCGACAGGTTCGCCCTTGACCTGAAGGCCATGCACGCCGATGCGACCTTTGGTTTTCAGCGCGCCAGCCAAGACCTGCAAGACCGGCGGTTTTTCCTGAAGCGACGCTTTGATCCGCTGCGGGTCAACATGGTTTCTGCGCAAGCCGCGATGACCTGGACGCAGGATCATCTCAGTGAACTGACATTCGCCTTTACGCAAACGGACGGCGATCTCATTCAGGAGCGATTTGACAGCGCGCGGGTGCGGGTCTTCCCCAACAAGAATGAGATAATCAACGGCGCGTTTCGGCACAGCTTTCGGCGCGAGGGCCTCTCAATCCGGGGCGGCCTCGACTATGTCTACTGGCGCACGCCGACCGGGCAGTTAAGCTATGAAGGCTTTGAACGGGAAGAGCGGGTGATCGGTGCATTCTTGCAGATCGAAAAATCTCTCTTGAACGATCGTTTGACAATTGATGCGGCTGGCCGTCTCGACCAAACGCGCATCATTACGGGAATCGATTACTTCGCTTCCGGTCGGCAGCCGACGAGCCCTGCGCCCGTCAGCGACGTGGACCTTCCTGCGGCTGTCTTCGCCTCTGCGGGCTTTGCGGTCGACCTGGGCGCGGGCTGGGCGGCCAATGGACGTCTTGCCTATTCGACCCAGGATGCGCGGGATGATATCGCTGCGATTCCGGGCGCAACGCTGAAAGGCGAAGAGCGCCGCAAGGTGGAGTTGGGCTTCGCCCGACGGGGCGATGCGCCGGTCCGGCCGTCTTTGAACTTCTTCCTCATCGATACGAAAAATGAAGCCAGCGCTGTCGACTATGTGGAAAATGACGGCGTGGTGATCGCCCTGTTTGAAAATAGAGATACTATCCGTACAGGAATAGAAGCAGCCCTTGAGGGCGACTGGCGCCCCCGTGGTTTTGGAAGCGGCGGTTTCAAAGTCGGCGTGACGCAGTTTCTGGACCGCCCTGACCCTGTCGGGACGATCTGGCAGGACCAGCCTGAAACCGTCGCCGAACTGCACCTTCACCATGAATACGGGCGCTTGGGCGGCTCGCTTACAGCTAAATATGTCTCGGACATTCTGTCGAACAGGTTTGCGCGATGCGAGACGCGGGACGGAGGCTGCCGAGGCGGCGCCGTCCCGCCTTTTGCGACAATTGGCGACTACGCGACGCTGGACCTCGCGCTGTCTTATGACTTTCACAAAGCCGGCGCGGATCTTCGCCTTATGGCCGCCGTCAGAAATCTGACGGACCAACTTTATGAAACACGTCTCGGCTATCCGAATGTCGGGCGTGTGGCGTCGGTTGAACTGCAGGCGCGGTTTTAGAGCATCGAGCAAAAAGGGCGCAATGGTTCTGGCCTCGCCGTGTTTCCGGAATTGCATCGCTGGCGTTGCTGAAAACGGCAATGACGTGGAAGCCTCAACCGAGGCATTCTTTTGCGCAAGATCTGACAGAATCCACGGGCGCGTACGATGAAACATACACGACGCAGTGCAATCGCAAAAAGCCTCGCCCTCGTGGGCGCCGCAGCGGTTTTGCGCGCGACGGCCCACGCCGAAGCCGCGACGGCGCCCTCGGGCGCAGGCTGGCCCGCGCTCAGCGCGAACCTTGCACGCATTTGCCGTTGTCTCGCCATCGAGACATTCGGCAATATCGAATGGCACAGCCAAATCGATATGGCGCTTGCAACCGGGTTTGACGCTGCGGCCCGTCAGGCGCTGCTGGAGGCGATCGATTTCAGCGCCTTGACGAAAGACTTTGACTTCGGGCCGAAGGGCCGTTCCTCCCGTCCCGTTGATATCGGTGTTGGCTGGGAGCGCGATGGCAAAATCATCAAGGCCAAGCTGGTCGGCATCGGCGCCGGTCACGGCATACCGCCCCATGTGCATAAAAACATGACAACGGCGACGCTCGTTCTGTCAGGGAAGGTCCGTATACGCCAGTTTAATCGTCTCGGCGATCTCGATGGCGGCGTTCTGGTGCGCCCGGTTATGGACCGGATGCAGACGGCTGGAGACTGGTCGTCGATTTCGTCCGACCGCGCCAATCTGCACTGGTTTACGGCTGAAGATGAGCCGGTCTTTCTCCTGAACATCAATGTGGAAAACCTCGGCGGAAAAGCCATTCCGGGCATTCGCGTTGAAGTCGATGATGCGCCATTGCGGTCAGATACACATATGGCGCGCTATATCAGCAAGGAAGACGCCGAAGCGCGTTACGGCTGACGGCTGCACGGGCGTCAGAGTTTTGAATAAAGCTGATACCCTTCGCGATAGTAGAGCTTCATGGTGGTGATAAATTCATCGCCGAGCCATGTCGTCCGATCAATGACGAAAACGGCGGCGCCTTCGCTGGCTTCAAGCGCGCTCGATATCTGCCGATTGGCGTTCGCCGCCGTAAACAGAACATCGCCGCTTGAAAACGGCGCTGTTTTAACGAGCCATTCGTTTGCGCTGATTTTGTTCAGCGGCGCCTCTAAAATTTCCGGAACGGCGCCGGTGTTCACCCAGCGCACTTCAAACGCGAAAGGACGGTCATCGGCGAGATGTAGCGTTTCCAGATAAAGAGCCTTGTCGCCGGGGTTTAATCTGAGCCGTGTCCGCACGGCCGCTGGCGGACATTTTTGCTTTTGCGCGATGATCTGGTGGCGATAAGACGCGCCGGTGGCTTCGATCTGTTCACGCAGGACCGGGATTTCGAGTTTCGCCTGACGGACCGGAAACGGATTGACGCGCGTGCCGCCCTTGCGCTTGCGGATAACAAGCCCGTCTTCGGCGAGCGCCCTCAAGGCGCGGTTGACGGTCGTGCGCGCGCAGCCATATTCCGCTGACAGATCGATTTCGTCGGGAATGCGGTCGCCAAGCGCCCATTCACCCGCCTGAATGCGCTTTTGCAATGATTCTCTTATGGCGATGTGCGAGGCGATTGTCACAAATCCTGCCTCAAACGTTTGATCGTTTTTTTATATGTTTCCGTGATGGCGTCATGAGCGATATGGCGTCCTTGCCTCACCACATGGCGGCCGGCCGACCAGACATCGCTCACTAAATCGTCCGTACACACAAAAATCCAGCTATCGAGAATGAAATCGTCTTCGAGCCCGGCGATGGCGATATGCTCGTCGTCAAGCGCGACAAGATCTGCAAAGGCGCCAACTTTTATAGCGCCGCTGTCTCGCCCAAGCGCCTGCGCGCCGCCAAGCGCTGCTTTTTCGTAAAGGAGACGCCCGTTGGAGGGCGTCTTCTCGCTCGTTAGAACGACGCGGCGTTTATCACGCAAGCGTTGCGAAACCTCCAGCATGCGTAACTCTTCGCTAAGGGCGATCTTCACATTCGAGTCCGACCCCACGCCGATTGCGCCGTCGGCCTCCATGAACCGTGAGGCATTGAAGATCCCGTCGCCCAGATTGGCTTCGGTGATCGGGCAAAGGCCGGCGACCGCTTTCGAGGCGGCGAAATCGTCAACCTCCGCCTCGTCAAGATGGGTCGCGTGGATGAGACACCAGCGATTGTCCACAGGCAGGTTATCCAGAAGCCACCGGACCGGACGGGCGCCGAGCGCCTCCTGCACGTCCCGCACTTCACCTAATTGTTCCGCAGCATGAATATGGATCGGACCGTCCGGCGCGAAATCGGCTGACGCTTCAAGGCCGGCTTTCGTTACCGCGCGGAGCGAATGCGGCGCGACGCCCAGCCGATAGTCGTCAGGCGCGCCAATCAGCGATAATTTGTTTGCGTCATAAAGCGCGCTGAAGTCATCGAGGCTGCAGCCAAAACGACGCTGTCCTCCCTCCAGCGCCCGCCCGTCCAGACCGCCTTGCATATAAAGAACGGGAAGGTGCGTGTAGCCGATGCCGGTCAGCTTCGCCGCCTCGATGTGGCGTTGTGCGGTTTCGTCGATTTGCGCGTAATGCGCGCCGTTTTGTCCATGGTGGACATAATGAAACTCGGCTTGTGCAGCGTAGCCCGCCTCAAGCATCTCCATCTGAACGAGCGCTGCAATGTCGCCGATGTCGTCGGGCGAAAGAACTTCCAGAAAGCGATACATGACCTTGCGCCATGTCCAGAAGTCGTCATGGGCGTTGGGGCCGCGCCGTTCGGCGAGCCCCGCCATGGCGCGCTGGAAACTGTGGCTGTGCAGGTTTGAAAGCGCCGGCAGGAGGACGCCGACCGTGTGGTCGGCGTCGCAGCTGCGCGCATCGATTGACGAAATCCGGCCGTCGTCGCCGATGTCAACGACGACGTCCTTGCGCCAGCCATCCGGTGTCAGCGCCTGTTTTGCCGCGATCATGGTCATACAAAGTCACACATAATTATGTATGGACATAATATTTATTTGGCGCCATTAATCAAGGCCATGACGCAATCGATCCGATATGATCACTGCGCCCTCGCCACGATGGTGGAGGGGACAACGCCTTACGGCCTGATCGACGACGGGGCGGTCGTCGTCGAAAGCGGGCGGGTCGCGTGGCGCGGTAAGCGCGCCGATCTTCCACATCAGTATACGGATATTGAAGTAGTCGGTCTTGAAGGTCGCCTGGTGACGCCGGCGTTGATCGACTGTCATACACATATTGTCTACGGCGGCAATCGCGCGCGCGAATTTGAAATGCGTCTCAACGGTGCAAGCTACGAAGAAATCGCCCGGCAGGGCGGCGGCATTGTTTCCACTGTCGCAGAAACCCGAAGCGCGAGCGACGAAGAATTACTCGCCGCCGCTCTGAAGCGCGTTGATGCTCTTATGCGTGAAGGTGTACGGGTTATTGAAATTAAGTCCGGATACGGTCTGACCATCGATCACGAAATCCGGATGCTGCGCGTCGCCCGCAGGATTGCCGAACTAAGACCGATAACCGTAAAGACCACATGGCTTGCCGCCCACGCCGTCCCGCCGGAATATGCCGGGCGCGCCGACGCCTATTTGGACGAAATCGTGATCGCGGGGCTGGAGCGCGCCCATGACGAAGGGCTCGTTGATGCGGTTGACGGGTTCTGTGAGAGTATTGCGTTTTCGCCCGATCAGATCGAGCGCGTGTTTAAAGCCGCAAAAGCGTTGTCCATTCCGGTGAAACTGCACGCCGAGCAACTGACCGACCAGAAGGGCGCGCTTCTGGTCGCGCGATATGGTGGCCTTTCCGCGGATCACCTTGAGTATCTTGCGGAAGAGGATGTGCCGATATTTGCGAAATCCGGCGCGGCGGCGGTTTTGTTGCCCGGCGCGTTTTATACGCTGAAGGAAGAAAAACTGCCGCCGGTTGGCGCTTTGCGGCGCCATGGCGTTCCCATCGCCATCGCCACCGACTGCAATCCCGGTTCCTCTCCGATCTCATCGATCCTTACGGTGATGAATATGGCCTGCACGTTGTTTCGTCTGACGCCGGAAGAAGCGCTGGCCGGCGTCACGCGAAACGCAGCAAAGGCGCTTGGGATTGAAAACGACTATGGCGTCATTGCGCCCGGCGCCCGCGCGGAACTGGCTGTCTGGGGCGTCGCCCATCCGGCGGAGCTTTCTTACGAAGTCGGCGCCGCGCCCTTGCTTAAATCGATTTCACCAGGAAGCAGCTTATGACTGTCACGCTGACGCCCGGCGCAGCGCCTCTCGGCGCCTTGGAAATTATCTTTCGTCAATCGACGGGTTTCAGGCTCGACGATGCAACATATGGTCTGGTCGATCAGGGAGCAAAAGCGCTTCGTGAGCGGATCAAAGGCGATGAAGCGATTTACGGCGTTAATACCGGCTTCGGCAAGCTCGCCTCGGTTCGGATCGATGACGATCATCTGACCGATCTGCAACGCAATCTCGTGCGCTCCCATAGCGCCGGCTTCGGCGATCCCTTGCCGGAGACTATTGTTCGCCTGGTCATCGCGCTCAAATGCCTCTCTCTCGGGCGCGGCGCCTCCGGGGTTCGCGCCGAGGTCGTCAAAGGGCTGCAAAACCTCGTTGATGCGGGCGTCATTCCGGTCATCCCGGAAAAAGGATCTGTCGGGGCGTCCGGCGATCTGGCGCCGCTTGCACATATGTCCGCGACCCTGATCGGCGAAGGGGACGCGTTTTTCAAAGGCGAGCGGATGGCGTCCGGCGCGGCGCTGCAGAAGGCGGGCCTTTCGCCTATCGCGCTTGAAGCGAAGGAAGGGCTCGCGCTATTGAACGGCACGCAGGTTTCAACGGCGCTTGCGCTTGCGGGGCTTTTCAACGCGTGGCGTCTTGCGGTGGCGTCGCTCACAACGACGGCGTTGTCGCTCGACGCCGCCATGGGATCGGTCAAGCCGTTTACGGATGAAATTCACCGCTTGCGCGGTCATCGCGGGCAGATCGAGAGCGCCGCGCGTCTTTCTGCGCTTCTTGACGGGTCGGCGATTGTCGAAAGTCACCGGACCGAGTGTGACAGGGTGCAGGACCCTTACTGTCTGCGCTGTGCGCCGCAGGTCATCGGCGCATGCATCGACCAGTTGCGTCATGTGGGGCGAACGCTTGAAGTGGAGGCGAACGCCGCAACGGACAACCCTCTCGTGTTGAGCGACGGTGACATCGTCTCCGGCGGCAACTTCCATGCAGAGCCCGTGGCCCTTGTCGCAGACCTCGCCGCCATCGCGATTTCGGAAATCGGCTGTATCGCCCAACGGCGCATTGCATTGCTTGTGGATCCTGCGCTTTCCTTCGGACTGCCGGCGTTTTTAACGCCCGATCCCGGTCTGAAATCGGGACTGATGATCGCGGAGGTGACGTCCGCGGCGCTCATGAGCGAAAACAAGGCGCTTGCGAACCCGCGCTCGGTCGATTCAACGCCGACATCGGCCAACCAGGAAGATCATGTGTCCATGGCCTGTCATGGCGCGCGCCGGCTTTCGGAGATGAACAGGAACCTCGCCGGCATTTTGGCGGTGGAAGCCATGTCGGCGGCGCAAGGGATTGAGCTCAGGGCGCCATTGCAAACGAGCGCGCGCCTGCGCGGCGTCGTACGGGCCATCCGCGAGGAAAGCGCGCCGCTCACCAACGATCGCATCGTCAGTGCAGACATCGAAAAGCTCGCCGCATTTGTTCACGATACCGAAGCGCTCAGCCACCCGGACGGCGTCAACGCGCCGATAGAGCTGGCGTGATGGAACCCGTTACCGTCATTCGCGGGCGCGGACCGCTGGTGCTGGCGCAGCCGCATTCCGGCACATATGTGCCGCTCGATATTTACACGCGCCTTAACGATCACGGGCGCGACCTCATCGATACGGACTGGCATATCCCAACGCTCTATGAGGGGCTTGCGCCGCACGCCACGGTGGTGCGTGCAAATTTCAACCGCTACGTGATTGACGCCAATCGCGATCCGGAGGGCAAGAGCCTTTATCCCGGACAGAATACGACAGAACTTGTTCCGGTCACGACATTTGACGGCGCGCCGATCTGGCGCGCGCCGCTCACAGAAGACGATACCGCTGCACGGGTGATCAATTTCCACCGGCCTTACCACGATGCTTTGAGCGTAGCGCTTGAGGAGGCGAGGCGCGAGTGCGGTTTCGCGGTCCTCTATGACTGCCATTCCATTAGGTCTTGTATTCCGCACCTGTTCGATGGGCGTCTGCCCGATCTCAATATCGGGACCAATGATGGGGCTTCCTGCGCGCCCGCGATCGCCGAGACGGTGATGGCGGTGTGCGAAGGACAGAGCGCCTACACCCATGTCCTTAACGGGCGCTTCAAAGGCGGCTGGACGACGCGCCACTACGGACGCCCGGAAAAAGGCCTGCATGCGGTGCAGATGGAGCTTTCGCAGATCAATTATCTGAAGACGGAAGGTCCGCCTTTCGCATATGACAGGGCGGCGGCTGCAAATCTGAGAGATGTTTTGGCCGCCATCCTGACCGAGATTCAAAAAACGTTGGAAAATGATTTCCTGAAGGAGGTGCGCCTGTGAGCAGACGTCTTGAAAACAAGCGTGACGTGAAGGCGCCGACGGGACCGGAGCTCAATTGTCTTTCCTGGACCACCGAGGCGCCGTTTCGCATGATCCAGAACAATCTCGACCGCGACGTCGCTGAAAACCCCGATGAGCTTGTTGTCTATGGCGGCATCGGGCGCGCCGCGCGCACATGGGCGGACTTCGACCGTATCACCGAGGCGCTGAAAACGCTGACGGAAGAAGAAACGCTTGTCGTTCAGTCGGGCAAGCCTGTGGGTATTTTTAAAACCCACAAGGACGCGCCGCGGGTTTTGATCGCCAACTCCAACATCGTACCGCACTGGGCGACCTGGGATCATTTTAACGATCTCGATAAAGAAGGCCTCATGATGTACGGCCAGATGACCGCCGGCTCGTGGATTTATATCGGCACGCAGGGCATTGTTCAGGGAACGTATGAAACCTTCGCCGAGGCGGGCCGTAAGCACTATAACGGCGACCTTAAAGGCAAGTGGATTTTGACCGGCGGCCTTGGCGGCATGGGGGGCGCGCAGCCGCTCGCCGCTGTGATGGCGGGCGCCTGTTGTCTCGCGGTTGAATGCAATGAGGACAGCATCGATTTTCGTTTGCGCACGCGCTACGTCGATGAAAAAACCGCGGACCTTGATGAGGCGCTTGCCATGATTGAGCGCTGGACCAGCGCGGGCGAGGCGAAGTCCGTTGGGTTGATTGGCAATGCGGCCGAGATCTTTCCCGAGCTTGCAAAGCGCGGCGTCAGACCGGATCTCGTCACCGATCAGACCTCCGCACACGATCCAATTAACGGCTATCTGCCTATCGGCTGGACCATGGCGGCGTGGAAGGCAAAGCGCGAAAGCGACCCGAAGGCGGTGGAAGCCGCGGCGCGCCGGTCCATGAAGGTGCAAGTTGAGGCTATGCTGGACTTCTGGAACAAGGGCGTGCCGACCCTCGACTATGGCAACAACATCCGTCAGGTCGCCAAAGACGAAGGCCTCGAAAACGCGTTTGATTTTCCGGGGTTTGTGCCGGCTTATATCCGCCCGCTTTTCTGCCGGGGCGTCGGGCCGTTTCGCTGGGCGGCGCTGTCGGGCGATCCGGAGGACATTTACAGGACCGACGCGAAGGTCAAAGAGTTGATGCCGGACGATGCGCATCTGCATAACTGGCTCGACATGGCGCGCGAGCGCATCGCGTTTCAAGGCTTGCCGGCGCGGATCTGCTGGGTGGGGCTCGGCGACCGCCATCGCCTCGGCCTTGCGTTTAACGAGATGGTTGCGAACGGCGAATTGAAAGCGCCGGTTGTGATCGGCCGCGATCACCTCGACAGTGGGTCGGTGGCGAGCCCCAACCGCGAAACCGAAGCCATGAAGGACGGCTCCGACGCCGTTTCCGACTGGCCGTTGTTAAACGCACTTCTCAACACCGCATCGGGCGCAACCTGGGTCAGCCTGCATCATGGCGGCGGCGTCGGCATGGGTTTTTCGCAGCATTCAGGCATGGTCGTCGTCGCCGACGGCACCCAAGACGCCGCGCGCCGGCTTGAGCGGGTGTTGTGGAACGATCCGGCCACAGGCGTGATGCGCCATGCGGACGCCGGGTACGACATCGCGGTTGACTGCGCGCGGGAAAAAGGGCTGCGTCTGCCAGCGATACTTTAGTCGGTAGGCGGATGCTATCCTTTATTTAACTGTAGCGTCATTTTAGTCTAAATCAGCCTGGAAGATTTCGCTTGTGTTGTCATCTGGGCGGCAATCATCGAAATCGAAAAAGCTGTGCCTACCGATTGTACCTTTTTCAAACTTCAAGTCTCTACATTTTAAGACTGAAACAGCGGAATGTCCTCCACCGCCGCCTGAAATATCCGAGTCATAAAACAATGACCGCAATTCTCCTGCCGTATCGCGAATTGCTGCATGACAGTAAAAAGAGTCATCTCCGAAATCCGAATGGCCAAATTTGAAAGCGTTGCCAGATTTTGCAGCGATTTTGGCGCAAGCCTTTATCTCAGAAAAGTCTTTGCGCGGCGAGCGAACATCAAAAAAACCACAGTCTATTGCTTGATCACCTGCAAGCTGTTCGACCTGTTTGGCAAAACTTGGATAGCATGCATCCCAACTCGAGTTTCCGACGATACGGTGCTCAGTTCCGCCCTCTCCGCAGGCGCTCGCGAGGCCAAAAAAGAGTAAAAGTGCAGACTTTAAATACATGGTTGCATCCGGTTCACGAGCGTCAACACAGTCGGTCAACTTCTCTTTTAACTTTAAGGTGCGCGCTTTCAGAGTGCAATCAGCGAGCGGTGCATGGAAGCGGTCTATACAAAGTGGTGTTCCCTCGCGGTTGCCAGGAAAACCTTTTTCATCTTCGACTTCTTTTATGATCTGTAATTCGACGCATGAAGGGGTACGAAAGTTTCAGCCGACTAGCGGCATTGCGTCTTACGTCACGGCGGAATTTCTCTTCCCGCCCAGTCG
The DNA here is from genome assembly GCA_039192395.1 of Pseudomonadota bacterium. GTDB lineage: Bacteria > Pseudomonadota > Alphaproteobacteria > Caulobacterales > Parvularculaceae > Hyphococcus. Next base: position 90,406 of record JBCCXE010000006.1, read on the forward strand.
AAGATTTTTCCCGACGCATCCGGAGAAAGGTTGTCGACAACTTCCATAAGATGTGCGGCTGACTTGGCTGGTGAGAACAATTGCGCCAGCGGAACGTTCTTTTGGAACGGCTCAGAAAGGGGCGTGTCCACGGTGCCGGGATGCAGGCCGACAATGATAAGATCCCGATTTCGCCGCGCTTCCTCGATGGCGTAGTTTTTAATCAGCATATTAAGCGCTGCTTTGGAGGCGCGATAGGCGTGCCATCCGCCCAGGCGATTGTCGCTGATGGAGCCAACACGTGCGCTCAGTGTGGCGAAGACAGCGCGCTGATCCCGCGCCATGACTGGCAGCATATGTTTTGCGATCAACGCGGGTGTGATGACATTGGCGTCAAAAACCTGCTCGAAGGCGGGCCGGGCTTGCTGCTTATAAGATCGTTCGGGTTTCAGTCCTTGTACGTTCGATAAAACGCCGATGGCGCATATGCATAGTGTGAGTGGTCCCGTTTGCGAAATTTCCGATGCGATTCCTGAGAGCGCATCATCGTCATAAGAGGGCGCCGCGAGGCTGTGGCACCCCGCGGGCGCCGCGCCCGACCGGGAGACGCCGAACACCTTCTCATAGGCGCCGCCATCGATCAGGTTTTCGATGAGCGCGCCGCCGATCCCTCCGGATGCGCCGAAAACAACTGCGTTCATGTCGCTTATGCCTTTACCTAGTGACCACCGACGATGGCGCCGGGCAACGCGCAGTGTAGCGGATTTCAAAAGGGGGGCGATCAGCGTTTCGGCGACATCAAATTAATGCTTGAAATTGAAAAATTAAAGGTTTACTTGAATTTTTCAGCAAAGATGAGGAACCTCCCGTGACTGATGCGCCCCCTTCCGGCCGGTTCGCCGCCCTTTTGGCGCAGGCGACACTTATCGGCGCCGTCCTCCTGCCGCTCATGGCGGCGGGGATCTGGCTGTTCTGGGACCGGCTTGCGGGGCTCGCCGCCGGCGACGTTGCGCAGGCTTATGACGCGACCGGTCTTGGCGCGCCTGCGCGTCTCGCCGGCTTCGCCTTATCGCTGGCGGGCGCTCTTGTTCAGGCCTACGGCCTTTTGGGCGTTCGGCGAACCTTTTTGGAAGCCGCCGCCGGGCGAACCTTTTCGGCGCGGTCTGTCGGCGGGTTTCGGCGCTTCGCCTGGGTTTCTTTGGCGATGGTTTTTATAGGGATCGTTCAGCGCGCGGGGCTTGTCGCTATTTTATCCATGAGCGATCCGTCGAAGCCGAACGCGTTGTCGATCCAGTTCGGGTCAAACGATGTGAAGGCGCTTTTTATGGGGCTGCTGCTTGTCTTTGTGGCGCATGTATTTTCTGAAGGAAAGCGGGCAAAAGATGAAAACGAAACATTCCTCTAGGCGTCGGCTCCATGAAAATTGTCATCAATCTCGACGTGATGCTCGCCAGGCGCAAAATGCGTCTGAAGGAACTCGCGGCGAGGATTGGCGTTACCGAGCAGGCCCTTTCCATGATTAAAACCAACAAGGTCAAAGGCGTGCGGTTCGAAACGCTTGTGAAAATCTGCGATGTCCTGGACTGCCAGCCCGGCGATATATTGGAGTTCGTGCGGGAGGCTGACGATGATGCATGACCGTGAGCCTGTTCGCATCGCTTTCGACCGGGTGCATACAAAAGATTTGTATAGAGATAAATTTTGGAGCGCGCGATGCGCGACGTCCGGGGGAAGACCGCTCCAACCGGATCGGTTTTCCATGAGGTAGCGTAACCAGCGAGATAAATGTCATGTCTGGAATGAAACGAGGCGGCATCGCAGCGCGATGCGGCGCGAGCATCATATTGTCTGCGTTCTGTGGCGAGGCGGCCGCGAGCGGGGGAGAGGGCGCGCTTGCGTTCGATGAAATCATTGTCACGGGCGAGCGCAGCGACGAAGACACGAGCGTCATCGCGCCGGACGCGGCGTCGCTTCTGGCGACGCCGGGCGATATCAACGATCCATTAAAGGCGCTGCAGTCGCTGCCCGGCGTCACGTTTGGCGGCGGCGATCTCGACGATCCGGTTATTCGAGGCGGCGGTCCGGGAGATAACCTCTTCATTGTCGATGGCGCTCCGGTCGAAAACCTCTTTCACGAGCTAAGCGATTCCATCATCAGTCCCAACGTCATTCGCACCTTTGACCTTCAGTCTACGGCATTTTCTGCGGAATATGGCGATGCTGTCGGCGGGGTCATCGATATTGGATTGCGCGACCCTCACGCGACGGAGCGTCGGCTCGCCGTTGATCTCAGTCAGTTTAAATCAGGCGCGCTGATCGAAACGCCGCTTTCGGACACGATATCTGTCTACGGCGCCTACCGGCACAATCTCGCGCATCTCTTTCTTGAAGAATTTGAGCGCGGCAAAGATGTGCTGGTGTTTCAGATGCCGCAAGCCAGCGATTACACGGCGCGCGCGATCTGGCGCGGGCGCGGCGTCGATGTCACCGCCACGGCTTTCGGGTCATGGGATCGCACAGAAGAAACGCCTCGCGACGAAGCGCTTTCGGATGTTCTGGGAGAGGTTGAAAAGCGGCGTCTTGATGCGCAGTCCTTACGCGTCCGGGTACAACCGTCATCTGCAACGGACGTCACTACGACGCTGTCTCATTCCGTTGTTACCGACAAGCGTCGGGAGGCGAACGGCAGTTTTGTAGAGCGCGATGCGACTACGGTTGCTTTCCGGGGGAAGGTCTCGCACCGGCGGGGGCGACATTTCCTGGAAGCGGGCGTCAACCATACCTATACGGAAAACGATCTGTCGTTCCTCGGCTTCATCCCGCTGCCGGACCGGCTGGAACAGCGAAGAAGCGGCGCCTTTGCGGCTGCGCCTGCGCGATTGCGGGACACTTTTCATGTGACGGAGGCCTTCATTTCCGACAGCATGTCCATAACGGACCGCTTCACGATCGACCTTGGCGTACACGCTGCTTTTGATTATTTTTTGGATGAGAGTTTTGTCGAACCGCGCATCGGTGTCACCTATGCGGCGCGCGATGACATTGATCTCTACGCGCGCTTTGGGCGCCACCATCTATCGCCCGACAAGCAGGAACTGGCCGTTCTGGGCGCCGTCGCGGGCCTTCAGGAAAGCGAACGATCGACGCAGGCGCTCGCCGGTGCGCGGTGGGAACTCGCCGATGGCTGGCGTTTACAGCCTGAGGCCTGGTTCAAGAACTTCGAACGTGACGAATTTATCGGGACGGCGCTTGAACGGCGTCTGACCGGCGACGCCTACGGCCTTGATGTTCTTCTCGCGAAACCCATTGGCGAAAGGCTTTATGGCTGGCTTGCTCTGTCGGTGAGCGACAGCGAGATTGCGGCGCCTGGCGCCGGCTTGAGCGTCGTCAATCAATTCGCGCCGCCGGTCAGCGCGACAGTCGCTGCGAGTTACGCCTTTGACGGCGGCTGGAAAATCGGCGCGAAATACCGGGCGCAAAGCGGCGATGCGTTTACGCCGCTTCTTGGCGTTACGCGTGATCCGGTCAGCGGCGCGCCGCGGCCGCAATTTGGCGAGCCGTTCAGCGGGCGGCTGCGGGCCTATCATCGTCTGGATGTCCGGGTTGAAAAACGTGCTCGCTACAGCTTCGCCGATGTTCTTTATTACGTAGACATATTAAATGTCACGGACCGCGAGAATGTCGCGAACAGGGATTATCCCTTGCGCAACACTGTGTTTGCGCCGGGAAACTTCGCGTCCGGCGCAGCAGGGTCGGCGACCATCCTGCCGGACGACGAAGAAGGCATCCCCTTTTTCATTGCCTTCGGCGTCAACTTCGAGTTTTGATCATGATTTTCGTGAATTCAGTTATGATACGGATTATTGTATCTCTATCCGCTTTCGCCGTGTTGACAGCATGTGCGTATGGCGCGGGTGCGCCGGCGCCATCATGTTCGGCCGAGGCGGCTTACGCCGGTCCGCCGCCCGTTGACGTGCCCGTGGTCAGCCAGCCGGCGCCTGTCGATACCACGCGGCGCGCGCCGGCGGATGTCGCCGCGGAGTTACAGGGCGTGTTTGAGAAAACGTTCGCCAGAACGCAGGCGACGGCGGCGTCCGTCGCGATTTACTCTGAAACCCATGGGTTCTGGCGATCCGATATCGGCCTTGAAGCGGGTGAGCCGGACGCCTTTTGGCTCGCCAGCATCGCCAAACTGCCGGTCGCATCGATCATTATTCAAATGATCGAGGAAGGAAAAATTTCCTACGACGACAGGCTCGACATATGGCTGCCGGACCTGCCGAACGCATCACTGGTAACGATCGACGATCTGCTTACCCACAAAAGTGGGTTGCGTGATCTTCAGCATGATCCTGCATGGCGAAGCCGTACGGGATACAAGAGCCTGCGCGCGACGCTCGATTATGGCGAGACGCAGGAAAGCCAATTCTGTCCAGGTACAAATTGGGCCTACAGCAATTTCGGGTATGTTGTGCTCGGCGCCATCGCCGAAAAGATCGAGGGTGAGCCGCTTGCAGAAATTTTTAAAATGCGCATCGCCGCGCCATTGGGCCTTACATCGCTGCAATGGGTCGTTCCTGAAACGGACCGCGACGCCATTGTCTCCGGTGTCCCGGCATCCACGACGTTTGTTGAGGGTATCGCGGGCATTCATGGCGCCGGCGCCATGGCGGGCGACACGACCGATTTGCTGCGCCTTCTCGCCGCCTATCTTGCGGGCGATATCATCTCGGAAGAAAGTCTCCGCGCGACGCGGGCTACCCTTTATCCGCTATTCAGTCAGGATATGAGCTATGGCCGTGGCGTGATGATGACGCGTGTGCCCGACCCCGACGCGCCCGCCATCTGGATCGGCCATGCAGGCGGCGCAGCGAATGCGAAAGCGCTGGTCGCGTATGATGTAAGCCGCCGCGCCTATATCGCAGTCAATCTCAATACAAATGCGCCGGCGGAAGCCATCGCCAATATGCTCCTTAAGGCGCTCGACCATATGGAGTGACGTCAATCGCTGCGCGGTCGTTCTTGGAGGGACCGATTTTACGTCATCTGGGCGTGATTTCATCTGGACATCGGGGATCGGCTCCGGAAGAAAACCATAGATGTCGGTATTTCCGGCGCCGCCGGCATGACCGGATGTTACGATGAGTTTTTGGGAGGCCATCGCTGTGAAAACAACGAAGAGTTCTTTGGGTGTAGCTTTCGTTGCGCTGACCGCCGCAGCGAGTTGCTCTCAAGAGACGCAGGAAAAAGCCGCGTCCATCGGCGATCAGAGACCTGACAGGCGCATTGAGACATTGTCGCCTGACGAATGGGGTGCATGGGGAATAGATCTCGCGACCTTCGACCAGACTGTCTCGCCGGGTGATGATTTTTATGAACATGTTAACGGCGCATGGCTTGCTTCTTTCGAACTTCCGGCGAGCCGCAGCCGCTATGGCGCCGGTTCGATCGCCGCGGAGCGCGCGCGCAGCCAGGTCCGCTTTATCATCGAAGATCTTGCGGCGTCTCCGCCCCCTGAAGAGACGGCGGGCGGCAAAGTAGCGCGTTTTTATAACGCCTATCTCGATACGAAGAGTATTGAACGCAATAGCATGGACTCGCTGTCGCCTTATCTGTTTGAAATTCGCTCCATCGGCGACGCGCGCGATCTCGTTCAGGCGTTCGCCAAACCTTATTTTTCAAGCCCTTTTGATACAGGGGTATTCATCGACTGGCGCGCGCCGGACCGCTACATTCCTTTCACGTCAATCGGCGGTTTCGGATTGCCGAGCCGCGATCAATATCTCAGTACGGACGAAACCGCCGCCCAATTACGACGCCAGTATGGCGATTTGCTGACGAGGCTTCTTACGAGCGTAGAATTCGGCGATCCAGCGGCGCTGGCGCAATCTGTTCTCGCGCTTGAAACGGCCATGGCGAAAGCGGACTGGGCGCCGGCGTTGGAGCGCGATCCGGATCTGACGTACAACAAGCTGACCATCGCCGAATTTCAGACGATGACGGGGGCTTTCCCCGCGGCGTCCTACATGCTGTCCGCCGGCTTGGGGGAGGCTGAGGCCATTCTTGTAACGGAAGTCCCTCCGTCTCAGGAGAAGATATCGGGTCGTCAGTTTTCGCTTGACGAAAAAGAAAACCTGTCGCTTGGTTATCCGGCCGTCGCGAAGATTGTCATGGAGACCGACCTCGACGTCTGGCGCGCCTATCTTGCGGCGCACTTTATCATCGACAACGCTGACGTTTTGCCAAAAGAGATAGAGGACGCTGTTTTCACGTTTTACGGTAAAGCGCTCCGGGGACAGACAAAGCAGCGTCCGAGAGCGGTCCGCGCCGCCCGCGCCGTCGGGGACGTGCTCGGCGACGCCATTGGCGCGATCTATGTGCAACGTCATTTTCCGCCCGAGAACAGGCAGGCCGTTCAGGAAATGGTGGCAAATATCAAGGCCGCGCTGCGTGAGAGCCTTGAAGAGGCGCAGTGGATGAGCAGCGCGACGCGCGCTGAGGCATTGGCGAAATTCGAGACGCTGGACGCTAAAATCGGCTATCCGGAGACTTTCAAGGATTACAGCGCGCTTGATGTATTCGATGATGCGCTCGCGAACGCCGTCGCGGCGAAACGTTTTGAATGGCGGTTGACGACACGCCGGCTTGGGCGGGCGGTCGACAGGTCCGAATGGTTTTATCCGCCTTACCGCGTGGGCGGCTATTATGCGACATCGTTCAACGAGATCGTTTTTCCAGCGGCGATCCTGCAGCCGCCGTTCTTTAATGAGACGGCCGACCCGGCTGTGAACTACGGCTCCATCGGGGGTATCATCGGCCATGAACTGACGCACGCCTTCGATGATGAAGGCGCCCGCTATGACGGAAGCGGCGTGCTCAGAAACTGGTGGACGGATGAAGACCTCAAGAAGTTTCGACTTTTGGGCGCGCGGCTTGTCGAGCAGTTCGGCGCCTATTGTCCCTTGGATGAAGGAAAAACATGCGTAAACGGAGAATTGACGCTGGGCGAGAACATGGCCGATCTCGGCGGTGTTGCGCTTGCTTATCGTGCGTACCGACGGTCTTTGGGCGGTGCGGACGCGCCGGTCATTGACGGGTATACCGGCGATCAGCGTTTCTTTATGGCCTGGGCGCAGATTTATCGGTTCAAGGTGCGCGAAGAAGCCGTTCGCGTTCAGATGGCGAGCGATCCGCATTCGCCGGCGCGCTACCGGGTAAACGGCGTCGTCCGTAATATTGACGCTTGGTACGACGCTTTTGACGTGGACGAAAGCCACGCGCTTTACCTGCCGCCTGAGGAGAGAGTGCGCCCCTGGTAGGCGCCGCTGAAACGACCCGCCGCACAACTTTTGAATGCTGGAGAAGCGATGACGATGACGCGCCGCAACCCATCCGAGCCTCTGCTGAATTACTGGACCCGCGGCCCGGCGGATGGCGAGACGGTCGTTTTTCTGCATGCTGTCGGGATCGACGCGTCGATGTGGGAAACGTTTTTGCCGTTTATGCCGGCCATCCGGGCGGTCTTTATCGATCTGCCCGGCCATGGCGGCAGTCGCGATATCCCCTGGGCCTCGCTGGAAGATACGGCGACGCGTGTCGCTGATGTCGTTAACAGTCTGCGCGGTGAGGGAGATCGCAGAGATGTTCATCTTGTTGCGATTTCGCTGGGCAGTTATGTCGGCCTTACGATGTTGGCGCGCCATACGGAGATGTTCAAGACGGCGTTCTTAAGCGGCATGCATGCCGGTGGCATGAAAAACCGGTGGCTGATGCGGATCATGTCGTTTTTCATGGCGCCGCTCGCGGTGCGGCCTTTTTTTGCGCGCAGGACGGCGGCGATGTTTGGCGTCGGCGCGGACGATGTCGATGCGTTTGTCGCGGGCGCGGTGAAAACCCGGTCTTCCGCCTTTCGAAGGGCGACCAATGATGTCGTTGCGTTCGAGCTGCCCGCCGGCGTCGGGCAAATCAGAACCAAAACGCTTTTCGTCGCCGGATCGAAAGAGCACAAATTGATTGTCGATGCGCTCGGCATTCTTGCGGACGCATTGCCGAACGCACGTGCTCTGACAATCGATGGCGGCGGCCATGGCTGGCCGGGCGCGATGCCGGATGCGTTCGCCCGGCATGTGCTGGAGTGGGCGGCGGGCGATTAAGCGCTCTCGCGACGCTCTTATCGTTAGTTAAAGCGCATGCGATATGATCGCCTAACGCACATAGGACGCGCCGTTGATGTCGAAGGTGGCGCCGGCGGCTGAAGGCGCGGCGCCCGTGAGCAAAAAGCCGATCATCGCCGCGACTTCCTCCGGCTGCGCGACGCGGCCGAGGGGAATTTCCTTCACCGCCTGTTTGCGATCTTCGATGTCCTTGGGGGCCATGCGCGTTTCGACCCAGCCTGGCGCGATGGCGTAAAAGAGGATGTTCTCGCCGGCGAGGCCGCGCGCCCAGGTTTTGGTCATGGCGAGGACGGCCCCTTTGGAGGCCGCGTAGGCGGCGTTTTCGACGCCGTCGCCGCGGTGGCCCGCGCGGCTTGCGATATTGACGACGGTTCCACCGGCGCCTTGCAGGCGAAAATGTGCGACCGCGGCGCGGCAGATATCCGCAGGCGCCTGCACATTGACGGCGAGGGTGCGCGCCCAGCCATCATCCCATGCGTCTTGCGGGCCGCCAAGGGGCGAGGGCGTGAAGAGCCCGGCGTTGTTGACGACGCCGTCTAGCTTTCCTGCGCGCGTAAGGACGGCGTCCATCAGACGAAAGCCTGCATCTTTCGCTGTGAAGTCTTCGAAGAAAAAGTCGTCCGCGTTCTGGCCGATGGCGGCCGCGACACTGGCGGCGCCGTCGCTCGGTGCGCTCGCCTGGCAGTAAACCGTTGCGCCTGCCTCGTGGCAGTGTCTCGCCGCGGCGGCGCCGATACCGCGCGCCGCGCCGGTGATGAGGATTTTTTTGCCGTTGAGCGCCTTCATGAAAACTCTTCCTCGGTTTCCTTGGTTTCGGTTTAGTACCCGCTTTGCGATAGAAAATTCGGCGAGATCATAAAGCTCTGGTTCGCCGCCTCGCCGCGGATATGGGTTAGAAGTTCGTAGTGGTCAGGCAGGGCCGCGAGAAGGTCCTTCGTGCGGTTGCGCCGAAGGTCAAGATAGGCCGACCATTCGCTTGCGCCGAGCGGCGATGTTTGCGGGTAAAAGCGGCCTTTGTAGTAGCGTTTGCCGAACAGCGCGGACCGGTAACTCGTTTCTGTAAAGAATGTTTTGGTGGGCAGATCGAGCGCATCCGGCATGGTCGCGCGCCAGAGTTCAAGGTTCTCCTTGAGCCGCGGCGGTATTTCCATCTCATGCTTGACTGCGCGCCAGTAGTCGGTGTCTTCGCGGTTGCTGGTGCAAAAGAGCAGGCAGATGAAATCGATGATTTCATCGTAAAGCCCGTCGATATGCTTGTTGTAGCGATCGAGGACGGCCGGGTCGAAATCGTTTTCCGGCAGGTAGGAATGGAGCCATTGCAGCGCGATCTGGACGGAGTAGATCGCCGTTGCTTCCAGCGGCTCCACGAAACCGCTTGAAAGGCCGAGCGCGAGACAGTTTTTCACCCAGGAGCGGCGCGCCTTGCCGATACGCATACGGATGATGCGCGGCTCAACGTCTTTCGCCTTGTCTCCCACATGCGCCTTGAATTCCGCGATGGCATCGTCGTCCGAGATAAATTTGCTTGAGAAGATATAGCCCGATCCGACGCGATTATAGAGCGGCACGCGGAACGACCACCCCGCATTCATGCCTGTCGCGCGCGAGGTCGGTTCGATCTTTTTGGGATCGTCGTGGGGGAGCTGTGCAACCGCCGCCCGGTCGTTGAGAAGGTAGTTGTCATAAGGCTCGAAAGGCTCGCCCAGCGCCTTGCCGATGATGATGCTGGCGAAGCCGGTGGCGTCGATGACAAACTCTATCGGATGAACGCCTTTTTCGCGCAGGGCGAGTTCTTTCACGAAGCCGCGCTCGTCAAGGCGCACTTCTTCTACATGATCGACGATATGGTTGACGCCGAGTCGCTTGCCGTGCTCGGTGAGGATCTTCGCGAGTTCGACCGCGTTCATATGATATGAGTACGGAATTTCAGACCGGTACTCGCCGCCGCCAAGCGCGCGCGGGCCGCGATGGGCGCGTATGATCGCAGGGCAGACGGAAATCGCTTCGGTATAGTCTTCCTTGATCGGCCCGCCGCTCGGATGCATGCCGAAAGACGCAAAGAGATAGGCCGGATTAACCCCGTGCAGATGGCTTTGGGAGAAGAACGGGTTGACCCAGGTCACCGGCGCGCCGTTCTCGTCGCGGTCCCAATTGGCGAAGACCCCGCTCAGTTTGAACGTCGCATCGCATCTTTTGATGAATTCGGCTTCCTTGACGCCGATCACCCGCAAAAGGTCGGCCATGGGGCGGGCGGTGGACTCGCCGACGCCGATGATCCCCACGTCGGGGCTTTCGATAACGGTGATTGAAAGATCGCCGCGCCGCACGCGCTGTTCGTAAATCCGCGCGAGATAACAGGCTGCGATCCAGCCCGATGTGCCGCCGCCGACGATGGTGATATCGCGAATGGGCTCCGCCATGATGCATGCCTTCAAGGGTTAGGATCGCCCGCGCCGCTTCGGGGAAAGCTCGCCACGGCGCTGAGAGGTGTCTTCTCGGGAGAGTGCCGCGTTGTGGCGAGGGCGGTCAAGCCGCCCCGAAACGGTGATTTGCCCCAACGTTCCCGGCTTTGGCCTTGATATGGCGGCCCCGGGCGCGCTACAGGAACGGCCTTCCTTTGGTAGCGCGACGAAGAGGGCTTTCGCATGGCCGGACATAGTAAATGGGCGAACATCCAGCACCGCAAAGGGCGTCAGGACGCCAAACGGTCGAAAATGTTCTCCAAACTGTCGAAAGAGATCACGGTGGCGGCGAAAATGGGCGCGCCGGACCCGGAGTTCAATCCGCGTTTGAGGCTCGCGATCCAGGCGGCGAAAGCCCAGTCCATGCCCAAGGACAATATCGACCGCGCCATCAAGAAGTCGACCAGCGCCGACGAAGCGAATTTCGACGAGATCCGTTATGAGGGCTTCGGTCCCAACGGCGTCGGCGTCATCGTTGAAGTCCTGACCGATAACCGAAATCGTGCGGCTAGCGAGATCCGGACGATCTTTAACAAGAACGGCGGCAATCTCGGCGAGCCGGGATCGGTTTCCTTCGGGTTCGATCTTGTGGGCTACATCGAATATGGCAGCGATGTCGCGTCGGAAGACGAGATGCTGGAAGCGGCCATCGAGGCCGGCGCCGACGATGTTCAGACTACCGAGGAAGGCCACGACGTTTATACGGTGTTCGATCAGTTGGCGGAGGTCGCCGGCGCGCTTGAAAAGACGTTCGGCGAGGCGAAATCCGCAAAACCGATCTGGAAGCCGCAAAACACGATTGAAGTCACCGGCGACAAGGCGGGCGTGATGATGAAGCTTATGGACGCCCTCGACGATTGCGACGACGTACAGAATGTCTATGCGAATTTTGACATTTCCGATGAGGAAATGGAGCGTCTGGCGGGGTAGGGACAAGACTTGGGGATAGCGAGCGTGTTAAAGCTCTGATCTGACAATTCGTATACGGGGAGCATGCGCAGTATCAATGCGGGTGGATGGGGCTTGGCCTCGCGAAACTGAGAGACGTGTCCGGTGCTGTTGCAGGTTTACAGACAACATGAAGGGGAGTTGCTGAACTTCCTGAAAAAGCGTCTTGGTTCGACCGCTCTCGCCGAAGATCTCGCCCAGGATCTTTACATTAAGCTGCGCCGTACGCCCGAGCCGGAGGCGCTGCGCGACGGCAAGTCCTATCTTTTCAGCATGGCGGCCAATCTCGCCACCGATTATCAGCGTATTGAGCAACGTCGTCGCCAGATCCGCGAAGAAGCGCAGGATGTCGTCTGGCCGAGCGCCGATGCGATCACGCCGGAGCGCGCGGTGCTCGCGCGCCGTGAACTTGCGTTTCTTGAAGCGGAAGCAAAGAAACTATCGCCGCGCTGCCGGAAGATATTTTACCTCAACCGGTTCGAAGGCTGGTCCCAGGCGCGGATCGCGGAAGAGCTTGGGGTGGGGCTGACCACGGTTCACAAGGACTTAAAGAACGCCATGGCGACGCTTCTTGCGGCCCGGCGGCGCTTTCACGGAAAAGGGCCGGAGGAGGACGTATGAGGCGGCGGGCGAAGCTTTGGCCGCGCTCACTCGTCTTAATGGTAGAGACGAGATCGCGGACCCTTTAGCCATGACGGACACCGACAACAAAAGCGCGCCCGACCCTAAGGGCCAGGCAGACCCCGTGGACGACGCGGCGCAGGACTGGTTCCTGCTCTTGTCCTCGCCGGAAGCGACGCAGGAAGACCGCCGCCGTTTTGATGCGTGGCGCGCGTCGGATCGCCGTCATGCAAGCGCTTATGAGGAGCTGACCGCGCTCTGGAGCGATGTCGAAGCATTGAAGCCGGTGTTTGCATCGGCGGTCGTGCATGAGGGCGCGCCGGCGCCGCGCCGCGCCAGTCCACCTGTAAGACCTCGCCTTCGCAGCTCGCTTGGTCGTTTGCGGGCGCTCGCGCCGCCGCCGGCCTGGGCCGGGCTCGCCGCTGCATCACTGGCGCTCGTCTTCTTCGCGGGCCCCAATGTCGCCGTGTCGCTGCAGGCGGATTACAGAACGGCGGCAGGCGAACAGGTCCGCGCCGAACTACCCGATGGATCGATTGCGTGGCTCAACACCGATACGGCCATCGACATTCGTTATGACGGCCAAAACAGGGATGTCCGGTTGCTGCGCGGTGAAGCGCAGTTCGATGTCGTTAAAAATCCGGCGCGGCCTTTCTCGGTCATGGCCGCCGGCGGGCGCGCCACTGCTCTTGGCACGATCTATCGTGTGCGCCTCGACGATGACCGCGCCACCGTTTCGGTGAGCGAGGGGCGCGTCGCTGTGCGCTCGCCTGTATCATCGCCAGACGAAACAGGCTTCGGCGGCGCTGAGCTTGCGGCGGGCGAGGCGGTGACGTTCATAAAGGGCGCGCCGCCGGGCGCGATTGAGGGCGCCGCGCGCAGCGACACGGCCTGGCGACGCGGTTTTGTCGCCATCGACGATATGACGCTTGCGGAGGCGTTTGCGGAGATAGACCGCTACCTGCCGGGGAAAATCGTTCTCCTCGCGGATGTTTCGGGCGGCGAGCGCATCACCGCGCGTCTCGCCATCGATGACCTCGATCAGGGGCTCGGCGCTCTCGTCGAAGCCCAGGGCCTCACGCTCACACGGGTCTCGGAGTTCGTAACCTTCGTGCGCTAGGGCGGCGATGTTTTCATCGCGAAGCTGCGGGCGGCGGCGCCTGGCGTATGTGCCGCGCGTCAGAAAAATAAAAAATTCTTAAAAAAGTGCACCGGTTCCGCCGCGCCCACTCGTCATCTTAATGAGGTGCGCGATTGCAAATCATTCGCGTATTTAGTGGTAAGCGGGAATAGAGGGGGCTCTGATGGCCGACATTGAAATGAAAAAAGTCACGCGATCCGATGGGCGGTGCGGGGTGAAACGCGCGAGAGCAAAAGGGTTTCTGGCCGGCGCGGCGCTGCCAGCGCTTGCGGCCGCCGCGATTCTGGCTGCGCCGTCGGCGGTCTTCGCGCAAGGCGCGCCGGCGTCCCAGCAGCAAGAGGCCTTCGCCATCGCGCCGCAGCCATTGCCGTCGGCGCTCGATGCGCTCTCCGAGCAGACGGGTCTTTCTTTCGTTTATACAACGAGCGATGTCGCGGGCGTCGCCTCGCCGGGCGTGTCGGGAACGATGACACGGCGCGAGGCGCTTGGTCGTCTGCTCGCCGGCACGGGGCTCACCGCCCGCTTTTCATCCGCCAATGCCGTATCAATTGAAAAGCCCGCGGCGGGCGCGGCTGAGGACGGCGCGATCCGCACAGCGCCCGTGCGGGTCGAAGGCGAAACCGACGGTTTTGCCGCCGCCGTGGACGGCTATGTGGCGACCCGGTCGAGCGTCGCAACGAAGACCAACACGCCGCTCGTTGAAACCCCCCAGTCGGTCTCTGTTGTTTCCCGTGAGCTTCTCACGATCAGAAATGCACAAACGGATTCGCAGGCGCTCTTATATGTGCCGGGCGTCTGGGCGCAGCCCTTCGGCGGCGATCAAAACCAGAACAATCCGTTTTTCTATATTCGCGGCTTTTCGAGCGCGTTTGGCGGGTCTTTCGTGGACGGGCTCGTCAGCCCTGTGAACTATCGTTACGAGCCTTTCGGCATCGAACGCGTCGATGTATTCCGCGGGCCGACGTCGACGCTTTATGGACAGTCCGACCCCGGTGGGTCGGTGCACCGGACGACAAAACGTCCGACCAGGGACTTTCAAGGCGAGCTGCAGTTTCAGGCAGGCACGTTCGACCGCAAGCAGGTCGCCGGGGACGTGAGCGGGCCCATCGGAGAAGACGGCGCCGTGCTTTATCGCCTGACTGGGCTTTTTCGCGACGCCGACGCGCCGTTCGATTATGACTTCGATGTGCGTGAGCCGGATGAGCGCATCTATATCGCGCCGGCGCTGACGTTTCAGCCATCGGACAGAACGTCGTTTACGATCCTCGCCAACTATCTTGAAGATGAAATCGACGCGGCGTCGACGATCACCAATTCGGCAGGCGATCTCACCCGCATCAATCTCGAACAGCCCGGCGTTGGCGTCTACAACTACGAGCACTATTCGGTCGGTTACGCTTTTGAACATGCGTTCAGCGACGAGGTGCAGGTGCGGCAGAACTTGCGCTGGTCGAGCCTCGATCTCGACACGCTTGGGCTTTTCCAGATCGGCATTGATGATGTAGCGAGAACGGTTGACCGGGAGTCCTTCGGATTTCTGGAAGAGCGCAGCGACCTCGTTATCGACACACAGGTGCAGGCCGCTTTTTCCAGCGGCGCCATCTCCCACACGGTGCTGTTCGGTGTCGACTATCAAAATCTCGATGACGAATATGCGTTCGTCTTCGGCGCGGCGCCGTCGCTCAACTTCGACAATCCCGATTACGATCAGGTGATCCCGCCCGCCGATCCGTTCATTATGGAGAACGGGTACACGAACAATGTCGGTGTCTATCTTCAGGAACAGGCGAAGATCGACGAACGCTGGATCGTCACGCTGGGCGCGCGTCACGACTGGGTCCGAACGACCCTTGAGGATGAGCTGGCGGGTTCGGAAAACAAGTCCCGCAGTGAAAAGTTCACCTACCGCGCTGGCCTGAGTTACGTCTCCGACGCCGGGTTGGCGCCTTATGTGAGTTACGCCACGTCGTTCTTCCCGGTTACGGGATCGGACATCAATGGCGATCCGTTTGAGCCGACGACAGGCAAGCAGATCGAGGCGGGCCTGAAATACGAACCAAACGCGTTCAACGGGTTTTTCACGGCATCGCTTTATCAGTTGACGCGCGAGAACGTCCTGACGGCGGACCCGCAAAATCCATTCTTCCGTGTGCAGACCGGTGAAGTGCGCTCGCGCGGTATCGAACTGGAAGGAACGATCGACCTTGACAGCGGGCTCAGCGCGACCGCCAGCTATACCTACAGCGACGTGGAAGTGACGGAAGACAATCCGGATTTCGCTGGCGTCAGCGATGTCGGAAAACGTCCGGCCCTAACGCCTGAGCATCTCGCGTCGGCCTGGGCAGACTACACGGTCCAGACGGGCGGGCTGCGGGGATTGTTGCTGGGCGGCGGCGTGCGCCATATCGGGTCGAGCTTTGCAGATGCGCAAAATACGGTCGAAAACGAAGCCTATACGCTTTTCGACGCGGTGGTGCGCTACGATCTTGCCGGTGTGAGTGACGCGCTTGCTGGCGCAAGTATCGCGGTGAATGCAAGCAATGTTTTCGACAAGGAATATACGACCTGCTTCACGCTGTTTGACTGCCAATGGGGCGCGCCGCGCACGGTGATCGCGACGGTCGGCTATCGTTGGTAGGGATGGCGAAGGCCCGCCCGCTTCTGGTCGTCTTGCATCGCGTTGCGGGTCTTTTTATCGCCGGATTTCTGGTGATCGCGGGGCTGACCGGCGCCGTGATCTCCTGGGATCACGAACTCGATGCGCTGCTAAACGGGCATTTGCTTCAGGCGCGCGCATCGGGGCAGGCGCAACCCTCTCTCGATTTAGCCCGTGAGGTCGAGGCACGTCATCCCCATGCGGAGGTTGTCGAGGTTCCCGTGGTCGTGGAGCCGGGGCATGCGCTTGTCATCGGCGTTGAACCGCGCGTTAATCCTGAGACGGAGCGCCTTTACGATCTGGGGTTCAATCAGGTCTTTGTCGACCCGGTTTCCGGCGCCGAGCTTGGGCGGCGCGACTGGGGCGCGGTCTGGCCGCTGTCGAGGGAAAACTTCGTCTCCTTTCTTTATGTGCTGCATTACTCCCTGCATATCCCCGGGCCCTGGGGCGTCTGGTTTATGGGCTTTGTCGCCTGCATCTGGACGCTCGACTGTTTCGGCGGTTTGTTGCTGACCTTGCCAAGGCCAAGAACGAAACGCGCCGTCGGCGAGAAAGCTTTGCGTGCGCGCCTTTCCGATTGGATGGCGCGTTGGGCGCCGGCTTGGCGGATCAAGACGTCCGGCGGCCGCTACCGCATCAATTTCGATATCCATCGCGCCGCCGGTTTGTGGACCTGGGGATTGTTGTTCGTATTGGCGTTCACCGCCTTCTCCTTAAATCTGTACGGTGAGGTTTTTCGTCCGGTGATTGCGACGGTATCGGAGGTGACGCCGTCACCGTTCAATGCGCGGTCCCATAGCGGTCTTCATTCGCCGCTGAAAGCGCAATTGAGTTTTGAAGAGGTGATCGAGCGCGCGGACCGGGAGGCGCAGCGCCGCGGCTGGCGCGCGCCCATCGGCAATGTGTTTTATGCGCGCTACCACGACGTTTTTGTCGTTTTCTTTTTCGAGCCGGGGGACGATCACGGCGCGGCGGGGCTTGGTCCCCCGGTTCTTTATTTCGACGGCGCCAACGGCTTGCTCCTGGGCGACTTCACGCCCTGGCGGGGCACGGCCGCCGATATTTTTGTGCAGGCGCAGTTTCCCGTCCATTCCGGCCGTATCCTTGGCCTGCCGGGGCGCATTCTGATTTCTGTCATGGGCATTGTTGTTGCGGCGCTGTCGGTTACGGGCGTTGTCATCTGGTGGAAGAAACACAAAGCGCGCGCATTACGTAAAACTAAAACGGCGCCGTCGCCGCCGGCCGCAGCGCTTGCGGCAAAATAGGGGAAAAAGGGATGATGAGTTCACGGTTCGTCATAAGACTTCTTTTGTGCTGCATTCTTTTATGCGCACCGCTCACGGTGGATGCGCAGGAGGCGTCGCCTGTATCCGAGCAAAGCGAGGGTATTACTCCCGATACGGATGAGGAAGGCGCGGGCCCCAGTGAAGTCTTGGTCGTTGAACCCGAAGCCGAAGCTGCGCCGGAGGCTATCGTCACCTTACCGCACGACCTTTCGGTATGGGGCATGTTCAAAAGCGCGGACTGGGTCGTCAAGGCGGTGATGATCGGTCTTGCGGTCGCGTCGCTCATCACCTGGACGGTGCTGCTTGCAAAGAGCATAGAGCTTGCCAGCGTCAGGCGGCGTCTTAATACGGCGCTTCAGGCGGTGAGCGGCGCGCGCACGCTTAACGATGCGGCGATAAAAAGCGGGATCGGCGCGGCGCTGGTCGAGGCGGCGCGCGACGAACTCGTTCTTTCGTCAGGCGCGTTGCAGGCCAATGGCGTCAAGGAGCGCGTCGCGTCCAGCCTTTCGCGCATCGAGGCCGGTTTCGCCCGGCGGCTGTCGAGCGGGACGGGGCTGCTCGCGACCATCGGCGCGACAGCGCCTTTTGTCGGGCTCTTCGGCACGGTCTGGGGCATCATGAACGCGTTTATCGGCATCTCAACGGCAAACACCACGAACCTTGCGGTGGTTGCGCCGGGGATCGCCGAGGCGTTGCTCGCAACCGCGCTCGGGCTTGTCGCCGCGATCCCCGCTGTCGTCATCTATAATCACTTCGCGCGCCGGATTGCGAGCCTGAAAACATCGCTCGCGGATATTTCCGCGGCGGTGTTGCGGCTTGTTTCTCGCGATCTCGACCGCGGCGCGTCGCAGCGGTCGTAAGGCGGAGGTTTAATAAATGAGGTGGACTGATTACCGGTTGTGATCAGCCAGATTTTTGGGCCCAGTTGCGGTGTTCCTGATCGAGGCCGTAGGCGGCCATGGCCGCGAGCGTCACGATATCGCCGACGCGCGCGCCGACCTGGGCGATCTGCACCGAGCTTTCAAGGCCAATGAGGACGGGGCCGATCACGATCGCGCCGCCGATCTCGCCAACCAGCTTTGTCGAGATGCCGGCGGAGTGAACCCCCGGCGTGATCAGAACATTAGCCTCGCCCTGCAGGCGTGAAAACGGATAAACCTCGCGGAATTTCTCGTTGAGCGCCATGCGCGGGGTCATCTCGCCTTCATAGTCGAAATCCACATCGTCGCGCGCGTCGAGGATGTTCACGGCGCCGCCGACCCGGCGGGAGTGTTCCGTATCCGGATTGCCGAAATTGGAGTAGGAGACGAACGCGACTTTCGGGTTGTAGCCGAGAGAGCGGACGGCGTGGGCGACCTGCATGGCGATATCGGCCAGTTCCTCCGAGTTCGGCAGTTCGGTGACGGATGTGTCGGCCACAAAGAGCGTGCGGTTCTGCGTCAGGATGATCGACATGCCGATGACGCGCTCGCCGGGGCGCGGATCGAGGGCGAGCTGGATGTTCCTGAACGCGACATCATAGTGGCGCGTCACGCCGGTCACCATGCCGTCGGCGTGCCCGTGCGCCAGCATGCAGGCGGCGTAAACGTTCCGGTCGTTGTTGGCGAGACGCAGCGCATCGCGCTTCAGATAGCCTTTGCGCTGCAGGCGCTCATAAATATAGTTCGTATAGGTCTCGGTGTGCGGCGCCGTGCGTGAGTGATAAATCTCGAAACCGGCGTCCTGCGGCAGGCCGAGCGCCATCAATTTTTCCTTGATGCGCTCTTCGCGGCCGATCAGGATCGCGCGGCCGAGCCCCTCCTGCTGGAAGCCGTAGGCGGCGCGGATAACGGTGTCTTCCTCGCCTTCCGCGAAGACGACGCGCTTCGGCGTCTCGCAGCCGCGCAGGGTCGATTGAATTTTCTGCAAAAACGACGCCGACGGATTAAGTCGCGCGGCGAGCGTCTCTGAATAAGCGCCGAGGTCCTCGATGGGCTTTCGCGCAACGCCTGTGTCGGCGGCGGCCTTGGCGACCGCCGGCGGAATTTCGGAGATGAGGCGCGGGTCGAACGGCGTCGGAATAATGTAGCCCGGGCCGTATTTGAGATGCTTGCCATAGGCGGCCGCGACCTCATCGGGCACGTCCTCGCGGGCGAGCTTCGCCAGCGCTTCGGCGCAGGCGATTTTCATTTCCTCGTTGATGGTGCGCGCGCGGGCATCGAGGGCGCCGCGGAAAATATAGGGGAAGCCAAGAACGTTGTTGACCTGGTTCGGATAGTCCGAGCGCCCGGTGGCGATGATGGCGTCGTCGCGCACCTCGCGGATTTCTTCGGGCAGGATTTCCGGCGTCGGATTGGCCATGGCGAAGATGATCGGGTCCTTGGCCATGGATTTGATCATGTCCTTGGAGATAGCGCCGCCGACCGAAAGACCGATGCAAACGTCCGCGCCGTCGATCGCTTACGCGAGGGTGCGTTTGTCGGTCTCTACGGCGTGAGCCGAGCGCCACTGGTCCATGCCTTGCGTGCGGCCCTTGTAGAGAACGCCTTTGGAATCGCAGATCAGCGCATTTTCATGGGGCAGGCCCATGGCCTTGATGAGCCCGATCACCGACAGGGCCGACGAGCCGGCGCCGGAGACGGCGACTTTCACGTCCTTGATCGACTTGCCGGTGATGTCGAGAGCGTTCAGAAGACCGGCGGCGGCGATGATCGCTGTGCCGTGCTGATCGTCGTGAAAGACGGGGATGTCCATCAGTTCTTTCAGGCGCTGCTCGATCTCGAAGCTCGCCGGCGCGGCGATGTCTTCCAGATTGATGCCGCCGAAGGCCGGGCCGAGATATTTAACGGCGTTGATGAACTCGTCCGGGTCCTTGGTGTCGACCTCGATGTCCACGGAATCGATATCGGCGAAGCGTTTAAAAAGGACCGACTTTCCTTCCATCACCGGTTTCGAGGCGAGCGCGCCGAGATCGCCAAGACCGAGAATGGCCGTGCCGTTGGAGATGACCGCGACCATGTTGCCCTTCGAGGTATAGTCATAGGCGCTGTCTGGGTCTTCGGCGATGGCGTTGACCGGCACCGCGACGCCCGGGCTGTAGGCGAGGGAAAGGTCGCGCTGCGTCGCCATGGGTTTGGTTGGCGTGATTTCGAGCTTGCCCGGCTTGCCGCGCGAATGAAAAGCAAGAGCTTCGGCGTCGGTAAATTTCGTTGTGTTATCGTCCATGGGGCGCTGCGCCTTTTCCGTGTTGTCTTGCTCGTGCCGTATGCGAAGGATCCGATCCTCGGCGGGTGAGGGAAAGCGGGTAAGCGGCAAGCCTGCGCACGATTTTGTGATGCGGCAAAGGCCGACCGGTTCAAAACGCCAAGGATAGTGAGACAAGATAGAGTATCAACCAGAACCCTAGCGATTACGCGCTCCGCAGCGGGGGCGCAAGAACCGATTAGGTGTGACTGCGGCGGGATTTTCCGTCGGTTCGGTTGAGCCGGCGTGACGCAGCGCCTATTTAATAGTTTATGTGAGCATCGGCGCTGCGGCAGGTGGACGGCGCCGGCGATGTCGTCCAACCGCAAACCCAAAGATCGGCCATTTTATGTTTATCCAGACCGAAGATACGCCCAACCCGCAATCCATGAAGTTCCTGCCCGGACAGGCGGTCCTTGGCGAGGGCGCGCTCGGCATGGATTTTCCGACTATGGAGGCGGCGGCGGCGTCCCCGCTCGCTGCGCTTTTGTTCGAAACCGACGGCGTGATGGGCGTTTATCTCGGCGCGGACTTCATCACGGTGACGAAGGCGCAGGAAGTGGAGTGGGTGCATATCAAGCCCGCTCTGCTTGGTGCGATTGCAGATTATTTAACCACTGGCGCGCCTGTTGTTGCGGAGGGCGCCGGCGCGCCAGGACCGGCGACCAGCCTCGACGATTACGAGGGTGAGGACCGCGAGACGGTCGAGCAGATTATCGAACTCATCGATACGCGGGTGCGCCCGGCAGTGGCCGCTGACGGCGGCGACATCGTTTTTCAGCACTTCGAGCCGCGCACCGGCGTTGTCTTTTTGTCCATGCGCGGCGCCTGTGCGGGGTGTCCGTCGTCCACCATGACGCTGAAAGCTGGCGTCGAGAACCTGTTGAAGCACTATGTGCCGGAAGTCGCCAAGGTCGAGGCGGTGTTTTGACAGGCGGGGCGGTGCGTCTTTAAACACATTGTAGAGTTTTCATGATGAGCGCGTCGGTTTGGCGATGGGTGTGTCCGTCGCATCCGGTCGGCGCTGCATTCACGCTAATCAGGCACACAAATCAGGATTTTACCCAGCCATGTCCGATAAGATGATCAACGACGAAGCCCTCGACATCGTGTTCCGCACGGCGCGGACCCATAATGGCTGGGAGGAGCGCAAGATTTCACAGGCGCTTATCCAGGCGGTCTACGACTTGACGAAAATGGCCCCGACATCGGCCAATTGCTCGCCGGCGCGGTTCGTTTTCGTAACGTCCGACGAAGGCAAAGCGCGGCTGAAGCCCCATGTCGCCGAAGGGAACGTCGCCAAGGTTATGGCCGCGCCGTGCTGCGTCATCATCGGTCATGACATGGCGTTTTACGAAGCGTTGCCGAAGCTTTTTCCGCATACAGACGCCAAGAGCTGGTTTGTCGGCAATGATGCGCTGATCGAAGAGACGGCGTTCCGCAACGGCACGCTGCAGGGCGCTTATCTGATGCTGGCGGCGCGCTCGCTTGGCCTCGATTGCGGGCCCATGTCGGGGTTCGACCAGGCCGGCGTCGATAAGGAATTCTTCGCAGACACCAGCGTGAAGTCGAACTTCCTGTGCAATATTGGGTACGGGACCGACGAAAACCTCTTTCCGCGATCGCCGCGGCTTGATTTCGAAGAGGCGTGCGAGGTCGTTTAAGCGATCCGCGAGGAGCGGCGCCGGACTTTTCGGTGAAACCTCCATTGCGTATGACTGCTGACAACGTCCGCCTGACACTGTCATAAGACGCCCATGCTTATTCTCGGTCTCGATACGGCGTTACAGCATTGCTCCGTTGCGCTTGTGCGCGATGGCGAAGTGCTCGCCGCCGTGAGCGAAGGCATGGCGCGGGGGCATGCGGAACGCCTTGCGCCCATGGTCGGCGAGGTCTTTCGCGCCGCCGGGGTTTCCATGCGCGCGCTGGACCGTCTTGGCGTGGTCGTCGGGCCGGGCGGTTTTACCGGTGTGCGTGTCGGGCTCGCTTTTGCGCGCGGCGCCGGTGTTGCAAGCGGCATCGACGTTGTCGGCGTGACAAGCCTTGAAGCGCTGGCGGCGGGCGTTGACGTTAAAACAGTGCATACTGACGAAGTGATTGCGCCGATTGTGGACGCGCGCCGCGGCGAGGTCTACGGCGGCGTCTACAGGCAGGATGGCGCGTCGGTCTTGGCGCCGTTCGTTGCAACGCCTGATATCGCGCGGGACGAGATTGCGGCGGCGGTGGGCGCCGCGCCGGTTCTGCTGACGGGGAGCGGCGCCGGTCTCCTGGCGCCGATATCGTCGGGCGCG
This sequence comes from Pseudomonadota bacterium, assembly GCA_039192395.1. Classification (GTDB taxonomy): domain Bacteria; phylum Pseudomonadota; class Alphaproteobacteria; order Caulobacterales; family Parvularculaceae; genus Hyphococcus. The sequence continues at coordinate 113,186 of JBCCXE010000006.1, forward strand.
CGTATCTATCGGGACCATGCGGGCGCAGAATTGCATCATATCGATCCTGTTTCGATCGCGAGCCTTGCCGCCGCGAGCAGCGAGACCGGCAGACCGGCGCCCCTTTATTTGCGCGCGCCGGACGCCAAGCCGCCAAAGCCCTCGCCGCTCAAGGCGCCCGACGGGTCATGAAGAGCCCGCGGATCTGGACCACGGCGCGGGGCGACGCCGCTCATATCGTCGATCTTGAAGCCCGCGCGTTCGGCGCGCGCAGCTGGGGGGCGCAGAGCCTTGCGGAGACCCTCGCGGCGCCCCTCGCGCGCGTTATTCTCATTAGCAGCGATCCGACAGGCCCCGCTCAAGGATTTTTGATCTGGCGTCACGCAGGCGACGAAGCGGAGATTTTAACGCTCGGGGTCGAGCCCTCTTCGCGCCGCGCCGGTCTCGCCCGGACGCTCGTTGAAGCGTTTGTCGAGACAGCGCAGGAGGAGGGCGCCGGCGCCGCCATGCTGGAGGTCGGCGCCGCCAATCACCCCGCGCGCGCGCTTTATGAAAGCGCGGGGTTTATCGAAGTCGGCCGCCGTCCGCGCTATTATCGCGATGGCGACGATGCGCTTGTTTTGCGCAAATCGTTCTGATCGCAGCGCTGCGCCCGCGCCTACTCTCAATAAAGGTTGCGAAAAGGGGGCGGGGCGTGATTTAACGACGTTCAAATCAGCGCGCGAGGCGGGGAATTTTTCGCCGGAGGACAAAGAAACTATGGATCGGCTCGAAAAACTTTGCACTGAAAAAGGCATGCGCATGACTGAGCAGCGTCGCGTCATTGCGCGTGTCCTGTCGCTTGCGGACGACCACCCTGATGTTGAAGAAATTCACCGTCGCGCAACGGAGATTGACGTCAATATCTCTATTGCGACTGTTTACCGGACCATGCGCCTCTTTGAGGACGCTGGCGTTGTCGAGCGTCATGACTTTCAGGATGGCCGCTCACGCTATGAAGAGGCGACGGAGGATCATCACGATCACCTCATCAATGTGCGCTCCGGCGAAGTGATTGAATTCGTCAATGATGAAATCGAGCGTTTGCAGCACCGCATCGCCAAAGAGCACGGCTTCAAGCTGGTCGCTCATCGGCTGGAGCTTTACGGCGTCCCCATCGACAAGGCCGACGACTGACGCACCGCCTGGCCTTAGAGCCATTTGCATTCCTTATGAGTCATGCAAACGGCTCTAAGTATTTGGTTGCGCGGGTTGCGACGCAAAACCGGTGAACCACTTTTGCTGCAACCCGCTCTAGCGAACGATGAAGCTTGCGCGATCAACGCCGGTGTTGCCGGTGCGCGGATCGAAAGCGCTGACGATAATCTCGTATGTTCCTTTTTTCGCTGATGGGACGTCAACGGAGTATTGGCTGAGTGTTCCTGCGTAGGACATGGGCTTTGTCATGACCTTCTCGCCATTGTGACGGATTTCAGCGGTTATCTCTATTTCATCCGCATCCCATATGCCGCCGGGCGATGTGGGGCAGCCGCATATCATCACAACGTTTGCCGACACGGTCACGGTTTTTGAGCCGTCGGTCAGGTAGGTGTGCGCCGCTGGCGAGAGAATATCGACCGCGAAGCCCGGCACCTCGATCAGCCATCCGTCGCCGCCCTCAATATGTTTGCCCGGCAGGACCCAGCGTGTCGAGGAGGCTTCTGCCATGGCCTGAGGCTGCGCCACGGGTCCGCGCACCACGACCCGGACGCGCCGCGGCGCGTCGATATCAAGCGTTGAAACATAGACCGCGTCGCCCTCGCCGGAGAGCGCTTCATATCGCGTCCTTGGCGCGCGGACGATGCGGTCGGTGTTGCCCGTGGCGCCGCGTGTCGTTCCCGTATCGAGGATTTCGCCCGTATCGGCGTCTTCCACGGTCACCATCATGCCGGACATCCCGCTCCCGATGAACTTCGCATCGCTGGCAAGCGCCCTGATGGCGAGACGCGTCTCCTCGGCGTCCGCCCCGCCGGCCAATGCGAAAATCGCTGCAAGGCATGCGGTCCATCGTTTCATCGTTTTGTCTCCTTTTAAAAACCGTTCAAGCATCGTCCAGATGAGCTGCACTCGATAGCGCAAGCCCTTTTAAAGCCTCGGCCGAAAAATGGGAGTGCTGCGCCGCGCGTATCGAACGGTTTTCTGTTTCTTTGTAACCAACATCAATCAGGGAAAGGGCAGATACGCCAGTTGATGCGCCTCAAGACTTGTCACATAGAGAACGCCGTCGCCCGGCGCGATGGCGCCCGTCGTCACCGGATAGGCGCCGGCGGGGTCCTGCCAGGTTCTGACGACCTCACCATCATCCGTAAACTGCATAATGAAGCCGTAATGAACGGGTGTGGGCTTCAAAAAGTCCGGGAGGCGAGAGACAATTTTGCGCAGGAACGGTTTGCCGGCGAGGGTATCGACGATCGGCAGTCGCGGCCCCGCAAGGCCGAGGAAGAAGGTCGCACGTCCGTCTTCGAGATCAGGGCCCCGGTTGATGTTGTCGGGAAAGCCGGGCAGCGCGCCAATAACTTCCTCCACCTCGCCCATGCGCGGTTCCGAGATGTGAACGCGCAGCACGCGGTATTCGCCGGTTTCGTTCATGAGCACCGACTTGCTGTCCGGCGCCATGGCGACGCCGTTTGCGAAGCTGAAGCCGTCGGCGATGAGGCGTGTTTCGTCTGTTGCGGGATTGTAGGACAAAAGCCTGCCGGTGCGTCCATGCTCCAGGATTTCCAAGACGCTGCCGGCCATTGTCGATCCGGCGGCTTCGGCGCCGAATTTTGTTGATGCATCGGAGAAATAGATCACGCCGTCGGCGGCGATATCGAGATCATCCGCATAAAGAATGGATGTTCCATCGACTTCATCCGTCAGGGTTTTAACGGCGCCCTCGGGTGAGATGGACAAAAGTCCGCGATACGCATCCGCAACGATGAGATTGCCCGCAGCATCGAATTCAAGGCCAAGGGGCGCGCCGCCGGTTTCTGCAAACACCGAAATGTTTTTTGAGCGCGGGTCGATTGCGAGAATGGCGCCGTTCTGCGTCGAGACGTAAAGCACATTGGCGCCGTTTTCCGCCCGCGCCGCCGCGTCCTCGGGGCCGCGCCAGTCATCGCCGAGGTCGATAAGATCGACGTCTGCAAGGGCGGTGTTCGCGGCGAGCGCGCCCTTATAGCCCTGGCTTGGCGTTGGCGCCCAGGCGACGGGTTCAACGGGCGTCGGCCATGCAAGCAGATAAAGTGCGATGCCAGCAAGGACGCAGGCAACCGCCAGAAGTGCGTTTCTCATAGGTCCCCTCTAAGCTCACGAACGAATTCTTGTTAAGTACGAACGACGCTCCCGGCGCTCGAAAAAGCTATTGATCGTTTGGTGCGTCGGTCTCCGATCCGGTTTTGGCGTCGTCATGGGCGTCCGTTCCTCCGACCGGTCCGTTGTGATTGACGGTGTATTCCACGTGGTCAATCGACGTGCGGGAGGTCACCTGCACATTGACGATGACGTTTTTCGGGACGAATGCGAATGCGACAATCGCGATAAATCCGATCAGGATCAGAAGAGACGTGAGCCATCTGGCCATTTTTTTCATCCTCCCGGGTTTGCGCCATGATATACTATTCGGACGTCGCGGGCGCGTCGAGCGGGCGCCATGCACGCCGCGGTTGTCGTGAGGCTCATTTTGGCGCTCCTTGCAAGCGCGCTGGCCCCGGCATAGATAGTGCGTTTTTCGAAGAGCAGGCAGTTCATGGCCGACACGGCGCAAAACAAGCAGAAATCGGTCTTCATCCGCACCTATGGGTGCCAGATGAATGTCTACGATTCCGAGCGGATGGCCGGTCTCCTGAAACCGCTGGGCTATGGGCCCGCCGCCTCGCCCGAGGACGCGGACCTTGTCGTTCTCAATACCTGCCACATCCGCGAGAAAGCGGCGGAAAAGGTCTATTCCGAGCTGGGGCGGCTGAAGAAAATCAAGACCGCAAAAAAAGCCGACGGCGAGGACTATGCCATCGCTGTTGCGGGCTGCGTCGCTCAGGCCGAGGGGCCGGAAATTACAGCCCGCGCGCCGCAGGTCGATATCGTCGTTGGCCCCCAAGCCTATCACCGCCTGCCGGAAATGATCGCCCGCGCCACGCGCGAAGGCGGCGGCGTTCTGGAAACCGATTTCGCGGTGGAGGAGAAATTCGACCGTCTCGCTGCGCGCGAGGCGTCAGGCCCGACGGCGTTTCTGACGGTTCAGGAGGGATGCGACAAGTTCTGCACCTTCTGCGTGGTGCCCTATACCCGCGGCGCGGAAGTCTCGCGGCCGACCGACGCGATCCTCGCAGAGGCGCGCAGCCTCGCACAGTCCGGCGTGCGCGAAATTACGCTGCTCGGGCAGAATGTGAACGCCTGGCGCGGCGCGGCGCCGGTCGGCGGCGGCGAGAACGGGTGGGGGCTTGGCGAGCTTTGCCGGCATCTGGCGAAGATCGACGGCCTTGAGCGCATACGCTTTACGACATCGCACCCGCGGGACATGGACGACGGGCTGATTGCGGCGTTCGGCGAGGAGCCCAAATTGATGCCCTATCTGCACCTGCCCGTGCAGGCGGGGTCGGACGGCGTTCTGAAAGCTATGAACCGCGGCCATACCGCAGAGCAGTATATCGCGCTGATTGAGCGTATCCGCGCGGTGCGTCCGGATATCGCCCTTTCGGGCGATTTTATTGTTGGTTTCCCAGGCGAAACGAATGAGGATTTCGAAGCGACATTGGCGCTGGTTGAGGCGGTCACCTATGCGTCGGCCTATTCCTTCAAATATTCCCGGCGCCCCGGCACGCCGGGCTCGGCGATGCGCAAACAGGTCGCCGAAGACGAAAAGGACGCGCGTCTTGCCCGCCTGCAGGCGCTCCTCGAGACGCAGCGGGTCGATTTCAACGCCGCGCAACTGGGTAAGACGCTGCCGGTTCTGTTTGAAAAAAAAGGTCGCCATGCTGGCCAGCTCATCGGCCGTTCGCCCTATTTGCAAAGCGTTCACGTCCACGCGCCACAATCCATGCTAGGATCGGTCGCGCCGGTGACGATCGAAGGCGTGACGCCCAACGCGCTCGCCGGCCGATTGACGATGAAGGATGAGGCTGTCGCTTGAGCGAACAACGAGCGCCCGACGAGGTCGATTACGTCGAATTCGATGACAATCGCCTGGTGGCGGAACTTTCGGGGGAGCATGACGCGCATTTGGCGGTCCTTGAGGACGCGCTCGGCGTGCGCATCGATCCGCGCGGCAACCGGTTTGCGGTGCGCGGACCGGCGCCGTCCCGCGAGCGGGCGACCCGCGCGTTGAAGGATCTTTACGACCGTCTTGCGCGGGGCGAGGCGACCGCGCCCGCCGATGTGCGCGCGGCGGCGAAACTCACCGGCCGCGCGCCCGCGGCTGTGAAGGCGCCGCAAGCGTCCTCGATCAAAACGCCGAAACGCGTCATCAGCGCGCGCACGCCGAACCAGGGCGCCTATCTTGCTGCTTTGCGCGAGCACAATCTGACCTTCGGCGTCGGGCCCGCCGGCACCGGCAAAACCTATCTCGCCGTCGCGCATGCGGTCGGTCTTTTGCTCAGCGAAGCCGTTGAGCGGATCATCCTGTCGCGCCCGGCCCTTGAGGCTGGCGAGCGGATCGGTTTTCTGCCCGGCGACATGAAGGAAAAGGTCGACCCGTTTTTGCGCCCGCTTTACGATGCGCTGCATGATATGATGCACGCTGACTATGTGGAGCGGCGCATCGCGGCCGGCGACATCGAGATAGCGCCGATTGCGTTCATGCGCGGGCGCACGCTCGCCCGCTCGGCCGTCATTCTGGATGAAGCGCAAAATGCAACGCCTGCGCAAATGAAAATGTTTCTGACCCGCCTTGGCGAAGGCGCGCATATGGCGGTCACCGGCGACCCGACGCAAACAGATTTGCCCGCGGGCGAGGCTTCCGGCCTGATGGATGCGTTGTCGGTGTTGAACGGCGTTGACGGGATCGCCGTTGCGAAGTTCGAGGCGCGTGACGTGGTGCGCCACCCGCTCGTCTCGCGTATTATCGACGCTTACGACGCGCGCGATGGAAAGCAGCGTGCGCAATGACGAAAAGCCTCACCGCATGCCGCGTCGACGTTATTGTTGAAGACATGGAATGGAACCGCATCGCGCCGGATGCGCCAGCGCTTGCGAGCGCGTGTGTGTGCGCCATTGAAGAAAACGGTATCGCACTTGAGGGCGAGGCGGCGCTTTTGTTGACGACCAATGCGGCGATGCAGGATTTGAACCGCCGGTTTCGCGGTAAGGATGCGCCGACCAATGTTCTTTCCTTTCCCGGCGCCGACGGTTTTTTGGGCGACATCGCCATTGGCCGTGAAATCTGCGAGGCGGAAGCTCTGTCGGATAATATCGCGCCTACGGATTATCTGATGCATCTCATTGTGCATGGCCTTCTGCATCTGGCGGGATACGATCATGAGACTGATCCCGACGCCGATACTATGGAACAGCGCGAGGCCGAGATCCTCACCCGCCTTGGCGCCAAAAGTCCCTATCGTCTTCGAAAACTAGATAATGAGCCTGTCGCATGAGCGATCCTGCTGGTACGCCGTCCAAACATCCCATAAACGATAACCGCGCGCCGGCGCGCGCCGATGCTGGCAAGCGGGGCTTTTTTTCGCGTATCGCCGGTGTTTTCCGGCCCGCGGCAAAAGACGCCGTCGAGGCGGCGCTCACCGATGGCGATGGACCCGAAGGGCGGCCCCTCTCGCCCGCGCGCCGCGAAATGATCGAGCGGGTGATCGCGTTCGATGAGAAAAAAGTGGTCGATGTCATGGCGCCCCGCGCCGACATCTACGCTGTCGATATGGAAATGAGCCTTGACGAGTTGATCCGCGAGTTCGCCGATGCCGGCCATTCGCGCATGCCCATCTATCGCGAGGACCTCGATAATCCCGTCGGCATGGTGCACATCAAAGACGTTGTCGGGCTGCTGGCGAACGCCGGTGATGCGACGAATGAGCCGCGACCGAAAGGCGACGGGCCGATCCTGAAAAAGATCAGCCGCGAAATCCTCTATGCACCGCCTTCGATGCGCGTCACCGACCTCTTGTTGCGCATGCAGGCTTCGCGCATCCATATGGCGCTGGTGATCGATGAATATGGCGGCACTGACGGTCTTGTAACCATTGAAGATCTTATTGAAGAGATCGTCGGCGAAATTAACGATGAGCATGACGACGATGACGCCGCGCTTATCAACGCCCATGCCGATGGCGGCTGGACGGCCGATGCGCGGGTCGAAATCGACGAGTTCGCCGAGGAGACCGGTATCGATCTCCATACGGATGATGAGGAGATCGACACGCTGGGCGGACTTGTGTTCACGCTTGCGGGGCGCGTGCCTCAGCGGGGCGAGGTCATCGCCGGTTTGAACGGCTTTGATTTCGAAGTGACGGAGGCCGATCCGCGCAAAGTTCGAAAAATCTGCATCATGCCGTCAGAGAAGCGCGATGATGCAGGTCCCCGTGCGGGCGGCGCGAAGCGTCGCGGGCCGGCGGGTTTGAATGAAGCTGCGGAGTAGGGCGCCCCATGGCGGTTTCCTCCGTTGGCGCGCGTGCAGCAGCTGCGCTTGAAGGCGCAGGGTCATTTTTAACACAGCTTACCGGCTGGCGTCGCCGCGCAGCGACGTTTGTCGCCGGCGCATGCGGCGCCCTTTCCATGGCGCCGGTCTACGCAACGCCCCTGCTTGTCGTTTCTTTCTCGGCGCTCATCCTTTTGCTGGACGGGGCGGCGGCGACAGCGCAGCCGCGCCGCGCGGCGTTTTCCGCCGGCTGGTGGTTCGGGCTCGGCTATTTTGTCGCCGGCATTTACTGGATGGCGTTTTCGTTTTTTGTGCAGGCGAAGGAATTCGCCTGGATGGCGCCGTTTGCGGTGTTCGGATTGCCCGCGTTTTTGGGCCTTTTTACGGGCTGTGCGTGTGCTGTTGCGATGGCGCTCTGGCGCCCGGGCTGGCGGCGCATCGCTCTGTTCGCTGTGGTCTGGATGGGCGCGGAGTTCCTGCGCGGTCATGTTCTGACGGGGCTGCCATGGAACCTTCCCGGTCAGGCGTTCGCCGGCGCGCCCTTACTCGCTCAAAGCGCGGCGTGGTATGGCGTATACGGATTGAGTTTCGCGGCCGTGTTGATCGCCGCCGCGCCGGCGGTCTGGATCGGCGCGTCGCTGCCGCCACGGCGGGTTCTTGCGGGGGCGGGCGTTTCGCTTTTGGGCTTTTGCGTGCTTTTGGGTGTGGGCGCCGCACGTCTCGCCGCGATTGAAACGCCGGCGTTGACCGCCAACGCGGTCAGGATTGTCCAGCCGAACATCCCTCAGCGTGAGAAGATTGACCCGTCCTATTGGCGGCGTAATTTCGACCGTCTCCTGGAAATGTCGGCGTTCAATTTTTCTTCGGCGCTTACCGACGGGGCGGAGCGCATCTTTATCGTGTGGCCGGAGAACGCCGTCCCGCTTCTGGATGAAGCCTATGGACCGCTCGGCGATATGGATGCGGCGCTTCCGTCACGCGCGGTCGTGATCGCCGGCGCCGTTCGCCGCGAGACCGACGCCAGCGGCAAGACGCGCTTTTTTAATTCAATCGCCATTGCGCCCCGGACCGCCGCTGGCCGGCGCGTGGTTGCGCATTATGACAAGCACCATCTTGTGCCCTTCGGCGAATATCTTCCCTTGAAAGGACTTCTGGAGGCGATCGGCCTCGCGCAGCTCGCGCCCTATGATGATGGCTTCACCAGGGGCGAAGGACCGCGCGTGATGAACGCTGGCGGGCCGTCTTTTGCGCCGCTGATTTGCTATGAGGCGATTTTTCCCGGCGCGCTTTATCCGCGGGAGGAGCGGCCGGCATGGCTCCTGACGGTGACCAATGACGCCTGGTTCGGCGATACGTCCGGCCCGCGCCAGCATCTCGATCAGGCGCGGCTGCGCGCCATTGAGACCGGCCTGCCCATGGTCCGTGCTGCGAACACCGGCATTTCCGCGGTGATCGACGCCAAGGGCCGCGTTCTTGCGCGCAAGCCGCTCTATCAGGCCGGCGTCATTGATTATCCCCTGCCTGGCGCCATGTCGGAGACGATTTATCATAAATTCGGCGATCTCCTTTTTTTCCTGATGCTGGCTCTTGGGGGAGCGCTGATCGCGGCGCCGGCGCGTTACTTTCGGCCCGCGCGATCCTGACCGCAGGCCGCAACCTTTGCGGGTTGCGAAAAATCCGCTATAACTATCAACTGGTTGGGAGAGAAAGCGCGGCGAGAGATCGTCAGCGTCAAAAGATGGTTATGTCAGATAAGCAGAATAAGGCGAAAACGGGGGAACGTTTAGAGGGACCGCATCCGATTGACGTGCATGTCGGCGCGCGGGTGCGTCTCAGGCGATTGATGCTCGGGATGAGCCAGGACAAGCTCGGCGAAGCGCTGGGCCTGACCTTTCAGCAAGTCCAGAAATATGAAAAGGGGATCAATCGGATCGGCGCCAGCCGGATTTTTAAACTGTCGGAAACGCTCGGCGTGCCGATCCAGTTTTTCTACGATGATCTGGATACCGGCGAAGGCGCCAGCCCGGGATTTGCCGAGGGCGAAACGGATAGCCGTGACGCATTCATGGAGCTCTTAAGCTCTGCCGATGGCGTCCAGCTCTGTCGGTACTATTCGGAAATCAAAGATCCCAAGGTGAAAAAGCGCGTTCTTGACCTCGTGCGCTCCATCGCCGAGGCGGAAGCGATTACACAACCGGCGGAGTAAGCCGGCGCGCGACTTTCGCCGAAGCGGTGTTGGGCGAGCGGCTTTGCGTCGCTTTGCCTGCTTCATCGTGCGCGTAAATTAAGTCCTCCTGCTTCGCGTGTCGCCCGTCATGGACGGCGATGTTGTGGGGCCTTAACCATGGACATCATCGTGTCGCGCCGCTATATGGCGCGCAACACATAAACTTTTCCTTATATGAAGGATATTTCCTCCCATGGCGCGTCAGTCCTACTTTTTCACCAGCGAGAGCGTTTCCGAAGGTCATCCGGACAAGGTTTGCGACCGGATTTCCGATGAGATTGTTGACTTTATTTATCGTGAAGCCGAAAAAGCCGGCATGAACCCCTGGGACGTGCGCGTCGCGTGCGAGACGCTGACGACGACCAACCGGGTTGTGATCGCCGGGGAAGTCCGCGCGCCGGAAAGCCTGATGGGCGAGGGTGGCCTCGTGAAGCCGGAGCCTTTCATAGCGGTCGCCCGCGACGCTATCAAATCCATCGGCTATGCGCAGGATGGATTTCATTGGGATACGGCGGAAATCGAAGTGCTGCTCCATGGCCAGTCCGCTGATATCGCGCAAGGCGTTGACAGCGCCGCCGACGCCAATGCCGAAGGCGCCGGCGATCAGGGCATCATGTTCGGTTATGCGTGTACTGAAACGCCAGCCCTTATGCCAGCGCCGATTTATTACAGCCACAAGATTCTCGAAGACCTTGCCGCGGCGCGCCACGCCGAAGAAGGCGAGGCAGGCAAGCTCGGCCCTGATGCGAAAAGCCAGGTCACCGTTCGCTACGAAGACGGCAAGCCCGAGGAAATCACGTCGATTGTTTTGTCGACGCAGCATCTTGATGAGACGTGGGACAGCGCCAAAGTGCGCTCCGTTGTCGAGCCCTATATCCGCAAATCCGTCGGTGATCTGAAGATTGCCGACGACTGCGCATGGCACGTAAACCCCACCGGTAAATTTGTGATCGGCGGACCGGACGGCGACGCCGGCCTCACGGGCCGTAAAATTATTGTCGACACTTATGGCGGCGCAGCGCCCCATGGCGGCGGCGCGTTTTCCGGCAAGGATACGACGAAGGTTGACCGTTCGGCCGCCTATGCGGCGCGCTATCTCGCCAAGAATGTGGTTGCCGCCGGCCTTGCGGAGCGCTGCACGATCCAGCTTTCCTATGCGATTGGCGTTGCAAAACCGCTCTCGATTTATGTCGACCTTCACGAGACCGGTAAAGTTGAGGCGCGCGCGCTTGAAAAAGCGCTGGCCGAGGTGATGGACCTTTCGCCGTCGGGTATTCGCCGTGCGCTTGATCTCAACAAGCCGATCTATGGTAAAACAGCCGCCTACGGACATTTTGGACGCGATGTGGACGCCGATGGCGGCTTTTCCTGGGAAAAGACCGACCTTGTCGATGCGTTAAAGGCCGCGGTTTAACGGCTTGGCGTCACGTCGGCAGGCGATATGATGAGCGACGACGCGCCCGCCTATATTCCACGACTTTACGGCCGCCGGCAGGACAAACCCCTCAAGCCGCGTCAGGCGCGCGCCATGGGGGAGGTGCTGCCGCGCGTCGCCATGCCCGATCCAGCGTCCGGTCCGATTGATCTTGATGCGATTTTTCCGAATAGGGATGAAGTCTGGCTCGAGATCGGCTTTGGCGGCGGCGAGCATCTCGCCTGGCAGGCAGAACATCGCCCCGATGTGGGAATGATCGGCGCCGAGCCTTTTGTGAACGGCGTTGCGAAACTCGTTTCCAAAATCGACGATGCGGGTCTTGAGAACATCCGCGTGCATTTCGGCGATGCGCGGCCGTTGATCGAAGCTTTGCCGGCTGCGTCCATTGCACGGCTTTTTGTGCTGCATCCTGACCCGTGGCCGAAGAAAAAACATCACAAGCGGCGAATGATTTCGCCATGGTTCCTGGGCGAAGCGGCGCGATTGATCCGGCCCGGCGGGGAGTTGCGTGTCGCATCTGACATCCGCGACTATATTCGCTGGACATTGATGCATATGCGCGCTCGGCCGGAATTTGAATGGACGGCGGCCCGCGCGGATGATTGGCGCGTGCGCCCTGACGACTGGCCAGAAACGCGCTACGAGACGAAAGCCCGCCGCGAGGGGCGCGTTCCGTCTTATCTGCGCTTTCGTCGTATCTAAAGCGCCACTGGTCGCTTACGCATTTTTGATTTGCACCAGCCAGTCGGCTAAGCGGAAATACCGGTTTTCGACGACTGACGGTGACATCATGCGCTTTTTTCAGGCTCTCCTCTTGGCGGCGGTTCTTGCAAACCTTGGCGGCTGCGTGAAGCTGACGCTGGCCTGGGCCGACCTTAAGGGCGATGGCGATGCGGCGTCGCCGCCGGTGCTCGGCGCGTTCGGCGACGGGGCGCCGGTCGAGAGCGAAGAAGAGTGGCGCGCTGCGCGCGCGCCAGCGTTGAAAGACGCTTTCCAGCGCCACATCTATGGTCGCATGCCCGAGACAAGCGCTTTGACGCTTAGCGAGCGGCGTCTTCTTGACGACACCGCCTTTGGCGGCGCCGGCCGCCTCATTGAGTATAAACTCAATGCGCGCGTCGGTTTTGGCAGCGAGGTCCGTGAGACGGGCGTTTTCTATATGGATGTGGTGACGCCAAAAGGCGCTGAGAACCCGCCAATCATCCTGATGCAGACATTTTGTCCGCGCTGGAACACGATCCCGCATCCCGCGATCCACCGCCCTGAGGGCGCCGATGGATGCGAAGGCGGCGGGATATTGCGCGGCGTCATGACCTATGTGTTCGGCCGATATATCGCGACGCCGCCGATCGAGATGATCCTCGACCGCGGTTATGCTGTCGCGACTATTTATCCAAGCGAGTTCGCACCGGACAACCGCGCGCGCGGTCTTGCGGCGCTCACCGCCCTGGCGCCGGGCATGGCGGGTGATGCGCGCTGGGGCGCCATCGCCGCCTGGGCGTGGGGATATTCCCTGATGATCGATGCGCTCGCCGCCGACGAGGCTTTTGCGGCGTCGCCCTTCATCACATGGGGACACTCCCGATACGGAAAATCGGCGCTCGTTGCTGCGGCCTTTGACGAGCGGATCGACGCCGTTGTTTCCCACCAGTCGGGGACCGGCGGCGCCTCGCTCAACCGTCGCAAGAAAGGCGAGAGCGTCAAAGCCATCACCGACAACTATCCTCACTGGTTTGCGTCCGCTTACGGCGCCTTTGCGGGCCGTGAAGAGGAGATGCCCGTCGATCAGCACCAGCTTCTGGCCCTCATCGCGCCGCGCCCGGTGCTTTTGGGCAATGCGCGCCGCGACGTCTGGTCGGACCCCAACGGCGCTTTTCGCGCCGCCATGGGCGCCGACCCCGTGTACGAATTAATGGGCGCCGAGGGGCTCGATCAAACGCGCCTTGACCAGTGGAAACCGGACGCCGATATCGCTTTCTGGCTGCGCGCCGGCACTCATGGCGTCGTCAAGGAAGACTGGCCGGCGTTTTTAGAATTTCTCGATGCGCATTTCGGGGAGGATAAAGCTTTTACGCGTTAACGTGCGCCGTCTATTTGTTCAGCTGCGAAGTGCGTTTCCAGACTTTTTATCAGTATACGTTGATAGTATGTTCTCGCTTTCCCTTCAGCGTTTTGAAGAAACGATTGAATTTCTTCTCGCCGAACAACAGGGTATGCGCCGCAGCGATCAAGGCGCCCTGTCTGCACGTAGTGCGGAAAACCGACAAGGCCGGCGAGCCGTCCGGCTTGGGCCGACCGTCTTACGAGTTCGCCGCCGTAACACGGATCGGCTTCGCGCCCATCCCACCCTTCAATGCGAATATATCCAACGACGAACAGGGATTGCGGATAACCGGCTTCTAAAGCCTTGGTGCGATAGGGGTCGCCTTCCTCATGAAGGCCCGAATACCCGTAGGCGCGCGCCAGCTGGTAATTGAGGCGGGGGTTGTCAGGATCGTTTTCAACCGCCGCAAGGCACGCAGCGATCGCCGCCGGTTTGTCCATCTCTTCCTGAGAAACGCCGCGCGCGACGGCTTCCGGGTCGTTCGGATGCCCCGCAAGCTGGTCGCACAGGGTTTCTTTTCGGTTATGTGCGTCGCGGTCATAGGTTTTGATGTTTGCAAACGGGTCGGCGGCGAGGGCCGGCGTACAGAATACTGAGACCGCGAGACCAAGCGAAAGGATGAAACGGGACATAAAGATTGCCTTAAATTGTGGGAAGGGAAGTTGCCGCGCGGGTGAAACGCCATGCTCCCGGTAGGTTAGCAACAAAGCGCGCGCTTGTCGCGATCAGAGCCTCACATACACCGCATGCATGTTGGTTTTTGATTGCGGTTCCGATTAGAGCGCGTTAGAGCGTTTTCAACGGTTGCGAGACGGCTCCGGAAAAACCGCCCCCGTTCGCGCCGCAAACCACAGAGGTTTTCGATGCAGCAGAAGTCCGCGAAGTCGGTGCAGGCGCCGGCGGCTGTCGTTATGGTGCGCCCGCATCATTTCACGGTGAACACTCAAACAGCGGCTGACAACGCGTTTCAAAAGCCGCCGTCGCCGGGCGGCGATTGCGCATCGTCAGCCTATGACGAGATTACAGACGCCGCGGAAACGCTCCGTAGTTGGGGCGTCAGGGTGCATCTGTTCGAAGACGAACGTGATGATCGGCCCGACAGTGTCTTTCCCAATAACTGGTTCTCGACGCATGCCGGCGGGCATGTGGCGATTTATCCGATGATGGCCCCGAACCGCAGACTGGAGCGGCGCCAGGATATTATCGAGATGCTGAAGCGTGACTATCGCGTTCAGGACGTGATCGACTATTCAGGGCTTGAAGCCGATGGTCTTTTCCTGGAAGGCACCGGCGCCATGGTGCTCGACCACATCGATCGTGTTGCGTATACGGTCGAATCCGATCGCGCCAACCCCATCGCGCTTGAGCGGTTCTGCGCGCATTTCAACTATGAACCTATGGCGTTTGCCGCATCGGATCCGAGCGGCGTGCCGATTTATCATTCAAACGTGTTGATGGGCGTCGGGACGGACTTCGCCATGATCGGTTTGGACATGATTGAAAATGAGCAACGTAGAAATGAAGTGCGCGCGCGCCTTGAAGGCGCCGGGCGGACGGTTGTGCCCTTGAGTTATGAGCAGATCGTGCATTTCGCCGGCAATGTGATCGAACTTCAGGGAACGGATGGACGTATTCTTGCTTTGTCTGAAACTGCGTTCGCATCGCTTGACGACAGCCAAAAACGTGAGATTGAAAAAAGCGCCGCGCTCGTTCCGTTGAGCATCCCGACCGTGGAGGCCGCCGGCGGTTCCGTGCGCTGTACGATAGCTGGAATTCATCTCACGCCCCGCGGTGTGGCGTGAACCCTGCGCGCGGGCGTTTGCGGGTTCTGTTTGAGGTTCCGGTTTAGGTGTCGTAGAACGCTAATCGTTTCGTTTTCGACTGGGCGTGGGCGAGAGCATTGTCATGGCTGATGGCGAGGATCATACTTTGGCGATGAACCTGCCCGCGTTTTATCGCGGCGCACCGACATCCGTCGCCTTTAAAAAAATCCGCAAGCGGCTCGTTCGCCAGACCCTCGAGGTCGTGCAGACCTATGGCCTCGACAGGCCGCGCGCCGACGGCGCGCCGCAAAAGTGGCTGGTCTGCCTTTCCGGCGGCAAGGACAGCTATACGCTCCTTGCGATGCTCCTCGACCTCAAATGGCAGGGCGCGCTGAAGGCTGAACTTCTGGCGTGTAATCTCGATCAGGGCCAGCCCGGTTTTCCCAAACATATTCTGCCGGACTATCTCGAGAGCCTTGGAACGCCCTTCCGGATCATCACCGAAGACACCTATTCCATTGTCACCGACAAGGTGCCGGAGAACCGCACTTACTGTTCGCTTTGCTCGCGATTGCGCCGGGGCATTCTCTATCGCGTAGCGCGCGAGGAAGGGTGCGACGCTATTGTGCTCGGCCACCACCGGGACGATGCGCTCGAAACCATGATGCTGAACTTGTTTCATGGCGGGCGCCTTGCGGCGATGCCGCCCAAGCTCGTCAATGACGAGGGCGATCTCATGGTTTTGCGGCCGTTGCTGTTTTCCGCCGAGGCGGAAATCGCGAAATACGCTGAGGCGATGCAGTTTCCGATCATTCCGTGCAGTCTTTGCGGATCGCAGGACGGGCTTCAGCGCGCGGCCATGAAAGAGATGCTCAATGAGTGGGAGGCGCGCTCGCCCGGCCGGCGCGAGGTGATGTTCCGCGCGCTGCGCAACGTGCGCCCGAGCCATCTGGCCGACGAGCGTCTTTTTGACTTCGAAGGGCTGGCCGCGACGCCGTCCCACGCCGAGGACTAAAAACCATCCGCCTTGCCATTGGCGCGTTCAGGGCCTATATCCCCCTCGAATTATCGGGAAAACGTGACTTTCCCGCGTTTGCCGGCACGCCCCTCAAGAGTTTCCGATACCGAAACAAGCTTGATACGAGGCCGGGGATGCACCGCCGTCGGGGTAACGCCCTCACGGCGGCGCTTGTGGTTTGAGCGCGCCCTTGAGAGGGCGATGAGAAGTAGGAGCGCTGATGTTTGAATCGCTGTCGGATCGCCTTGGCGCTGTTTTTGAGACGCTGCGCGGTAAAGGCGCGCTTGAAGAAAAGGACGTCAACGCAGCGCTCCGCGAAGTGCGCGTGGCGCTTCTGGAAGCTGACGTGGCTTTGCCCGTCGCCAAGGATTTCATCGCCCGGGTAAAAGAGCGTGCGGTCGGTGTTGAGGTCCTGCGCTCGGTGACGCCGGGCCAGCAGGTTGTCAAAATCGTTCACGACGCGCTCGTCGACATGCTGGGCGGCAAGGCGGATGAAGGCGGCGCGGATGTGGGCGCGCTTTCTTTCGCGACGACCCCGCCGGCGGTCTTCATGATGGTCGGCCTGCAGGGCTCGGGTAAGACGACCTCGACCGCGAAGATCGCGTTGCGTTTGCAAAAGCGCGAGAAGAAAAAAGTGCTGATGGCGTCTCTCGACACGCGCCGGCCCGCCGCCATGGAACAGCTCCAGATTTTGGGCGAACAGGCGGAGGTGAAGACCTTGCCGATCATCGCCGGCCAGTCGCCCACCGATATCGCTGCGCGCGCTGTTGAGGCAGCGCGCCTTGGCGGGTTCGACGTGGTGATGCTCGACACCGCAGGCCGTCTTTCCATCGACGAGCAGTTGATGAGCGAGATCGCCGACATTCACCGCGGCTCGAACCCCATTGAGACCTTGCTGGTCGTCGATGCGCTGACGGGCCAGGACGCGGTTGAGACCGCGACCCGCTTTAAAGAGCGTGTGCCCGTCACCGGGGTCGTCATGACACGGATCGATGGCGATGCGCGCGGCGGCGCCGCGCTTTCCATGCGCGCGGTCACTGGCGCGCCTATCAAGTTTGTTGGCGTCGGCGAGAAGATCGACGCCCTCGATACGTTCGAGCCCGAACGCATGGCCGGCCGTATTCTCGGCATGGGCGATATCGTCTCGCTGGTTGAAAAGGCCAGCGAAGAAATCGACATGGCCAAGGCGAAGAAACAGGCCAAGAAAATGGCCAAGGGCGAGTTCGACATGGACGATCTCGCCGATCAGTTTCGCCAGATGCGCAAGATGGGCGGCATGGGCGCCATCCTCGGCATGATGCCGGGCATGGGCAAGATGAAGAAGATGGTCGATCAGGCCGGCGGCCTCGACGACAAGGAAATCGTGCGTCAGGAAGCGATCATCGGTTCCATGACGAAAAAAGAGCGCAAGAACCCGAAGCTCATGAATGCGAGCCGCAAAAAACGTGTCGCGGCGGGTTCCGGCACGAGCGTTCAGGAAATCAACAAGCTTTTAAAAGCCCATCGCCAGATGGCCGATATGATGAAGAAGCTCGGCAAGGGCGGCATGAAGGGCCTCGCCGGTCAGCTTGCCGGCATGGGGGGTGGCGGCGGCCTTGGTGGCGGATTGGGCGGCATGCTCGCCGGCGCTGGCGGCGGCGCGCCTGACCCGGCGATGCTCGAAGCGCCCGGCGGCAAAAAAAGGAAGGGTACGGAGGAAGTCGATTTCGACGCCCTCGAAAAAGCGCTTTCCGGTCAGGCGCCGATGCCGCCGGGCCTCGGCGGTCTGCCGGGTATGGGGAAGAAGAAGTGAGGTTGTACGTTTGCATTCCCCGCTCATCCCTGCGAAAGCAGGGATCCAGTAAAGGGACAATGGCGGACGAAGTCCGGTTTTTTCCATTATCCATCGCACGACGCGAAGCAGTAGAAGCGGGTGCGTGAAATGGCCGCTGGCAATGACAACAGGGTGGTCTGGCGGGTTGGTTTGCCGTGCGCGCGCGAACGGGCTTTCGCCGCTCTTGCAACACGTGAAGGCCGCGAGGCTTTTTGGGCTGAAACCGCGCCGGAGCATGACGGCGCCATTCACTTTGCGTTCCCCAATGGCGTTAAGGCGCGCAGCGCTGTTTTGCAAAACGAGCCTCCGTCGCTTTACGAGATCGACTATTTTGGCATGCCGACGCGATTTACGCTGGAAGGTGCTGCCCCGGACAAAACGGTTTTAACCGTCGATGCGCGGAACATTCCCGATGCTGATTTTCAGGATGTTCATGCCGGATGGGTGTCGGTGCTGATGGCGATGAAATGCTGGTTGGCGACTGGATACGATCTGCGAAATCACGATGTGCAACAGAGCTGGGACCAACGGTTCGTAGAGAACTGACGGGGTCGTTTGCTCGCAAAAAAGAATTTTGAGACTTCAGAAAGGAAAACCAAATGTCACTCAAAATCAGACTGGCCCGGGGCGGCGCCAAAAAACGGCCCTATTACAACATTGTCGTTGCTGACAGCCGTATGCCGCGGGACGGCCGCTTCATCGAGAAGGTCGGCTCGTATAATCCGCTTCTGGCGAAGACGGATGAAAAGCGCGTTCAGTATAAGGAAGACCGCATCAAGCACTGGTTGTCTGTTGGTGCAAAGCCGACGGACCGCGTCGCGCGTTTCCTTGCGGTAAATGATCTCGTGAAGTGGGAGCACGGCAACAACCCGAAGAAGGGCGAGCCGGGCGAGAAGGCCAAAGAACGCGAACAGGAAAAGAAAGACAAGCTTGAGGCGGCGAAGGCCGCAGCTGAAGAAGCGGCTGCAGCGCCCGCAGAAGAGGCGCCCGCTGAGGAAGCTGCAGCGGAAGAAGAAAAAGCCGAATAACGCGGGACTTATCCTTCCTTTACAAAACGCGCGGGGGCGGCGGCTCCCGCGCGTTTTTCTATCTATGATTTCTGAAAGAGCTTCCGGCGCGATTTTCGCCCAACTTTCGCCGTTCCGGCGCCCCTCGCCGGTGCGATATGGTACGATGTGATCGGGAAAAGCAGTTTTTGCGAGGGAAAAATGGCCGGAACGCGTTTTACTAAAGTGAGCAGGCTCGCCGTCGCGGCTTCCGCGCTTGTGCTGGCCGCCGCCTGCGAGGGCGTTGACGAAGCCGCTTATGTGCAGAGTGTCGATGCTGAAGCGGATATGGTTTTGGCCGAGCGGAAGGCGTCTTCAGGCGTCAGCGCTGCGCCGCCGGAACAGCAGGCAGAGGCGCAGGCGGGCGCCATGCTTGCCTATTCTTATTCCATGCAGATTGCTGCGCCGAAAGAAGCTGTGAAGCCGATGATGAGCGCGCATCAAGAAGCATGCATGGCCGCCGGTCCCGATGTTTGTCAGATCCTCGGCGCATCGACCAATCGCTGGGGCGACGATCAGGTCGCCGGCCATCTTAATTTGCGCGCCGCGCCGGCATGGCTTGAAACCTTTCGCGGCGAGATCGTGTCGGACGCCGAAAAGGTCGGCGGCAAGTTGATCGACAACACCGTGCGGGCGGAGGACTTAACCCGGTACATTCTCGATATGGATGCGCGCCTTGAAGCGAAAAAGACGCTGCGCGACCGTATCAAAAACCTCCTGGAAACGAGCGAGGGCTCGCTCAGCGATGTGCTGGCTGCGGAGCGCGCGCTCAGCGATGTGCAGGGCGAAATCGATTCCATGACAGCGCAGCTGCGCGCCGCGCGGGCGCGCGTTGCTATGTCATCGCTTACGATTTCCTATGCGTCGGATCCCGAAACGTCCATCGGTCTTTTCAAACCATTGCGCGAGGCCTTCGGCGATTTCGGGCGCATGTCGGTCGCATCGCTTGCGGATGCGGTTCGGTTTGTTGCGAAAGCCTGGCCTTATTTCATCATACTGATGATTGTGCTGGTGATTTTGCGCAGCTGGTGGCGCGGGCGGAAGGCGTAAAGGCTGGCTCCTGATCTCGCCATCGCTTGCGGCATTCGCTGGCGTCATCTGAAAGCATGCGTGCGCGTGACCTTAAGCGTGGGTGGGCGTTTTCGGCGTGAGGTTGCAGTAAGAACCATGCGCCACCTCACGCATTCGTTGATTGAAAAGCACGCCGCCCGTTTACATCTCAAGCTCGTGTCAAGGACGTCGGGCAGGAGAAGATGGAACGGAGGTGCTTTATGCAAAAGGTCTTTCTCGCTTTTCTTGGCGCGGCTACGGTTTTGTCCGCGCATGCGGCGCAGGCCGCCGTCGAGCCCCTTGCTGCGCCCGGCGCGAGCAGCGCCGAGCAGGCGCGTGGGTTTTCCGAGGTTGATTTCCGCGCCGCGCAGCGTATCGGCGTAGAACCCATCAGATATTACAGCGGACGCCGCGCCTATGGGCCGCGCTACTATGGTGTTCGCGACGGCGTGCGCGGTCATCGTTATCACCGCAGATACGGCGCCGGCCGATATCGTTTCCATGATCCTTATTACGGCGCCCGCTACCGATATCATCGCGCCTATGGCGGACGCGGGCTTCGCGGCTATTCCCGCGGCGGTCTTATTAAAAGAAAGGGATACTGAGACACCACGACCCTCGCCCTTGCGGCTTGAAACGAGTGTTCCGGCGGCGCCAGCGACGCCGTTCGTTTCAAGTTTCCCGGTAGAACGGCGTTCTTCCCCCAACCGCCGTGCCGGGTCGCCCGGAGGAGTTTTTTCTGAAGCGTAAAACTCT
This sequence comes from Pseudomonadota bacterium, assembly GCA_039192395.1. Taxonomy (GTDB): domain Bacteria; phylum Pseudomonadota; class Alphaproteobacteria; order Caulobacterales; family Parvularculaceae; genus Hyphococcus. The sequence goes on from JBCCXE010000006.1 coordinate 133,977, forward strand.
TCCGGGCACGCAGCATTTTTACGGACATTATCCGCGGCGAACGGATTTCTTTTTTGCGTCTGGTTGACAGCGCCATTGTGCGCAGCGCATAAATTACAGGCGGGCTTAAAGCGGACGCCCGACTTGATGGGTGTTCCATCCAAGTTCCGCTCCGATCCTTATGGATGGAGCGCATCTGGATGGCCCTTGCGACGTATACCTCTTCTTTCAGGAAAAATTATTTGCTGTGTGCGAAGCGCGCCAGGTGGCGTGCGCGCTGTTTTTTTGGCGAGGGGCCGGCAACGCTCTACACGCCCCGGATTATTTGCGATCCCTGGACGCTTGCGGCCATGGCGAAGCGGACTATGCGACGGGGAGACGTGCGATGAGCGCGCCGGCGGTGATTCTGACGCGCTGCGACCTTGTTTCGCTGATGGCGCGCGCTGATTATCTCGCGGCAGTGGAGGAGGCGTTCCGCGCCGACAAGGAAGGACGCGCCGGCGCGCCCCTGCCCATGCATGTTGACGGCGAGGGCGGTATTTTCCACGCAAAAGGCGCCTTTCTGAAGGCGGACCGGGCTTTTGTCGCCGTCAAGCTGAATGGCAATTTTCCCGGCAATCCGGCGCGCCATGACCTCCCCACGATTCAGGGCGCAGTCCTCTTATGTGACGCATCGAACGGCGCGCTCCTTGCGATCATGGACTCCATCGAAATTACCCTGCGGCGCACCGCGGCGGCCAGCGCATTGGCCGCCCGCCATCTCGCAAAAAAAGACGCGGCGACGCTGCTTGTTTGCGGCTGCGGCGAGCAGGCGCGTGTTCAGGTCGAAGCGCTGAGCGATATGCGCGCGCTGAGGCAGGCGTTCGCTTATGATATCGACCCGGCGAGAGCTAAATCGTTTGCGCGGGAAATGCAGGCCGCGCTGGAGGTTCGCGTCGATGCGGTGGAGAAGATTACGGATGTCGCGCCGGCATGTGATGTCATCGTCACTTGCACGACGGCGTCGGCGCCCATTTTACATCGTGAGGATATACGGCCCGGCGCTTTCATCGCTGCAGTTGGCGCCGACAGTCCGTATAAAAATGAAATCGCACCTGACCTGATGGCAGCGTCGAAAGTCGTTGTTGACGTGCGCGCGCAATGCGCCGAAATGGGCGACTTGAGGGTCGCGCTCGCAGCCGGCGTTCTTACGATGGATGACGTTCATGCGGACCTCGGGGAGATTGTGACCGGCGCCGCGCCGGGGCGGTGTGCGCCCGACGATATTATCGTTTTTGACTCCACCGGCACGGCGCTGCAGGACGTCGCGTCGGCGGTTGTGGCCTATGACCGCGCGTGCGAGACCGGCGCGGGGGTGCGCGTCGACCTTGGGAGCGCGCGCCATTGAGCAAAGTGATGAGCAAGACCGTGAGCGAGGGCGTGCGCCAGCAAGATGTTTCCTATGGCGCGCTTGCGCGAGCGGGCCTCAAGGTCGGTCTTTTGAGTTTCGGCGGTCCGGCGGGGCAGATCGCGCTGATGCACCGGATTTTTGTCGAGGAAAAAAAGTGGATCGACGAAGCGCGCTATCTGAGCGCCCTCGACTATTGCATGTTGCTGCCGGGGCCGGAGGCGCAGCAACTTGCGGTCTATGTCGGCTGGATAGTGCGGGGCGTCTGGGGCGGCGTGATCGCGGGGCTTTTGTTCGTGGCGCCCGGGGCGCTGGTGATCTTCGCGCTTGCCTGGGGGTACGCGCTTTATGGCGAGGTCGCGGCGGTGTCGGCCATGTTTGTCGGCGTCAAGGCGGCGGTGCTCGCGATTGTCATGAGCGCCGTTCTGAAAATCGGTAAACGCGCGCTGAAAGGCCGCGCGGATATGCTCATCGCCGGGGCGGCGTTCGTTGCATTATTTTTCTTCGGCGCGCCTTTCCCCGCGGTTATTCTGACGGCGGCGCTTTTGGGCGTCATCAGCGCCCTGCGTGCGAGCGCAAACATTCGTCCTGTTGTTGGCGACGCTAAACAAGCAAGCTTGGCGGCAGACAGACCATCCGTAGAGGGAGCATTGCGCGCCGCCTTTGTCTGGGGGGCGATGTGGCTTGCACCCGTTGTCATGGCGACTGGCATATTGGGCCGCGATCATGTGGTGACGCGGGTGGGCTGGCTTTTCAGCCACCTTGCGGTGGTGACGTTTGGCGGCGCCTATGCCGTCCTTTCCTATCTTCGCGAGCAGGCGGTCGATGTCGAGCAATGGCTCGCCGCGCCGCAGATGATTGATGGGTTGGGCCTTGCCGAAACGACGCCCGGCCCGCTTGTTCTCGTCAATCAGTTTGTGGGGTTTTTCGCCGGGTGGAATGCGCCCGCCGGCGGCGTCTGGCTTGCCGCGGTCTGCGCGCTGATGGCGAGCTGGTGCACATTCGCGCCGTCTTTTTTGTGGATATTTGCGGGCGCGCCGCTCCTGGAAGGCTTGCGACAAAACAGGATCGCCGCATCGGCATTGCGGGCGATCACCGCGGCGGTGCTCGGTGTTATTCTTAACCTCGCGATCTGGTTCGGCCTCAATATATTGTTCCGGCAGGCGATGGTGGCGCCCATGCCGGGCGGGCATGATCTGGCCTTTCCGGTTTTAACGAGCGCCGACCCGCTTGCGTGGGTGATTTTCGGCGTGGCGGCTCTGATGTTGCAGCGGTTTAAAATCAACATGATTATTGTCATCGCGCTTTGCGCTTGTCTCGGGAGCGCCGGCGTTTTTCCCAAATGAGAACGGGCGGTGGTCTTAAAAATCGAGACAAATATGACGGACGGTGTTGACCTTTAAGGCGCCTGAAAGGGCTATCGTCAGGCTTTGTGACAAGCGGAAGCGGGGCGCCTTTTAATGAAATTTTTTGCATGTCTCGCCGGCGCAGTGACGATGGCGGTGTCAACATCTGGATGTGTTGTCGCGGCCGCCGCCGGCGCGGGCTATCTCATTCACGATGAGGCGACCGAGTGCGACGGAAAATTTGATCCGCTTGAAAAGCTGCGTGACCAGGAAGACGAGTGTAACTAACGATCTGCTTACTGAGCAATTGCGTGTTGCGCCGGTTTTGCCGGCGCCTTGAGAACGCCCGCTGCTGCAGCGCGCATGAAGCGCCTGAATGTCGGGCACTCCAGATGGCTCGGCGCCGTGCACGCGGCGGCGTGGCGTAGCCCGTCGCGCATGGCCGTCAGCTGTTTGATGGTCCGGTCGATGTCGTCCGCTTTTCGGGTTAGGGCCTGCCTGTCAATCTCCGGGCGCCCGTCTTCCTTGAACATCGCGGCGATCTCCGCGAGCGAAAAGCCGGCGACGCGGCCAAGCGCGATCAGCGCAAGCCGCTCCAGAACGCCGGCGTCGAACAGGCGCCGCTGACCGCGCCTTCCGACCGAGGCGATCAGTCCCTTTTCTTCATAAAAGCGCAACGTTGATGCGGCGACGCCCGACCGCCTGGAAACGTCCGCTATATCGATCGATAAATCTAAATCGCGCATCCTCTTGACCTCAAGCGTACTTGAACTGGCAGAGTGGGGCTTCAGATTCGCCGAGGCAAGGAAAAAGGAGCGCCCGCATATGAGTACCGCCGACAATTCGCAAGGTAACGACAAAGCTGAAAAACTCGATTGGACCGGTATCGCCGGTCAAAAGTGGGCAGCGGCGCAGCCATTAATCGAGCAAACGATAAAAGCTTTTGAGGACGTGATTGTTGAGGGCGTTCGCGCCAGCAGCGGCGGCGCGGTTATGGAAGTCGGGTGCGGCGCCGGCGGCGTTGCGTTGGCGCTTGCGCGCGCGCTCGACGGCAAGGGGGCGCTCACCGGCGTCGATATTTCCCAGCATATGTTGACCGCCGCAAAAGCGCGGGCCGAAGCGGAAGACGTCGATATCGAGTTCCTGCTCGCCGATGCGCAGACTTATGCTTTTCAGCCCGAGAGCTTTGACCGGATCGTCTCGCGTTTCGGTGTCATGTTCTTCGAAGACTTTATCGAAGCCTTCGCCAATCTGCGGCGCGCCGCGAAAAAGAACGCCGTGTTGCATTGCGTCGCGTGGCGGAGCGCGGAGGAAAATCCGTTCATGACGACGGCCGAGCGCGCGGCGGCGCCGTTCCTTGAAAACATCCCGCCCCGCGATCCGGATGCGCCGGGGCAGTTCGCGTTCGCTGACGACAAACGGGTGCGCGCCTTTCTGGAAGCCGCCGGTTGGTCGGCGATCGACATTCAACCGCTCGACAGGGATTGTGTTTTCCCAAAGGAAAAGCTGGACGAGTACTTCCTGCAGCTTGGGCCAGTGTCGCGTGTGATCGACGAAGCCGATGAAGAAACACGCACGAAGGTGATTGAGGTCGTGCGGCCCGCTTTTGATCGTTTCGTCGATGGCGACGAGGTGCGGTTCAACGGCGCCTGCTGGAACATCAATGCGGTTGCGCCATAGGGCGCACACCCCGCCAAAGCGGTCCACCCATGATGCAATTTGGAGACATATCAATGCTCTAGCCGGGGCTCGCGCGCGCCGCGTTCAGGAAAGCCTTGCTCATAAGGGGGGAGCCCGCCTAATCTCGCCGGCAATTTTTCTATTCCACTTGTCTCTCCGGGGCGCGCCCCGGAGACGGGCAACAGCGAGCGACAGGGCATTATGGAACAATTCTACACCGGCGTTGACAATGTGAGCGGCTTTATCTGGGGCGGCACCTGGGGAGACGCTGTGATTTTGCCGGTGGCGCCCATGGTGGTGGTCCTGCTCGGGGCGGGCCTCTTTTTCATGATCCGCCTGAAGGGCCTGCCGCTGCGCCGGCTTGGGCCGGCCTTCGGCAATCTCTTTACCGGGAGCCGCAAGGACTCGACGGACCCTGACGCCGGCGGCGAGATTACACCCTGGAACGCCTTATCGACGGCGCTGTCGGGCCAGGTTGGCACCGGAAACCTCGCTGGCGTTGCGACCGCCATCACCCTTGGCGGGCCGGGCGCGATTTTCTGGATGTGGGTGACGGCGTTTCTCGGCATGGCCGCGGCGTTCGCTGAATCGAGCCTCGCGGTGAAGTACCGTGAAACCCACCCCGACGGACACATCCATGGCGGGCCGATGTTTTATATCAAAAACGGCCTTGGTAAGGGCTGGGCCTGGCTCGGCGTCTTTTTCGCGCTGGGCACGGTGTTTTCGGCCATCGTCACCGGCAATATGACTCAGGCGAACTCCATTGCGACGGCGATTGAGGCAGAACTCGCCCTGCCCACATGGATTTCGGGCGCCGTGATCGCGGTGCTCGCCTTCATCGTGATTATCGGCGGCATCAAGTCCATCGGGTCGGTTGCCGGCAAGGTCGTGCCCGCCATGGCGCTCGGCTACATTCTCCTTGCGATCACCATGCTGATCGTCAACGCCGAACATGTCCCCGGCGCCATCGTGCAGATTTTCACCTACGCGTTCGGGTTGGAACAGGCGGCCGGCGGCGTCGCCGGCTATAGCGTCCTTGCGGCGATCCGCTTCGGGGTGGCGCGGGGGCTCTTCTCCAACGAGGCGGGACAGGGCTCGACGGCCATTGCACACGCGGCGGCGAAGACCGACGATCCGGTGCGTCAGGGCGAAATCGCCATGCTGGGCTCGTTCATCGATACGATTGTCATCTGCACCATGACGGCGCTTGTCATCTTGTCGGTGCAGGGCGAGTTCGCGTCCGGCGCCGGCACGGTCGAATACGCGTGGCAGTCGACGACGCTCCAGGGCGCGCAGGTGACGACCGCCGTCTTCAGCCAGGGCATGCCGTTCGGCGGCGTGTTGATCGCTGTTGCGCTCGCGGTTTTCGCTTTTACGACCATCCTTGGCTGGTCCTATTATATGGAACAGGCGATCACCTATCTCGTCGGCGACTGGGCCGCCAAGCCCATGCGTTTCGTCTGGGTCGGCATGGTGTTCGTTGGTGCGCTGCAGGAGATCGATTTCGTCTGGCGGTTTGGCGACATCGCCAACGCGTCGATGGCGTTCCCGAACCTTATCGCCATCTTGCTCTTAAGTCCCGTTGTGGTCGCCATGGCGAAGGAAAAAGGGCGTCTTAAATAGAAAAATCCGGCGCTCTGTCCCCTGTCATCGACGTTAAGAAAAGTTGATGGGGGACACGGTTGCTCTCGCCCGCGCACGCGCAGTATTCTGCGGGCTCAGTGTTTTTTGCGGAGTTCTGCGATGGTCCGGCATGGTGCGGCGGCTTTTTCCCTTTCGGTCGGTCTGGCGGCGTTTGGCGCGTCTGGCGCCGCCATGGCGCAACCCGGGCCGGGCTCGTCTGCGCCGGTTGACGACGGGCCTTACATTCGTTTTGGCGCCGGCGCCGCGTTTGTCTCCGATCTGGAGCAGGATTTTACTTATAACCCGAACTTGCTGGTCATCCGTGACGGCACCTCCGGGAAGGTGGTTGATGCAGGCGGCGGGCTGACATTCGCCGCCGCGCTCGGTTTTGACTATGCCGACGGCATCCGCACCGAGCTGGAATATCGCTACACGGCGAGCGACGTCGATGGCGTCACACAGGTTGGCGGTCAGAACGATGGCGGCGCGCTGCCGGCGAACGAAGACGATCTCAAAGCGCATCTCATCATGGCGAATTTCTATTTCGACTTTGAGACGCAGACGCCGTTCACGCCGTTTATCGGCGGCGGCGTCGGCGGCGCTTTCGTGACGAATGAGAACGCCCAAAAAGACGCTGCGCTCGCCTATCAGGGGCGCGCCGGCGTTTCTCTCGATGTGGGCGCCGGCGCTGCGCTCAGCCTTGAATATGTCTATACGCAAAGCCGCGACCTCGCCTTCGGCCCGAAGGATGACGCGTTTACGCCGACAGGCCCCGAGGGGCCGCGCGTGGATGGCGACAATTACCGGTCGTCGTCGGCGATGTTGTCGTTCCGCAAGCGCTTTTAGGGCGTGTAAAGAATAATCATGTCGCTTGAGCTTTATCTCGCCTTTGTTGCGGCGACGGCGTTATTGATCCTGACGCCCGGCCCGATGGTCGCGTTTGTGATCGGCTCGACCCTGTCGCGCGGTCTAAGCCATGGCCTCGCCGCCATCGCGGGGTCGACGCTCGCGTCAGCGGTGCATCTCGGTGTTGTCGCGTTCGGTCTGACTGCGGTTTTGACCCTTTCGGGGGAGGCGTTCTTCTGGCTGAAATGGATCGGCGTCGCCTATCTCGCCTACCTTGGGATACGCGCGTTGCGCGAGCCAGCCGAAGGGCTGGAAGCCGATGCGCGGGGCGCTTCCTTTTCCCTGCGCCGCACCTTTCTGGAAGGCTTTTTCGTCAATCTGACAAACCCCAAAGGGCTCCTGTTCCACGGCGCCTTCCTGCCGCTGTTTATTTCTCCAGCGGCGCCGGCGGGCCCGCAGCTTGCGCTCCTTGCGGCGACGTTTTTGGTGGTGGGCGCGAGCCTTGATACGCTTTGGGCGCTTTCGGCTGCGCGGGCGCGCCCGGCCCTGGCGCGCCTTGGGCGCTGGCGGGGGCGTATTACTGGCGGGGTTCTCCTGACCGCCGCGACCGGTCTCGCCCTCGCGCGCAAATAAGCAAATAAGATGTTGCCCGTCAGACGACCCGAGGCAATTTACCCACCCGCGCCGCACTGGCCATGAGAACGGCGCTGGGGTAGACCCCATCTCGAAATATTGCAGTGCGGCGCGAAAGGCGCGCCGCCATTAGCCCCCGCGCCCGCGCGGCGACGCGCCGGCGCCCCAGGAAGGAGACCTGAAACCTCATGGCCCGTAAAAAAATCGCGATGATCGGCGCTGGCATGATTGGCGGCACGCTCGCTCATATCGCTGCGCAGAAAGAACTTGGCGACGTCGTTCTGTTCGACATCATGGAAGGCATTCCGGAGGGCAAGGGGCTCGATATTGCCGAGAGCGCGCCCATCGACGGCTATGACAGCCGCCTTAAAGGCACGCAGGACTACGCCGACATTGAAGGCGCGGACGTCTGCATCGTCACCGCCGGTGTTGCGCGCAAGCCGGGCATGAGCCGCGACGATCTTGTCGGCATCAACCTCAAAGTCATGAAAGCCGTCGGCGAGGGGATCGCCAAACACGCACCGAACGCCCTCGTGATCTGCATTACGAACCCGCTCGACGCCATGGTCTGGGCGCTGCAAAAATTCTCGGGCCTGCCGCACAACAAAGTCATCGGCATGGCCGGCATTCTCGATTCCGCGCGCTTCCGCCATTTCCTCGCTGAAGAATTCGACGTTTCCGTTGAAAGCGTCACCGCGTTCGTCCTCGGCGGTCATGGCGACACCATGGTGCCGCTGACGCGCTATTCGACGGTCGCCGGCATTCCGCTACCTGATCTCATTGAGATGGGCTGGACATCGCAGGACAAGATTGACGCCATTGTTGAGCGCACGCGCAAGGGCGGCGGCGAAATCGTTGCTCTGTTGAAAACGGGATCCGCCTACTATGCGCCCGCGGCGTCTGCGATACAGATGGCCGAGAGCTACATCAAAGATAAGAAAGTCGTTGTTCCGTGTGCAGCGTTTCTGACGGGGCAGTATGGCCTCAACGACCTTTATGTGGGCGTGCCGATCGTTCTGGGCGAGGGCGGCGCAGAACGGATCGTCGAGGTTAAGTTCAACGACGACGAAAAGGCGATGTTCGAAAACTCTGTCGCTGCGGTTCGCGAGCTGATGGAAGCGTGCATCAAGCTTGAGCCAAGCTTAGGCTAAACGTTCGCGCCCTTCTTCTTCGCTTGGAGGAAGGGCGCGCCTGACACGTTCTAATCGATTGTGTTACCGCCGCACGCTGCGCTGTCCGGAATAAAAGCCCTGAGAGGCGCCGCGTGCGTTTGACTGACCGGAATAGAAGCCGCTGGTGCGCAGTCGTCCGACGGGCCGGCAGGTCCGCAGGCGCGGCTGCTCGCGGATGATGATGATTTTGTCGGCGTTTCGCTTCGGCGCATCGCTGACGTTGTCATCGCCAAGGAGCGCTAGCCTGCCGCGATAGATCTTGACGCCATTTTCCTGACTGACGGTGACGCCTGTGTTGGCGCTCCGCGCGCCTGCGCCGCCGGCCTGAAGAATGTTCGCTGCGGCGAGGGCGGGCGCGCCGCCTGCCAAAGCGGGGGCGGCGCCCATGGCAGCACACAAAACAGCCGCCGAAACTAAACTACAAAGGCGCATGGCGATCTCCCGTCTGGCAAAGTCGCCTCCATGCTGAGCCGGATAGAAGGGCGTCGCAATAGCCGCGCGCGCGAATTCTCGCCGGCGCAGCATTTTCGCAACGAAAACACCGCTCAAAAAGCGTTTTGCATGGATCAGATTCGCGCCTCGCGCGTATTGCGTGCAGGCGCGGCGACGCGCATTAAGCGGTGATGAGGTTTTTGTATTCACACCGCACACGCTCCGCTGACGGGCAGTATGTGCATATCGCCGAGCTGACCCGCGCTCTCATTGCACGGGGCCATGAGATCCATATGGTCGGCCCCGCAGGCGCGCGTGAGGCGGAGGGAAAGTCCCTGGACGCCGGCAGTAGCGGCGGCGGGTTGAGGGAGCGCCTTCCTGGCGCGCTTTATGAGATGGCGGAGGCTTTATACTCCGTTCACGGATATCGCCGACTTAGCGCCGCGCAATCGGCGGCGCGCGCCGACATTCTCTATGAGCGCTATAACCTCTTTTACCATGCGGGTGCATGGCTGAAAGCGCGGGCGAAGATGCCGATGATCCTGGAGGTCAACGCGCCGCTTGCCGAAGAGCGCGCAAAGCATGGCGATCTGGCGTTGAAGTCGCTTGCCCGCAAAAGCGAAGAGGCGATCTGGCGGGCGGCCGACGCCGTTCTTCCGGTTACGGATGTCCTGGCGGATTATGTTCGCGCGGCAGGGGTTGATGAAGAAAAGATCCACGTCATCCAGAACGGCGTTGGCCATGCGTTCCTGGGCGATGTCGATGGCGGTGAGGTGCGTCGCCGCTATGGCCTCGAAGGCAAGCTCGTGCTCGGGTTTACGGGCTTCGTGCGCGACTGGCACGGAGTGGATCGCGCGGTTCGCTACCTTGCGGGCGCCGGCCGTGACGACATGCATCTTTTGCTGGTGGGCGACGGGCCGGCGCGGACGGACCTTGAAGCCCTGGCGGCGACGCTCGGCGTGGCGGATCGCTTCACGGTCACCGGCGTCGTTCAGCGCGACGAGATGGCGGCGCATGTAGCGGCGTTCGATATTGCGTTGCAGCCTGCAGTGGTTGACTACGCTTCGCCCCTGAAGCTTTTTGAGTATATGGCGCTTGCCCGCGCTGTCATTGCGCCTGCGAGCCCCAATATTGTTGAAGTTCTGCGCGACGGCGATGAGGCGGCGCTTTTTAAACCCGGCGAGGAGGGCGCGTTCGAGGCGGCGCTCGACCGTCTCGTTGCCGATGATGATTTGCGCGCCCGTGTCGGCGCCGCGGCGCGTACGAGCCTTGACCGGCAGAACCTCACCTGGGCGGGCAACGCCCGCAGGGTTGAGGAAATCGCTTCAGCGCTTTTGGAGGGAAAATGAGCAAGATCCGTGTAGAAACAGAAAGGCTCGTCCTGCGCCCATTCGAGGCGCAGGATGTGGAGCCGCATATCGCGATGATGGCGGACCCGGAAGTCTGCGCCTACCTGACGCCGGGCGGAACGCCGCGGGCCTATGGCGAAGAATGGCGCGCGGCAGCGTGTTACGTCGGACACTGGTCGATCCGTGGATACGGTTTCTTTTCCGTCGAGGAAAAGAGCACGGGCGAGTGGATTGGCCGCGTTGGTCCGTGGCAGCCCGGCGGTTGGCCCGGTCTTGAATGCGGGTGGTCCCTTGCAAGCGCGCATTGGGGAAAGGGCTACGCCCCGGAAGCCGTGATCGGCGCCATTCGCTGGACTTTTGAACGTTTTCCGGACCTCGCCAGAATCATCTCTGTGATTGCGCCGGAAAACGCCAACTCGCAGGCGGTCGCCGCCAAAGTCGGTGAAACCAAAACCGATGAGATTTTCGAGTTCTGGGGCTCACGTCTCGATATCTGGGCGGCCGAGCGCGAGGCGTGGCTCGCAGAGTTCGGTTGACCGGTTAAACTCTCATTGCTGCGAGAGGCGTCCAAGGCGGCGGTGTTTCGCTCCGCGCGGCCATGCGGCTTTCGCTGCGGCTGAAAATGCGCTAGCCCATAGCCCTCGCGGCGTTCATGGCCGCTTGGCAGGAAAGGCGGCACGAATGGACGGTGCGATCGGCGCGATTGATGCGGTTGATGCGGTTGATGCGATTGAACGGCAATGGACGCGGGAAGAGGTTGAGGCGCTTCTGGCCGCACCTTTTGCTGATCTCATATACCGCGCTCAAAACGTGCACCGCGCGCATTTCGACCCGAATGACGTGCAGGCCTCGCGGCTTTTGTCGATCAAAACCGGCGGTTGCGCGGAAAACTGCGGCTATTGCAGCCAGTCGGCGAGTTTCAAAACCGGGCTCAAAGCGTCGAAGCTGATGGGCGGCGATCAGGTTATGCAGGCCGCGCGGAAAGCGAAGGCCGAAGGCGCGTCGCGGTTCTGCATGGGCGCCGCCTGGCGCTCGCCGAAGGACCGCGATATGGACGCGCTTTGCGAAATGGTCGCGGATGTGAAAGCCCTCGGGCTTGAGACCTGCATGACGCTCGGCATGCTCAGCGATACCCAGGCGAAGACCCTCGCCGACGCCGGGCTCGATTATTACAACCACAATATCGACACCTCGCCGGAATATTACGACAAAGTCGTCACGACACGGACCTTTGAAGATCGCATCGACACCCTGAACAAGGTGCGCGACGCAGGGATGAAAGTCTGCTGCGGCGGTATTGTCGGCATGGGCGAGAAAGTGGAGGACCGGGCGGGGCTGTTGCTCGCGCTCGCCAATATGGCGCCGCCGCCGGAGTCGGTGCCGATTAACTCGCTGATGCCTATTGAGGGTACGCCCCTTGGCGACAGCGAGCCGGTGAGCGCGATTGATTTCGCGCGGCTGATTGCGACGGCGCGCATTTTGATGCCGGCGTCTTATATCCGCCTTTCCGCGGGCCGTGAGAATATGAGCGACGAAGCGCAGGCGCTTTGTTTCCTCGCCGGCGCCAATTCAATCTTTGTCGGTGAAGAGCTCCTCACCACCAATAATCCGGGCAAAGACAAAGACGCCGAGCTGTTCGAGCAGCTCGGCGTGCGTTTGGTTTAAGGCTCGCAGATATTCAGCCGAGCCCCAACTGAAGGTCCATAAACCTTAACGTTCTTTCTTGCGTCGCCGTGCAAGCCATCCGCTGGCGGCGAGGCCGCTCAGGAACAATGGCAGCGCCGCCGGGACCGGGATCGGTGTTGTGTCATAGACAAGATCGTCGATGGCGCCGGAAAGCGAAAATGTCACAACGAGCCGGCTGACATTGCCGACTAAGGTGTCGAGGGTTGTGAATTCATTGTCGGCGAGGTTCAGCATGTCGAACGACAATGTCGTGATGAGAGCGTCGCTCACATCGAAGAACGACAGGGACACGCCCTCTCCTGCATTAATGTCGAGGACTTTCAGTTCCCGGAATGTGACGACTTCATCGAAGTCAAAAGTGATCGCGCCGCCGGCGCCGTCATCGTCCGGATCGCCTGCATCGCCATCTTCCGACACAATGAGGATATTGCCGGCGTTGAAATTATCGGCGCCCGGTGTGAAAGGATCTTCGAAGGGCGAACCAAGATCCCCGTCATCGCCTGTCGGGTTGTTGGAGTCGAAGATCATCGCGGCGTTGCCTTGCGCCGGTGTCGTGTTGCTCGTTCCTGAAATGGAAACGCCGGCGAACTGATTGGAAACGATGTCGCCGGCGGAAAGGCTGTTGAAGTCGATAGTCACGGCGCCAGCGGCGCCATACAAAGTACAAGCTGCGACTGCAGCGGAGATAAGCGTTCGCATAATTGATCCCCCACAGATCGATTTTCCAGAATGTCATGAAATTATGGTAGTGTTTCGCATCCGTAATCAAGCTCAGTAGACGGTCGAAAAGGGACGCTTTTTCCCCGAAAGGCGTTTTATTTTTCCCCATATTGTGGGAAACCCGTAGTCTTCCGCCGGGACATATGCGGCAAGTCAGGCAAGGGTGGTTTTGGAGGCGGTATGAAGGTGAAGGGGCCGGTTGCGGCGCTCGCCCTCGGGGCGCTGTGGGTTTATAAACACACCCTGTCGCCGGCTTTTATGGCGCTGGGCGTTCGTTGTCGCCATTGGCCAACATGTTCCGATTATGCCGTGGACGCTTTCCGCGCGCACGATCCGTGGACAGCGTTTTGGCTGACCTTCTCTAGATTGATGCGGTGTCACCCGTTTGGATCAAGCGGCGTCGATCCGGCGCCCCTTGGCCCGCGTGGACGCTGGTGGGAAATCTGGCGTCTCGGCGACTGGAGCTGGCGCGAGCGGTCCGGCGACGATCAGTCGTCGCGGGAAAACGATAGCGAAAAGCCGCCTTCTTCCCCATCCTCGAGCAAAACGATATCGGCCTGCAATGCACCATCGGACGGCGTGAAATAGCGGATCGATTTCACGGTCTCTGACGGCGGATCGGCTGAGAATGTGACGTCGTTCGCGCCCGTTTCAGTGAGGCGTAGCGTCACCGGCCCGTTCTCCTCCCAGGTCGAGTAATCGGCGTTGAAATGCTTGAACTGCATGACGAGGCCGTCTTCGGTCTCGCTGATGATGATGTATTCAAGGACTTTGAGGTCCTCGCGCGCGGCGCCGAGCGCCATGCCGGTCATGACGCCGCCCATGGGCGGCGACCAGATTTCTGCAAAGACAAACTCATCGCCGCCGCGCCAGGCACCTTGTAGAAACGCCACGTCGGCAAGGGTGGGCGTCGCTGCGGCGCTCGGTTTTGCGGGTCCTTCGGCGCTTGCGCATCCGACAAGGCCCGCGCCCGCCAAAAGGAGAGCGGGGAGAAAGCCGCGCCGGCGTGTTTTCTGGAGCATCTTGTCTGGTTCCTTCTGAAGCGCGTGCGGCTTGCGATGTGCGCCGCGGCCGATAGAGTAGCCGGTCGCACCTTACCACAATGCCGCGGCGCGCCCATTCCCCGCAGTTTCATCGAACCGACAGCCCCCATGCAACAGATCGTTTTCGCCACCTGCAACGCTGCGCCCGATCTGCAACCTGGCGATCGCCTCGTCGCCGCGGCGCTGGAACGCGGTGGCGTTCGCGTCGTCGGCGCGCCATGGAACGGCGACCCTGCAGCTTTTCGGGACGCGGATCTCGTCGTTGTCCGCTCCACATGGGATTATCACGAGGACGCCGATGGTTTTCGCGCCTGGATTGGCGATTTGGCGTCTGGGGGCGTCCGCCTTTTGAATTCTGCGCGGCTGCTGCGCTGGAACATCTCAAAAAGCTATCTCCTGGATCTTGCGACGGCGGGGGCGCCCCTGCCGCCGACGCTGCCAGTTGAGCCAACGGCGACGTCCATCGCGGCGGCGATGAAGAAAATCGGCGTTGAAGACCTTGTGGTGAAGCCCCTGATTGGTGCGACCGCCAGCGGGCTTTCGCGGGTCCGCGCCGGCGATGAGGCCGCCATTGAGGCCGCCGCCGTCTTTCTGGGCGGTGCGGGGATCGTGCAGCCGCTTATCCGTGAGGTGGAGACAGAAGGCGAGACGTCGTTCATCTTTTTCGACGGCGTCTTCTCTCATGCCGTGGTCAAGCACCCGAAAACCGGCGATATCCGCGTTCAGGAGGAGCATGGTGGCCGGGCGGACGCGATTTCACCGCCCGCTGGCGCTGTTGCGGAGATGCGGTCGATCCTCGATCTCTTACCGGAACTGCCGGTTTATGCGCGGATTGACGCCATACTGCTTGACGCGGGGGCGCAGCTTATGGAAGTCGAAGTGATCGAACCGGAACTGTTCTTTACGAAAGCTCCCGCCGGCGCGGACCGGTTCGCTGACGCGCTGCGAAAAAGATTGAAGTGAACGAAGCCATGGTCGCCATCACCCTGCCCGACGGATCGCAACGCCAGTTCGAGGGCGCCGTCACGGGAACAACCATCGCTGAGAGCATTTCCAAGTCGCTCGCCAAGAAAGCGCACGCCATCAAGGTTGATGGTGTCGTGGCGGATCTTTTTGGCGAAATCGACCATGACGCGAGCGTCGAAATCATGACCCGTGACCATGAAGACGTGCTTGAGCTTATCCGTCACGATGCGGCGCATATGATGGCGCAGGCCGTGCAGGAGCTTTTTCCGGGTACGCAGGTGACGATCGGGCCGGTGATCGAAAACGGCTTCTATTACGACTTCGCGCGCGACGAGCCCTTCTCAAGCGACGATCTCGAAAAGATCGAAAAGCGCATGCTGCAGATCGTCGATGAAGCCCGCGTGACCCGCAAGGAGATCTGGGACCGCGACGTCGCTATCGCCCATTTCAATGAAATCGGCGAGACCTACAAAGCCGAGATCGTCGCCGACCTGCCCATGGACGAGGAAATAAAGATCTACTTCCACGATAAGTGGTATGATCTGTGCCGTGGACCGCATCTTCCGTCAACGAAATATATCGGCAAGGCGTTCAAGCTCATGAAGGTCGCCGGCGCTTATTGGCGCGGCGATCACCGCAATCCGATGCTGCAGCGGATTTACGGGACCGCCTGGGCGAGCGAGAAGGATCTCAAAGCGTACCTCACGCGCCTTGAAGAAGCCGAAAAGCGCGATCACCGCAAGCTCGGCCGCGAGATGGATCTGTTTCATTTCCAACCCGAGGCGCAAGGCTCGGTCTTCTGGCATGCGAACGGTTTTGAGATTTGGCGCACGCTGGAGGCTTATATCCGTCGCCGCCTTGATGAAGATGGGTATCGCGAAGTGAAAAGCCCGCAGCTCCTTGACGCAAAACTGTGGGAGAAATCCGGCCACTGGGGCAAGTTCCGTGAGAACATGTTTGTCGTGCCGGATGAAATTCCGTCCACAGACGACGATGCGCCGGTGCTTTCCGGCGAGAGCGATCTCATGGCGCTGAAGCCCATGAACTGTCCAGCCCATGTTCAGATTTTCAAGCAGGGCGTTAAGTCCTATCGCGATTTGCCGATCCGCATGGCGGAATTCGGGTGCTGTCACCGCAATGAAGCCCATGGCGCCTTGCACGGGTTGATGCGCGTGCGCCAGATGACCCAGGACGATGCGCATATTTTCTGCCGGGAAGATCAGATTACAGAGGAAACGAAGCGCTTTCTCGATCTTTTCTCGCGGGTTTATAAAGATATGGGCATGACCGATATCGACTACAAACTTGCGACCCGTCCGGAGATGCGGGCCGGCGAGGACGAGACATGGGATCGCGCCGAAAAAGCGCTCTCCGATGCGTTGACGGCGGCGGGGCTCGACTTCGAGATCGCCGAGGGAGAGGGCGCGTTTTACGGCCCGAAACTGGAGTTCCATTTGACGGACGCCATCGGGCGGACCTGGCAGGCGGGCACGTTCCAGCTGGATTATGTGCTGCCCGACCGGCTCGATGCGTCCTATGTGGACGACACGGGCGCGCGCCAGCGCCCGGTGATGCTGCACCGCGCGGTTTTCGGCACCTTTGAGCGTTTTATCGGTCTTTTGATCGAGCACTATGCGGGCAAGCTGCCGTTCTGGCTTGCGCCGGTGCAGGTCGTTGTCGCGACAATTACATCGGAGGCGGATGATTATGCGCGCGAGACCTTTGAGATGCTGACCAAGGCGGGCCTGCGCGCCCGACTTGATATCCGAAATGAAAAGATCAACTACAAGGTGCGCGAACATTCTCACGCGAAGGTCCCCGTGATTGCGGTGGTCGGCGCCCGTGAGGCGGACGAGAAAAAAGTCTCGCTGCGTCGTCTCGGTCAGAAGCAGCAGGAAGTAACCGGCCGCGATGAGGCGCTCGACGCGCTTGTACGCGATGCGCTTGCGCCCGATTTGCGCGATCCAGCGTAGAAGAGAAAGCCGGGTCGTCTCATGCGCCTTACCTTGCGAGACCGACGCGACCTGGCGAGCAAATATCTTCTATACGGATTGTTTGTTCTTTTGCCGTTTACGGTCGCGTTCGGGCATCGCGGCGTCGCGCCGTGGTTGTTGCTCGCAAGCGTGCCGGCCTTTTTGCGCGGCGATTTCTGGCAGACAGCGTATGGCGAGCTGTTCGACAAGGCGGGCGCCGCCAATCCTTATTTCGCGGCTTTCGCGGCCGCTTTGGGGTTTTGCGCCTGGGTTTTGATTTCCGGCATATGGTCGCCGGAACATCACTACGCGCTCTTTTTATACGTCCTTGCGCCGCTCCTGGTAGGCGGGTCCGTCATCTGGTTCGCACTCCACCTGACGCCGCTTTGGAAGCACCGACTGGCGACGGCGTTCGCGCTGTCGGTCGCGTGCGGCATGGCGGTCCTTGCGTTCGAAGGCGTCACGGACGGGTTTTTGCGCAGCGTTCTGCCGCCTGACGAGGGCCCGCGCGGCGGTGCGCGCGATATCATTGAGCTTGGGCGCGGCGTAACGGCGCTCGCCCCGGCGCTCTTCCCGGCGTCGATCATCGTGGCGACGCTTTTCACGCGCATGGCGGGCCTCGCGGTGCTGGCGCTCGGCGTCGTCGCGGCCGTAACCAATGACGTAACGGCGAACGCCATCGCCATTGCTGCGGGGTTCTCGGTGGCGGTGATCGCTTTTCGTGCGCCGCGCGCGACACTGCGCGGCTTGCAAGTGACGGCGCTCGCTCTTTTGGTTGCGACCCCTTTTGTCGCGGCCGCTTTGCCTGTGGACGAAATCTTCGCGGCCGTCTCCTCGTCGGCGCCGCCGGCGCTGCTGGAGGGCGTCGCGTCCTGGCTGCACCGGCTTGCGGTTTGGCGGTCGGTGGCGACTGAGGCGCTTGGCGCGCTTCCTTTCGGGCGCGGCGCCGACTTTGCGCGCGCCTGGAAAGAAACCGCGCCGATGATCGACGTGCCCGGCGCGACGGTTCCTTTGTCTCTTATGCCGACGCATCCCCATAATCTATTTCTGCAGGTCTGGCTTGAGCTCGGTCTGCCCGGCGTTCTTGCGCTCGCCGCAGCGATTTACTGGGGCGGCAATTGCCTCCTTGGCGCCGAGCGTCACGTGGCTGTCGGCGCTGGCCTTTGCGGGGCTATCGCCGCCATTGTCGTCTCCATGATGGTTGAAGGCAGTCTCTGGCAGGTCTGGCGGATGGCGGCCATGGCGCTTGCGGGCATGGGGGTTGCGCTGTCATATTCGATCACTGAAGAGCGAGCGAAACTGACCCGTGGACGGCGAACCCATCGATAACGACATGAATGACCGCGGCGGTCATAGCGTCGCCGTGACGGCGATTGTCGTCAGCTATTTCACCGGACCGCTGTTGACGCGTTCGCTCGCTGCGCTTGCGACTGCGCCTGAAATTGGTGAGATCATTGTCGTCGATAATGGCAACGGTCCCGGCGCCGTTGCGCGCGCGGTCTCAGAGAACGAGGGCGGCGCGCCGATCAGGGTGATTACGGGGCACGGCAATATCGGTTTTGCTGCGGCGTGTAATCTTGGCGCGCGCGCTGCGGGCGCGGCGGCGTTTTTCCTCTTCATCAACCCCGACGCGATCATGCCCACGGGCGGCGTCAAGCAGCTCATTGCCGATGGCGAGGCGCTGGCGCGGCCCTGGATGCAAGGGGCGAAAATCATCGATGTTGACGGCGCCGAGCAGCAAGGCTCACGCCGTGCGACGCTGACGCCGCTGCGCGCCTTTATCGAGGCGACAAAGCTCTACAAGCTGGCGCCGCGTCATCCGTATTTCAGGCGGTTTAATCTGCATCAGGAGGATTGCTCCGGCGAGGTGCGCGCTGCGCCGACAATTTCTGGCGCCTGCTTTTTCCTGCCTTGCGAAGACTATGACGCGATCGGCGGCATGGATGAGCGATATTTTCTGCATGTGGAAGATATCGATTTTTGCCTGCGGTTCGCCAAGGCCGGCGGCAGAGTTTACTTTAACCCCCGTGTGCCGGTGGTGCACTACAAAAGCTCAAGCCGCGTCAGTCCGCTGCGTGTCGAAGCGCGCAAGACCGCCAGCATGATCCGTTACTTCGGGACGCATTTTTCCGAGCCGTACCCTGCGCCTTTCTTGTGGCTTGTCTACGGCGCCCTGTGGCTTGCTTTCGGGTTGATGGCGACAAAGCGCATCGCCGCCTTTGGCGTCGCGCTTATCGGTGTTGGCGCGCGCCGTGGCTCTGCCGGCTTGCGGCGCGTGCGCGCCATGGCGGCGCGGCGCTCATCGCGCTGAGGACCGCGTTTCAACGACCGACGGCGGCGGCGTATAGCCTGAAACATCAAACAGGTGGAAGGAGCGTCGCGTTTTGGCGGTTTCCCCTTCGCCATTCGCGGCCAGCGGACCTAACGACATAATGTCCGTAAACCGATAATTGACGTGGGCGTCGTCGTCGCGCGTCGTGACAAAAAGGACGCGGCTCTGACGGTCCGGATCGAACGGAATAAACGCCTCATAATGATTGGAAACCCGGGCGTTCGGGTCCCACGCAACGACGGCGATCATCGCCTCGCGCTGGTAGTAAAGCATTTCACCGAGGAGGCCGCGATCGTCGATCATGACGGCGTCGAAGCCGCTGGCCCTCGCCGCAATGGCTTCTGTTTGCCGGTCCCAGCCGCGTATCTCGCGGATGGCGCCGCTAGCGCCGACACGGTCGATCAGGCCGAAATTCACCATGGCGATGCAAAAAGCGAGCGCCGCTGCGCCATGCAGGGCGACGGCGCGTTTCAGCGCCCGCCCATGGCCGTGGGCGGTGAGGATATGCGCGACAAGCAGGATCGCCGCCGGATAGGCGCTGGCCGCCCAGTTGGCGTGCGCGCGCGAAATGAAAGCCTGTACACTGACGATAAGAAGCGGCGTCAGTGCAAAAACCAGCAACACGAGAAGGTCGGTCCTTCGCGGGTCCCGCCTGCGTCGCCATAGGAAGAACGCCCAAATGGCGAGCGGCGCCATCAGGCCGAAAACCGCCAGCTGCCCCGCCCAGAATTCCAGCAGCGAAAGCGGTTGAAGGAGCGATGCGCCCCAATTGGCGTTTTCCGCCGTGTGTCCTACGGTTTGAAAATCGTTCTGCGCGTTCCACCAGACATTGAGGGCGGCGCATGTGGCGAAGGCGCCGCCCGCCGCGGCGCCTGCGCGGCCGAGGAAAACGCGCCGTATCCTCGGATCGACGAAAGCGGCGAGCGCGCCCGCGGCGATGAAATAGAGCGCGGCGTATTTTGCTAAAAACGCGAGGCCGATAACGGCGCCGAAAATGCCGGCGCGCGGGACGGTCGGGGCCCCCGTTTCGCTGCGCTCTGCAAGGTCGAACACAAGATAAAGCCCCGCGCACCAGAAAAACAGGAGCGGCGCATCGGTCGTGATGACGAAAGACGAAAGGGCGACGCCCGGCAGGAAGAGCCATCCTGCGGCGGTCCAGAACGCCGTTGTAGCATCGAAGAGGCGCCGCGAGAGAAGGAACAAAAAGCCCGCCGCGCCCGCATGAAAGAAGGGCGCAGAAAGTCGGACCGCCCATTCTTCATGTCCGAACAGCGTCGTCGTAAATGCAATCGCCCATGCGATCATGGGCGGTTTGGAGAAGTAGCCCAGATCGAGCGTACGCGACCAATACCAGTATTGCGCCTCATCAGGGCCGAGATTGGCGGACGTCAGAAAGAGCGTTGCGATACGCGTCGCCAGAACCAGAGCGGTGAGCATCAAGAAACACCGCGCCGGCTCTTTGATCAAAGGGGGGCGATGAGATTCCTGCACGGGCGACGCTCTACTCCTGATCGCCGGCGCATATTCATCCGGCTAGGCGAAGGGGTAGGTTAGCCTGCCGCGCGGTGCAAGAGCGGCGATTGACGACGGAGACTACCCGGCGGCGCGTCGCTTTTCGCGTTTCGGCAGGGCGCGGCGCGGCGGTGCGGCGCGCTCGGCGCGTCGCTGCGGCGGTTGAAACGCCATGCGCGCATGGTAGGCGCAGTAGGACTTGCCGGCGGAAGTCGGCTGCCCGCAGAAATGGAAGTCATCGCTTGCCGGGTCGCCAATCGGCCATTTGCACATATTGTTCTTGATGGTCGCGACGGTCATGGCGTCGCCGTCGAGGAGCGCCGGCGAGATGAAATCCGGCTCCGCAATAATAGGTTTGACCTCCGCCACCGGTGCGATTTCAGTGGTTTCTTCGTTTTTCGGTTCGGCGCCTGCGCGCCCGCGCTGAGGTTTCGCTGGCGTTGCGCGGCCGGACAGCCCCAGCCGGTGCACCTTGCCGATGACGGCATTGCGGGTGACGCCGCCCATCTTATTGGCGATTTGCGCTGCCGAAAGCCCCTCGGACCAGAGCGTTTTTAACTGCTCGACTCGTTCTGGTGTCCACGCCATTTCGATGCTCCCTTGAAAAAAATATGCGGCCGCCGCCAACCGCCGTCGAATCACGTCAATATATTGAGTGCGCCATCCTCTCCCTTAGGTAGAGGCCAAAATATAGTAGCCCACCATTACGGGAACACAACATGGCGCCGGCGGTTTTTTTTACCCACTAGATGTTGAGGCGCCTTGTGGAAAAGCGTTTCGCTTGACGGGCGCCGCCCCGCGAGGGCAAACATCGCGCCCGGAAAGCCTTTTAGGAACGCACTGTTATGACTGCCGCGGATGCAGAAAATACGAGTCTTTTCAAGGAATTGCCGCGCGCTGCGGATATGGGCGAGCGGCGCTTCGGCGCGGTCAACTGGCTTGGGCTGCAAACGCTCTACGTCAAGGAAGTGCGCCGGTTTCTGAAAGTTATTTTTCAGACAGTTATTGCGCCCGTGGTTTCGACCTTGTTGTTTCTCGTCGTTTTTACACAAGCCTTCGGTGCATCGCGTCCGACTGTGGGCGATGTGCCATTTATCGTTTTCCTCGCGCCGGGCCTTATGATGATGGCGATCCTGACCAATGCATTCACGAATTCATCTTCGTCGATCATCATCGGCAAGGTGCAGGGCTCTATTGTCGATGTATTGATGCCGCCCCTGTCGGCGGCTGAGGTCGTGATCGCTTTTATTGCGGGCGCGGCGACGCGCGGGCTCATGGTGGGCGTCATCACCGGCGTTACCTGCGCCAGCTTTATGGCGGCGACGGGAGAGCCCATGCGCATCGAGAGCTTTTGGGCGGTGTTGTATTTCGCTCTAGCGGCGGCGGTGATCTTCGGTGCGCTGGGCGTCATCGGCGGCGTGTGGTCGGAAAAGTTTGACCAGCTCGCGGCCGTGACGAATTTCGTCATCACGCCGCTCACTTTTCTGTCCGGAACGTTTTACGCGGTCAGCAATCTGCCGGAGCCGTTTCGTACGATTTCCCACTACAATCCGGTTTATTATCTGATCGACGGGTTTCGCGCCGGCTTTACGGGGCATGCGGATGCGCCGCTCTTTATTGGCGTTTTGTCGACCTTTACGCTGATGGCGGTTTTGTGCGGTGCGGCTTATCTCTTGGTGCGCTCCGGGTACAAACTGAAAGAGTAGGCGGCGGCGCATGACTGAGAAGCAATCGCCTGAAATAGCCGGCGCTGCCGACGCGTTAGTAGACGATGTCGTCGTACCTTTTCAGGTCGCTGACACGGCGGTGCGCGGCCGGCTTGTGCGGCTCGCGGGCGGGATCGACGATATTCTCCGCCCGCATCAGTTTCCCGACGAAGTCTCCGAACTCGTAGGCGAGGCGACGGCGCTTGCCGCGATGATGGGCTCTGCGCTCAAGTTCGACGGCAAGCTGATTTTCCAGGCCCAGGGGGACGGCCCGGTGAAACTCGTTGTCGCCGATTTTCTGACCTCGGGCGATATTCGCGCCATGGCGTCTTTTGATGCGGGCGCTGCGCCATTGCCGCGCGGGGCGGCCGCGTTGTTGGGCAAGGGGCATATGGCGTTTACAATCGACCAGGGCGCTGAAATGGATCGCTATCAAGGTGTGACGGGTCTTGACGGGGACAACCTCGCCGCCATGGCGGTTGCCTATTTTGCGCAGTCCGAGCAGATCCCCACCGTGGTCAAGTTGGCGGTCGGGCGCGCCAGTACGCTGGGCGGCGACGAAGTATGGCGCGCCGGCGGCATTATGGTGCAGTTCGTTCCCGATGAGGGCGGCAATGCAGTGTGCGGCGAAGGCGTCGATATGGACGCTGGCGACGATGACGTCTGGACGCGGCTTTCGGCTTTTGTGGAAACTACGCAGGCGGATGAATTGCTCGATCCTTCGATTTCGCCGTCGACGCTGCTTTTGCGTCTTTTCCACGAAGACGGCGTGCGCGTGTTCGACCCGGTTGCAATCCGCGCAGCTTGCGGATGCAGCGGTGAGAAGATCGCGACCGTACTAAAAAAATACAGCACCGCCGATCTCGCTGAGATGGTCGAAGACGGGATTATCACGGTCACGTGTGAATTCTGCCGCGCAGCCTATCGGTTTTCGCCAGAAGGCGTCATGATGGACACATTATGAAGAAGAAAAAATTTAACCGAGAGCTGCGCGACCTCGAATTCGAACTGGCGAAACTGCAGGAAACGGTTGCGCGCAAAAAGCTGAAAGTCGCGATCATTTTTGAAGGGCGCGATGCAGCGGGCAAGGGCGGCGCCGTCAAAACCATCATGCGGCGGATGAATGCGCGCATCTGGCGTATCGTTGCGCTGCCAAAGCCAACCGAGCGCGAACGCACGCAGTGGTATTTCGAGCGCTATGTCGCGCATTTGCCGGCGGGCGGCGAGATCACCCTGTTTGATCGCTCCTGGTACAACCGTGCAGTGGTGGAGCCCGTCATGGGGTTCTGCTCCGACGCGGAGTATAAGACTTTTTTACGCGAAGCGCCGAAATTTGAGAAAATGCTCACCGACAGCGGCGTTATTCTTTTGAAGTTCTGGCTGCATGTGTCGGCCGAAGAGCAGGAGCGCCGCTTTCAGGATCGCGCCAACGATCCGCGCAAGCGCTGGAAGCTGTCGCCCATCGATTTAAAAGCCCGCAATCTATGGGTGGAGTTCACGCGTCACCGCGATGTCATGCTGGAAAAGACCCATACGGATTATGCGCCCTGGTTGGTGGTTGACGGCAATGACAAAGAGAAGGGCCGTCTCAACATCATCCGCGCGATTTTGGAGCGGGTGCCATATGAGTTTAATGAAGAGGCTTTTGAGCCAATTGATCTCGGTCCACGTCCGACAATCGGCGACAGCGGTTATCGCGAACCGGATATCGACGACCTCAACTGCGTGAAGGATTATTATCCTGACTAGCGTCTTTATGGGCGCGCTCCCACATTTTCACGTCTTTCAACCATCGCCCGTAACCGGACATCATGGCGATGGCGAAGCCGTATACGCCGCCGCGAAAGTATCCGCTCAGGAAGTAGCGTTTTGCGACGTAAAACGGCAGGCCGAAGAAGATGCGCAGGGCGAGCCAGGGCTTCGGCTTCATGGGCGCTTCGGCGGCGCGAGCGTCCGTGTTGCGGTTCACTTTTTCCGTAAAGTGGCCAGCGCCGGTGAAGGCGTGATGCAGGAGGGGGGCGTTCAATGCACCGACGCTTACGCCTTCGGGAATATCAAATTGGTCCCATGCCTTGTGCGCCGGCGCACGCACGACGCGCCGGTCGTAGAGCTTGTGCCGCGTGGCGAACCCAAAGCGCCACGGCGCGCCCACGGGCGGCGCGAGCGCCAGCATGGTCTTGTAAATTGACGCAGGCGGTGCGCCGTTTGTGAAAAGCGCTTTGATCTCCGCAGCGACGTCTGGCGTCACGATTTCATCGGCGTCGAGGTCGAGAAGCCAGTCATGGGCGCAAAGATCTTCCGCAGCGCGTTTTTGCAGGCCGCTGCCGAGCCAGGGTTGGCGCACAACGCGCGCGCCGGCTTCTTCTGCAATGGCGATCGTGTCGTCTGTCGATCCGCTGTCGACTATCACGACTTCTTGGGCGACCGAAAGCGCGGCGCGCACAACGTCGCCGATCATGCGCGCCTCGTTCCGTGTCCTGATATAAGCGGAAACCGGCGGGCGCGTATCGGATGCGTCAGTCACGGACGATCACCAGATTCTATAAGCCATAAGTGGCGCGCGCATTGTTTCGCGCGCCACAAAAGGCGGCAGGCCGCGTTTTACGCGGCGATAC
>JBCCXE010000007.1:0-139567 GCA_039192395.1 Pseudomonadota bacterium
CCAAAACTTTAACGGTTTGTTTAACGGGGCCGAAAAGCCCTCATGCCATAGGTTGACGAGTTTCAACTTTGGGGAGGGCAAGGAGCATCGCGTGGCGTTTTCATTGAACCGAACAGGCGCCGACCATCACGGCAAGAAGAGTCCCCTTGCGGGATGGCTTGGCCGCAAAGGGCCGGCCAAGCAGGAGACCGTATTGCCGGAAGCGGATATCGCCGCCGGCCTGTCGCGCGCTTTGCGGGGCGTTGCGAAACTCCCGGCGGAAAAAGCATCGGCTGTCGTCGCTGAGGACGATCCGGTGCGCGACGCACTGGCGACCATTGAGGCGGCGCTTTTCGTCATCGATCAGGTAAGGGAAATTCTGGAACAAGCCTGTGACGTCGTCGTCTCGGCGCAGGACGCACCGGAGGCCGGAGGGCGCGCGCTTCTTGCAGAGAGTTATGACGAGCTGCGCCTGTCCATTAACAAAGCGGTAAGAGAAATCGATCCGCGCGCGGCCAATCTGATCGGCAAGGAAGCGCGGCATCTCGACGTCAATCTTGGCGGCAAAACCAACTACGCCGTTTCCGCTATGCGTCTCGATGTAGGTGAACGGGGCCTTAATCTGTCTCCGCCGCGTCATGCTTTCGAGGAGGAAGAGGAGATTGTCTCGACCCTCTCGGAACTGGACTGGGCGCTCAGCCGATCAGACCGGGCGGCGGCGGCCTATTGCAGCGACGCACAATATCTGATCGCCCGTATGAACGGCGAGCTAGAAGCGCAAACCTGTTCATGACAAGGGGCGGCGCTTAAGCCGTCAGGACGATACTTCATAAATGCAGCGTTCACCGTTGGACGCACGCGCCACAGACACCGTCCGCAACCCTGGAAAGTCCTTTTGCAGACGGTCCGCCACCCAGCGGCAGATATTCTCCAAGGTCGGCCGTTCCAGCCCGGGAACCTCATTCAGCAGCCGATGATCCAGCATCTCGCGGATCGGCTCTAGCGCATCGGCCACATCGGCGAAATCGACAACCCAGCCGGTGTTTTCATCCGGGGCGCCTTCGATCTCGACTTCAAGGGTGAACGAATGCCCGTGCATACGCGCATAGGGCCGCGTCTCGGGATCGACCGCATCGCCCTGGTCCAAGAAATGCGCGGCATCGAAAAAGATTGACTTCACAATGCGCATGGAACGCCCTCACTCGTAACGCGCGGCGCGGGCGACGTCGTTAAGGAATGCCCAACAGCTTGTGGGTCTGCAGCCCGAGACGCCAGCGCGGATGATTTTTGCAATATTCAATAGCCGCGGCGGTGTGCGCCGCAACAGAGGGACCGTCCATAGGCTGCAGAAAGAAAAAGTCAAATGCGAGGTCGGCGAACCGCTCTGGCGGCGCCTTCGTCTGCGGATAGACGAGCTTTAGTTCATCGCCGCTTGTTTGCACGAGATCGGCGTCCGCTTTGGGACTGACACAGACCCAGTCGAGGCCGGCCGGCACAGCCTGGGTCCCGTTGGTCTCGACCGCGATGTCGAACCCAGCTTCGTGAAGCGCGTCAATCGCGGGCGGATCGAGCTGTAAAAGCGGCTCGCCGCCGGTGCAGACCACATAGGGCCGCGCGCCCTTAACGCCCCTCGCCGCCGCCGGCCACGTCGCGGCGACAGCGGCCGCCAGATCCGCAGCGTCTTTGAACCTCGCTCCGCCAGGGCCGTCCGTGCCGATAAAATCCGTGTCGCAAAAATCACAGACCGCGCGCTCGCGGTCACGCTCGCGCCCCGACCAGAGATTACAGCCCGTAAAGCGCAGAAAGACCGCCGGCCTTCCGGCCTGCGCGCCTTCGCCCTGCAGGGTGTAGAAAAGCTCTTTTACGGCGTAAGCGCCCAATTAATGCCTCAGTGTCTAAACGAAGATTCGCTCTGCTCAGCGAAAATGGCGGATTTCGAGAACCGGAACGTAGTGTACTTAAAGGTACATGAGTACCGGATGCGCAGAAAGCCGTCATTTGCAGCCAAGGAGAGTAGAATTTTCGTTTGGACACTTAAGACGGGTTTGCCGGCGCTGCGTCGCCGTCGCCGTCGCCGTCGCCGTCGCCCTTATAGGCCGCCCATCCCGCCGCACGCAATCCGCACGCCGGACAGTCGCCGCAGCCATAGCCCCAGACATGGCGCGTATCACGCGCGCCAAGATAGCAGGTGTGGGAATGTTCGACGATAACATCTACGAGAGCGTCGCCGCCAATATCCTCCGCAAGCTGCCAGGTGTCGGCTTTGCTGATATGCATCAGCGGGGTTTCAAGACGAATGTCCGTGTCCATACCAAGACACAACGCCTGCATCTGCGCCTCGAGCGTTTCCTTCCGACAATCGGGATAACCGGAGTAATCCGCCTGGCTCATACCGGCCACCAAAACACCGGCCCCGGAACGATAGGCCGCCGCGCCAGCGAAAATCAAAAACGCCAAATTCCTTCCGGGTACAAATGTTGAGGGCATGCCATCGTCGTCCGTGGTGATCTCCACTTCCGTCGTCATCGCGGTTTCACCAAGACGCCCGAACGCAGCAAAATCGATCAGCATGTCCTTGCCAAGCCGGTCCTTCCATGCATCCGAATGATCGGCAAAAGCCTGCCTTACGGTGCGCCGCGCACCGAGTTCGACAATATGGCGTTGACCGTAATCGAACCCGACCGTATCGACCTGATCGTATTTCGACAACGCCCATGCCAAAACGGTCGAGCTGTCCTGACCG
Organism: Pseudomonadota bacterium; assembly: GCA_039192395.1. Lineage (GTDB taxonomy): Bacteria > Pseudomonadota > Alphaproteobacteria > Caulobacterales > Parvularculaceae > Hyphococcus. Next base: position 2,723 of record JBCCXE010000007.1, read on the forward strand.
CCGGAGAACAACACAAGGGCTTTTTTGTAATCGCGTTTTTGCATTCGGAGTTAATTTTCTTCCAAAAGAGAGACTGGCCGTAATAGTCAGCACACTGCTCTAGCGGACATAGCGACGCCCATCGCAAAGCGCAACCAACCGATCGTCGATTTGCAAGAAACCGCAACTTCCTGCAAAATTCGACATTCGTTGAGAGGTTTTCTACATATGACTGACGATGTCGTCTTTCTTTATGTCACAACGCCCGATAAACCTTGCGCGGAACGTATCGCGGCAAAAGTCATTGAGGCAGATCAAGCCGCATGCGTAAATGTTCTGCCCCCGGTGCAATCGCATTATAAATGGAAGGGCGCGCTTGAAAGCAGAAGCGAAACGCCATTGATTATAAAAACATCAACGCGCGCCGCCCCGGATGCACGAGCAACGGTTATCGCCTCTCATCCTGACGACACACCATGCATCGTCGCCCTGCCGGTTTCGCCAACGTTGTCCCACGGACCATTTCTCGACTGGGTCGTCGCCCAGACGGCGAGGTGACGTTCCTGGGGGGCGATGCCGGTCTCGTAACCGGCTGAGGCGCACTAGAGCCGTTTGCATTCCTTATGAGTCATGCAAACGGCTCTAAGTATTTGTTTGCGCGGGTTGCGACGCAGTTGGCGGATGGGAACCGCCAACCAGTGAACCGTCATTCCGCTTCGCGGAATAACTTGCTGCAACCCGCTCTATCGCAAAAGTTGTGAAAATCAAAACAACACAACCTATTGTTAAGAATTGGCGACTAGTGTCGGCGGTGTTGGAGAGGCGGCGTTGCCCTCCCGGAACGGGGCTCGCCCCCCAACCCGGCCTTGGACCGCCTCGCAACCGACGATCTAGCGTCCCTTCCCGCTTCCGGACGCTAGCACCCCTAAGCGCCGTGACGTGTCTTATACTCGGGCCGTCACGGCGCACTTATATTTCAGCCAACCTTTAGCCTTTGGCCACTGTCGTTATGACAGCCGCGTCCTCGCGCTCAATGATCCAGTCCGCGATGTCTCGCCAGACGCGTTCTGCCTGCAGATCCAGAAACAACAGATGCCAGCCATCAGGATACCGACGCAGTTCAGCATTCTCCAGCTTGCGATATGTTTTTTCGAGCGCGTCCAGCGGGATGATCTCATCCTTCTCGCCGATCAGGTAAAGGACGTCGGCAGTAACGCCGCCGGCTTCTTTCGCGCCCTTACCCATGACGCGTACCACGCCGAGGATCGCATCGAGCCGGGTTTCCTTGATCACTAAGGGATCAGCGTTCATGGCGCGCAGGATCTCGATATTGTCGGTCGCCTGCCGCGCGGCGCGCTCGCCGGTGAGTGTTTTGCCCGGCGCAAAGGCCGCCGCAAGGTTGAGCGTCGCGCGATAAAAGATCGGCATCTGCCCTCCGCCCCAAACGCCGGGCGCCGCGAGCACCAGACCGTCGGCGCCGAGAGGCGCATCGGCCTCCGCCGCCATGGCGACGGCGGCGCCCATGGAATGGCCGAGAACATAAACCGGCGTTTCCGGGTGGCGGCGCCGCACGGCGCCCACCGCCGCGCGCAAATCAGCCCGCATGGTGTCGCCGCCCGCCCATCGCCCGAATTCAGGCGTGTTCCCGAACCCCCGCTGGTCGAAGGCGTAAGTGGTGATCGATGCGTTCTCGGCCCACCAGGCGCCCGGCCCGGCGAAGGCGTGGGAATAGTCGTTCATGCCGTGCACAGCGATGATGATCGCACGGGGCGCCTCGGCCGCCCAGACCTCAGTCGCGAGCGCGACGCCATCCATGGAAACAATAGCGCCGTCGACAACCTTCGGCGTTGTCGTCGCCATGGGCGCATCAGGAAAAGAAACGCATCCCGCCGCCGCAAGCAGGACCAAGACCATCGCCGCGGCAAGACGCACAGCCGCGGTGAGGCCGCCAACAAAGATGGTAAGAATTTTTATCATCACCGGCATAATAGGCAAAACCAGCATGCAATTGCACCTTATGATTAACGCACCGGGCGACGGCGACTTTCGGATACACGGGCGGTTCCAACCTGCACGCCATCGAAAAAATCCGCCATCTCAACGACGGATTTCTGCATTTCAACCGTTGATCGTACGGGGCAAACCATCGACGGGATTTGGCGCTATGCATTTTAGGCTGTTCAGACTTTCTATTTTATCATGTGTGCTGGTTTTCTTTTTCACGCCGCTTCACGCCAAAGCGGGTGTTGAGAAAGACATCGCCTATGGCGCATTGGACCTTCAACGGCTCGATGTCTATTCGCCCAGACGGGCGTCGGGAGCTCCCGTGATGATCTTTGTCCATGGCGGCGGCTGGCAGATCGGCGATAAAAAACGGGTTCACCGAAAACCGGCGGCCTTCAAGGCTGAGGGCTTTGTTTTTGTGAGCGTCGGCTATCCGCTGCTACCGGATCACGCCGTTGAAACACAGGCGCAATCGGTCGCCATGGCCATCGCATGGGTCGCCAAAAACATTGCAGACTATGGCGGCGATCCTAGTCAACTCCACCTTATGGGACACTCAGCCGGCGCTCACCTCGCCGCATTGTCAGCCTTTAACCCGAAGTATCTCCAAGAATACGGTGTGAAATCCGAAAGCATCAGGAGCTTTACCAGCGTCGACGGCGTGACATTGGACATTTCCTGGCGGATGCAAAACCTCGATCAACTGGGTCCCGTTGCAGGGCGCATGTTCGAAAACGCTTTTGGCGACAATCCCGTGCGCTGGAAGAAACTCTCTCCATCCCACTACATCAGGAGAAAAAATCATCTGCCCCCGTCTTTATTCCTCCTTGCGGAAGAAGGAACGGGCTCCAGAACTTCCGCCGAGCAGGTCGCAAGCCGGATAAGACAGGCGGGCGGTGCCGCCAGTGTCCTCGAAATAGCGGGCAAAAGCCACGCATCCATCAACCGAGAGATGGGCCAGAGACGCGACAAGGCGTTTGACGACATTATTGCTTTTATCGGTTCTCCTGGGAGGGCAATACGCCGGTAAGGGCGGTTTTATTATTTCTCAGTCTATTCGTCTGCAATTCCGCAACCCGAATGCAACGGCAGCAGATTTCCTAATACGACCTATCGCGGCGTGAATTCTAGCATCTCGCTACGTGCTTCGGATAGGTTCACGTTTGACACCTCAAGTCGAACAACCACAGTTGAAACTAAATAAGGTCGCCAATACCCGCATGGTGGCATCTTTTAAGTAGGTTGTTTTTTAATCGCCTTGTTTGGAAGAACTTTCTTTAATCGAGCTGCTAGAATCGAAAGTCAGACCCACCTGCTCTAGCGTCCAATTTATTGAATCCTTCATCAAAGTGATAAACTCTGCTTTTAATGCGTCCTGATCTTCCTCCGAGACTTGATCTGAGTCTGCGGAAAGCAGTTCATTGTCTAACCCTCTAGCAAAATGCGAATGCCCCTCACCAGTATTCTTATAAGCCGGCAATAGGGCTGAAAACCGTTTTTCAGCAAAACTCTTGGCATCGACGACGACCATGGCTGCCCCCAAATACATAAACGTATTTCTTGAGCCGAGAAACGAGCTCGAATAGATGCCTGGACCGAAAAAGGTCGGATTACCTCTTAGGCCGTACCAATTTTGCGGCGATGGAACAATCACAACATATGCATCAACTTCTGCTTCTAACACTTTATCTGTAAGCTGAATTTGATCCCTAAACATATCATTCAAGCCGACAGTCGACCCAAAAAAGGCTTTTGCTTTTTTTTGTTGTTCGGAGATGATGGCATCTTCATCGTAATCAACATCGACGATACGATAACGCTCTCCTAATTTCTCAGCTAAGTGGGTAAGCACCATCTCGTCAACTTCCCAATTGCTGACGTCTATGGCAGCTTCCTTGTTTTGAAAGACCGTCGTACCAACGCCAATAACTTCTAATTCATCTCCCAACGCTGAAACCAGCCCAATGGTCTTTACCTCGGTTAGTGGCGCCGCTGGCTGCGTAGCGCAGGCAGCCATTGCCAGCAAGATAATCGAAAAAAGGAATTTTCGAACGAAACGCATTTGTTTTCCCCCAACTCTCCTGGCGCCAAAAGCCTATCTTAACACCGCAAACGAATAACACTGGCGACACCAGTCAAGTATACATAAAAACACCGCCCCGGATGCACAACGGTACTCAGAGTATTAGTGCAACATTTTGAGGAAGCAATCCCACTGGTCACACGACCTTAGGCATCAACGGCTCTCCATTGTTCCACACAGCCCAAAGACTATCAGCTTACTCAATAGCCATTTATCGACGCAACACTCTCGTCAGAATGCAAATACCCCTTGTCCCAGATCAGAGAATTCGCGCTGCGTTGTCCCTTTTAGCTCAACAAAATTAACGGAGAAAAGTCGCACCGTCCGCACTTTCTACAATATAAAGGACGGCAAAAATAAATCCGCTTAGTATTAACAACCCGAAGGCTTTCCACGCAACAAGTCCGGCAGGACCAACGTCCAATTCGATGCCAGGCGCAACTGCTATTGAGCTGTCGTAATCCGTCCAAATCGAATAAATCCAGCGAATTGACGAGACGACAAACAAAGCGCCGAGCACGCCAGTTAAAGCCGCAGAACCTGCATCATCAATCCGCGTGGCGTATAGAACCATACCCCCACCAATTGTCGTAAAAATCAGTCCGTAAAGCGTATAGAGGAAATTGAGCACAATGTTAGCAGCCTTGAGGAACGCGCCCTCCGGCCTCGCATCCTCGTTCAGTTCACGCGATCTAGTAAGGGCAGAAAATATCGGATGACGCCATTCAGGGATTAAGAACAAGCCAATTGCAAACGTAAGCCACGAGATGAATGGGCCAAAAGCAATAAAATGCCATGGTTGCCGCTCAATAACGATAGGGTTTTGCGCATCAGTTAGTGAAACGGTAACTTCTTCTAGCGTTGATTTTACATCAACAATTCGTTCACTTCGTTTGCATTTCTCGCGGTATACATAGCCATCGAAGGGATTGTTTTTGCTGATCGCATTTCCATCAAGGTCGTATCTGTCGACAACACCTCGCCGAGCGACATAAACCACCAAATCGTTTTCGATAATTTCGAGGCAGAAGAATCCGCCCACCGCATTTATTTTGAAGTTCTTTTCAAAGTTTCCGTCGGAAGAATACTTTTGAACTCTGCTGGTGAAGGTTAGAGCGAAATACAGATCGCCATTTTCCGACATTACCACATCAGAGATTTCCGTCAGAGGCATCTCCAATTCGTACGCGTCTCCAAAAATAAGGCCGATCCAGAACGGCATGAAAAAGCCCGCTGCACCAATGGTCGATAGTAAAACTCCCAGAATTCTAAGAAACATTCTCTTCACCCCCGCCATACTCGCACCGAATGATGCGTGCTAGGCTAAAAAATTGCTAGCCTATTGGAGCATTTAGAATAATCGAATTGATCGACTTGAAAAAAAAGCGTCAGCTTTAATTGCCCGACGATATTTCCGGTATAATAATCGCCCTTGGACACCCTACCCATCCCCGCCCGCGCAGGCGGTGAGTTTCGCCATCGCCGTTTCGAAAACATCTCGTTCTTCAGGGGACAGAACGGAGAGGATTTCTTTTTCGATGGCGAGCGCGAGCGCCGCAACGCGCTCGAAGACGGTGCGCCCTTCGGCGGAGAGAGACAGAGAAAAGACCCGCCGGTCGTCGGGGTCAGTCTCGCGGGCGACGAAGCCTTTTTCTTCAAGGCTCGTCACCGCGCGGCTCACGCGCATTTTGTCCATGGGCGTTCGCGCGACCACGTCGCGGGCCGCGACCCGCTCCGCCTGACCGACGACGGCGAGAACGCGCCATTCGGGGATCGTCAGATTTTCATCCGCATACGCACGCCCCATGCGACGCGAGATCGCATCGCCCAACACCACAATGCGATAGGGCGCAAACTCTTCGAGCAGAAACGATGCCGCCGCGCCCGGCGCTGGCGTATCCCCTTTTGGCATGACGGACGCGTCCTTGCAGACCGTTACGCGGTGTCTTTCAACACGCCGCGTCGGATCTGATCCTCTTCAATGGATTCAAATAGGGCTTTGAAATTGCCTTCCCCGAAACCTTCATTGCCCTTGCGCTGGATGATTTCGTAGAAAATCGGCCCGATCGCGTCCTGGGTGAAGATCTGCAACAGGAGACCCTGGTCTTCAGTCGGGGCGCCATCGATAAGAATGCTGTTCTTGCGAAGCCGGTCGAGATCCTCGCCATGTCCGCTGACGCGCTCATCGACCTTGTCGTAATATGTGCCTGGCGTTTCCTGAAACGGTATCCCGCGGGCGCTGAGCGCTTCGACGGTTTGGTAGATATCGTCCGTACCAAGCGCAATATGCTGGATGCCTTCGCCATTATAGCGCTGTAAAAACTCTTCGATTTGCGACTTGTCGTCCTGGCTCTCATTCAGGGGAATACGGATTTTTCCGCATGGGCTGGTCATTGCCTTGGAGACGAGCCCTGTTAGCTTGCCTTCGATATCGAAGTAGCGAATTTCGCGGAAGTTGAAGATGTCCTCATAGTAGGACGCCCATTTGTCCATATTGCCGCGATGAAGATTATGGGTGAGGTGATCGATATAGGTGAGCCCCATATCGTTGTCGGCAGCGCTCGCGCCTTCGATGGGTTCAAAGTCGACATCATAAATCGTCGCCGCGCCGTAGCGGTCGACGAGATAAACATAAAGCCCGCCGATACCTTCGATGGCGGGAATGTTCAACTCCATCGGACCGTTGCGCGCATCGATGGGTTTCGCGCCGCGCTTGACCGCCTCTTCGAACGCATAGGCGGCGTCTTTCACCCGGAACGCCATGGCGTTGGCGCCGGCGCCATGCTGACCGATGAACTGAATAGGCTGGCCCGACGTTTCGCGGTTCAGCAAAAAGTTGATGTCGCCCTGCTTGTAGTGCACCACGTCTTTCGACCGATGCTTGCCCACAGCGGTGAAGCCAAATTGCTCAAACAGCGCAGCGAGTTTATCGGGGTCTTTGGATGTGTACTCAACGAATTCAAATCCGTCCGTGCCAATTGGATTTTCGAACAGGTCGGCCATGGTGCTCGCCTCCGTTGTAGAAATTTGATCGTGCTGAACGTGCGGAATTTGGTAACATACGTTACGATCTGCCTACAAGCCCGTTTTCGCCAACGCGCACGGCCGGCGGCGCGCGCAAAGGAATTAAGGATAACCCCATGAAACTGTTTGGATATTGGCGCTCCAGCGCAACCTATCGCGTAAGAATTGCGCTGAACATCAAAGATATTCCCTATGAGTACGAGGCGATCGACCTCCTGGACGGGGCGCAGCGCGAGGCGGCGCATCTTGCGCGCAACCCTATGGCGCTTGTCCCTGCGCTCGAAACGGACGACCGCGCCAATATCGTGCAGTCATTGGCGATCATCGAATATCTGGAAGAAACGCACCCGAGCCCGTCGCTCCTGCCCAAAAGCCCGGTCGCCCGCGCTGCGGCCCGCGCCATCGCGCAAACGCTGGCGAGCGAAGCGCAGCCATTGATGAACCTCCGCATCCAGCAATACCTCAAAAACGAAGGCGGTTTCGACAAGGGAAAGCTCAACGCCTGGCTCGCAAAATGGCCGGGCGGCGCCATGGCCGCAATGGAAGAAATGGTCGGCGCCTATGGCGGCGACTTCTGCGTCGGCGACACGCCGACCATCGCCGACTGTTGTCTTGTGCCGCAGTTTTACGCCGCCAATCGGTTCGGTATTGACGTCTCATCCCTGCCGCGGTTGCAGGCTATCGTGGATCGCTGCAGCACCCTCCCCGCATTTGAAAAGGCGCACCCGGACAATCAGCCGGACGCACCGGGCAAGTAGGCTGCACGGCGACCTTCCCTTTTGCCGCCGCAGCTTTACAAAAGCGCCATGGACACCTTGATATTCGCGATTGGCGACAAAACACCAATCATCCACGAGACTGCTTTCATTGCACCCGGCGCGGTGATCTGCGGCGATGTTGAAATCGGCGAAAACGCCTCAGTCTGGTATGGCTGCGTTCTGCGCGCGGACACCAACAAAATCGTCATCGGCGCAGGTTCCAACATTCAGGACGGCACGATCATCCACGCAGACGCGCCGGCGGTCGGCGGCGTGCCGACGATCATCGGTGAGAATGCGCTTGTCGGCCATCGATGCATGTTGCACGGCGCGCGCGTCGACGATGGCGGTTTTGTTGGCATGTGCGCAACCATGCTGGACGGCTCGGTCGTCGAAACCGGCGCCATGCTCGCGGCCGGCGCCTTTTTAAGCCCTCGCAAAACTGTTCCCGCGGGCGAGTTGTGGGCCGGCATGCCGGCAAAAAAATTCCGCGACCTGCGCGAAGGCGAAGACAAAATGGGCCTGATGGGCGCCGCCCACTATGTGGAAGAAGCGCGTATTCATGGTGATGCGCTGAAGGCGCGATAACGCCTTCATAAGAAGCCTTCGGGCTCGATCAGATGCGGACCGTCATTGCGCACTGAGTTGACATCGCTGGCGACGGGATAGGCATGCCAGGCGCCGCGCGGCGCAGGCGTCAGCATCTCAGCGAGCGCGCCGGCGTCGCGTTCGTCCGCATACAGCCATTGTTCCGCGTCGCGCCGTGAAATGACGACCGGTTCACGGTGGTGAATTGCTTTCAAGTCCGGCCCCGCCGCCGTCGTGAGGATCGCGGCTGTGTCGATCTCCCCGCCATCGGGGGCAAGCGCCGTCTCCCAGATGCCGGCGAAGGCGAAGACGCCCTCCTCGGCCGGACGAATACAATAAGCCTGCTTTGCGGCGCCTTTCGCGACCCATTCGTAAAATCCGTCGGCCGGCACAAGGCAGCGCCGGCGGCGATAGGCGGATCGGAAGGTCGGTTTTTCCGCGGCGGTTTCGGCGCGCGCGTTGATGAGGGGCCGCGACTTCATGCGCTCGGCGAAGTCTTTCTTCGCCCATTCGGGAATGAACCCCCAGCGCACCAGCGCGTATTCGCGCCGGCGGCGCTGATCCAGACGGATCACCGCGATGGGCTGCGTCGGCGCGATGTTGTAGCGCGGCGGGAAATTATCGCGCGCGTCGATATCGAACACGAGGTCGATGTCCGCCGGCGCCGAATTCAAAAAATAGCGTCCACACATAAACGCGACTATAGGAACGCCCATGGACAAAAGCGATTGCACAATTCACGTCGGCGTCGGCGCCGTGGTTTTCAAAGGCGACGATGTCCTCATCATCAAAAGGGGCAAAGCGCCCTTTAAAGGCGCGTGGTCAATCCCGGGCGGCAGGCTGGAATATGGAGAGACGGTCAGGGACGCGGTGACGCGCGAAGTGCGCGAGGAAACAGCCATCGAGATCAGGATCATCGACCTCCTTGACGTGTTCGACGCAACGCCCGAAGCGCGCGGCGACGCATTCGACAACCACACCGTTATTATCGATTATGTGGCGACGTGGGTCGCGGGCGTTCCCGTGGCTGGCGACGACGCCATAGAGGCCGAATTTGTCAGCTTCGACGAGGCGATCGCCCGCCTTTCCTGGGACAAAACCCGCGAGGCGCTCACCAAGGCGCGCGCGATCCGCGACGCCGCCCATGGTCGCCTTGGCGCCATAAAATCGCTATAAGGCTCCGGTAAAAGGCTCGATCAAATGACCAGAACCATCGCCACACTCCTCGCTTGTGCGCTTTTTGTCGCTGCACCGGCGTACGCGCAAGACGACGGAGATTACCGGGACCGTCTCAACGATCTCGTGACGATCTCCGGCATCTTCGGCGAGATGCATCACATCCGCCGAAACTGCGATCCGCGCCGCGAGGGCGATGTCTGGCGCGACCGCATGAAGAAACTCATCGACTTCGAGGGACCGCAGGGCCCTGCCCGTGAGCGCATGGTCGGCGCTTTCAATGACGGCTACCGCGCAGCGCAGCGGCGCTTCGACTATTGCGACCGCGACGCGCGCGACTATGCGGCGCGCCGTGCAGCAACCGGCGACGCCATTGTCGCCCGTCTCATGGCGCCGCTTTATTCAAGCCTTGGACAAGCGGGGCAGCTCGGCGACGAGCTTTAGCGCATATCGCGCAAGAAATTTTGGGCGCCCAATCCCACCCCGTCATTCCAAACGTTACATGAGCCCAAAAACCGGAAGGTTTTTGCCTTGCGAATGTTAGATTTGGGTCCAAGGCGAAGCCTTTGACGGGCTGCGTACACGGAGCGAACCGCCCTGGATTCCGGATAGCTCGAAAATGTAACGAAATCGAAGATTTCGGCATTTTCGGCTTCCGGAATGACGCGGAGTAGTTGGCTAATTTTCCACAGACCTCAGTGCCCGTTCATTTTTGAAAAGACATTCAAAACAAGAACGCCCGCGACAATCAGAACAACGCCGATTACGCCCGGGAGATCGACTTTCTCGTTGAAGAATACAACGCCGATAGCGGCGATGGAAACGATGCCGACGGCCGACCACACCGCATAGGTGAAACCAATACTGAACCGCTCAAGGCAAAGCGAGAGCAGATAGAACGCCAGCGCATACCCGACCAGCACCACCGCGACGGGCCCCGGCTTTGAAAACCCGTCGGACATTTTAAGCGCCGTCGCGCCGATGACTTCGCAAAAGATGGCCGACGCCAACAGCAGATAACTCACTGACAAAACTCCATCAAAACCAGCACCAGACGCCGTAGCATTCACCGTAAACCACACGGAAGAAAACGTACAACAGCACGTCAACACCGATGAGGAAGGCCATCATGGGCGCCGCGAAGTAAGCGAGCATCATGACGAACCCGTCGCGCGTGACGCGCGGGCTGGGCAGTTGGTGACCAAGAACGGTTTGCGTTTTTTTGCGAAGCATATCCATGCTTATTTATGGAGTCGGCTCTAAAGACGAGAAAAAACGACAACGCGCCGCCAGCGAGACGCCGCGGGCCTGCGGTCGCCGCCGCGCCCGGCGATATCTCAGTAGAGTGGGAAGGCGCGCGCAAATCCGAGTGGGACGCATTTTGCGATGCGGCCAATTTCGCGGCGTTTCACCAGTCTTTCGCCTATGGAGACGTGCTTGCCGAGATGGGGCGCCCGCCGCTCCGCGCCCGGATATTCATTCCTGGCAAGCGCTTGATCGGCGTTGCGCAAATCGAGATCCGCAAGCTTCTGGGCGTCTTCACCATCGGGCACCTCATGCGCGGCCCGGTCTGGACCGCAGACGGCCTCACCGCGGAAACCAAAAGCGCCGCCATTGAGGTGCTGCGCAAAACGGCGCCGATAAAAGGGCTCCACGGGTTCATCGTATCGCCGGAAGGCGGCGACGATGACGGGTTGAAGCACGCCGGCTACAAGCGTATTTTCGGCGGCTATCACACGGTAATGCTCGATCTGACGCAGGACGAGGAAACGCTGCGCACCAGTCTCAACGGCAAGTGGCGCAATCGTCTTAATGCGTCGGAAAAAGAAAACCTCACCATCACGCCCATCGCCAAACGCATCGATAAGTATGGCTGGCTCCTCGAAAAAGAAGATGAGCGCCAAAAAGCGGCCCGCTACCGCGCCGACCCGACAGCCATCGTGCCGCTTTTTCAGTCTGCGGAAGGAAAACGCGCAATCATTGCTTTTGAGGCGAAAGAGGGAACGGACCGGGTCGCCGGTGTTTTGTTTTTAAAACACGGGGCCCATGCAACCTACCAGATCGGCTGGTCGAGCGCCGCCGGCAAGGACATGAACGCCCATAACCGGCTTCTCTGGCATGCAATCGGGGATCTGAAGAAGACCGGCGTCAAAATGCTCGACCTCGGCGGCGTGAACACCGATTTCGATCCCGGCATCGCGCGGTTCAAGATCGGCGCCGGCGGACGCGTCCTGACGCTCTCGGGTTCGTGGTCAAAAGGCCCGCGCTGGAGATAGCAGATACAATAGAGAGTTTGCATTTCGAGGCGGGCGCCCTACATCCCGCGTCATGACCGATATCAGCGCATCGCCGAACCGCTCCGTCATCCGCATCGCCGGGGAAGAATATCGCACCTTCCTTCAGGGCCTTACGACGCAGGATGTGGACCGGCTCAAGCCCGATGCGCCCATCTTCTCATGTCTATTGACGCCGCAAGGGAAGATCCTGTTCGACTTCTTCCTGATCGAGACTGACAACGCGTTCCTGATCGATTGCGATGCCGAGGTCGCGCCGACACTTATCAAGAAGCTCACCATGTATAAGCTCCGCGCGAAGGTGGAGATTTCCCTGGAGGAAGACCTCAAGGCCGTCACCGCGCCGACGCCCATCGACGGCCAAGCCCTCGCCGCTTACGCCGATCCTCGCGATGAGGCTTTGGGCTGGCGGGCGATTGTTGCAAACGCGGATGGCGGCGAGAACGTCGCAGAGACGGACGAGACCTATCACAGCCGGCGCATCGCCGCCGGCGTGCCGGAATTCGGCGCCGATTTTCAGTCGGACGAAACCTTTCTCATGGACGTCAACTACGACGCCCTGAATGGCGTGAGCTACAAAAAGGGCTGCTTCGTCGGTCAGGAAGTGACAAGCCGCATGAAGCGCAAGGGCGACCCGCGCCGGCGCACCCTACTGATCATCGCCGACGACGAGGCGCAAAGCCTTGAAAAAGGCGCGACGGTGACGGCGGACGGCTCGACCCTCGGCGCACTATCAAGCGCGAACGGCGCAAAAGCGCTCGCCGTCATCCGTCTCGATCGATGGGAAAAAGCCAAGAGTTCGGGCGCCGAAATTCTATGCGGCGACTGCTCAGTGCGCATCGAGGTTCCCGACTATCTCGAAACGGCCTAGGCTACGGTGACGTCAATCAAAAATACCGGAGCGCGCCCATGACCCCGACCGCCGTCACCCTTCTTTCCTATGTCGCCTGGACGCTCATCATGCTTGCCGGCGTCGCCGGCATTCGCACCTTCAAGGTCGTAGCCGAAGGCCGCGCCGCAAATTCCTTTTCAGCTACCGGCGACGATGTCGCCGGCCTCGGTCAGCGCATCACGCGCGCGCATGCAAACTGTTTTGAAAACCTGCCGGCCGCCGCCGCGCTTCTTTTATACGCCATCGCCACCGGGCAGGAGAACGTCACAAACGGGCTTGCCTACGCACTGATCGCGCTGCGCATCGCGCAATCGATCGTACACGTTATTTCTGTGAGTCCTTTGTTCGTGCGCCTACGGTTTGCGCTTTTCCTTGGGCAAGTGGGAATTCTGATTTACTGGCTGCTCGGCTTCTTCCAAAGCGCTGCGTGACCCCGTGCCGGCGAAGAAAGAAAAGAAACTCCATTGCCTCTGGGCGCCGGCGGACGATCCGATTTATCGTCAGTATCATGATGAAGAGTGGGGCGTACCCGAATATGACGACCGCGCGCTCTTTGAAAAGCTCCTCCTCGACGGGTTTCAGGCCGGCCTTTCCTGGCGCACCATCCTTTACAAGCGCGACAACTTCCGCAAAGCTTTTGACGGTTTCGTTCCGGAAAAAATCGCGCGCTACACGCCAAAGAAGATCGACCGGCTGATGAACGATGCGGGCATCATTCGCTCGAAAACCAAAATCAACGCCGCCATCGGCAACGCAAAGGCGTATCTGAAAATAATGGACGAAGAGCCGGAGGGCTTTTCAGGGTATCTCTGGGACTTTGTCGGCGGAGCGCCGATCGTCGGTCGTTACAAGGACTATCGCGATACGCCGGTGAAGTCGCCCGAGAGCGAAGCCATGGCGAAAGACCTCAAAAAGCGGGGCTTCAAGTTCTGCGGGCCGGTCATTGTTTATGCTTTCATGCAGGCGGTAGGGATGGTCAACGACCACGAAAAAGACTGCCCGCGCTGGAAGGATGTTCAAAAGCTCGTGCGTTGAGAGCCGCCGCGTCCGGTTTTTAAGGCGGCGCTCTGGACGTTATCGGTTCATCCTGCGTTAAAATGGCCGCTATAAACTGTCGCTGCGACGACGCCCGCGGCGCCGCTTGCACTAGCGAAAAGATCAGCGCACCCTTAATTATTGGATTGAATTCTCGACCACCACGACAAACAAGGCTCGCTTATGACGCAGGAAACGTCGCTCCCCGCCCATCCGCCCGCCCATCCGGATGTACGCATCGTCGCCACAGGGCTCTTCACCCCGCCCCACGCCATTTCCAACGACGAACTCGTAAACGCCTTCAACGCCTATGTGGATCTCCACAACGAGGCCCATGCGGCGCAAATCGAGACGGGCGCGCTTGAGGCTCTTGAAAAGTCCTCCGCCGCATTCGTTGAAAAAGCCTCCGGCATCCAGTCGCGTTATGTGATGGACAAGGACGGCATCCTCGATCCGGGCCGCATGGCCCCGAAATTCGAACGCCGCAGCAACGACCAGCTTTCCATTCTGGCGGAAATGGCAGTCTCGGCCGCGCGCGACGCCATGCGCGCCGGCGACCTCGGCCCCGGCGATATCGACGGCGTGATTTGCGCCGCCTCCAACATGCAGCGCGGCTATCCGGCGGTTGCAGTGGAAATTCAGGACGCGCTCGGCATCGACGGCTTCGGCTTCGACATGAATGTCGCCTGCGCCTCGGCCGCGTTCGGCGTTGAAACCGGCCTCGGCCTCATTCGCGCGGGTGCGCGGCGCGTCCTCATGGTCAACCCCGAGATTTGCACCGCCCATCTCAACTTCCGCAATCGCGACAGTCATTTCATCTTCGGCGATGTCGCCACTGCGGTCATTCTGGAACGCACCGACTTACCGCGCGCCGGCGAGGCCTGGGACATTCTCGGCACACGGCTGAAAACCAGGTTTTCCAACAATATCCGCAATAATTTCGGGTTCATGAACCGCTGCGAACGCGACACGGGCGAGCCTGCCGATCCGCAATCCTCACCGACGACGGACAAGCTTTTCATTCAGGAAGGCCGCAAGGTTTTCAAGGAAGTCGTCCCCATGGTGAGCGATCTGATCGCCGATCATTTGCGCAGCGTCGACGTCGATCCCGCAACGGTAAAACGGTTCTGGCTGCATCAGGCGAACCTTTCCATGAACGAGTTCATCTCGCGGAAGGTGCTGGGTCGCGACGCGTCGCGGACCGAAGCGCCGGTGATCCTCGACGAATACGCCAATACGTCGTCCGCGGGTTCGGTCATCGCTTTCCATAAACACCGCGACGGCTTCGATACCGGCGATATCGGTGTAATCTGCGGTTTTGGGGCGGGCTATTCGGCCGGCTCAGTGATCGTGCGCAAAGCGGCTTAACGGCCGAACGCTGAATGCTTTCAGAAAGCCGCTTCAAGAAAGCCATTGGCGCCAGCGCTCAGGCGGCGTAAGAGCCCGTTTGGAAATTCTACTCTGATTTGCTGCAAATAGCGGTTTTCTGCGCTTCCGGTGCTCATGTACTTTCACGTACACTGCGCGCCGGTTCTCGAAAACCGCCCTTTTCGCTACCCAGAGCGAATTTTGAAAGGGGCTCTAGGCGCCCTGTTTTTAAATCACAGCGCGGCGGAGGCGCATGACAAATCATCTTCACAAGGGCGACTTGCCGGCCGGGCTCGACCTCGGCGCGGTTGTCGCCATCGATTCTGAAACCATGGGCCTTCACCCTCACCGCGATGCGCTCTGCGTCGTGCAGCTGTCAGCAGGCGACGGCGAGGCCCATGTGGTCCAGCTCGATCGCTCGACCTACGACGCGCCGGTCCTGAAGGCGCTGCTGGCGGACCCGGCCGTACTCAAGATCTTCCATTTCGCCCGGTTTGACGTGGCAGCCTTCCAGAAATGGCTCGGCGTCGTCACGAAACCGGTTTACTGCACCAAAATCGCGTCGAAACTCGCGCGGACTTACACAGACCGCCACGGTCTGAAGGACGTGACCCGCGAACTCATCGGTGTCGATCTGTCGAAAGCGCAGCAATCATCGGACTGGGGCGCGGCAAGCCTCAGCGACGCGCAGATCGAGTACGCGGCCTCAGACGTCCTGCATTTGCACCAAATTCGCGAAAAACTAGACGCCATGCTCGCCCGCGAGGGCCGCACCGACATGGCGAAAGCGTGTTTTGAGTTTTTGCCCGCCCGCGCGGCGCTCGACCTCGCCGGATGGCCGGAAACCGACATCTTCGCTCATTCCTGAGCGAAAACGTCGATGCGCCGGCCACCCCCTCCCCGACCTCTCCCGAAACTCTCCGAGGCGACCAATCGCTGAAAAAACCGCGCCGGGTTGCTTCCTGAGAGCGACAGAGCGACTATATGTGGAAAGGCGGCGCGCCAGCGCCGTAATCGGGCAAATGTCTTTTTTCACCAAGGAGTTAACCGCTTAGTGCGCGGCGACGAGCATATTTCGCAGGAAACGCCGGATACCCCGCCCGAACGCGGCCAGCCGATTGGGGGCAGGCGCGTGCTCGACAGCCTGCCGATGCGCGCGCGCACGACCGGAAAAGCCGCCGCCGCCCGCACCCGCATGGTGCGACGCCTAAGGATCGCTCTGCCCGCGCTCGCCCTGGTTTTGGTCGCCGCCTTTGTTTTCAACACCGGCTCCAACAAGGCGGACGACATTTTCCTCGACGATTTCAAAGAGTTTGGCGTCGCCACCGAAGATCTGCGCATGGCCAATCCGCAGTTCGACGGCATCGACGACCGCGGCCAGCCATTCCAGATCACCGCGGACGCGGCGATCCGCAGCCCCGAGGATCGCAATGTGGTCACGCTCGACCAGCCTCGCGCGGTGCAGGGCGCAGGCGACGAAGAAACAACCGTGACCGCGGCGACCGGCGTTTACCAGTCGGAAGCCAACATCCTCGAACTCGCCGATGACGTCACCCTCGAACACCGCTTCGGCAAAGAGACCTACGTCCTGCGCTCCCCGTCGGCGACCGTTTCCATTCAGGACGAAGTGGTGCAAAGCGATGCCGGCGTCGGCGGACGCTCGACCGAAGGCGGCGCTCTTAAGGCCGACACCATGCGCGCTTACCGCGGCGAGGGGCGCGTTGTTTTCGAAGGTAATGTCAGCATGCGCATTATTCCCAATTCAACAATGCTGAAGCCGGCTGAGGCGCCGTCCGAAGACGCCGCGCAAGCTGAAACCAATGCGCCCGGCGCGCTGAAAGATCCGGAGATAAACGAGTTTTGATGCGAAAACGACTGGCATGCGCCCTTCCGGCCCTCCTCCTCCTCGCCGCGCCAGCCATGGCGCAGCTGGTCGCATCGAGCGACGAACCCGTCGACATCACCGGCGATACGGCGGAATTCAAAGACAATCTTGCGATCTGGACCGGCAATGTGCGCGTCGTTCAGGGTGAGAGCATTCTCACCGCTGCGCGGCTTGAAGCAGAACTGGACGACGCCGGCGACTTCGATAAGATTTACGCCTTCGGCACCGTGCGCTACTCCAACGGCGCGGAAGCCATCACCGGCGAGGAAGCCGTGTTCGACAGCGTCGAGCGCACCATCACCATGTCGCGCAATGTGATTTTGACCCAAGGAAAGCAGGTGCTTTCAGCCGGGTCTGTGATCTACTGGGTCGATACCGGCCGCGTGAAACTCAATCCCGCCGACGGCAGCCGCATTCGCGGGATTTTTTACACTGACGCGATTGAAGAACCTGCATAGCTTGACGCCATGCGTCACCATTTCAGCCGTTACCGGGACATGAACTCAAAATGCCGACTGACATGACAACCAATAACGTAAAAACGTCCGTCAACATCTCAGCACCCAAAAAGCCGGAACAGCCGCAGGAAAAACCTAAGCGCGTCCGGCCGAAAGTGATCGATGGCGATGGCGGCCTGATCGCGGAAGATCTCGGCAAATCGTTCAAGCGCCGCCCGGTCGTGCGCGGCGTTTCCATGAGTGTCAATCGCGGCGAAGTCGTCGGTCTCCTCGGGCCCAACGGCGCCGGCAAGACCACCTGCTTTTACATGATCACGGGTCTCATTTCCGCCGACCGCGGCCGTATACTGATCGATGGACACGACGTCACGCAATTGCCCATGTATCAGCGCGCACGCCTTGGCGTCGGATATCTGCCGCAAGAGGCGTCGATCTTCCGCGGCCTGTCGGTTGAGCAAAACTTAAGAGCCGTCGTCGAATTAGTCGAAAATAGTAAAGACAAGCAACAAACCATCATCGACGATCTTTTGACGGAATTTCACATCACCCATATTCGCGACGCGCCCGCGCTGGCGCTGTCCGGCGGCGAGCGACGACGCGTGGAAATCGCCCGCGCGCTCGCCACAGCGCCGCATTTCATGCTCCTCGATGAGCCATTTGCGGGCATCGATCCCCTCGCAATTGCGGAAATTCGGGAACTTGTCGCCCATTTGAAACAACGCGGCCTCGGCGTTCTCATAACGGACCACAATGTGCGCGAGACCCTCGACATTATCGATCGTGCATACATTATTCACGAAGGTGAGGTATTGATTGAGGGCAAGCCCGGCGACATCGTCGGCGACAAGGATGTGCGGCGCGTCTATCTGGGTGACCGCTTTCAGTTGTAAAAAGAGGCAGATTAAGGGGGCGGTGTGGCGTTAGCTCCAAAGCTCGAGTTCAAGCAAGCTCAAAATCTTGTGATGACGCCGCAATTGCAGCAGGCGATCAAGCTGCTGCAATTGTCGAATCTCGAACTTCGCGAATATGTCGACAAGCAACTTGAGGAAAACCCGTTCCTTGAGCCAAGCGACATCCCTGCGGACGGGCCAGCCGAACGCCGCGGGGAAACAAAGTCTGACGACGCCTCTTCTGACGGCGACGGAAAGGTTGGTGAACTGACCGACGGCGCCGGCGCGCAGGACATGAACGCCGTCGCCCCGACCGGCGGCCATGACGACGCCTTCGACCCAGCCCGTCAGACACCGAGCGACGACAACGCCTTTCGTGTCAATGACTGGGCGGGCGCTGGCGGCGGCGGCGCGCGCAATTTCGAAGACGACGACCGCGAGTTCGGCGCGACGCTGAAAAAAGAAATCTCTCTCAACGAGCACCTCAACGAGCAGCTTAAGGTCGCCACCCGCTCGTCGAAAACGCTGCTGATCGGCGCTTATATGATCGACCTGATCGACGACGCCGGCTATCTGCGCGACGATCTCGGCACCATCGCCCACCGCCTCGGCGCCGATATGGCGGATATTGTCGAAACGCACGATCTCATCAAGACCTTCGATCCCTGCGGCGTCGGCGCCCGCGACATGAAAGAATGCCTTGAATTACAGCTTATCGAGCGCGACCGTTTCGATCCAGCGATGCAGGCCTTCGTCCAGAATATCGAGTTGCTCGCAAAAGCCGATCTTAAGGGCCTTATGAAAGCAACGGACGCTGACGAAGAAGATGTCCGCGATATGATCGCGGAAATCCGTTCGCTAACGCCCAAGCCCGGCTACGCCTATTCAAGCGACGCCGTGCAGGTCGTTGCTCCCGACGTTTTTGTTTATCAGGCCGATGACGGCAGCTGGAAAGTTGAACTGAACAGCGCAACCCTGCCCCGCATTCTCGTTAATCAGCACTATTACGCCGAGATCAACGCGGCAAAAGCCAGTGAAGAAGACAAAGTGTTCGTGAACGAACAATTCGCAAACGCCAACTGGCTCGCCAAAAGCCTCGACCAGCGCGCCCGCACAATCCTGAAAGTTGCGAGCGAAATCGTGCGCAAGCAGGATGCGTTTTTGGCCTATGGCGTAAAGCATCTGCGCCCGTTCAATTTGAAGGCGGTCGCGGAGGCCATCGATATGCACGAATCGACCGTCTCGCGCGTCACGTCGAACAAATACATGGCGACGCCGCGCGGCGTTTTCGAACTGAAATACTTCTTCACCGCGTCAATCGCATCGTCGAGCGGCGGTGAAGCCCACTCCGCCGAAGCGGTGCGCCAGCGCATCCGCGAACTCGTCGACGCTGAAACTCGCGAGAGCATTCTGTCGGACGACAAGATTGTGGAAATTTTGCAGCGCGAAGGCGTCGATATCGCCCGCCGCACGGTTGCTAAATACCGGGAAACGCTGAAAATTCCCTCATCCGTGCAACGGCGGCGGCAAATGACGCAAGGCGCGATTTAGCGCACGCTCACCGCCTTGGTATTGCCGGGAGCAGCTATATATAGTTGTTCAAGAGCGACTTTTTCAAAGGGCGGCGCCGTTTCCCCCGCACCGCCGATCTCAAGGAGACCCAATGGACATTCAGGTCAGTGGCAAGAACATGGATCTTGGCGAAGCCTTGCAAACACACGTCAAGACGAAGCTTTCCGACAGTGTTCAAAAATATTTCGACCGCGGCGCCGAGGCGACCGTCACCTTCACCAAAGGCAAAAATCAGGTTGAGTGCGAAATGACGGCCCACCTCGCCTCAGGCGTCTTTCTCGCCGCCCATGGCGAGGCCGGCGACGCCTATGGCGCGTTTGAGGAAAGCCTCGAAAAGCTTGAAAAACGCATCCGCCGCTACAAGCGCAAACTGAAGAACCACCACGCGAACGGCCATGAGCCCCTGCCGGCGGAAGCGGCGTCCTATTACCTCCTGGAAGCACCGTCAGACGGCGCAGAGGACGATTCCGCGGAAGACCTCAATCCGGTCGTTATCGCCGAATCACAGACCAAATTGCGCGAAATGACGGTCGGATCGGCTGTCATGCAGCTCGACATCGCAGAACAACCTGCATTTGTATTCAAAAATGCCGCACATGGGCGCATCAACATCGTTTATCGCCGCCGAGACGGCAATATTGGCTGGATAGACCCTGCAACCGCCTAAGGGTCTCGTCTGGCTGTGTAAAACTTGAAGTTGAACAGCGGATTCGGTTGTTGACGAACACCGCTATTTGAAGTTTGTTCCGCGCCGGCGAGTAATCAATCGGCAATGTCGCGGCCGTATGATGCTGGCCGGACCAGTAGATGCGGTAACGGATTCCGTATCTTCGCAGGTGTATCGTTAATTAAGTATTAAGTGAGTGTGATGGGACTGAGTGATCTTCTTACCCAAGAAGGCGTAATTCATAATCTGAACGCCCGATGCAAACGCGACGCTCTGCAATTGCTGGCTGTAGCAGCCGGCAATATCGTGGATCTGCCAGCGTCCGAGATTTTGTCGACCCTGATGGAGCGCGAGCAGCTTGGCTCGACCGGCGTCGGTGACGGCGTTGCGATCCCGCATGGCAAGATCGCCGGCCTAAATCAGATTACCGGGCTCCTTGCGCGCCTTGAGCAGCCCATCGAGTTCGATGCGCTGGACGATCAGCCGGTGGACCTGATGTTCCTTCTGCTGGCGCCCGACAACGCCACTGCGGCGCATCTGAAGGCGCTGGCGCGGGTTTCACGGCTCCTGCGCGACCCAGCGACCCGGGACGCCCTGCGCGGCGCTGACACAGCTGATGCAATCTTCTCGATTGCGACCACGCAGGCAAAACCCAACGCCGCTTAAAGCCTTTTAGATTTTAAGAAAACGGTCGAACTGCTCTCGGTCAGTGAACGCTGACCGGGTTCATTTCCTGCTGGCGAGCCGCGGCAAAAGCGATATCCCGGTCGCCGACCAAGGCGATGCGTTCCCCATCGGCGGCGTGCACCGAATAGAGCGTGGCGTCTTCCTCGACTTCCATGGCGATATCGCCCTCATCATCGACCAGATCGTCCAGAACGTCGCGCGCCACGACAGCGCGGATATAGACCAGCTTTCGCCCGCCCAAAGCAGCGAGTTCACGGGTCGAGATCGCATCGTCCGAAACCTGTTTCACTAATCGTTGATCCTTGATTTCCGCCATTTGGCCTGGTTCGCTTTCAAAAATGTCGGCCGCTGAACAGTCTCACAGATTGGCTATGAAACCGTGAACATTGACCGCGCCATGGTTAACGGTAGCCGCGGGAGATGGCGTCCGCATGACGATCTTGAGGTCATTTAACGCCATTCATATGTAAGTTTATATCATCACAAAGCAATAACCAGAGCGGCGCGGGGCGGAAAACTCCCCATTCTCGCCATATTTGGCCAAAACCGGTGAATTGTTATCGCAGCGCACGGGAAAAGGCCGGAAACCGCTCCTCAGGCAGATAGAACAACACTCGAAAGGCCCAGGCCCATCTTTAGGCGGGCTGCGAGGGCCCCGAAACAGAGCTTTCAGCAGGTCGTCGGTCTCCCTGGCGGCAGGCCGTCACCCGCCCGGAGACGGACGCACCGGCAGGGCGAGAACGTTCATGGCGATGGAGATGCGCTCGCCGGCGGCCTGATTCGGCTTTACGGCATGGTTTAGCCAGGACGGGAAGATCACAAGCTTGCCCGGCGTCGGCGCAAACTCCCGGCGGGACGGAAACCGCTCTCCCCCGTCGCCGACAAATTGCAGGTCGGGCGCATACATCCGGTTCATGGGAAAGTTCGGGTCCATGAGCACCAGCGACGCGTCCTCATCGCCCCCGTTATCCACATAGTAGACGCCGGACCACAAACACCCAGGATGAGCGTGAAACTGGTTGGACGCGCTATGGGGAGAAACGTTCGCCCACATCTCCATGGCCATTTCATAACGCGGCTGGCCACCCCTCATACCGACATCATCCGTACGCTGACCGCATATCTGGAGCATGGTCAGCGCGAGCTTCTGCGCCGGCGGCCCGCCCCATTGCAGCATCTCGGTGTCGGAATGCCAGCCGAGGATATTGGAGCGCGCAACGCCGGGCGAACGGGCTTTATTATCCAGAATGACTTTTTTCAACGCGGCGTTGAGGGCGGATGCATCCTCAAGCATCACTTCCATGACGCACACGGGAAACAGCTTGTGGATCGACACCGGCCCCGTCGGGTTGGGCTGGGGATGTGGGGATGTCTCGCTCACACGTCGTGTCCTGTTTTCTCGGCGCAGGCGTCGGCGCCTCGGGGCGGTGTCTTTTATCGCCCGCAGTCTATCCCGCGCTCGTCATTCCCGCAAAGGCGAGCGCTGCAAGCCCGAGCAAAACACGGTAGATCACGAAGGGCGTCATGGAGATGCGCTGCATCAGGCGCATGAAAACGGCGATGGACGCAAACGCCGCAGCAAAGGACAAAACCGCAACAATCGCCGCCGCCTCGGCGCTTGCCCCCGCACCGTCGCTCGCAAGATCAAGACCGGCCACAAGGCCGAACGCAAGAATGGTCGGGATCGCCAGGAGCATGGAAAACCGCGCTGCTTCGGAACGCGTCCAGCCGAGATAACGCGCGGCGGTCATCGTCACGCCGGAGCGCGACACGCCCGGTATCACGGCAAGGCTTTGCGCCGCGCCAATGGTCATGACCTCGCGCCAGCCAATGCGGTCGAGCCCGTCCTTGGTCGCCGGGGCGCGGTCGGCGAGCCACAACAGCACGCCGAAAACGATGGACGAAAGCCCGATCACCGTCAGCGACCGCAACGCGTCCACCAGATCGAAAACGAAGAACACGCCCGCCACCGCCATGATCGGGATCGTCGCGCCGGCGATAAACAAAAAGAGCTTCCGCTCGGCGCTCTCGCGAAACAACACCGTATCGAAACCGCCGCGGATCAGCATCATGCTTTCCGAACGGAAATAGGCGATCACTGCGCCGAGAGATCCCACATGGGCGGCGATATCGATCAACGCGCCCTGATCCGCCCATCCATCGACAACAATCGGCGCGAGGATGAGATGCGCCGATGATGAAACCGGCAGGAATTCGGTGATCCCCTGAATGATGGCGAGAACGATAAGTTGGATTAACGGCATGCGTCTAAATAGCCCCGTTTCCTTATAAGAAAAGAGGTCTTATTCTTGTCCGTCGATGAAACGGGTGCGGAAAAAAACCTAGCTGGCGCTCGCCGCATCGATGGAACGCACCGCATCGGCGCGCACGGCGACAAGACCGATGTCGGAGAGTTTGTCCTGGATGGACTCATGCTCGTAAGGCTTGAGGATATGGTGCGCCGCGCCAGCTGCTTTCGCCAATGCAAACTGCTCGGGATCGTTTTCCGTGGCGCAAAGAATAATCTCCGGCTTGTCGCCCTCGGCGAGGGACGCCGCGCCGCGCAGGAAGTCAAGCGCGCCCAGCGACGGCAAATCCCAGTCGAGCAACACAGCCGCCGGTTTTTCATCGCGGGAAATCTCAACGCCATCTGCGGCGTTTTCGGCCTCCAGCGCCACAAGGCCGAGATCCTCGACAATCCGCGCCGTAATCTTTCGGATAACCTCGCTATCATCGACAATCAGAATCTTCGCTTTTTCGGTCATGGGTTTGCTCTTCTCACGGAGGATGGAGGGAGGCGAAAACGCGCCAGTTCAACTCGCCGTGATCTTGGGGCGTCAGCGTTAGTCTTCGGTTAACGACGACGCTGTTTTAAAGCGTTTCCAGGCGAAGTGTGGGCGGTTCGCCGTCAGGAAACGCGTAAAAACAAAGACCTAAAGCAACGAAGCGATTCCGATTGAAGCGAAGTGGCTTTAGAGCCTTGGACGCCGCCAAGAGCGCAGAAAACCGCTATTGTGAGTAATGCGGAGAGAATTGTTTTGCAGTTTCTTAACGCGCTGGAAACGTCGCCGAAAAGGTTACGACATCGTCTTCAAGACGCGCGCTGATCTTGCCGCCTGCGTCGGCCACGAGGCGCGATGCGATATGCGCCGGCGCGTATTTCGGCATGATTTCGTGCACATCGCCGCCAAGGGCGCGCACGAAGTCGTCATTGAGCAAAACCTTCTTGCCGCGCGCAACAATCTCAAACGCCGCCGGTTCGCCTGAGACTAAAACCTCCCCACCGCGCGGCACGCAGTCCGCCGCCGC
This sequence comes from Pseudomonadota bacterium, assembly GCA_039192395.1. Taxonomy (GTDB): domain Bacteria; phylum Pseudomonadota; class Alphaproteobacteria; order Caulobacterales; family Parvularculaceae; genus Hyphococcus. Next base: position 27,392 of record JBCCXE010000007.1, read on the forward strand.
ATAGCCAAGGATGAGCAGAACCTTAACGTTTTCCTTCGCCGCATAGCCGGCGCCGAGACGCCAGTCTAGATCCGCCTTAGCGGCGTCGTAGACACCGGTGAGCGCTTTTTGCGCGTCCTCAAGACTGATCTCGGCGCCATACCCGCCGGCCGCGCCATAGGCGAGACGCGCATAGGAAAGAAGCGCAATCGCCTTTTGCGCGCCGGTGCGCACGAGGTCCATAGCCGCTTCATGCATGGACGCATCCATGGATGCATCGTCCAAGACCTCAAGCCCGGACCCGATGGCCCCGACCGGATTGATCAGATCGTGACACACGCGCGACGACAGAAGCGCCGACAGGGCGAGCGCATCAAGCGGCTCCATATCTGTCGGTGCGGCGCTCGCGTCATCGTTTTGAGTAGCGCCGTGGGCGGGATGCGACTGAGACATGGGGGTGGGCCTTTGCGTTTCCGAAAGACCCTTTAACGCCGATTCGTGCGTTTCAACGCGCCCGCCGCCCTCACACGCGGAAAAACTTTATCGACCGACCCAGCGACCGGCAGGATCGCGGTAACAATGGCCGCGCTGGCGCGCCTGCGTCAGCAGTTTTTCCGCCGTCAGCTTCGCCGTGACGTCGGTGGAGACGCCATTGCGCCGTGCGAGGTCGGCATAAACCGCTTTGCGCTGCTGATTGACGTCACGCACTTCACGGCGGATCGCATCGCTCGCGCGGCTTGCATCGACAATCCCGAGATAACCGTCTGCCTGTTCTCCGACGATACACTGTCCCTTGGCGTTTTCGATCACCGCATTGGCGGCGACCGCAACAACCGGCGCCAGCGTCGCGCTCGCGAGGAGGCCGGCCAGCATGATGCTTTTTACATTGCTTGTCATGGTTGCGTTACTCCCGCGCTAGAAAATGTCCGGATTGTCGGAGATGAGATCTTCAATCTCCTTGTCCAGTTTCACCCGAACTTCCTGATCGATCTTGACGTTCAAATTCACTTCGATGGGCTTATCGCCGCCTTCGAGCTTCACCGTCGTGCAGGCGCTTATCATCATCAACGCCGCAACAGGCGCCAGCCCGAGAAGAATATTCCGTTTGTTGAAGGTTTCGTACCGTGCGGTCATGTGTTGCCCTCACCCGTCTGTCTGTCGACGGCGCGTTCCGGCCAGTACTCGCCAGAACCGTCCGCGCGTCATCTATTGTGCAAGTTATGCGACGATTGTTTCACTTTTACCATAGCCTCTTACCTAGCCCCAGCGTTTGGCGAAAACACGGCGGAAATAGGCCCGCGCGGCCCCGATTACCATGAAGCGCGCCGACCTGCGCCCGTTAATTGGCGTCTTCGCCGCCGCTGATCGCACGCTCGACCTGCAGTTCAACATCTTGTGAGAGCTTCGCCTGATTGAGGAGTTCGAGGAGCGCCGCCTCCAGATTGATGGTGTATTTCACCGGCACGCGCACCTTGTCGTCTGCGAGACGTACTGGCCCCTGCTGGCTGCTCACCGGCACGTCCCCGCGCCCTTCGAAGATCATTTTAAACTGAAGATCGCCGTCAAGGGGACCGTCCACCTCGACTGCAAGCACATCGAACTGGAGGTCGCGCAAAATCGAGAAAGCGACATCGGCTTGATCGCCGGCGGCGGCGGCCGCCTCGCCAGCGGCACCGACATAACGGACAGCGCCGGCGCCAGCGGATGAAAGCCGCCCGCCATCGATGCGCGCCTTTCCTTCGCTCACGACCAATGGAAGGACGCCGTTCAAAACCCCCTCGCCCGATAGTCCGTCTACGTCTATAAACTCAAGCACTTTCGCCAAATCGACGTCGCGCGCTTCTAGCCGCGCCATTGCTTCGCCGCCGGTCATCGCCGCCGTTGCGCCGTAAACGCCAATCGAGCCGCCGAACCAGGGAAAAATCGCTTGCTCCACATCGAATGTGTCGTCGCCCGGCATGTTAAAAAGTACCGTGCCATTTTCGAGCTGTAGCGCCGCGAGATCGACCTTGCCGATCGCGATTTCCTGCGTTCCGTCGGTCGCAGGCGGCCAAAGGCTCGCCATCGCTACATCGCCCGAAAGCCCCGCTGTCTGATTGACCGTTATGCCCGGCCCCTGAAAGGTGAGATCGTGAAAGGTAAAGGCGCCGGATGACGCCATGCCGACAGGCGGCGGCGCCCAGGAAAACTTTGCGTCGCCGGTCACGGCGCCGACCGTCTCGCCGATAATCCCACGCAGCACCGGCGCCAGCGCCTCCGGCTGCAATCCAAGAGGCGCGAACTCAAGGCGCTCAAACCGGAAATCCGCGCTCCCTTTCGCGCTGTCGAGATCGTGGACGCCATCGCCTTCGCCAAGCCTTTCGCCGGATCGCGTTTCCAGGGTAAAATCAAACGTTGCCTCGCGGTCGCGAAGCGCGCCCTCACCAGCGGCGAAGACCGGCGCCACGAGAAGCGTTTCCATGGTCGAGACAATGCGCATACGGCGCAATGTGCTTCGCACCGTCAGCATGTCGCCTTCAAGCGCGCCCTCGAAATCGCCGTCCATGCGCGAGAACGCCAGAAAATCATTATAGATAAGCGCGCCCAACTTATAGGCGCCGGAAAACGTCGTGACTTCACGCGCCGGCTCGTAGTCGAGCACCATGTCGATGGTTGGGGGGCGCCCGGCGAAACGCGTTTGCCCAAGCCGGTAAGTCGCGCGCTCAGCAGACAGCAATGTCGAAACCGTCGCTTTCGGCGATGCGCCGCTCCAGTCGATAACGGCGAGCGGCGTGTCTGCATCGGCGCCGCACAGGCTGGCCGCGCGCACGCTCGCACGAATGTCGGGGGCCTTCATAGCGAACCGCGCGCTTTCAAAGCGCGGACACGCTTCCCCCGCCGACGCAATCGTCAGCGACCTGGCGCCCATATCGAGATCGGCGGTCACGTGCAGATCCACCGGCGCATCGGAAACGGTCAGCCGTCCAACAACGGCGCGCGCCAAAGTCGTTTGTATGGAAACATTCGCGTCAACGCGCCCACCCTGCATGGTTCCTTCGGCGCCAATCGAAGCATCGGAAAACGCCAGAACGTCCGACGCGTAATCGTCGATCTCGGCCGGCGCTGCGAACCGCCAGGCGCCCGCCTCTCGCCGCGCATCGAACGCGCCGGCCCCGGTGATCTCGGCGCCGGTGACGTTATAAGTGAAGGCGATCCGTCTTTGAGCGTCGCTTGTACTATAGAGCGGCGCGTTATTTTTAGCGTTCAGCGTGAGGGCGGCGCCCGTATCCGTACGCGCCACCAGCGCGGCTGCATCGCCTTCGCCCTCGCGGAACGACACGGAAAAGGCGCCCTCTTTCAACGCCGCATCGAGACCGCCGGCGAAGTCTATCTGCGCAACCGGCCGTGCAAAGAGATGCAGCCCTGCACCGCTGTTGATCGCCGCAAGCGGGCCCTCCGCCTCGACCGGCGCGCTCGCCGAGCGCAAATCGATCACAGCGCGCGCTTCAAGGGAGCCCGGCTCCGACAAGCGCCGCCAGGAAGCGCCCGCAACGGACATCTCCGCATCTATATCGCGAATGTTGCCGGCGGGCGTCGCAAGATCCCCCGCCACATGGCCGGCCGCGGTGAAGGCGCCGTCTTCCTTCAGCGAAACCTTGAGGTTGGCCGCCGCGTCTGAGATCTGAAATCCGCGCGCACCCGCCTGCTCCGCGAGAAGAGAAAGCGCGCCGTCGGCGCCCGTTTTAACGTCATAGGTCCCGCGCGCCTCGCCGGTGACAACGCCCTCGGGCGTCACGAGCGCAATCGACGCGTCCTCCAGGATCAAGCGGTCAAAAGGCGCGCCAGCACCGCCGCCAGCCTCTCGCCCGGTCGGCAGGCCCGCAATCAAGACCTTTCCATCCTCGCTGAGCGTTGCCCGCAGGGATGCGTTCGCAATCGTTATCTCGTCAACGGTGCGCTCACGCAGAACCCGCGCCGGGTCGAACCCTACGCGCGTCTCGCCAAGAGCGATGCTCTCGCGCCCTTTCGGCCCAATCGCTAGGCGCTTGATGCGGATCTCACGGCGCGAGATATCGGCGACCGCAACGTCCGGGTTTTCAAACCCCGCATTCGCCAGCGCACGCTCTGCGGCGAACGAGGCAATGGGGGCGCGCACAAGATAAAGCGCCGCCGCCGCAATCGCGACGACCATAATGAGCCCCAGAAAACCTCTTACCCACCGCATGGTTAACCCAATTCGCTCAAACCCGGCCTTTCAGCTTCGCCATTGGTTAAGGCCGATTTGATTTAATCTGAAAAACCTGGCGATGGCACCATGCCGAAAATTGCGTGCTTTGGCGAGGCATGCCATGTAGATCAGCCGTGGGCGGCGCACCGTCGCATTGCCTACCCGCGTCGCACGAGTTTTAAGTAGGCCCGCCATTGGGGTTGGGTTTTTATGCAAGAGTTTTAAGGCCGAGCCCCTATTGTAGCCCTATGACCGGTTCCCGCGATTCCATCATCGAGGATACTGCTGATTTTCCCCGGCGGACGGATCGGCGCGGCCCGCTCGCGGCTGCAGCATCCATGGCGGTGCTGGTTGTGGGCGCGGCGTTCTTGACCTTCAGCATCGCCTCTCCGCCGCCCAAAAAGACCACCGCCCAGGCGACCCCGCAACCCTCTGAAATTTCGGTGAAAGTCGCGCCGTCTGCTCAAGCGCCGGACACGGCCATCGAGACGGTGCAACTCGCTGCGGTGGAACTGCCGAAACCACCTAAGCCTATAGCAATCTCTGTGGAAGAAGCACTCGCCAAGTCACGCGCCGCGCGCAGTAAAACAGCGCCGGTCGCAGGAAAACCCAGCGAGGACGAGCGCGACGGCTTCACGCCGCGCCTCAAACCAACACTCGCACTCGCAAAACCGGGGGCAGACGAAAACCGCGCGCCTGAAGAAAAAGCCAAAACGCAAAACAGCAACGCAAAAGTCGCCGAGCACAAAAATCAGGAACGCAGCCTGACGAGACCGATCCGCTTCGGCGGGGTTTTCCTCGCCTCCGACGCAGACCGCCCCGGGCCGATCTTTTTCGAAAGCGACGTTCGCCGGCGCGTCTACGCCCGCGCGCCTGCGCCGATCACCTTTGCCGCCGACCAGACCCGCGACGTCGCCGAGGCGCGGATCAAAGTCTCCAAGGGCGAGACCTTCGTCGACGCCCTTAAGCGTGCGGGCGTCGCCGCCTCGGACCGCAACGAAGCGGCGTTCGCCTTCGGCAAGGAATATAATCTCCGCCGCCTGCAGCCGGGTCAGGAATTCGCCCTCACCCTCGCCTGGCCGAACCAGACGCTTTTCCAGATGGCCGCGGCCAAGAAGGAACCGGAAGCACGCCTCCTCGCCCTCGACTTTTCCATCGATCCGCAAAACCGCATTGCCGTGCGACGCGATAAGGACGGCGCGCTCGCGGCCGAAAAGTCCGCCGTGGAGCTGACGGCGCGCACCATGGCGATTTCCGGCTCGATCAATGGCAGCCTCTTTCTTTCCGCCAAAGCGCAGGGCGCGCCGAACCAGACCATCGCCGATCTCGCCAACATCTTCGCCTATGATATCGACTTCCAGCGCGAGATTTTCGGCGGCGACGAGTATGAAGCGATCTTCGACGTCTATTACGACGATGAAGGACGTGTCGTTTCCGCTGGCGACATTCATTTCGCGCGCATGAAATGGCGTGGACGGACGAAAGAAAAAGCCTATTACCGCTTCGCCTCTGCAAATGGCGGCGCGCGGGCGGACTACTACGACGCCGCCGGCCAAAGCGCCAAACGGCTTCTCATGAAGACCCCCATCGACGGCGCCCGGCTGTCGTCCGGTTTCGGCACGCGCCGCCACCCGATCTCCGGCTATCGCAAGCAGCACAAAGGTGTTGATTTCGCGGCGCGGCACACCCGTTTACGCCGCTGGCGACGGCGTCATCGAGCGCGCCAACCGGTTCGGCAGCTTCGGTAATTATGTCCGTATACGCCACGCCAACGGTTACAAAACCGCCTACGCGCATCTCAAAGGCTTCCGCAAAGGCATCCGCAAGGGAAAACGCGTCGAACAGGGCGACGTCATCGCTTATGTCGGCTCCACCGGCGCATCGACCGGCCCGCACCTCCATTATGAGGTTCATCTCAATGGCAAGGCGGTCAATCCGCAAAAGCTGAAGATCGCCACCGGCGTCAAGCTGAAAGGCGCGGAGCTTAAAAAGTTCAACGCCGCCCGCGACGACGTGAACGCCATGCGCCTGCCGCCGGACGAAGGCACAGGGCTTTTCGCCCGCAAAGAGCGCGACGACAACGCACTTTAAGGCTGTTGCTATTTGGCCAGCTTTCAGCTCCAAATTTGGGGGAAGATCACGCCGTGTACAGCGCAGTCCATGAACATCGCCAAGGTATACGGTCGTCGATTTAAACTGAAAAACCGTGGCACTTCTTCGACTTTCTCCGAACACTCATCAGTTTTCTAACGGGTCAGTGTGAGAACATTCGCGGCCGCTACGACCTACCAGCGAGGGCGAGCGCAGCGCGATGCTTTTTCAAATGAAATCAACATGATCGCTTTACGGTCTTACTTTGCGTCTTACCGGCGCGGCGGCACAATCCAGTTGCGCTCGAAATGCTTTTCCTTGACAATAGGCGAAACCGCAGCATGAGATGATTTGCGGCCCTTGTTCCCCCGTTGCGTTAAACCTCAAATCGCCGCCCCCCGGCATTTCAACGCTAAGGGAGAGACAATGCTCTTTTTCATTTTTGGTATGGCGCTGCTCACATTTTCTGGTTGGCGCTTTTACCGCTGCGCAGCCGAGGCCGGAAAAAATATCGAGGCGAAAGTCGGTTTCGCCGCTTTTGGCGTGGCGCTTTTTATTGCTCTCATAGAGTTTTTGCCGAAAGTGTTTTCGGGGATTTTGCGAACACCGTCATTCAGCGTTTACCGAGAACCATATAGTTACATTTTCTTTTTGGCATGCGGCGGACTTGTCTTCCTCGCCGCGAATGGCGTGCGGCGGGCGCTGCAAAGCACGCCAGATAGTTTGTGGTCGGATGTAAACCGGATCCCGCCCTCCGATGCGCCTAGCGCGACCCAGGACGAAGTACGCGATCGCACCATACGCGCGATATCCATTGCTTGTCTTGTGTTCGCTGGAATGGCGGGCGGCGCAGAACGTTGGGCCGGCGCGGCCGACAAGCTCCCTTTTCTAATCTGGTTAGTCACATTACCGGCTCTTGCGGTCTGGTTTGGGCGGCGCAGCGCAACCCTTCCAAACGCCGTGAAACAGGGCGCCCTCTTTGGCGCTGTATTTGTTATTCCGTCGTTCCTGTTTTATTGGTCGCGCAATTTTGGCGCCAATCTTTCCGCATTGCTTATTTCGGTTGGCATCCCGGCGGCAGTCGCGGCGATCGCCTTTGCAACGCGCGGCAAGCCGATCTCAGCGACGAGCACTGACAATGACCGTAAATCCCGTGCGGACAACCTCATGATTGGCGCAATTGTCGGGATTTTCCTGCCACAGTTTTTCCATCCCGCTGTGCTCGATGAGGTCCGCGCCTTCAACGCGGTGTCAAAGGAATTGGGAAACGAAGAAATCAAGCGATCGGTCAGTATGGCGAGCATACTTTCCCGCATCTTTTTGGCGCTCACTGCTATTGTCAGCGTGCTTGCAATCCTTGCAGCCGTCAGTGACGCACTCTAGGCTGCGGATATTCAGCCGGCTTACAGCTGCAAATAGTGGTTTTTCAAAAAAACCGAAGCGCGCCCGCCCGCTACTTTCAGCAAGGCAGAGTAAAATCTTCTTGCAGACTCTAACGACGCGGCTGTTCGTCCGGTATAGTCAAAACCGATCACCAGCTAAAAATTTCGATGTCGCCGCCCTCGCCCATCGATCCCATCGCCGGAGCCCTCCCATGTCGTCTACGCCGCCCCTTGCAATGAACTACCGCCTCACAACGCGCGAACTGGAAGAGCTTGCCGCCTATGGCGAAAAACGCAGTCACAAAGCCGGCGATGTCCTGTTCTCGTATGACGATACAGAAGTTGATGTTCTCGTTCTTTTGTCAGGCGGACTGAACGTTTACCTCCACGAAAACGGCGAAGAACGACGTGTCGGATGGCTGGAGCCAGGGCAATTCACCGGCGATATCTCGGTGATTACAGCACAGCCCTCGCTCGTCCTCGCCCGGATGGTGGCGGATGGCGATGTTCTGCACCTGTCGCCTGACGCCATGCGGCGCATCCTGGTCGAAAACTCAAAGCTCTCGGACATATTCGTCACCACGTTCACCGCGCGTCGCGCGTGGGCGCGCAGCAACGGACGGGCAAGCGTCGTGCTCCTTGGCCGAGCACTCGATCGTCCGTCCTTCGCCTTGCGGGATTTGTTATCGAAACATGACGTTCCCTTTCTTTGGGCCGATATCGACGCGGACGCGCAAGGCAAAGCGCTGTTGGAAAAACTGCAACTGACGCCTGAAGACTTGCCGGTTCTCGTCACCGGGCCTGAGCGGCGCCTTATCAAACCGAGCGTTGAAGAAGCGGGCCGCGTGTTGGGGCTTAACCTGATCCCCGATGACGCCTGCGCCGATGTGCTTGTCGTGGGCGCCGGCCCCGCGGGCCTCGCCGCTTCGGTTTACGCCGCCTCCGAAGGACTCAGCGTCGTCACGCTTGACGCCGCCGCCCCCGGCGGACAGGCCGGCACAAGTTCGAAGATTGAAAACTATCTCGGCTTTCCATCGGGTATTTCCGGCCAGGACCTTGCGGACCGCGCCCGTATCCAGGCGCAGAAGTTTGGCGTACGGATCGCCTCGCCCGTCAGCGCCGAAACGCTTGAGCGCCAGGACGGCGAGTACCTTCTGACGACGACTGACGGGGCGCACCCTTAAAAGCCGCGCCGTGGTTGTCGCCACCGGCGCCAACTATCGGCGCCTGCCCATCGAGAATCTTGAAACCTATGAGGGGCGCGGCGTCTATTACGGCGCCACCGCCATGGAGGCGCAAATCTGCCAGGGCGCGTGCGTCGCCATTGTCGGCGCGGGCAACTCCGCCGGACAAGGCGCGACATTTCTCGCCCAATCGGCGAAAGACGTGCACGTTCTTTACAGGCGCAAGGACATTCGCGAAACGATGTCGGAATATCTTGTGCGCCGTCTGGAAGAAACGCCGAATATACACCTGCATCCCGAAACCGAAATCACCGCCCTGCACGGCGACGGCGCCGCGTTGAAATCCGTGACAATCGCCAGGGCCGGCGCCGAGGAACCGAGCGACGCCTCTTTCGTCTTTTTGTTTATCGGCGCCGCGCCGTGTTCGGACTGGCTTCCCGATGTCATTGCGCGCGACGACAAAGGATTTTTGAAAACCGGGCCGGACATTGAAAACATTGAACTCGTTCGCGCCGGCTGGTCCCTGGATCGCATGCCGGCGCGCTATGAAACGAATTGGTCGCGTGTCTTCGTGGTGGGCGATGTGCGCTCTGGTTCGGTAAAGCGCGTCGCCTCCGGCGTGGGCGAAGGGTCGATCGTTATCCAATCGGTACACCGAGCGCTTTCGGAAGATGCGCAGGGATAAGTGCTTGCCGGTTTCTTGAGCGTTTTGAAGGCGTTCGGTCCGAAAAGGACCGTACGGTTCACCGGTTGGCGGTTCCCGCCCGCCAACTGCGTTTCAAAACGCGCAACTATAGCGCCGGGCGAAAAAGTGGAATCCGATTTTTCACCCGATGATCTAGCCTTCAAAGCGAAAACCAACGACGATTTACAACAAGGTCGCCGCGCTTCAAACGCGCCACGGCACGGCATCGTATCGTCGCCCGTTCAAGAGTTCGCCGATGGGACCGTTGCGCACAAACAACTGATATGTCACGAGACATGCCAGGGTTGCGCCAGCGCAAACAACAAGGAATTTCACCTCAGCCGGAACCGCCCAGTCGTGAAGCAGAAGCGCAACCGCCACAACCGGAATAGAATGAAACACGTAGATCCAGTACGAGCTATCTGAGAAATACCGAACCCACCTATTCGGCGATTGAAAGTGTTTGCTGAAAAGCCCGACAAAAGCCAGCATATAGAAGCCAACGGAAAATCCGGATGCGACAGATAGCGCCAACCGCGCAAGGTCAGGACCTTCGCTTTCCACCCCGCCCTGCATCGAAAAAATAATCAGCGCTGCTAGAAGCAACCCCGTTGCAACGGCCATGTCCCGCCGCCATCGACGCGCCAGTGTGGCAAGATCTTGCATGCGCTGATGCAAGGCCCACCCCAGGAAAAAGCAAAGCCCGAAATAGAGATATACTTTGACGTCCAGCGCAAAGCTCAGATTGGCGCTGACGCGGCCAATGGACTGTGTTGCGCCGAGCCCAGCGAGACCGAAACAAACCATCAAAAAGGCGGGGCTCGTGTATACCGTCCCTCGCCGAAAGAAATCGGCAACGCCGTGTCGCCGCCCGTCCGGCAGACGCCGCCAGGCGAAAACCACAAGCCACGCCGTACAAAGATGAAAAATCAAATAGTACAAAAACCAGAGATTGTGGGTATTGTTCCAGAGGTCGTGATTGCGATCTATTAGCGACATGTCGAAACCAAACGCGCCATTCGCCATGACGTAGCGACCGATGACGCGTAGTGGCGTCATGGTCACCGCAAGTACGGGTAAAAAGATCAGAAACGGAAGAACGATCCGTTGTTTTCTGTTCTCGATGGTTGCGGCGACGCCTCTCTTATCAAGGAGCAACGCTGTAAAGAAACCCGATAACAGAAAAAACACTGGCATGCGGAATGTATTAATGACGATGAGAATTACATCCATCGTCGGGGACCGCGCCTCGTCCCAGTAGTAATCGACAATCGGCATCGTCAGATAGAGTTGCGCCGTGTGGAGAACGACACCAAGGCTCATCATCAGTGCACGAAGAAAATCAAGTCCATGCAGCCGACCTGTCGCGTTGCCCATAGCCGTCCCCATTTCTGCGCATCCCCCGAAGGGCAAGCTGGCTTTTTATCTCATTTTCGGGATTTCTAACAAGCCGCAGAAACTGGCATGCGGCGCGTCGGCCGGCATTTCTTCAATGACAAGCGCATTTCCAGAGCGACCGACGCTCATTCCTCCTGCATTTCCTGAAGCCACTTTATGCTGCGAATAGTGGTTTCAGGAAATGCGGCGCCATGGTCGGCGTCTTCAATCTTTTCAAGGCCAGTTATGGTCAAACCAGCCGCGGCTCTGCGTTGCAGTATCGATAAGAGGTTTTGCGTAACCTCCAACCGTCTTTCTTCCAGTTCGCCGATAGACACAAAAGCATGCGCATTGAGGGCGCCGCGCTGGGTCGCCCTTGTCGCTTCCAGGTCATCGAAATAGTCCAACGTGCTTTGCCCGATTGCCGGGCTGCCCAGAACGTAGTTCTTAAAAGTATCGGGCGCCGCCAGCAGCACATATGCGCCAAAAGCCCCGCCAAGGGAGTATCCGAAATAAGTCCGTTGCGCCGGATCCGCCCGATACTTGCTTTCTACGTAAGGGATAACGCCGTCTTTGATGAAAACGAGATGTTTGCTTGCTTGCCCGCCTTGGTATTGCGCTTGATCGTCCCGGTCTTTGTATTCAACGACCGTATAGTCTCGAAACCTGCTGGCGAACGCTTCTTCAAGACCGAGATCCGTCTGCCACGAAATGCCGACCAGAATTACGTTCGGCATCAAATATTCTGTGGCGCCGGAAAGCATTTCCATGTGCCAGACGGCGTCTGTTGTATAAATCACCGGATAGTGCGTATCGGTGTTTTCAGCGTAGTCCTCAGGAAGTTTGACATACAGCTCATATTGCCTGTCAGCCTTTGCGTCGCGAAACGGCAAAACCTCCGTCCTCGGCATCTCATAAGCCGGCGGCTCGTCGGCTGCAGCACTGACGAAAGGCGTGAGAAACAGGAAAACAAGAGCAACGAATTTCATGGGAGCGCCCTATCTGATTTGCTCGCAGATCAATGAGTGGCGCCGTCATACACGATGTTGCGCGATGCACGAAACAGGGATTGAATTCCAGTATCGTCATTTCGGTCTCTGACGACCATCAACCTTTTAAGCATGGTCACAGGCTTGTCATCCCTGCCGCCCTGTCTCGCGCAGCACCTCGGCGACATAGTCGTCAATATCGATGTCGCCGGAAACCTGCGCGCGGATGCGCTCCTTAAGGGTATGGGGAACGGCGGCGGGGTCTATAGGCCCCGCCGCGTCAATTGTTTCCCGGATAAGCTTTTTGATAGCGCTGTGGTTTTTTGCATCCTGTTTCGCCATCGCTGCCTCCAATTCTTAGTTTAATAACGCGCCCGCAGGCGGGCCATCGTCGCCGGCGCCGATCCCGACGGAATAGACATCGCGTCCGCCAGCCGGCGCGCCGTTGATGGTGAGACCGTTCTCATCCGCCGAGATTGAAAGCGTCTCGCCGTCCTTGACGGACCCCGCCAACAAAAGCTCCGCAAGCGGATCTTGCAGCTTCTTCTGGATGACGCGCTTCAGGGGACGCGCGCCATAGGCGGGATCATAGCCCTGATCGCCGAGCCAGCCGCGCGCCGCATCGTCAAGCTCGATGACAATCTTGCGGTCGTCGAGAAGCAGCTGCAACCGCCCGATCTGGATATCGACAATCGTATCCATGTCAGCGCGGGCGAGCCGGTGGAAGAGGATCAACTCGTCAAGGCGGTTCAGAAATTCCGGACGGAACTTCGCCCGCACGGCGTCCATCACCTGGCCGCGCACCGCGCTCGACGGCTCGCCTTCGGGCTGGCTCGCCAGATGTTCCGAGCCCAGATTGGAGGTCATGATGATCAGCGTATTCTTGAAATCCACCGTATGGCCCTGCCCGTCGGTCAGGCGGCCATCGTCGAGGACCTGCAACAAGACGTTGAAAACATCTGGATGCGCCTTTTCGATCTCGTCGAACAAAACAACCTGATAAGGCCGCCGCCGCACGCGCTCGGTCAGAACGCCGCCTTCTTCGTAACCCACATAGCCCGGAGGCGCGCCGATGAGACGCGCCACGGCGTGTTTTTCCATGAACTCGGACATATCGATGCGCGCAATCGCCGTCTCATCGTCGAATAGGAACTCGGCGAGCGCCTTGGTGAGTTCGGTCTTGCCGACGCCGGTCGGGCCCAGGAAGAGAAACGAGCCCATGGGCCGGTTCGGATCTTTCAGCCCTGCGCGCGCACGGCGCACGGCCGACGCAACGGCCGTGACCGCATCCTTTTGCCCGACAACGCGGGCCGCGAGCGACGCCTCCATGGCGAGGAGTTTTTCACGCTCGCCTTCGAGCATTTTGTCGACGGGAACGCCCGTCCAGCGCGAAACGATGCCGGCGATATTTTCGTCCGTCACCACCTCCTTGACGAGCGAGCCCGTATCGTCGGCCGCGCTGTCTTCCTGCGCTTCCGCCGCCGAGAGTTTTTTCTCCAGCTCGGGGATCTCGCCATATTTCAGTTCCGACGCGCGTGTCAGGTCGCCGCGCCGTTCCGCGTCGGCAAGCTGCTGGCGCAGCGCATCGAGCGCTTCTTTCACTTTCGTCGCAGAGGCGAGATTTTCTTTCTCCGCGCGCCAGCGCGCCGTCAGCTCGTTCGAGCGTTCCTCAAGGTCCGCCAGCTCGGTCTCAAGCTTCTCAAGACGGTCCTTTGAGGCTGCGTCGTCTTCCTTTTTGAGCGCCTCGCGCTCGATTTTCATCTGGATGATACGCCGGTCGAGTTCGTCGAGCTCTTCGGGCTTGGAATCGACTTCCATACGCAGCCGCGAGGCCGCCTCATCCACGAGGTCGATGGCCTTATCGGGCAAAAACCGGTCGGTGATGTAGCGGTTCGACAGCGTCGCCGCAGCGACAATGGCGCTGTCCGAAATGCGGATGCCATGATGCAGTTCGTACTTTTCCTTCAGCCCACGAAGGATAGAGACCGTATCTTCAACGGTCGGCTCATCAATGAACACCGCCTGGAAACGACGCGCGAGCGCAGCGTCTTTCTCCACATATTTGCGATATTCATCGAGCGTCGTCGCGCCGATGCAATGCAGCTCGCCGCGCGCCAGCGCCGGCTTGATGAGGTTCGCGGCGTCCATGGCGCCGTCGGTTTTACCTGCGCCGACCAGCGTGTGCATCTCGTCGATGAATAAAATGATCTCACCATTCGCTTCGGTGACTTCCTGCAGCACGGCTTTGAGACGCTCCTCGAACTCGCCGCGATACTTCGCGCCGGCGATGAGCGCGCCCATATCGAGGGCCGCAAGGCTCTTTTCCTTCAGGCTTTCCGGCACGTCACCATTGACGATCCTGAGCGCCAGCCCTTCGGCGATAGCGGTCTTGCCGACGCCGGGCTCGCCGATCAGCACGGGATTGTTCTTTGTACGGCGCGATAGCACCTGCATGGCGCGGCGAATTTCCTCGTCCCGCCCAATGACGGGGTCGAGCTTGCCTTCGCGCGCCGCTTCCGTCAGGTCGCGCGAATAGCGTTTCAGCGCATCATAGCCCTGTTCGGCGTTCGCCGTGTCAGCGGTCTTGCCTTTCCGCAAGTCATTGATCGCCTGGTTGATCGATTGCGCAGTGACACCCGCGTCTTTCAGAATGGCCGCGGTCCCGGCGTCCTTTTCCACCGCAAGCGCCATTAAAAGACGCTCGGCGGTGACGAAATTATCGCCGGCCTTTTTGGCAATCTCTTCAGCGGCTGCGAAAATCCGCGCCGTCGGCGCGGCCATATAAATCTGTCCGCCGCCGCCTTCGACCTTCGGCAGTTTGCCGAGGCTTGCATCGGTCGCGGAAAGCGCCTCGTCCGGCCGACCGCCCGCCGCACGGATGAGATTGGCGCACAGCCCCTCATTATCGTCGAGCAGCGCTTTGAGCAGGTGTTCCGGCGTGAATTGCTGGTGATTGTCGCGCAGGGCGATCGTTTGCGCCGCCTGCACCAGACCGCGTGCGCGGTCCGTGTAGTTCTCTAATTGCATTTTCGACCTCGTTTGAGCGCCTTTAGATGTGCGGGCGCCCCGCATGCGGCGACGCCTTTCGCCCCTGAGCGCCAGGGACACCTAAGAAATGGGCGTTCGCAGCGTTTTCTCAAGCCCCTCGCGGCCTGAAAAATCGCCGATAATGAGTATCGAAACCAAAGTTAAAAAAATACCGGCATGGAGAGAAATGCTCTCCACGCCGGCAAAAGGTAAACCAAAAGGAAAGAGCCGCAGCGCGCGAGCATGCGCGCCGCTCGCCTTCCTTACATTTCCTTTTTGGCTTTCTTCTTCGCCATCTTCGCTTGGTGATGGGCCTTTGCTTCTGCAAGCGAGACCTGGCCGTCGTCGCCCGCGCTGGAAGAATACTTTTCCCAGTACTTTTCGGCTTCAGTCATCTTATAGGCGATGTATTCATCTTTGGTCACCTGGCCGTCGCTGTTGGCGTCAACTTTCGCGAAGCCTTCTTCGACTTTCGCTTCCCAGTCGCCGCCTTCCTTGTCGCCGGCAAATGCGACGCTCATGCCCAGGGCGCCCGCGCCCGCCGCCAGTGCGATCAGTGTCTTTTTCATCATAAAACCCCTTGTTCATGGCGACGGTTCGCGTCGCCGGGTTGCTAGGGCCGCGCGCTCCGGCACGGCGTATCGGTTTTGATGCGCGCGAGAGATTTTCCCGCACGCGATAACGGTACGCTGGCATGGGTCGGCATCATGCGGCACTTACGATTGGTTAATGCGGGTTAATTTTCGTCAAAGATGCGACAAGGCGAGCCGTTCATACGACGAACCGGCGACGCGTCACCTTTGTTGCTAGCGCGTGTCGCGCAAAAGTGGTCACCGGTTTTGCGCACAAGGTCGAACAATTGTTCGACCGCAAAAACAAAGACCTAAAGCACGTCGACCGAATCCCATTAAATGAGACGTGCTTTAGGGTCCGGTTCGACGGCCGTTTCGCTAGCGGGCGTCTTGAGCCTGTATTTACGCCAGGCAATACGCCTCGCAGACGCTCTTTCAAAGACGGCGGCGCCGGCAAGCGATCAGCATACAAAATAAAAAAGTTTCGGCAACAATCGTTCAGATAAGGCCGGCGAGCGGCGATGACGGATCAGCGTAGCGCTTCTTCGGCATGCGCCCCGCAAGGTAGGCTTCGCGCCCTGCAATCACGGCATGTTTCATCGCCGACGCCATCAGGATCGGATCTTTCGCTTCCGCAATCGCGGTGTTCATCAGAACGCCGTCGCATCCGATCTCCATGGCGACGGCGGCGTCCGAGGCTGTGCCGACGCCCGCATCAACAATCACGGGCACGGACGATTGCTCGACAATGAGCCGGATGTTGACCGGATTGACGATCCCGAGGCCGGACCCGATCAGCGACCCGAGCGGCATGATCGCGGCGCAGCCGGCGTCCTCCAGCTTGCGCGCATAAACGGGGTCATCGGAGCAATAGACCATGACGTCGAAACCGTCCTTGATCAGAAGTTTCGCTGCACGGAGCGTTTCTTCCATATCCGGATACAGCGTCTTCTGGTCCGCGAGCACTTCGAGCTTCACAAGGTTCCAGCCGCCGGCCTCGCGCGCAAGCCGCAAGGTGCGGATCGCATCCTCGGCGGTGAAGCAGCCCGCGGTATTCGGCAGGTAGATATATTTCTCCGGGTCGAGAAAATCGACCAGCATGGGCTTGTCTTTATCGGTGAGATTCACCCGGCGCACCGCCACCGTCACCATCTCGGCTCCAGCCGCTTCGGCGGCTTCGGCGTTCTGGGCGTAGGTCTCGTATTTCCCGGTGCCGATAATCAGTCGCGAGGAAAGCTCGCGACCCGCTACTTTCAAAATTTCCGTCATTGTTCAACCGCCGCCGACAAACTGCACTATTTCGATCCGGTCGCCGTCATCCAGCGCCGTCGCCTCGTATCGGGACTTGGGAACGATCTCAAGGTTGCGCTCCACCGCGATCTTGCGCGGCTCGAGTTCGAGCGCATCAAGGAGCCCACTGATCGTCAGGGGTCCCGGGAAGCGTTTTTCTTCGCCATTGACGACAATATCCATGGAAATCGATCGGCCCAGTTATTGCCGAGGCATACAGAAGCCCCGTATAGACTATGTATAATCATGGTGCAGCGCGCCTGCAACAAATCTGGCGGCGACGGATAAGCGCGATAGCGGGCCAAAAACGAGAATGAACAACAAGCGGCGACAAAGCGAGCGGCGGCGAACAAAGTGACAACAAAAACAATACACCTTTTAAATGGGCCGAACCTCAATCTTCTGGGCGCGCGCGAGCCGGAAATCTATGGCCGCGAAACACTCGCCGATATCGAAAAAGCCTGCGACGCAAAGGCGGGCGACCTGGGGCTGACCATCCGTTTCCTGCAGACCAACAGCGAGGGACGCCTGGTCGATTACGTGCAGGACGCCGGCGCGCAGGCCGACGGGCTGATTATCAATCCGGGCGCCTACAGCCATTCTTCCATCGCCCTCCTCGACGCGCTTTCCGCCATCGCGATCCCGAAAATCGAGCTGCATCTTTCCAATATCCACGCCCGCGAAGCGTTTCGCCACACATCGGTGACCGCCGCCGGCGTCGACGGCGCCATCCTCGGCTTTGGCGCCAAGGGCTATCTGTTAGCTCTTGATGCTGTTAAGGAATTGATTTTATTACGTGAGGCGTAACGAGGGGGATCAAGACCATCGCGAGCCCGCCCGAGGCGCGCGGACAGCCCGAAAACAGACGATACCCGACGTAAGCAGATTTGAGTGAAGACCCCGACTTGAACCCGAACCATCTGACGACGCAAAAAGAAGAACAGGAACCGGCATGGCGGCCAAAAACGGTAAAAGTGAGCACAGTGTAGAAGCCGCGTGGATACGCGAACTGGCGGCGATCCTGGACGAAACCAAGTTATCGGAAATCGAGATTGAGAAAGATGCGGTGCGGCTGCGCGTTGCGCGCCAGATGGCGCCGAATGTGGTGACCGCCGCAGCGCCCGCCGCCGCCGCGGCGCCTGCGCCTGTCGATCATGGTGCGCCGGCGCAGGCCCCTGCCGCGAGCGCTGCGCATCCGGGCGCCATCCGCTCCCCCATGGTGGGCACCGCTTATCTGTCGCCGTCGCCGGGGGCCGCGCCCTTCGCGAAAGTGGGCTCAAACGTCACCGAGGGGCAAACGGTTCTCATCGTCGAAGCCATGAAAACCATGAACCCGATCCCCGCGCCCAAGAGCGGCGTCGTGAAGGAGATCCTCGTATCCGACGCCCAGCCGGTCGAGTTCGACGACCCTCTCCTCGTTATCGAGTAAGCGCCCGCCTCAAAAGAAAAACGCAAGAGCCCTTTTCACCGACGCAACCGAGACAAGATCGCCATGTTCAAAAAAGTCCTGATCGCCAATCGCGGAGAAATCGCGTTGCGCATTCATCGGGCCTGTAAGGAAATGGGCATTTCGACGGTCGCAATTCATTCCACCGCCGACGCCGAAGCAATGCATGTGCGCCTCGCGGACGAAAGCGTCTGTGTCGGCCCGCCGGCGCCCAAGGACAGCTATCTCAACATTCCGGCAATCATCTCCGCCGCCGAGATCACCGGCGCGGACGCCATTCATCCAGGCTACGGCTTTTTGTCGGAAAACGCGCGCTTTGCGGATATTGTCGCCGCCCATAACATCACCTTCATCGGTCCGCGCGCGGACCACATCCGCGTCATGGGCGATAAGATCGCCGCTAAGGAAGCGATTGCGCGCGCCGGTATTCCGTTGGTGCCGGGCTCCGACGGCGAAGTGCTCTCGTTTGAAGATGCGCGCGAGGCCGCCGCGCAAATCGGCTTTCCAGTGCTTGTGAAAGCCGCCGCCGGCGGCGGTGGCCGCGGCATGAAGGTCGCGCCGACCGAAGACGATCTCGCCGAAGCCATGTCGACCGCGAAAGCCGAAGCCAAGGCCGCGTTCGGCGACGATGCGGTCTATCTTGAAAAATATCTCGAACTGCCGCGCCACATCGAAATCCAGATCCTTGCGGACGCTCATGGCAATGTCGCGCAGCTCGGCGAGCGCGACTGTTCCCTGCAGCGCCGCCACCAGAAGGTTCTGGAAGAGGCGTTATCGCCGGCACTCGACATGGACGCGCGCGACAAGATCGGCGAAACCGTGCGCCGCGCCGTCGAGGCGCTCGGCTATCTTGGCGCGGGCACCATCGAGTTCCTCTACGAAAACGGCGAGTTCTATTTCATTGAAATGAACACGCGCGTGCAGGTGGAGCACCCGATCACCGAGCAGGTCACCAATATCGATATCGTCCGTGAGCAGATCAGCATCGCTGCGGGCGAGAAGCTGACCTTCCGCCAGGAAGACGTTCGCTTTTCCGGCCATTCCATCGAATGCCGCATCAATGCGGAAGACCCGCGCACCTTCCGCCCTTCGCCGGGCCAGATCACGCATTTCCATGCGCCGGGCGGACCAGGCGTGCGCTTCGATTCCGCGATTTATACAGGCTACCGCATTCCGCCCTATTACGACTCCATGATCGGCAAGCTGATCGTCTGGGGCGACGATCGAGAGCTATGTATTGCGCGGCTCAGGCGCGCCCTGTCGGAAATCGCCATCGCCGGCGTCGATACGACCGTGCCGCTCTTCCTCGATCTGATCGACAATCCCGATTTTCAGGCCGGCGATTATCACATCCACTGGCTGGAAGACTGGCTGGCGGCGCAGGGCTGATCGCAGCCGCACAGTCCTTTCTAAAAAGCACGTCGGGCCATGCCAGCGACCGCCGCTTCATTGACATCCTACGACGTGATCGTTCTTGGCGCAGGCGCAGCGGGCCTTTTCTGCGCCGGTGAAGCCGCGCGCCGCGGCCGCACCGTCCTCGCCCTTGATCATGCGACAAAGATCGGCGAGAAGATCCGCATCTCCGGCGGCGGGCGCTGCAATTTCACCAATATCCATACGAGCCCTGCGAACTTTCTTTCCGAGAACCCGAAATTCTGCGTCTCGGCGCTGTCGGGTTTTACGCCGCAGGGTTTTATCGACCGGATCGATGCGGCGGATATCGCCTGGCACGAAAAAAAGCTCGGCCAGCTCTTTTGCGACGGCAGCGCCAATCAGATCGTCACCATGCTGACAGATGGACTCGCGGCGAATGGCGCTGGGCTACGCACGGGCGTCTCCATCGAGGCCGTTCGCAGAGACGAAAGCGGCTTCGTCGTCGAAACCGACGAAGGGAGATATCGCGCCGCTTCGCTCGTCGTCGCAACCGGCGGCAAATCGATCCCCAAGATCGGCGCCACCGGCGCGGGATACAAAATAGCCGCCGATTTCGGACTGCCGGTTATCGAACCGCGGCCGGCGCTCGTTCCTCTTACCTTTGCCGGCGCTGACAAGGAGATGGCGAGCGCGCTTGCGGGCGTTTCAATCGACGCAAGCGTCACCACCGAAGCGCTGAAACCGACGCCCAAAGGCGCACGCAAGTCCGCAAAACCGCCCTCCTTCCGAGATGGTTTTCTGTTCACCCATCGCGGTCTTTCCGGCCCCTCTATCTTACAGATATCATCCTATTGGCGCGAGGGCGCGGCGCTCTCCGTCGATCTTGCGCCCACTTGCGATGTTTTTACCGAGTTGCGCACAAAGCGTTCAGACAACGGACGAATGGGGCTCGCAGCAGCGCTCAGCGACACCATGCCGAAACGACTCGCGGCCACCATCGCAGACCATGAAAACTGGCGCGGGAACCTCGCCGACCGCTCCGACAAGGCGCTCACGGCCATCGCCAAGCGCGTTCACGGCTGGCGCGTCACGCCCGTCGGCACGGAAGGCTACCGCACCGCGGAAGTCACGGCAGGGGGCGTCGACACGCGCACCCTCAACTCCAAAACTATGGAGGCAAAGTCCGTTCCCGGCCTTTATTTCATCGGCGAGGTCGTCGACGTCACAGGCTGGCTCGGCGGATATAATTTCCAATGGGCCTGGGCGAGCGCCTACGCGGCAGCGCAGGCAGTTTGAGTATACGCCGCAAGCGCCGAACGACTTCCCTACTCCCATCTATATCGAAGGTATTTCGGATCGACGCGCCAGCTATAGTCTTTATACCACGCATCATACGCTTTGACCGCGTCAGCATATTCGCGCTCGCGCGCCCGGTACCGCGCGGCGCATTGCAACATCAGTTTATATTCCCGGTATGTGGGCGAGTTTGTGCTCGTAAAAATCTCTTCAAGGGGCGGGTTATAGTCGTCGAACCAGCTTATCCAGCTGGGATAAGCCGGTGGTTTGGGAAACTCGTATGGCCATGGCGGCGCTTCGCCAAAGGAAAAAAGATCTTCCGCTTCATTAAGACGCGTGTCCTGCGGGCTTAAAAACCGCGCCACGGTCTCCATCTGCTGATAACTTGGCGGCGCAAAAGGAAGCAGCATCGCTTTCACAAACCCGAGCGAGACAAGGCACCAGACAATCAGGGCGCCCTGCAACGCCGTTTCGATTGCGTTGATTTCCCGCCGATAGGAAACAACGCGAACGAGCCATATGAAAAACGCCAAAAGAAACGCCAGCGTAAAGAGTTGCAACGGCGAGCGGCGATCGAACCAGCCGACCAGCCAGTTCGCTGCAAACTCGCAGTAAGGCGAGAGCGCAACGGTGACTAAAAAATATAGCCAGAAGAAAAACGCGAGCATCAGGACGGCGGCTGTAAACGCCGATATCGCAAGACGTAAGGACGGCCTGCGATTGGCCCCTGTTTCGCGGTGAGAAAATTCCTTACGTGCGCCCAACCGTCCTCCTGTTTAAGATATGGGAAGCGGAACGGCGCAGACAATGCTCTAACAACACCGAAGCGTGATTTCTCTCGCCGCCTATCGGCGCAACCCCGATTTTGCTACGCTTTGGCCCATGCCCCGCGATTCGGCGATATCGATTTCAACCGACGAGCTTTTGAAAGCCTATACGCTCGGGTATTTCCCAATGGCGCGGGCGCGCGACGACGACGATGTCGTCTGGGTCCTGCCGCAAACGCGCGGCGTCCTTTTCCTCCCCGAAGCGCGCGCGCCGCGGCGGCTGAAACGCTTCCTCAAAACCCACGACTTTGACGTCACCGTCAACAAGGCGTTCGCCAACGTGATCGAGGCATGCGCGGAAGCAACGCCCGTGCGGCCGGACACCTGGATCAACGACGCGATCATCGAAGCCTATTGCGAGCTGCACCGCATCGGCTTTGCGCATTCCATCGAATGCTGGCGCGGCGATGAGCTTGTGGGCGGCCTATACGGCATCGCCTTCGGCGCGGCGTTTTGCGGCGAGAGCATGTTCTCGCGCGAGACCAACGCATCGAAAACCGCATTTTTGTACCTGATTGCGCGGCTCAAGGCCGGCGGCTTTCACTTTGTCGACGCGCAGTTCTACAACGAACATCTTGAGCAGTTCGGGCTCAAGGAAATCTCAAACGATCAGTACCAGGATATTTTATCGCTGGCGCTCGATGATGAGGCCGACTTTTTCGCCGGTCCCGATCAGTTTTCGATCACACGGGTTTTGCAGTCGATCACCCAGACGTCGTAAACGCCATGCTCAAGCGGGTTAAGCGCTGGGGACGACGCAAACATCCAGCCGCGGAAGATGTTGACGCCATCCGCGACAGGCCCTTCCGACACGAACTCGCCGGCCTCGCCAGGCACTGAACGACCGCTCACTGCATCGCCGGTCGTCGCGTCGCCGTTCGCCACAGCAATCTTGACCGCTTCGTCATATGCGGCGAAGGCGTCTGCGGGCGGCTCGGTTTGCGCTGCGAGCCGCACGGACGATGGGTCTTCCGGCGCTCCCTCCACCGGGCGGTCGCCATGGGCGCCCGGCTTCAGATTGCTGACCCGCCGGTTCAGCTCGATGTCGAAAATTTCCAGAAACGCCGATGTTTCCGGAAACTCTTCCGGCGGGCGCTTGTCGCATGTGCGCGGCTGGATTTCGAGCGACCCGAAGCGCGCGATTTCATTCATGGCGATTTCAAGATCCGTATACCGCGCAGTAATCTTGTTGAGGGCGCGCAGGGTCACGGACACCGGCTCGCGCTCTGCAACGCTGACGGCCTGTGAAAACGGATCGTCCTCGGCGCGCGACAGAAGATCGAGTTCGGAAAGAGGCGCCGCCGCCGGCGCGGCGCCGGCCTCATCGCTCTCCGTCCCCGGCGACAATATTGCGTCAAGGGCCGGATCGGCGCCCACAGGCGCCGGCGGCTCCTGGCCTGTCGCGCTCGTTGAAAAGACCATAAGCGCGGCGGCCGACCCAACGGTGAACAGCTTCATCGCCATTTAAAGATCTCCCAACGGGTCAGCGCTCTCGCTGCTTTTGCCCGATTGATTGGTGAAGGCCTGCACCGCAAGGCCGAGCAGATCGACCGAGCCTTGCGTGATGGTGATCGCCTCGCCGTCGATGAGCATCACGTCAGACGCGCCAGGCTCAATGGCCACATGGGCGCCGCCGAGAACGCCGTCGCTGACGATCTTTGCAACGGAATCTTCCGGCACTTTAATGTCCGACGCAATGGAAAGCTTGAGGCGCGCCTCATAGGTCTTCTGATCGAGCGTGTGGCCGGAGACGGCGCCGACCTTCATGCCGGCGATGCGCACCTCCGACCCGAGCGTCACGCCGTCGACCCGCCCGAAAATCGCATCGACGCTATAGGCGTCGCGCCCCACATTGGCGCCGGAAACGCCATAGGCGTAGACCATGAACATGATCGCCACGACGACCACGAACACGCCGACAAGGGTTTCGAAAAATCCTGCGCGGGTCATGAGCGCGCCTCCCGATACTTCAGCAACATCAGATTCCCAAAATCAGATTCCCTGTGACTTTACATCGAACGGACCGCCGGGGGATGAATTTTTTCGGATTTTTTTTGGGCGAAAACGCCGGACTTGCGGCCGGATCATGGCCGGACCGCAGTTATGGACGCCGGAAGCCCAGAAAACCGCCATTCGTAGCAAAACGGGGCGGCGGTCCGAACCGGGCTCTCAGGAACCGTCCGGCGACCAGGCGTCATAGTCCTTTTCGACCCGTCCCGGCCCGTCGGCGTGGGAAAGGCTGCCTTTTGGATGATAGGCGAGCGGGGTGCCGGTCATATTGGGCAGATGGTCTTTTTCGAAATCGCGGCGCGGCAATGGCGCGACTGTGGGCGGCTCCTCGAAAGTATGGTGCAGCCAGCCATGCCAGTCCGGCGGCACGCGGGACGCTTCGGCGACGCCGTGATAGACCACCCAGCGGCGTTTCTGGCCGTCCGAGCCGCTGGCTTTGGCTTCCTCGAAATAGCGGTTCCCCTGCTCGTCCTCTCCGACCTTGCGGGCGCCGCGCCGCCACAGGGTGAAGGACGTGCCAAATGTCGCAGAGTTCCACCAGATAAAAAGCCTGTCCAGCATGTCAGCGGCCGCCTCGCTTTTTGATCGAATTTTCAACAGTTTCGCGTGGCCGACTATGGCGTCTGTCGCCTGCGACGTAAATAGCCTCCGCGGGGGACCTTTCACCCTTGCTAACCGATGGCGACACTGTGGTAGAATACCCAAATGAGCGACGCGGCCCGACACCGGGACGCTGAGTGCGCCAGGCGCGCGTTGCAGTCATCGCCGATTGGAACCCCTGCCGCCGACAATGTTGAAAAGCCCATGCTGATAGAACGCCGATACGCCCCCGACGCCGACAAACCCTATGCCGCCGCGCCCATGCGTCGCGCGGCGTCCGAGATTCGCACCTTCACCGGCGATATCATTTTCGAGATGCGCAATATCGAGGCGCCGGCCGAGTGGAGCCAGACCGCCATCGACATTCTGGCGCAGAAATATTTCCGCAAGGCCGGCGTGCCGGCGGCGACCCGCAAAGTCTCGGAAAAGGGCGTGCCGCGCTTCCTGCAACGCTCCATGCCCGATGTCGCCAAGCTTGCGAAGCTGCCGGCCGAAAAACGCTATGGCGGCGAGACGAGCGCCGCGCAGGTGTTCAATCGCATGGCCGGCGCCTGGGCCTATTGGGGCTGGAAGGGCGGCTATTTCGACGATGAGGACGCCGCGCGCGCCTATCTCGATGAAATGCGCGCCATGCTGGCGGCGCAGATCGGGGCGCCCAACAGCCCGCAATGGTTCAACACCGGTCTCTACTGGGCCTATGGCATCGACGGCCCCGGTCAGGGGCACCATTATGTGGACGCCGACACCGGCGCCGTCACCGCCTCCGACAGCGCCTATGAACGCCCGCAGCCCCATGCGTGTTTCATCCAGTCCGTGGAAGACAGTCTCGCCGGCGATGGCGGGGTCATGGACCTTTGGCGGCGCGAGGCGCTTCTGTTCAAATATGGCAGCGGCTCGGGCACCAACTTTTCCAATATCCGCGGCGCCGACGAGCCCCTGTCGAGCGGCGGTAAAAGCTCCGGCCTGCTCAGCTTCCTGAAAGTCGGCGACGCCGCAGCGGGCGCCGTTAAATCCGGCGGCACCACACGTCGCGCAGCGAAAATGGTCGTCGTCGATGTCGATCATCCGGACATTGAAGAATTCGTCACCTGGAAAAAGCGCGAAGAAGAAAAAGTCGCCGCGCTGGCCGCCGGCTCGCGCGCCATGGCGCGCTTTTTACCGCCCATTGTCGAGGCGGTGTGGGCTTATGACGCCGGCGACGACGCAGCCGACGAAAACGGCGCCGGCGCTGACGCGGCGCGCTTCGACACCGGCGCCAACAAGGCGCTCGCCGCGGCGGTGAAGGCTGCACGCGCGGGCTTCATTCCCGACGCCTCCATCAAACGCGTCATCGATTTCGCCCGCCAGGGCGCGCGCGCCATCGAGGTCGATGTCCACGGTCTCGACTGGGAGGGCGAAGGCTACCGCACCGTCGCCGGTCAGAACGCCAACAACTCCGTGCGCATCAAGGATGCGTTTTTGAACGCCGTCATGGACGATGGCGACTGGCCCCTCACGCGACGCACCGACGGCGACATCGCCAAAACCGTGAGCGCGCGCGGGCTTTGGAGCGACATCTGCACAACGGCGTGGACCTGCGCCGACCCGGGCGTTCAGTTTCACGACACCATCAACGCCTGGCACACCTGCCCGGAAGGCGGCGCGATCCGCGCGTCCAATCCGTGCTCGGAATATATGTTCCTCGACGACACGGCCTGCAATCTCGCCTCGCTCAACCTCATGAAGTTCAAAACCGGCGACGATTTCGATGTCGACGCCTTCGAGCACGCCTGCCGGCTGTGGACGCTGACCCTCGAAATCTCCGTCGCCATGGCGCAATATCCATCGGCCGAGATCGCCCGCCGGTCTTACGACTATCGCACGCTCGGGCTCGGTTTCGCCAATCTCGGCGGCCTTCTCATGTCCTCGGGCCTTGCCTATGACAGCGACGAAGGCCGCGCGACCGCCGGCGCGGTGTCGGCCCTCATGAGCGGCGCGGCCTATCGCGCCTCGGCGGAGATCGCCGCCAATGTCGGGCCTTTTGAGAAATTCGGCGACAACCGCGAGGCCATGCTCCGTGTATTGCGCAATCATCGGCGCGCCGCGGTCGGCGTCGCGCAAGGCGGCGCGTTTGAAGGGCTGAATGTCAAACCCGTTCTTCTCGACGGCGAGGCCGCGCCCTGGCCGGCGCTCGCCGAGCGCGCGAAAACCGTCTGGGACGAAGCCTACGAACTCGGCGCCCTTAATGGCTTCCGCAATGCGCAAGTCACCGTGGTCGCGCCCACCGGCACCATCGGCCTCGTCATGGACTGCGACACCACCGGCATTGAGCCGGACTTCGCGCTCGTTAAATTCAAGAAACTCGCTGGCGGCGGCAATCTGAAAATCATCAACAAAGCCGTGCCTGCGGCCCTCGCGGCCCTTGGCTACGACCAGAGCCAGATCGACGACATCGGCCATTATGCGCTCGGGCGCGGCACGCTCGACGGCGCGCCGGGCGTCGACCTCGACGCCCTGCGCGAAGAAGGCTTCGCCGACCGCCACATCAAGGCGCTCGAAGAGCGGCTTAAAACCGCGTTCGACATGACCTACGCGTTCACGCCCGACGCGCTTGGCGAGGACTTCTGCGTCAACGTCCTCGGCATCCCCGAAGACAAGCTCGGTTCGACCGGGTACGAACTTCTGCGCGATCTCGGTTTCGACGACGAGGATATTCATCAGGCGAACCTTTTCTGCTGCGGCGCCATGACCGTCGAAGGCGCACCGCATCTCGAACTGGAGCACTATCCCGTGTTCGATTGCGCCAATCCGTGCGGGCGCATCGGCGAACGCGCGCTCAGCGTCGATGCGCACCTCACCATGATGGCGGCGGCGCAGCCCTTTATTTCCGGCGCGATTTCGAAAACCGTCAATCTGCCCGCAGCCGCCAGCATCGGCGACTGCGCCCACGCCTATCGCTTCGCCTGGCGGCTCGGGCTGAAATCCATCGCGCTTTATCGCGACGGCTCGAAGCTTTCCCAGCCCTTGAGCACCATGCTGCTCGCCGAGCGCGACGAGGAAGGCGAAGAGGACACGCTCGCCGACGAACTGGCCGATGCGCCGACAGCGCAGAAGTCGAAAATCGTCGCCGAACGGATTGTCGAGCGCATCATCGAACGCACACCCGGGCGGCGCCGCCTGCCCGACCGGCGCAAGGGCTATATACAAAAAGCCATTGTCGGCGGTCACAAAGTCTACCTGCACACCGGCGAATTCGACGATGGCGAGATCGGCGAAGTCTTCATCGACATGCACAAGGAAGGCGCGGCGTTCCGTAGTCTGATGAACAATTTCGCCATCGCTGTCTCTCTCGGTCTGCAATATGGCGTGCCGCTGGAAGAATTCGTCGACGCTTATGTATTCACGCGGTTCGATCCGTCCGGCCCCGTCCAGGGCAACGACCAGATCAAGAACGCGACGTCGATCCTCGACTATATTTTCCGCGAACTCGCGATCTCCTACCTCGGCCGCAACGACCTTGCGCATGTCGACCCGTCCGAAACCGCAGTCGACGCCATCGGCCACGGGGTCGACAGCGAAAAGGCGCAGGAAGAAGCGTCCAAACTCATCTCCAAGGGCTTCAGCCGCTCGACGGTGACCGACAATCTCGTCGTCCTGCGCGGCGGGGAATTCGACCGTCTGCGCGGCCGCGACGACGCGGCCGTCGATGTCGAAGCGGAAGAGGTTCCGCCCGCGCCGGAAGCTGAAGTGCTGCCGCGCGCCGAAACGGCGCCGGAAATCGAAGCACAGGTCGCCAAGCTCGCCGATGCAGTGAACCAGAAAGCGCCCCGCGGCGTCCTCGCCAATCCCGGCGGCGCCTATCGTGATGCGCGCATGAAAGGCTATGAGGGCGATGCATGCGGCGAATGCGGACAGTTCACACTCGTACGTAATGGCACGTGCCTTAAATGCGAAAGCTGTGGCGCGACGTCGGGGTGTTCCTAGCGTCTGTTGCAAAATCGATGCGCGCTTTAAGCAAAGCGCGCGTCGGTGGGCGCCGCCGGCCCCTTCCGCTTAAGCGGACTTTAAACATCCGCGCCTTGTGGCGAAAACGATTTGTTTACCAACCAACTCATTGATCTTTCCTTCACTTTTAATAGCGCTGTCGCCTTAGGCGAATTCTTTCAGTCTCCTTAATCAAACGTTGACGCGCTTGCGCCACCATCGCTCTCGTTTCTTGTTTTATCGCGCTTCTTTTGCGGCGTTGGCGGACGGGAACCGCCAACCGCACACACTTATCTGCGAAGCGCTCTGACAAACCGGGAGAGCAGCAATGGTGAAAATGTTCGCCATGGTCATTGTGTTCATGGTCGTCGTGCTTTCGGTTGTGTCCGCGATCACGCCCGGTGCAAAACGTCATGGCGGAACCAACCCCATCGGCAACATTGGCGACGCCGTCGCCAACAGTATCAAAAGCGTCGACGACCTGGCGCCGGTCCTGTCGCGCGTCGAGGTTGACTTGCCGGGCATCGGCAAAAGCAGCGATGCGCGCGGCGAGCGCCACGCCCTCAGCGATCTCGCCGGCGCGGCCTTCGCTAACCGGGATCTGCCGGGCGCCAACTTCGCCGGGGCCGTCATTGCCGACGCCAGCTTCAACAACGCTCTTCTCGACGGCGCAAGCCTCGAAGGCGCCGCCGGCGACGGCGCGGACTTTAAAGGCGCACGTCTCGCACGGGCGAATCTAAGCGCCGCGCTTTTTCCAGGCGGCGATTTCACCGGCGCCGAACTCCGGGCCGCAACGGCGCGGGCGAGCGACTTTTCCAAAGCCACATTCGTCGGGTCCAACGTCGCCTTTGCGTTTTTCTCCGGCTCGGTCATGGAGCGCGTCGATTTCTCCGGCGCTTACGGGACGGGCGCCGTCTTCGTTGGTGCGCATTTGAAAAACGCCGTGCTCGCGCGGGCCGATCTCACCGGCGCACGGTTCGACCGCGCAGATCTGTCAGGCGCGGACTTCGCGGGCGCCAATCTAGAACACGTGCAGTTTCGCGGTGCGACACTCCATGGCGCGGATCTGTCGGCGGCGATTAATATCTCTGCGGAACAGTTGGCCGGCGCCTGCGCCGATACGGAAACGAAGTTACCAGCCGGCGTATCCGCGCCGCGTTGCTAAAAACCCGCTCAAGCGTCCTTAGATGCGCTCGTGATTCCGCTTCGACCCTCGCGCGGCTCGCCCATTTCACGGGCATCAAGGGTCATCAATGCCGATAACGCCGCAACGCTTAACTGCGCGCCGGACGCATGAAGGGCGTCTTCAACCACACGCGATGAGACACGTATAGGCCCGCCGCTAACCTCACTCATCTCGCTATCGCGGGCATCGGTCGTCTGTTCACTGGCGCCAAGCCCGACCCGCCAGGCGTCAATAGAAATACCGCCGGCCGCATGAACACCCGCCGCCGCCGCGCCCCTTTGAGTGAGCCAGGCTGCGAACGCCCCGCGCCCTTGATCGTCAAACAACGGACCGCCGGCGACGGGGAAAAGCCCGCCCGGCGCGTTGCCGCGCGCAATGTCACGGACGGCCATTGCGCCCTCGCCGCCGCCGGCGCTTTTTACTTCCGGCGCGGGCTCTCCCATGGAGCGCGCAATGGACGCCATTACCTCGCCGACGCTGCGCGCCCGCGCGCCGTCGTAAAACACCGGCCGGTTGGCCGCCGCCGCTTTGGGTAGGAGCGCCGCTGCACTTGCACCCGCATCGGCTTTTAAAAGTTTCGCTGCGCCGCCAGCGCCGAGAAAGTGGGCGGCGTAGAGTTCCGCATTCGAAGAAACGTCACGGCCGAGCTTCGCTTCAAGGGTGCGTTTGTTGTCGTTGGCAAGCTCGCCGGCGAGCGCCGCCGACGCCTTCGGATCGAACCGAAGGTTAAGAATTTCCTGCCGGCGCGCCGGGTCGGCGACGTCAAAACGCCCACCCGCCCCCTGGGTGATATCGCTCGCATAGTCGCCGAGGCCATGTTTAGCGCCGTGGTTTTTGACCGCGCCGAGCCATGTTTGCTCAATGAACTGAAAAAGCCCGGCCGCGCTCGATGTCTTCGCCTCGGCCATGGGCTGCATGCTGCTCTCGCGCTGCGCCATATATTTGAGAAAGTCATAGCTCACGCCCGTCGACCGGCTCGCGGTCTTGAGCGCGGAGGTCACAGTCGCAGCGGCGCCCGGAAAGGCGTTGGGAAAGTCGAGGGACATCGGTTTTCAATCTCTTTCTCTCCCCGATGGTGGCTCCTCAGCCTAAATAAAACCCTAAAGTTAATGGCCCCTGTAGAATTGAATCGACCCCGCTAGCGAAAGCGCCCGGGCGAGAACGCCGAAACGGCCGCCGAGGCTCGCGCGCCATCGATCAGTGAGGCGATTTCACGCGCGATCGCCGGCGCCATCAGGACGCCGTTGCGATAGGCGCCGAGGGCGAAGAAGACCGTCTCCGGCCCGCTTGGCGCGGCGCCCAGAATGGGCGCATGGTCGGGCGTCACGGGCCGAAGCCCAGCGGACCGGGTCGTTTCGCGCCATTTGGCGGCGGCGGGGACGAGTTTGGCCGCGCCCTCGGCAAGCCGCGCAATCCCCGCCGGATCCGGATCGAGGTCGGTGCGCGCCGGCGCCTCCGTCGCGCCCACATAAATCATACCTTCAGGTCGTGTACAAAGGTATGCTTCTTCTGCCCTGATAATATGATATAATTCCTTCTCAGCATTCATGTGCGCCGTATAGGCCTCGCCCTTTACCGAGGAGACCGGCTGCGGCGCGACACCGTCGATCATCTCGCCGGCGCCGGTGGCGATCACCAGCCTTTCCGCCTCCAGCGCGTTTCCTTCCGCGAGCTCAAGGCGCCAGCCAGAACCGCTTACCTTCGTGCTTCGGACGGTCCCGCTTAAGAGCGCGACGCCGCGACGCTCCAGGGCGCGGCGCAATGCACGAGCCGCCTTGCGCGGATCGACCCGGCCATCGCCGTGGGCGAAGATTGCACCTTCAATCGCCGGCGAGAGCGCCGACTCGATGGATCTGACTGCGTCACCGTCGAGCCATTCCAGCACCGCGCCGTCGGCGATCTGTTTTTCGAAGGTTGCGCGCAGCGCCGTCGCCCGCTCGACGCCGCAGGCGACGCCAAGCGCGCCGGTCACCTCGTAATCGATGGCGACGCCGGCTTCTTCCTCAAGTTCGCCTGAAAAACTTTTCCATAACCCCAAGGCGTCAAAGCAGAAATCGTTGAGCACATGTGCGAGCTCAGACGACATCGACGGCGACGGCGTTTCGAAACTCGGCGCCAGCATACCAGCCGCAGCGCTCGTCGAGCCGCCAACGCTGGGCCCAGCGTCGATCACCGCGATGCGCGCGGCGGGATCGTTTTTTGCGACTTGCCAGGCAATAGAGAGCCCGACAATGCCGCCGCCAATGATCGCGATATCGCCGCGCCAGTCCACCATGCTCGTGTTGCTTTCGTTCTTGTTCGCCGTCGCGGAGAATGGTGATTTACCGAATGAATTCAAGCATTTTCATGCTCATCCGCGCGTCGTCCGCGAAGCGCGAAAAGACGCGTCTTTTCCTTCGATCCCGTCGACGAGCCAAAAAAGTAATTCACCACCGCCGCAGTCATGGTGGCGAGCGCGCCGAGCATGATCGAAAACTCAGTCTCTGCACCCGCCGGCAGCTGGTGCGTCAGCATCGCGCCCAGAACCAGGAAAAACCCGGCGAGCACCAGCGCGCCCAGGGCCGTCACGGTCCAGTCGTTCATGGCGATCTGGCGGGCGCGCGCATCAGCGCGATCCTCGGCGTCGATCCGGCGCTCTTCTATATCGGCCTCGCGCAACGCCTCGCGAAAGGCGTAGTCAGCGGAGCGGAGCGCCAGAAGCTGTTCCGGCGTCGCGGCGGCGAGCGCCGCGGCGATGTCGTCTTCGCTTGCATCCGGGGCGCCGAAAATTACCCGCGATAACTGTTCAACCGCCGCGCCGGCTAAGGGCCCGCCAAGCGCATGCGCAATGCTCGGTGCGATTTTCGCCGCCGCCCGTTTCAAGCGCCCGCGGGAAGAAGATTTTTTATCCGTCACTACCTTTACTCCCTTTATTCCGGCATCTTAATTTCGACACATTCCTTACGCCGACGAAATCCGCCGCAATGCGTGAGAAAGCGCCATTTTAAGGGCATAAAAACAAAGCGAGGAAAGTTATCCCCCTCACTTTCGTTCGTGTTAGAATGAAAAACACAGAGCGTCTTTCTTTCGACAAAACTATCGGTGAGAACGGCGGCGCAAAAAGAGTAACGAAAAAAATTGCAGAACGACGAAGCATCGGCGCGCCAAACCGCAATACTTGCAAAATTTCAATTTGCATTTGTGGGCGGATCAATACATCTTCGCGCTTGTCTGATTCGTTGATGAGTAAAAGGCGCCTGAAGGAACAAAATCCGGCTCAACTGTCGTCGGTTTTATGTTTCCCGCCTACGAACTGTCGCCCTAGTGAATGCCCGGCGCCCTTGGGACGGCGCCGCCGAAATCTTAAAGTATTCAAACCGCAAGGTGCGCATTCTTTAAGGCCGGCGCTCTCTTGGATGACGTAAGGGAATAAGCATCAGACGTTTGGGTTTAAGATCTAGCGTTTAAGATCTGTGGGTTCTGGATTTGTGGGTTTGACTTCGAAGTGTTGAGTATTGTCAGGGCGCGGCGTTCGCGGAGTTCTTCGCGCCTTTTAAAGAAGTTGTCGAGGGTAAGTTTTCATGCGTATCGACGCCGCCGCGCCGCTAAGGTTCATCTTTGGGGCGCATCTTGGGGGCGCGTGTCGAGATATCAGTAGACGAGTTTCAGTAACGGGCGCGTTCGTCGCAGATGCGCGGACACGCATTAGCAGAGCCCACTAACAGAGCCGACCAACAGAGATTGCCGCCGCCAAGACGGACATAGATTTTTCATTATGATCGAAATTACTGCTGCTGCGCTTTGCGCGGCGACCCTTTGGATTCTGACCCGCTCGGGCGTCGCAGAGCGCGCTGGCCGCGCGCCGGCGTTATTGCTCGTCGCAGGCGCCAGCCTTTCGTTCGCATACCGCGCATCGGGCGCGCCGTTCCTGAATGCGGACTGGGTCGCCGCTGGCGCAGACGCCCTGCTTGCCGCCATCGCCTTCGCCGCCGCGGCGCAGTTTCGCGTTTCCCGTCTTGCGGTTCACTGCCCGGCGTCCTTCCGGCTGACGCTCGGCGGCGCGCCGCTTTTTCTCATCGTCTGTTCTTTGCTCGCCTTCATGCTGGCGCCGCCGCTCGCGATTTCGTCTGCCTTCCTGCTGGGCGGCGCGCTGATGCTGAACGGCGCCGCGTTCGACCGTCGCGCCGTAATCGGCGCCCCGGCGCCGGCGCTCATCAAAGCGGCCGTCAGGCTTGAAAGCGCAGCCATCGTCGCGCTCGGCCTGCCGGTTGTCGTGCTCCTGGAAGGCGCGGCCACCGCGGCGCCCACCGGCGCGCCGGCCGTCGCCCCGCTTTATTTCGCGAGCCTCAGCGCTGTGAAAGGGTTCGCCCTCGGCGGCGTCCTCGGTCTTGTTGCATCGAGCATCGGCGCGAAGTTCTTCGCACGCAAAGGCGCCGGTGCGGTCGCCGCCATCGCAGCCGCCGCCGCTTACCTCGCCTCGCCGATGCTCGGCGCGAGCGGTCTCATCGCTGCGGTCGCAGCCGGCCTCGTCTGGGGCGAAGCGACGCCAAGCCTTGTGACGACGCGCGTTAAACTGCGCCGCGCCGTCGAGACCGCCGTTTCGCCCGCTGCATACTTTGCGTTCGGCGCGCTCTTCGCGCCGCGCTTTTTCCAGGGCGATCTTCTTCTCGTGGTGTTCGCCATCGCCGCGATCACGATTATCCGCGTCGTCCCCCGGCTCATCGCGCTGAAATCGACGAGCCTGCCGAGCGAAGCGCAGGGCTTCCTCGCGTGGTTCGGCGGCGCGCCGGGCGCAGCGTCGGCGCTCTATCTCATCTCTCTGTTCGACGCGACGGCGCTTGTCGCACAGGACACGATCCTCACGGCCGGCGCGCTTTCCGTCGCGGGCGGCGTCTTTGCGGCGCGCGCGACCTCACGCCCGCTCCTGCGTCTTCTTCTCAAAGAAATGGCGCGCTCCAAAAAGCGCGCCATGTTGAGCGCCTGACGACGAGGCGTCTTCGCTCCGTATACGGCTAGCTTTACACCGATCTTTAGGCCTTGCCGCTGCGCCGTGAAAGCTCTGCAATCTCAGCGCGCATAGCGGCGATATCATCGCGCATCGCCTTTTGCATCTCAGTAACGTCGTTAAAGAGCGTTTCTGAATCTTCCTCAACGACGCGCACCACGATGGCGACGAAGAGGTTGAGCATCGTGAACGTTGCAATCAGAACAAACGTCAGAAAGAAGGCCCAGGAGCGCGGATGCGTCTCACCAACCCGCGCGGCGATGTCCGGCCAGCCTTCCAGCGTCATCACCTGAAAGAGCGTGTACATCGCCTGAAAAACGTCTCCGAAGAGGTCTGGATGCACCGGGCCGTAAAGCGTCGCCGCAATCACCGCGAAGACGTAGATAATGAGCGCCAGAACAACGCCCACCGACGCAATGCCGGGGATCGCATCCAGAAGCGCCGAGACGACGACGCGCATGCGCGGGATCACCGTGATGACCCGCAGGACCCGCAGCACCCGGAACGCGCGCAAGGCGCCGAGCCCGCTCGTCGCCGCCGCCAGCGATACCGTAACGATGGCGAGGTCGAAAAGGTTCCAGCCGTTTTTTGAAATAGTCGAAACGGGTTGCGATCATGCGCAGCCCGATCTCGATCACGAATGCATAAATGATGACGCGATCGACAGCGCCGAGAATGGGCCCGATGCTCTCGCGCACACCGGCGAAGGTCTCCGCCCCCAGAATGATCGCGTTGATGATGATCAGCGTCAGCACCAGCGACTGAAACCACTTGCTGTCGATGATGGTCTGCAGACGGGCGGACAAGGAGTGAGGACGGACTTCGGTCATAGCGAAACTCGTATTACGGTGGATCTTTAGCGGCCCCACCCTGCCTTGATACAAGCCGAACAGCGTCGCAGGCCGCGCTTATAGGCGGATTCACCCCGCCTCGCGAGGTCAGCGCCGGGAGGCCCCGCCCCCAATTCGTTAACGACTTGAAAGATCTCCCAAATCACGCGGCGCCGATTGGCGGCGCAGCGAAAATCCGCTATGCGAGAGGCTTCGGTTCTCGCGCACGATGCGCATGGAGGCCGGGCGTTACGAGACGAAACCGAGGCGGGCTAACAGAAGCGTACCAACAGGGGCAAGGTGGACGACACGACCGAAAAACCGCAGGCGCCGACATCCGACGCCGCCAAAGGCGCGCCGGACGCGAGCGATAGCGCTGGCGACCTCGCCGACAACGCACCGCTCAGCGCGTCGCGCGATGACGCGCGGGTGCGATTTTCCGGCATCGTTGAAAAACCGGGCGACGCCTCCGAACGCGCCCTGCAGCACGCAAGGCTGACGCCGGTGACGCCCAATGAGCAGCGCTGGAACGCCATGAGCCGACAGGTCTGGCTTGTGTCGCGGCTCACCGCTTTTTTCATCTTCTTCGCAATTTTCTTCGGTCTCCCGCTCGGCAATCTCTGGGCTTATCTGGAAATCAACAACGGCTCTTTTGATGGCTGGTCGCCCCTGAGCGCCTACCAGCTCGACATTCTTGTCTTCGCGTTCATCGTGCCGCTGTTGATCGGCGTGTGCGGCTATCTCCTGTCGAAGCAGCTAACCATGATGAGCGCCGCGGAATCGATCGCCGCCGCCGCACAACAGATCGCAACGCCCGATATCGCCGCGGCCGAGAATGTCGGCGTCGTCGGCGCCGCCGTTCAGGGCCATGTGAGCGCCCTCAATGAAGGGATCGACGGCGCGCTGACCCGGCTTGCCTCGGTGGAGGCGATGATCCGCCAGCATGTGGAAGCCATCGAAATCGCCGGCGACGCCATAGAGCATCGCGCGACCGGCGCCGTCGCGCGCGTCGCCGACGAGCGCTCGCGCCTTATCGATCTGACGGAGAACCTTAATTCCCAGGCGGACGATTTTGCCGCGGCGATTGCGGATCGCGCCAAAAACGGCGTCGAAGCGATCAAACACGCCGACGTCGTCACCTCCGAAGCGGAGGCGGAGTTCAACGAGCGGCTGACGCATCTCGAAACGGTGGCGCAACAGGCGCTCTCCAGTTTCGAGAGCCTGCGCGAAGCGTTGCGTGAAAGCGAAAAGACCGTGCGCGACGGCGCCGACGCCATCGACGACGCGGCGGAAAAAACCATCGCCGCCACCGACAAGGCGACACAGGCCGCGAGCGACGCCGCCACAAGCGCCAGCCAGAACGCCGCAGAGATTGTCGCCGCGACCGAAAAAGCCGGCGAAGAAACCAAAAAGGCCGCGGACGCCGCCGCCGCCAAAGCCGCAGAAGAAACCGCGCGCGTCGCCGATGCGGCGCTTCAGGCCGCGTCGGAACAATCGGGCAAAATCGCCGACAACGCCGCCGCCTCCCTGAAAGGCGTCGCCGATGCAGCGCGCACAGCCATCGACGGCACCGTTGTCGACGCCGCCAAGGCGACGCGCGCCGCCGACGAAATCGCCGAAGCCGTGCAGCGCACGAGCGACGCCGCCATCAAAGCGTCCCAGGACGTCGCTGACGCCAGCGCCCGCGCCCGTAAATCTTCCGAGGAAGCATTGGAATTTTCAGAAACCGCCGCCGCCCGCCTTGCCGAGCGCAATGAGGCCCTCGCCGCCGCCCGCGCCGATCTTGAAAAAGAAAACCTGCGGCTCGAAACACTGATCGGCGAACAACGCAAACGCGCCGACCGCCTCGCCGATGCAATTGCATCACAGACGGAGCGCTTGAGCAAACTCGCTGAAACGCAGTTGCGCGAACAGGAAGCCGCAGCCCGCGCCGCCGAAGCGCAGGAAGCGGCGCGCCGCCAGGCCCTCGCCGAGGCGGAACAAAAAAAGGCGGCTGAAGAGGCGAAAAACGCCCAGCAAACCGCACGCGCCGAAGACGCGCCGGCGCAAGAAAAGACGCAGTCCGTAGAGACACAGCAAGGGGCGACGCCAAAAGAAACGCCTGCGGATCAAATGCCGCCGCAGCCAATGCAGAAAACCCACGTCACCGTGAAGCCGGCGCCGCAATTGCCGCCGCAAAAAGAAGCGCCGTCGCCTGCGGCCAAAACACCGGTGGAAAAACCAACGCCCGCTAAAGCGACGCCGCAGGCGCCGTCAGAGCCGCCGGCGCGCCTCGACGAACTGGCCCGCGACATCGCCGAGCGGCGCAACCCGAGCGCAAGCCGGCGCAAGAAGACCGCCCCTTCGCTCTTTGGCCGCACGCCGCCCGCGAAAAAGCAGGATGCAAGCGAGGACCGCAGCGGCGCCCGCGACCGCAAGGACTTGTCGTGGAAGGAGATCATCGACGCGGCGGAAGACGCCGCCCCCATCGATCTTGCAAACGATAAGAGCAAGAAGACGCCGCCCGCCCCGGCGCCCAGCCAGGCCGACGATGAAGCCGCGCGCGCGATCAAGATCATCTCCTCACTGCAGGACTTCACCTACGATCTCGAAACACGCCTTTACGGCGACCCGCCGCCGGCGCTGAAAGAACGCTTCGAGCGCGGCGACCGCAATGTCTTCGCCGGCCGGCTTTTGCGCCTCAATGAGGCTGACGTGAAGCGGCGCATACGGAACGAATCCGGGCGCGACAAAGGCTTCGAGCGGCAGATCCACGGATTTCTGCAAGGCTTCGAGCGGCTCCTGGAAGACGCCACAACGTCGGAAACGGCGGACGAAGAGCTCGAAGAATATCTCTCCTCCCCCCTTGGCCGGGTCTATCTCCTGATCGGCGCGACGGTGGGATATTTCGCGTAAGAGCCCGGTTGTAAACTCTACTCTGGCTTGCTGCAAATGGCGGTTTTCTGCGTTTCCGGTGCTCACGTACCTTTAAGTACGCTGCGCTCCGACCCTCGAAACCCGCCATTTTCTTTGCCCAGAGCGAATTTCCAATCGGCCTCTAAGCGCGAGTTCGCCGATAGAAACTTAAGTCGCTTCGCGGCTCTCGCCCCTTCGAAGCAGGCGGCACGCTTACTCCGCCTCGGCATTGTCATCGCCCTTCGGCGGATAAATCCCGACAAAGCGCGCAAACGCGTCGAGGTTTTCAAGCATCGCCGGCACGGCGGCGGCGAGAATGATGGACTTTGTGACAAGCCCCATAAGATTATGGGTAATAGAAAAGTATCGATAGGCGAGCGTCGATAAAAGCGCCAGCGCCAAAACAAATGCGCCGAAAGCGAGAAAGCCGAAACCACGCATGAAGCCATACGCAAAAATCGCCGCAAACAGCAAGGCGCCGATAAAGAAAGCGCCCTTGCCTGCAAATTCAGCAATAATCAGAATATCGATAAATTCGTAAACGATTGTTATTCCAAGCCCGAAACAAAGATAATCGGCCCAGTCGTGAGTATGTATTACTTCGCCGTTCGGCGCCAGTTCCGGCTTCGAAAGCTGATAATACAAGTAAAGGAGACCTGCATCAAATGCGACCAGAAAACTGCTTTCAATAGGATGGTCTTTACGAACAAAGACGGCGGCAACAAAAAAACCAAGTTCCGCCACCGCAGCAACAAATACTCTGAAATGTCGCGCTGGCGGAAAGGACGCAATGCCGGCGCAAACGACCAAAGTAATGTTCGCAATCGCAAAGTATTGCACACCGGGATCGTTTGCCGGATCCAACATAATTCTTTTCTCCCCGTATTACACAACCAGCAAAGAATTTACCGCTGTTACAAAACGTCAGAGTAGCAATCTGTCAGCTTGCCCGAACGAATCAGACAGCTCAACCCAATCGCAACAACGAGGCCGCGGGAAAAACACAACCTACCCAGAAAAAACACCAATAATCAGTACATAAATTAAACGACAGAGGATCATAACAACAAAACCGATGTAAAGCTAAAGAGCCTCAACATGAGCATGCCGCCCCGAACTGGTGCCCCCCCCCAACGCTTCGAACGCCAGCAAAGAAGATATGCCATCGCAGCGTCTATCACAGATAAACAGCTGCTCCACTATCAAAAATGCCGGCGGCGAATACTCGCCACCGACATTCCTAGACTTTCTATAAAGCGCTATGCTGAGGGATGGAGCACCATGGCTGTCAGACGGGTTAACCATGTAGCTAGAGGGTCTCTTTTGTCTCCCTCCGATACCCGTCGATCCGTAGCATCAACCAACACCGCGCCAGCTGCTTTCGCCATGCGCTCCATACGTTCGTGTTCACGCTGCACGATGGAGAAGAGTTGCTCAAGCGGCCCCACCAGGGTGGAAAGTTCGGCGTCTGTTTCAACCAGAGCGGCCAGGGCGTCGCACTGCTCACACGCCGCCGTCACCGCGGCACGGCCTTCCGCGGCGGCCGCCTGGCCAAGCGCAAGTTTATCAGTATACGCACGCGGCGCGTCCTGAAGCGCGGTAATCGCCAGCGCGACCGCCGCAACCGCCGCCATTTTCGCGCCGCGGTTCTGCTTCTTGTCCAGCACTGTCTCAGCCATCGGCTTCAGATAGCGGTTTTCCAGCTTCAGGATTTTCAACTGATCAGGGCGCGCATCAATGATTTTGTCTTTGGACATCGTTTTCTCCTGTTGAGCGTCGCGGAAGTGCGACGGGAGAACGGTCCGAAGAGTCCGGTTAACCAATTGTTAAGATTTGCCGTCTCGCGGAAGAGTTCGTTAAAAAAGTGTTAACAAGACCCTCATTTCACTATAATGTCGCAGCCGGTATCGCTTTCGGGTAAAGCGCGCCTCGTCAGGCGCGAGCGGTGCAACAAAATGGGGCGTTTGGGAAAAAGATCGGCGCGACCCGGCGTAAGACGCTCAGGGTCGCCGCGCGGCGTTGTTGCGCGGTTCTTTTTTGCTGGCAGTGTGGGGCGTTTTCAGGGAGGCCCGTGTCTACTCACGGTAGAGCGGCGCATGGGATATGCTGGTCTATTTAGCCTGGTCGGTGCAAACAACCGGTGCCGGGCCCGCAAATATGAGGGCGCGCCATCATGGCGCCGTCAAAAGCCGTTGCACGATTTTTGCTCGGTGTTTTATGATGGCTGCGAAAGTGGCGTTAAATGGTAGAAATTTATGACTTCTGAGCGAGAGCCCGACGAAAGTCTGGTGGCGTATCTTGTTCGCCGGTATCTGGATCAGGCGTTTCCCGAGCTTCGTGGCCGTGAGACGCCATCGCGTTCGTCAACGGCGACGAATGAAAAGCAGACGCCTTCTCCTCACTCGCAAGCTCATCAAGAATCTGAATCACCATCTTCTGGAAACGTTTATAATTTCCCTCCGGGGCGCCGACGCCGATAAGGTTGGCGGCCGCCAGTCTCTCTGCAGACAATCTGAAGATTTCCGCCAGATGGTTCTCCGCCATCGCACCGCGGAACACCATATGGCGCAGCGCGGCCGAGCGGCTCAATATCGGGCGACGGCGCGCACGCCAGTCGTCCAGGACTTCAAGGAATTCGTCATCGCAACGAATTTGGAGTTTACGGTCAGCAGGCATGTCTAAGACTGTACATACGCGCCGTTAACCTTTCAACAGTCATATGCGCCAGATTTGTGCTGACAATCAGTACAAACGCGTATTTTATTTTCACATAATACGCATTTTGTGTGCGCGCGACCAAACAGTTCAATACCTAACGAATTGTCTCGCGCATCACGTCGCCCGCACAGCCTTTTGGCGATCCGTTTGAAACCATAACGCCGCCGCCCCTCTCCGCAGCGCAAAAAACGTCACAAAACAAGAGAAAAAGCGTCATCAATCTATGCCAAGTCGCGCCTCGGCGTTTTCACGGCAGTCGTCGCGAACGCCGAAAAGAACTCTCCGTTTTGAGCAACATAGGCGGGCGGCAATCATGACAATGCACAAGCGCGGGCGTCGCGCGGTTTCTCTTCTGGCGTTAATCGCAGCGGCGCCGAGCGCAGCGCTGGCCGGCGTCATCGAAGGACGCGTCAGCGACCAGAGCCAGACCATTTCTCTGGAAGGCGCGGTCGTGCGCATCAATGAGACCGGCGCATCGGCGACCACCGACCGCGCCGGGCGCTATCGCCTGAATGCGATCCCCGCCGGCGATTATACGTTGACGGTCTCTTATCTCGGCGCAGAGCCGGTCACCGTCACCGTTTCCCTCGCCAACGACGACGCGACCGCGCGCCAGGACGTTTCTCTCGGTGAGGACGTCAACGTCGCTGACAACATCCTCGTGATCGGCCAGCGCGGCTCGCTGAACAGCGGGCTTAACCGCGAGCGCGCCGCCGACGATTTCCGCTCGGTTTTATCAGCCGACGCCATCGGTCAGTTCCCTGATGAAAACGTCGCGGAAGCGGCCCGCCGCGCGGTCGGCGTCAACGTCCTCAACGACCAGGGCGAAGGACGTTTCGTGTCGATCCGCGGCCTTGATCCGAACCTCAATTCAACGACCATCAACGGCGTGCGCATCCCCTCGCCAGACGGCGGCGACCGCAATGTGCCGCTCGATGTGATCGACTCGGACCTTCTGTCCGCCATTGTCATCAACAAATCGCTGACGCCGGATGTCGACGCCGATTCCATCGGCGGCAACATCGAGATCGAGACGATTTCCGGCCTCGATCAGACCGATGCGTTGATCAAGCTGAAAGCCGGCGGTCAGTATGTGAACCTGACCGAAACCTTCGGCCAGAAATACGCTGGCACCTACGCCAACAATTTCATGGACAACAAGCTCGGCGTCGCAGCGTCGGTTTCCTATCGCCAGCGCAAATTTGGCTCCGACAATGTCGAGGTCGATGACGGCGAGTGGTCCATCGACGACGGTGAACTCTTCCCGGGAGAACTGGAAAACCGCGATTACGAAATCACCCGTACGCGCTTTTCGGCGGCGTTGAACCTCGACTACCGCGCAACCGACGCGTTCGAAATCCACGCACATTCGCTGTTCTCCCGCTTTACAGACGACGAAGTCCGCTCACGGATCGAAACCAAACTCGGCGATGGCGAGTTCGATCGCATGGAAGGCGGCGTTTCCTTCATCAACGGCACGCCGGACGACGAACTGGAAGTCGACCGCGACGTCAAAGACCGCGAGGAAACGCAAACTATTTTCTCCGTCGTCACGGGCGGCGAATACCAGGCCGGCGCCTGGACGGTCGATTTCGCCGGCTCCTACTCCTATTCGGAAGAAGAAGAACCGAACCGCATCGACACCGCCTACCGCGCAAACTTCGACGACGCGACCTTCGGCGTCGACGTGTCCGACACGCTCATCCCGCGCCTCGCATTCGCCGACGCGGCGAGCGAGACGGCCTACTTCAACACCGACAACTACGAATTCGACGAACTGGAACTCCTCGACGGCGTCACCAGCGACGAAGAGTTCGCGGCGAAC
This sequence comes from Pseudomonadota bacterium, assembly GCA_039192395.1. Lineage (GTDB taxonomy): Bacteria > Pseudomonadota > Alphaproteobacteria > Caulobacterales > Parvularculaceae > Hyphococcus. Next base: position 70,130 of record JBCCXE010000007.1, read on the forward strand.
TTCAACATCCAGCGCGACATGCCGGTCTTCGGCTATCCTGGCTATATCAAGGCGGGCGCAAAACTGCGCTTCAGGGAAAAAGACCGCAATGTCGACACCAATATATTTGATGGTTTTGACGGCGACGCGGGCGCTTTTGATCCACTGACCGCCGTTGCGCGCTCTCTCGACAGTTACCGCCTCGGCAATTTCGGTCCGGCGCCCGCACGCGGGCCCATCCGCGACTTTTTCTTCGCCAACCGCAGCGCCTTCGAGCGCGATGAGTTCGGCTCCGTCGCCGGCTCGACCATCGAAGATTATGTCGCCAACGAAGACGTCTATGCCGGTTATGTCATGGCGAAGGCCGACATCGACCGTCTGCGTCTTGTGGGCGGGCTGCGCGTCGAGCACACCGAGTTTGACGCAAGCGGTTTCGGCGTCATCGAGTTCGCGCAGGTTTTTGACGGCGATGTCGAAGACACCGTGACCGCGGCGGATCTCAACGTCCTGACGCCGGGCGGGGAACTGATCTCGAGCCTCGACACCGACTTTGACGATGGCGAGACCACCGTTGAAGCAATCTACCGCGTGGCGCAGGAAGCCTCGCAAAGCTACACGGACTATCTGCCGAGCCTCAACGCACGATACGAGTTCCAGGACAATGTCATTGGCCGTCTCGCCTATTACAAATCAATCGTGCGCCCGAATATCAGCGCGGTCGTGCCGGCGGCGGAGGTGGCGCAGGACGAGGAAGATCTCGAAGCGAGCCTCGGCAATCCGAACCTCGACCGTCAGCGCGCGCACAATGTGGACGCCTCACTCTCATGGTATCCAAACCGCGACAGCGTGTTGATGGTCGGCGCGTTCTACAAGCACATTGACGGCTTCATCGCAACACAGACTTTCGAGGATTTCACCTTCAACGGTCTCACCTACGCTGAAGCAACCATCGCCGTTAATCTCGACGACATTGACCTCATTGGCATCGAAGCAAATTACCAGCAGCAATTCTCGTTCCTGCCGAGCCCGTTTGACGGCTTTATCGGCGGCGTGAACTATACGTTCGTCGATGCGGAAGCGACCCTCGCCGACGGGCGCTCAATCAACTTGCCGCGACAGTCGCGCCATGTGGGCAACGTCGTCCTCGGCTACGAAAAAGGCCCGGTCAACCTTCGCGCCGCGGCGACTTATCGCGACGAATTCCTCGATGAAATCAACTTCGCCGGCGACGGTCTCGACCGCATCGTCGACGACCATCTGCAGATCGACCTCAGCGCAAAATTCGCTGTGACCGATCAGTTCCGTCTCTATGCGGAGGCGAAAAACATCACCAACGAACCTTTCATCGCGCGGGTTTCCGATGGCGGGTTCGGTCGTTTGAATTCCCAGTTTGAAGAGTATGGCTACTCGCTGGAATTCGGCGTCATGTTCAAATACTAAGCGTCCGCCGATCAAAAGACGCCCTTCAAGAGCGCAAGAGAGACAACCATGAAACGCATTCTTTGTATCGTCCTTTTATGGCTCGGCGCGTGCGCCGCGGGGCCCGACGCGCCGGCTCTGGAAGCCCTTGTCACCCTAGAGCCGGCGCGCGAAACGGACGCGGTCGCGTCCACGGGCGACGCCGCCGACGATCCGGCCATATGGGTCCATCCCACATCGCCGGAACAAAGCCTCGTTCTCGGTACGGACAAGCGCGCCGGCCTTTACGTCTACGATATGCAAGGAAAAACGCAGCAGGTCCTCCCGGCGGGGCGTCTCAACAATGTGGATATCCGCCAGGACGTCGCGCTTGTTGGCTGGTCGGGCGACCTTGCAGCGGCTTCGAACCGCACCGACGACACGGTGACGCTTTTTTCTGTCAACGAGAACGGCGCGGCGGAAATCGGACGCTTTGCCTCTTTGCGGGCGGAGCCCTACGGGTTTTGCCTCGGGCGCATCGATAACAAAGTGTACGGATTTATCGCCCACAAGACCGGCGATCTTGATATGTATCGGATCGACGCCGCAGATCGCGGCGCGCGGGTCGCGACCGTGAAGCTTAAAACCCAGCTTGAAGGCTGTGTACACGACGATGAAACGGGCGTTCTTTATCTCGGCGAGGAAACTCGCGGCGTCTGGCGGCTCGAAACCGCAGCGGACAGTATCAGCGCGCCGGTCCTTATCGATGAGATCGCCGGCGCATCGGGTCTTGTCGCCGATGTCGAGGGGCTGACGCTCTACAACCCGGAAGATGGCGCGGGCTATCTCATCGCCTCCTCGCAGGGCGACAACAGCTACGCTGTATACGAACGACAAGCGCCCCATCGTTTCCTCGGGCGTTTTCGCATTGCAGACGGGCTAAACGGCGACGCCACGGAAGAAACCGACGGCATCGATGCATCGTCCGCGCCGCTCGGACCCGATTTCCCGAAAGGCGTCCTCGTCGTTCAAGACGGCATGAACGCGCCGGCGGGCCAAGGCCAGAACTTTAAATATGTGGATTGGCGGGCGGTCGAAGAGGCGCTTGGGCTTTAGGAATGCCGGCAGTCCGACTGACGAATATACAAACAGGTTAACCGCTCATTCCTGCGAACGCAGGAATCCAGTCAAGACAAAGTATGCCGCGCAACGCGCGACTTTATATCCCTGACTGGCCTCCAGCTTTCGCCGAACTGAGCGGGCGCAGATTTTGAACGACGCCGATTTTATCGCCCGCAGTTCTCTAGAGTCTGTGGACAACTAGCCAACTACTCCGTGTCATTCCGGACGTTACAAGCGCCCAAAAACCGTAGGTTTTTGGTTCGCGCTTGTTAGATCCGGAATCCAGGGCTGCATACACAGAGCAAACCACCCTGGATTCCGGACAGCTCGAAAATGCAACGAAATCGAAGATTTCGGCATTTTCGGCTTCCGGAATGACGGTGGAAGCTCCAATTGTCTAAAGACCTTAGCTACGCGCCGCAATCACGCCAGCGCCTTCATCGAGGGACCAGGTGACAATGTCTGTAATGACGGTGTCGAACGCCGCGCCAAACGCCGCCATGATCGCATCGGCGTCACCGCCGGAAGCCGCACCCCGCGCATCGAAACGGCGAGCAGCATAAACGCGCCCCTTGCCGTCCGTAAGGCGTGCATAGATGCTCAACGACGGCGTTTCGCCGCCGGATTTTGCATCGACCACAAGCTCGCGAATATCCGTTTGCAGAACAATATCGGCGATGGGCACGGCGGCGCGGTCGCCAACACCGAGGATGCGGCCGGTATCTTCAAACGATTGAATAAGCGCCGTCTGGAAGAGCCGCGGCGCGCGGTCTGCCCATTCAGCGCCGGAGAAGTATTCGATCTTGCCCGCGGCGGGCGCAACAGCGACTTTCACGGTATCGAACGCCCGCGTCGTGCGCGGATCTTCAACCACGAGCGACCACTCGACCGCGGGGCCCGCAGCGGCGCCGGCGTCAATCGCATCGATCTGATAGCGCGGCTTGGGCGGCGCGGTTTCCGGCAGGAGGGACACGCAACCGGACACGAAAACCGCCAGCAAAGCACTCACGCCCTTTAGGATCTTTTTCATCAGTCAGCCTCCGCCTCATATTGCGGCGCTTGCTCGCCGAGGAAATAAGCGCTCGGGTCGCGATCGATCTCGCGCAGCATATAATCGAGCGTACGCATGAGCCGGCGCGCTTCGGCGAGCGCCGGCGCCACCTGGCCGAGCCCCTGATCGGCAAAGAGCTTAACGGAATCGCGATTTTCGCCAACGACGCCGCGGAGATCTTCCACCAGCGCGCGAGCGTCTTTGACAAGCTGTTCCGCCTCTCCGGCGGCGTCCGTCACGTCGCCGTCAATCAATCGTTGCAGGCTTTCCGCCGTGGCGCTGAGTTTTTCCGTGGCGGACGACAAGTCGCTGGTCATCTGGCTGGTGTTTTCCAGAATGGCGACAATCTCTTCTTCGTTTTCAGCGAAAGCGCCGGTGAGCGTCTCGATATTGGTGATGATGTTCCGAATACTGCGGATGTTTTCATCGGACATAATCCGCTGCGCCTGGGCGATGACATCGCCAGAGCCTTCCAGGAAGACGCCGATGCCGGACATGTCCGCCGTGATCGCCGGCGCGTCCGCGTCGCTCACATCCTTCAGGAGCGGCGCGTCGGCGCTGCCGCCCACAAGCTGGATGATGGTGAGCCCCGTAAAGCCCACCGGTTCAAGTTCGGCCTTGGTGTCGGTTTTGACGGGCGTGTCCTTGTCCACATGAATGCGCGCGATCACGATCGCCGGATTGTCCGGGTCGATGTCGAGCGTTTCGACCTCGCCTTTCTGGATGCCGTTGAAACGCACCTGCGCGCCCACCGAAAGGCCGGAGACCCGCTCGGTGAAGATCACTTCGTACTCGTCGAACTCGCGCTGGGCCTGACCCATATAGAGAATGTAAAGGGCAAGCCCCGCCATTGTGATCATCACAAAGGCGCCGATAACGACAAAATGGGCCCGGATTTCCATATCTCTTACTTACGCTTTCCCACAATACACTGCCCGCATGCGGGTTTTCACGGTTCGCCCGCCGCCAGCGCCGCCCTGCCCCGCGGCCCAGAAAAATATTCCTGAATCCATGGGTGATCCGTTTGCCTCACCTCGTTCAGCGCGCCGCACGCAATCACCTTCTTTTCCGCCAGCACCGCAACCTCATCGCACGCCGCGTGCAGCGTATCGAGGTCATGGGTTACCATAAACACCGTTAACCCTAAGGATTCCTTGAGATTAACGATCAGATCATCGAATTTCGCCGCACCGATGGGATCGAGCCCGGCAGTCGGCTCATCGAGGAATACAATCTCGGGATCGAGAGCTAAAGCGCGCGCAAGCCCTGCGCGCTTTTTCATACCGCCCGACAACTCAGACGGGTACTTCGCGCCCGCCTCCGACGGCAGGCCCGCCATGGAGATCTTCAGCGCCGCCATGTCCCGGGCGAGGTCTTCAGTGACGTTCAGGTGCTCGCGGATCGGCGCCATGACGTTCTGCGCCACCGTCAGGGATGAAAAGAGCGCCCCGCCCTGGAAGAGAACGCCCCAGCGCCGCTCGACGGAGAGCTGCGTGTCCTCGCTAGAGCGGTAATAGTTCACGTTGAAAACCTTTACGGTTCCGGCGCTGGGCGGCTTCAGCCCGATGATCGCGCGCATCAGGACGGACTTGCCCGTACCCGATCCGCCGACAACACCCAGGATTTTACCACGCTTCACATCGAGGTCGAGATTTTCGTGAACGACAAAGTCGCCGAACTGCGTTTTCAGATCGCGCAGCGCGATCAACGCATCCGCAACGTCGCAACCGCCCACCGCGACGCCATTCGCCATCCCGTTTGCACGCACACTCAAAAGTTAATCTCCAGAAAGAACATCGCGAAGAAAGCATCGATCACGATCACCATAAAGAGCGACTGCACCACGGAAAGCGTCGTACGCTGACCAAGGCTCTCGGCGCTGCCCGCCACCTGCATGCCCTGAAAGCACCCCGTCACGGCGATCACGAAAGCGAAAAACGGCGCCTTGATCAGCCCGGCCCAAAGGTGATTGAGGATGATCGTTTCCTCAAACCGCGCCATGAAAAGCGCCGGCGATATGTCCATGGCGAGCCACGCCACAAGACCGCCGCCCACAAGCCCCACCATGTCCGCAATAAAGGCGATTGGGACCATCATGATCACAAGCGCTAGAACCCGCGGCAGGACGAGCGTTTCCATGGGATCGAGCCCAAGGACGCGCATGGCGTCAATTTCCTCACGGATCTTCATGGACCCGATTTGCGCGGTGAACGCCGAGCCCGAGCGCCCGGCGATCAGGATCGCCGACAACAGGACCCCGAATTCTCGCAATACAGCGATGCCCACAAGCTCGACGGTGAAGATATCCGCGTTGAAGAGCCGGAGGATTTTCGCGCCCATAAACGCGACCACCGCCCCAATCAGAAAAGACATCAACGCGATGATGGGTATGGCGTCGAGACCCGCTTCTTCCATGTGGTGAAACGTCGACGTCCAGCGGAACCGCGCCGGGCGCATCACGACCCTGAAAAGCGTCGCAAGGGTCTGGCCGATAAAGCTCATCAGCTGCAGCGCGGCATGATAAGCGTCGGCGACGCCCTCGCCGAGGCGATCGAGAACCTGCAGAAACGCGTTCGGCTGCATTGGCTCGATATGGCACGGCGCAAGATGGTCGCGGACCTGATCAAGAAGATTGGCGTGAGCGTCCGTTGCGCCAATAATCCGCGACGCCTCGGTGCGCTGCGTACAGGCGTGAAACGTTCGCTGCAGCATCATCGCGCCCGTGGTGTCCAGGCGCTCGACGCCCGACATGTCGATCACCAGATCGCGCCCCACCGAATCATCGGAGAAGTCGCGCAGTTTGGCGTCGACCGCGCCGACAGCGCGCGCGCGCCAGTCGCCCTTGGGATACAAAGCCAACATGCCGTCCAGAAGATCGATATCGAATTTCGCCGCCGAATCCGCCATGATCGTTTTACGCTTTCTTCACCGATGCAGACGCGGGCGCGCCCGCTCGAACTGTTACTTAAACCGTCAGGTCGTTAAAATGATCCTGAATTATGCTTGAAAGCGACTATTTTGGTACGATTTTCGCGGGGTTGAACCGGTTGTTGGTTCTTTTTGGGAGCGCCCTTGGTGGCTAAAAATCTGATTTTGGCGCAATTTCGGTGGTTGTCGGCGTTTCCGCTCCTGATTGTGATCGGCGCGTTAACGGTGATCGCGCTGTCGGCGCTCGCCGGCGCACAATCCACAGACGCACGCTCGCGCGAAGCGCTGTTCGACTTTTACCAGCGCCTCGCCCCGTCCGAAAGCGATCCGGGCGAGCATTTCCATCTGGTGATGATCGACCGCGAAAGCACTGAGGCCATCGGCCCATGGCCATGGCCGCGCACGGTGCTGGCGGAACTCGTTGAGAAAACCGCTGAAGCGGGCGCAAAAGGCGTCGTTCTGGCCGAACCCGTGGACGCGCCGGATCCCTTGTCGCCGGAAACCATCGGCGAATTCTGGCTGAGCGGCCTGCGCGACCAGGCCCTCGCCGAAGAGCTGTCGCGCCTGCCGAAAACCGATGAGGCGCTGGCGAACGCCTTCGCCCAAACCGAAAGCGCGGCGGCTGTGGCCTTCAATCCGCCCCTCGATCCGAACCGCGCCAATGCGCTCGCCCGCGCCGATCTCACATCGACCGCGTGGCTGTCCGTCGATGACGGCGCCGCAGCGGCGCTGGCCTTGCCGACGGCGCGCTATCTCTACGGCGTCAACCCGGCGCTAACGCGCGAAACCGCCCTCGCCGTTGCAAGCCTCGCGGCTGACCGCGACGGCATTTTACGCCGCGCACCGCTTCTTTGGTCGCTCGACAGCACGCCGACGCCGTCCATCGCGCTGCAGGCCGCGCGCCTTGCCAGCGGCGACACCGATGCGAAGCTGACCGGCGTTTCAAAATCGAGCGTCGCCGCCAGCGGCGGGCGTCACCTGAAAGAGTTGACCATCGCCGGCGAAACGCTGGCGCTCGCGCCCAACAGCGCGATCCGTCTTTCGATGCCGAAAAATCTCGCTCTGCCGACCACAAGCGCCGCAAAAGTGCTGCGCGGTCAGGGCTCTAACACACAACTCGCCGGCGCTGTCGCCATCATCGGGCTCGACGCCGACCTCGGCGCGCCGGTCAGAACGGCGCGCGGGCCGCTTGCGCCGGCGCAGGCGCATGCCATCGCCGCAACACAGATCCTTGCCGGCGATGCGCCCGCACGGCCGAGCTGGTCGGGCTATGTGGAGGCGCTTTCGGTCATGCTGCTTGGCGCCGCCGCGATCATGGTGGCCCAGCGCCTCGATTTCTGGCGCGCCATGGGGTTCGCCGCGCTTGCCGCCGCGCTCCTCATCATCGGCGGCTTTGTCGCGCTCTCTGTGGGCGACGTTCTCCTCGACCCATTGCCGGCGTCTCTGGCGCTTTTCATGGGTGCGCTCTCTATCGCCGGCGGCAAGTCCATTGGCGGCGTTCTGCGCGACGACAATGTCCGCGGCTCTTTCCACGACACCCTGCCTGAGCAGACCATGAAGGCGCTGCGCGAGGACGGCGCAACGGAAATCCTCGACGGCGTTTATCGTCCGATCACGGTCCTTTCCTGCGAGTTGCGCATTCCCGATGAGGAGTTGCGGACGATGGAGAACCTTCCCGACGAGGTGACAAAAATCCTTGCGGCCGCGAGCCTCGATCTGCGCCAGACCATTATCGATACCGGCGGCGCGGCCGATCAGGCCGATGGCGGGCGCATGTTCGCTTATTATAATGCGCCACTGAAAATGTCCGACCACGTACAAGCAGGCTGCGCGGCGGCGCTGCGGCTTATAGAAAGCATGGACAAGATCAACTCCGATCTCGACAGCTCAAGCCACACCAAGAACCTGCAGGTGCACCTCGCCATCGGCGTCGCCACGGGGCCGTGCTTCATCGGCCCCATGGGCCATGGGCGCAACAACCGCTATTCCGCCGCCGGTCCGGCGGTCGATCTCGCCGCCTTCCTGCGCCGCCAGTCGGAGCTTTACGGACCCGCGATGATCGTCGATGAAACCGTTCATCGCGAAACTCATCATCACTTTGCGTATCTTGAACTCGACAAGCTCAAGACGCGTTTCGCAAGCCGGCCCGCCAGTCTTTATGCGCTGATCGGCAATCCGTTCATCAAGTCATCGAAAAGCTATCGCGCCCTTGACGATCATCACCGGCAAATGCTCGCCGCCTATCGCAGCGGCGACATGGAAACGGCGAAAGAAATGCTCGCGAAAGCCAAGGAAAGCCCGGGCGCCAATATCGCCCTGTTCGACATCTATGAAGAGCGCATCCAAAAAATGCTCGACGACGGCGTGCCGGATCGGTGGGACGGCGTTCACGACGCGAAGATGTAACAGAACCTTACATTATTCGGCATAAAGACAGTTATTTCTGAGTTGGCGCCTCGATGGGCGCCGTCACATCGAACTCGACCCGGAAGAAAAAGTCCTTGCGCCGCAGTTCATAGGCGAACTTCGCGTCCGTGATTTCCATCGCCCATACATTCACCGTCGACCGTTCCAGATCGTTGCGCTGGAAGAGATCGATCGAGAAATCATCGACGGGAAATTCCTGCCGATCGGCCGTGCCCGGCCCTCTCGTGTCGCCGCCATACTGGCTGATTTCATCTTCGACGCCGTCTTCGTGCCGGTGATCGTGCTTCAGCCGCAGACCATCCTCAGTCCGGGTCAGGACCCAGGTGCGCGAGCGGTCTTCGCCCACATGAAACGCTGTTCTGATTTCATCGTCAGTACATGTATGCACATGCATGACGAGCCGCGCCGCCGCGAAATCATCGCCCGCTGCTTCGGGCGACGACGCAAGCACGCCCTCATAGGCCGCGCCGCAATGGTCCGCGAGAGCGCCGAAAAACACATCGGCCGGCGCTTCGGGACGCGCCTCTTGCTGCACGCTGCAGGACGCGACCGCGAGGAGAACACCCGCCGAACGGCAAAGCACTAAAGCGCGAAAATGTGTCATGGCGTCCCCGGAAAACTGTCGACGATTTCTATTTTGACGTCGGGAAACGACGTCACATATTGCACTTTAACGTCCGGAAAACTATCGACGATTTTCCATTGTCCGCATTCGTCGGGGAAGCTGTCGACAAACTGGACCTTGAGGTCCGGAAAGCTCTCAACCACCTGCACTTTCACATCGGGAAAGCTCTCGACGATCTCAATATCGCCATAAAGCGGGAACCCGTTGAAGGCGCACGCCTCAGCATCAAAGCCGTCAGCACTCGCCGCATTCGCCATAATTATGGTAAATGCTGACGAAATCGCGCATAGCGCGCAAATGATGCACACACGAAAAAACCGGATCATGTGACGACTTTAGGCCACACATGCGCGGAATGTCACGCGTCGCGGGAAAAAACGGCTTTCTTTGCGTTGACAGTTTATGAAAACCTTCGTAGGTGGCGCAGGCATTTTGCGGGGCGCGCGCGCGCAATCGGCGGTTTTCCGGATTTTTCGAAGCCGTCCAACCATAAGACGACGCAGCCTCAACGCACCGCTTCGCCAGGATACCAGCGAAAATGCGCCGACGACGCATCGCTTCCATTCCCGAGAATAAAGCGGGGAATGGCGGAAGGGCGGAGCGTTACAGCCTTTATCTCCGCCAGGAAACGCCGCTGACATTTGCATTCAGCGGTTCGTCAAAACCATAGATGGATACTCAATGAAGTTTGAAGATCTCGGCCTTCAGCCGAAGCTGCTCGATGCTATTGCGGCGTCGGGTTACACTGAACCGACGCCTATTCAGCAGGAGGCGATCCCGCCCGCCATCGAGGGGCGCGATGTCCTCGGCATCGCCCAGACAGGCACCGGCAAGACAGCGTCCTTCACGCTGCCCATGATCGAACGGCTTTCGAAGGGCCGCGCCCGGGCGCGCATGCCGCGTTCGCTCGTTCTTGCGCCGACGCGCGAACTCGCCGCACAGGTCTCCGACAATTTCGAGAAATACGGCGCCAATCACAAGCTCTCCATGGCGCTCCTGATCGGCGGCGTCTCCTTCGCAGACCAGGACGCCAAACTGACGCGCGGCGTCGACGTCCTGATCGCAACGCCGGGGCGCCTGCTCGACCACTTCGAGCGCGGACGTCTCCTCCTCACCGGCATCGAAGTGATGGTGGTCGACGAAGCCGACCGCATGCTCGATATGGGCTTCATCCCCGACATCGAGCGCATTTTCAAACTGACGCCAATGACCCGCCAGACCCTCTTTTTCTCCGCCACCATGCCGCCGGAGATCCAGCGTCTGACAAACCAGTTCCTGCACAACCCGGTGCGCGTCGAGGTCGCCAAGCCCGCGACCACCGCCGACACCATCACCCAGAATATCGTGCGTACGCCAACGAAAGACGACCGCGTCAAGCGCGCCGCCTTGCGCGAAATGATCAAGGCGAGCGACGTCAAAAACGGCATTATTTTCTGCAATCGCAAATCCACTGTCGATATCGTCGCAAAGTCGCTGCAAAAGCACGGACACAACGCCCGGCCCATTCATGGCGACCTCGCACAGGCGTTCCGTATGGAAACGCTTGAGAAATTCCGCACCAATGAGGTCCAGTTTCTGGTTGCATCGGACGTCGCCGCGCGCGGCCTAGACATCCCCGATGTGAGCCATGTGTTTAATTACGACGTGCCGATTCACGCCGACGATTATGTGCACCGCATCGGGCGCACCGGGCGCGCCGGGCGGAAGGGCGCGGCGCTGATGCTGGTCTCGCCGGCCGACGACAAACACTATGACGCGATCCTGAAGACCATCGGTCGCGATGAAATCGCTCCCCTCGATTTTGAAGAGTTTTTCAAAAATCTCGGCGACGAGCGGCGTCCCGCGCGTTCCAGGTCCGGCGGCGGGCGCGCCCGCACGTCGGACAAAGACACGCGCGCAGACAAGCGTATTGGGGACCGTCCGGAGCGCAGCAGCCGACCCGCCCGCAAAGGCGGCGAGCGAAAACGCACCGACCGCGATCGCCGTTATGACGACGGACCGGCGACGCCCGTGGTCGGGCTTGGCGATCATGTGCCGGCGTTTTTGCTGCGCGATCCAGCGGCGGGTTAACGCGCTGTAAGTCGCCAGCAGCAGCACCTTGCGGCGCTCAGCGCCTCTTCCACAAAGCGTTAAATTCGCCCGTTTCCCATAGAAAACGGGCCGCACGCGCCTTTATGAACGCTCGTTAACCCGGGCGCTCGATTAGGGGTTCGTTTACGCTGCAAAGCTATGTTTCCCGCTACGATGATCGGCGTGGGAAATAGAACTCGATGAAGCAGGGCGTAGAAACATCGCACCGCATTGCGGAGATCGCACTGGGCTGCCTGAAGGAGCTCGGCCTTGCAGCGACGCCTAAAAACATAGAGGTCTGGTGCGCCCATGTGGACGGCAAGTCCCCCGCCCTGTCGCGCGACATCCAGAAAGTTCTCGATGAAGAGGGCCGCGTTTCGCAGCCCGACGCCGATCGGTTCTATAGCCGCCATATTCAGCGTAGCGATCTTTCGCGCGATGTTGTGGAGGTGGTCGCACGCTTCCAGAACGAAGTCGCGGGGCTGCGGTCGACCATCGCATCCAGTTCGGAGAACGCCGCCGGCTATACGAGCGAACTCGGCCGCCTCACTAACGAGATCAGTCAGTCATCGAATAAATACCCGACGATCTCCGATCTTCTGGAAAATGTCGTCAATGTCGCCAAGTCCATGCGCGACGAAAACGCCGGCCTTGAAAAGAAACTCGCCGCCTCCGCCGAAGAAGTCGCGCGGCTGAAACACAACGTTAAAGAGATCGAGGCCGAGGCGATCAAAGATCCCCTGACCGGCATCGCCAACCGGCGTGAGTTCGACAAAACGCTTGAAAGGAAAGTCGCCGAAGCGGATGAATTCGAAGCGCCTATGGCGCTCATCTTAAGCGACATTGATCACTTTAAATCGTTCAATGACACCTGGGGGCATCAGACGGGCGATCAGGTGCTGCGCCTCGTTGCGGAAGTGATGGGCGCCAACGTCAAGGGCCAGGACCTTCTCGCGCGCTATGGCGGCGAAGAATTCGCCATCATATTGCCGGGCACCACCCTTGAAAACGCCGTCATGCTCGCCGATCGCATCCGCGCAGCCGTCGAAGCACGACGATTGAAAAAACGCCGCACCGGCGAAGACCTCGGCGTCATCACCATGTCTTTGGGCGTTGCGGCCCACCAGGCCGGGGAAAGCCCGGAAACGCTGGTCGAGCGCGCCGATAAATGCCTTTATTCGGCGAAAAGCGACGGACGCAATTGCGTGCATGACGAGAACAAGAACCGCACGCCGCCCAGCGAAGAGCGGGAAAAAGGCGCGGCGTAAAAGCACGCACGCCTTAAAGCCTCAAATATCATTTGTCACTCTTCGTAGAAGTGCACCAGCTCGCCGAGTTGCGCACGATCGGCATAAAGAGTGTTCACAGCCGCATCCGGATCGCCATAGCCGAGCGACATGCCGACGACGACTTCCTCAGTATCGGGATAGTCAAGGTGCTCGCGCGGCAGGCTCGGATATTGCCGCCACCAGCCTTGCGGCGCGGTATGAAGGCCCGCTTCGCGTGCTAAAAGCATCAGGCTCTGAAGGTAAATGCCAATATCCATATATTGCGGCACGCCGCAGCGCTCGTCGGCGGTGACAATAAGGCCGACCGGCGCGTCAAAAAACTCCATATTGCGCAACGCCGCGCCCATCCGCCCCATCTTATCGTGACGCTCAATCCCCATCAGCTCATAAAGCGCATAGCCGACCTCGCGCCGCCAGGTTTTCTTCGGCTCCCACAGCGGCTCCGGATACGCCGGATAGGATGGCGTTTCGGGCGGGCCGCCTTTCGCCTTGTCGAGGCCGGCCGCCACGAAGCGCTTCAGCTTGTCGCCCGTCAGAACATGAACGCGCCAGGGCTGAAGATTGCCGCCTGAAGGCGTGCGGCGCGCCGTATCGAGAAGCTTTGTCAGAACATCGCGGGGAACAGGCTTATCGAGAAACTGACGGACGGTGACGCGGGTCTCCATCGCTTCCGTGACGGAGCGCGCCGGTGCGGTTTTCAGGGGCGCCGTTGGCATCGGCCTATCCTTTTGTCTGATTGTATTCTTACAGGGAAAAGCGCCCTTTAGGATAGCGGCGCGAGACGTCCTGAGAAACCCGCGAAAGGCTGCGTTCAGGCGCCCAGCGCCTGCGGCACGATGGTCACACTCTCACCGCACCCACATGCATCGGTTTCGTTGGGATTGTTAAACACGAAACGCTGCGACAGCTTTTCCGTCACGAAGTCGATTTCCGTCCCGAGGAGGAACAAGATCGCCTTCGGATCGATGAAGATCTGGATGCCGTTTTCTTCGACCTTTTCGTCGAGCGGCGCAGCCTCCGTTGCGTAGTCCATGGTGTATTCCATGCCCGCACAGCCGCCTTTTTTGACGCCGATCCTGACGCCGATATAGGCCTCGTCGGCGCCGTCCATAATCGCGCGCATGCGCTCGGCGGCCTTGTCGGTCAACGTCAACACTTTCGGTCTTGCACGCGCCATTAAAGCCATCCCAGTTCAAGTTTCGCTTCGTCGGACATCTTCTCCGGCGTCCACGGCGGATCGAACACCATCTTCACTTCGACGTCTTCAACGCCGGCGACGCCGCGCACAGCGCCTTCGACCCAGCCGGGCATTTCGCCAGCCACCGGGCATCCCGGCGCCGTCAGCGTCATGACCACCGTTAATAGACGATCATCGTTTAAATCGACCTTATAGATAAGGCCGAGTTCGTAAATATCCACCGGGATTTCGGGGTCGTAGACGGTTTTCAGCGCGGTGACGACGTCAGCCGTGATGGTGTGCAGTTCCTCCTCCGGGATCGCCGAGACCTCGTCGGCGGTCTCGGGTTCGGCCGCCGTCGGCGGCGGCGACGGCTCGCCGGCCTGTTTGATGTCGATGATGTCTCTTTGTTCGCCCATGGCTAACAACCTAACTCAGCATTGCGTGTGTTTTCTTAAGACCGGCGATCAGCGCGTCAACATCGCTATGGGTGTTGTAGGCCGCAAAGCTCGCACGGCTTGTGGCGGTGACGCCGAGATGGGCCATCAGGGGCTGGGCGCAATGATGGCCCGCGCGCACGGCGACGCCGGTCCGGTCAAGGATCGCAGACACGTCGTGGGGATGCGCGCCTTCAAGCGCGAAAGAAATGATCGGCGCCTTACCGGGCGCGCGACCGAAAACACGGACGAAGTTCAAACGGCTCAGTTCTTCGAGCGCATGGGCGCATAGCTCAGCCTCATGGGCGGCCATAGCGTCAACGCCGGTCGCCGTCATCCAGTCGAGCGCGGCGCCAAGCCCGATCGCTTCGAGGATGGGCGGCGTACCCGCCTCAAATCTGTGCGGCGGGTCATTGTAGGTGACGGCGTCTTTCGTCACGAGGTCGATCATCTCGCCGCCGCCCTTGAACGGCGCGAGGGCTGCAAGAGACGATTTCTTCCCGTAGAGAATGCCGACGCCCGTCGGCCCATAGAGTTTATGCCCGGTCGCAACATAAAAATCGCAGCCGATATCGCGCACATCGACCGCGCCATGGACGCTCGCCTGGCAGCCGTCAAACAGGATTTGCGCGCCATGCTCATGGGCGATCCTCGTCAGTTCTTTTGCCGGCGCGGGCGCGCCAAGAACATTCGACATATGCGAAATCGCGACGAGTTTTGTCCGGCTGCTGAACAGCTCCGCATAAGCGTCAAGATCGATCTCGCCGTCTTCGGAAACATCAAGCCATTTCAAAACCGCGCCATGACGCTCGCGCAGGAAATGCCACGGCACGATGTTGGAATGATGCTCGGCGACGGAAAGGATGATCTCATCGCCTTCCGCGACGCCGCCTGTTGCAAGCGCATACGAAACAAGATTGAACGCATCCGTGCCGCCGGAGGTAAAGACGATTTCGTCCGGCGATGCGGCGTTTAAAAACCTCGCCGCGGTTTCGCGCGCCGCCTCGAACGCCGCCGTCGCTTCATTCGATAACTGATGCAGGCCGCGATGCACGTTGGCGTAAGAATGTTGCATCGCCGTCGTCATGGCGTCGATCACGCGTTGCGGCTTCTGCGCAGACGCGGCGCTGTCGAGATAGACAAGCGGCTTGCCATGAATGTCCCGCGACAGGATCGGAAACTGCGCGCGCACGGCGTCCACATCGAACGCGCCGGCTCGTTTTTTCAATGGCTCTTTTTTCAATGGCGCCGTCATAACGTTCCCAGCCACCGCGCAACACCGGCGCGAAAAACGCCGCGCACGGTCTCATCGTCGATGTTATCGAACACCTCGCTTAAAAACGCATCGATCAGCAAGGCGCGCGCCGCCTCTTCCTTAAGGCCGCGCTGGCGCAGATAAAACAGCGCCTCCTCATCAAGCGCACCGCAGGTCGAACCATGCGCGCATTCCACATCGTCAGCGTAGATCTCAAGCTCCGGCTTGTGGTTCGCTTCCGCGCCATCCGACAACAAAAGCGCGTTCGCGGCCATTTGCGCATCGGTTTTTTGCGCAGGCCGGGCGACCTCGAACTTGCCCTGGAAGATGCTGCGGCCGCGGCCGCGGCTGACGCTCTTATGACGTTGGCGTACGGAACACCCACGCGCTTTGAACCGCATATGCGTCGTGAAATCCTGATGACGATTGCCTTCGGCCAGCGACGCACTGTCGATCATGACATCTGCATCTTCGCCGACAATATCAAGCATGGTTTCGGCCCGCGACAGGCGCGCGCCAGTGGCGAGCCCCGTCTGGCGGAACTGCGCGCCGGCGGCGATATCACCGACGCTTTGCTGGTGCAGCACCGCATCGTCGCCGATCGTCTGCAGCGAGACGCGCGACAACGCCGCCTGCTCTGCCACGCTTACGTGGTTCAAGTGCGAATAAAACCCGGCGCCCTCGCCTTCATAGGTTTCAATGATGGTGGCCTTCGCGCCCGCGCCGACGACAATGTTCGATTGTGCGAAAGAGAACGCCTCGCCGCCCGCAATGTGGCGGATCAGAATTGGCCGCGCCACATGTGCGCCATCAGCGACAGAGATTTGGAGCGCCCTTTGCGCCATAGCGCCGTTAAGCGTCGCCATCGGATGATCTGCGCTGGCCTCGCGCGGCGCCAGCGGCGCCGATACGGAAATGTCTACGCCGTCGGGCGCAGCCGCCTCGGGCGTTACGATACGCCCGTCGATAATCGAACATTCGAAGGGCGCCGCGTCCACAAACGGGGATGCGTCCAGCGCATCTTCAGGTGTTGCAACGGGCTTTGGCTCCCGCTGGCGCAGGGCGGCGGAAAAATCCGACCAGCGCCAGCCTTCTTCGCGCCGGGTCGGCAAACCGCGCTTTGCAACGCGCGCAAACGCAGCCCGCGCTGCATCACTCGGCGCATCGAGCGCAGCGAACGCCGCTTCAAGGCCCGCTTCCATCGCCGTGGGGTTTAAAAAGACCATGGTGCTCATCGGGCCCTACGCCGCCTCAATAAATTGTTCGTAACCGGACGCTTCGAGGTCGCGCGCCAGTTCCGGTCCGCCCGATTTCACAATCCGCCCATCGGCCAGAACATGCACCGCATCCGGTTTCAGATAATCGAGCAGCCGCTGATAATGCGTGATCACCAGAAATCCACGTTCGGCCCCACGCAGCGCATTGACCACGTCGCCGACCATTTTCAGCGCATCGATGTCGAGGCCTGAATCGGTTTCGTCCATGATCGCAAAGCGCGGCTCCAGCATCGCCATTTGCAGCATTTCCATGCGCTTTTTCTCGCCGCCGGAAAAACCGACATTGAAGGGGCGTTTCAGTTTTTCTTCACTGAGGCCAACGAGCTTTGCTTTCTCGCGCACAAGGCGCAGGAAATCGCCCGCAGAGATTTCTTCCTCACCGCGCGCGGCGCGCTGCGCATTCATGGCGGTGCGGATGAAGGTCATGGTCTGCACGCCGGGAATTTCCATGGGGTGCTGAAACGACAGGAAAAGTCCTTTCGCGGCGCGCTCATCGGGCTCAAGGTCCAATATGTCGTCGCCGCCGAAAAGCGCCGAGCCGTCCGTCACGTCATATGCGTCGTTTCCCGCAAGCGAGTAGGAAAGCGTCGATTTGCCGGAGCCGTTGGGCCCCATGATCGCGTGCACTTCGCCGGCGGGTACATCGAGCGTCAGGCCCTTGATGATGGGGGTTGCGTCTTCACCGACAGCGACATGGAGGTTTTCGATAGTGAGCATTTTTCTTAAATCCAAAAAACGGGTTGAGTGGTGTTGGCTTCGATAATCATAAAGGGACGGCAAGATCGCCGGTGTTCGGCGCGCCGCGCCGGGTTCGTATCACCCTACGCTTCCTTCCAGGCTGACGCTGACAAGTTTCTGCGCTTCGACGGCGAACTCCATGGGCAGGACCTGCAATACTTCCTTACAGAAACCATTGACCAGGAGCGCCACCGCTTCTTCTTCCGAAAGGCCGCGCTGACGGCAGTAAAAAAGCTGATCTTCAGAGAGGCGCGAGGTCGTCGCCTCATGCTCCAGGATGGCGCTCGGATTCTTCGCTTCTACATAAGGCACCGTATGCGCGCCGCACTGATCGCCGATCAGGAGCGAGTCGCATTGGGTGAAATTACGCACATTCGAGGCGTTCCGGTGCACGGAGACAAGTCCGCGATAGGTCGAGTTCGACTTACCCGCGGAAATACCCTTGGAGATGATCCGCGATTTGGTGTTCTTGCCGAGGTGGATCATCTTGGTGCCGGTGTCGGCCTGCTGATGATTGTTGGTGATGGCGATCGAATAAAACTCGCCCTGCGACCCGTCGCCTTTCAGGACGCATGATGGGTATTTCCAGGTGACGGCGGAGCCGGTTTCCACTTGCGTCCAAGACACTTTTGCGTTCTTGCCGCGGCAGTCGGCGCGCTTGGTTACGAAATTATAGATCCCGCCGGCGCCGTCCTTGTCGCCGGGATACCAGTTCTGCACAGTGGAATACTTAATTTCCGCGTCGTCTTCGATGACAAGCTCCACAACGGCCGCATGCAGCTGGTTTTCATCGCGCATGGGCGCGGTGCAGCCTTCCAGATAGGAAACGTAAGAGCCCGGCGCGGCAACAATCAGCGTGCGCTCAAACTGGCCGGTATTGGCTTCGTTGATGCGGAAATATGTCGACAACTCCATTGGGCACTTAACCCCTTCGGGCACGTAAACGAACGTCCCGTCGGAAAAGACGGCGGAGTTAAGGGTTGCGAAGAAGTTGTCCGATGTCGGCACGACCGTACCGAGATATTTTTTGACGAGGTCGGGATATTCATGCACCGCCTCGGAAATCGACATGAAGATGACCCCGGCGCGGGCAAGCTCCTCCTTGAAGGTTGTCGCGACGGACACGCTGTCGAAGACGGCGTCGACGGCGACAGGCTTTGCGCCGGTGCGCGCATCGGCGGCGCTCCCCGATGCGCCCTCGACGCCGAGCAGCACTTCAGCCTCGCGCAAGGGAATGCCGAGTTTTTCGAAATCCGCCAGGATCTCCGGCGGCACATCGTCGATAGAAGCGTAGCTGGCGCCCGTTTTAGGTTCAGCGTAGTAATACGCATCCTGATAATCGATCTCAGGATAATCAACCATGGCCCAGGTCGGCTCTTCCATGGTCAGCCAGCGCCGATAGGCGGCGAGGCGCCATTCAAGCAGCCACTCGGGCTCCTTTTTCTTGGCTGAAATGAAACGGACCGTGTCTTCGCTGAGGCCCTTCGGGGCCTTCACCGATTCAATATCCGTCGTGAAACCGTATTTATATGTTTCGAGAGCCTTCGCGGTCTCGACGGTTTCGCGATCAATCGATTCTTTCACTTGTGCCATTTTAGGGCCTTGTCCGAGGTTGTGAATGGTTTTCTCTGTACTGAGTTTTACACTGCATAGACATCGTCACGCCGCCTTCTCCTTGATGCGCGAGAAGGCCGCCGGCCATTCGCGGATGAAGGCGTCTGCATCGCCCTCAGTGGAGTTCCAGCCGAGCGATACGCGGATCGCGTTTTTTGCTTCTTCGTCGCTCGCGCCCATGGCCTTAAGGACGTGCGAAGGTTTCGTCTTGCCCGACGAGCAGGCGCTGCCCGAGGAGATCGCGATCCCGGCGAGGTCCATGGTCATGATCTGGGTCGCGCCGGGAAATCCGTCTGCGGAAAGACATAACGTACCGGGAAGGCGGTTTGTGTCGCCGCCCCAGACACGGGCGCCGCTCTCCAGCACTGCCTGCTCGATGCGATCGCGCAGGCCTGCGATTTCATCCGCGCGCGCCAATGATTGTCGCGCCATCGTACAGGCGACGCCGAGCCCCGCTATGGCGGGCGCATTATGCGTTCCGGCACGCCGGTTCTGTTCATGCCCGCCGCCGCGCATCACCGGATCGAGCGGCAGGTTGGGCGAGACGATAAGCGCGCCGACGCCAATGGGACCGCCGAATTTATGACCGGTGAACCCCATCAGATCCGCGCCCGACATGACAAAATTAACGGGGACTTTTCCGACCGCCTGGGCAGCGTCGCAAAAGAGGAGCCCGCCCGCCTCGTGCACAATCTCCGCGGCGTCCGCGACCGGCTGAATAACGCCGGTTTCGTTGTTGGCGTACATGAGACACAGGAGGAAGCCACCGTCCTGCGCCGCATCATGTTCCGCAAGCCGCGCCTTCAGCGCTTCAAGGTCGACGACGCCGCTTTGCGTCAACGGCAGGACCTCGACGGGCACGCCCGTCGCTGCAGCGTTGTCGGCGACAGCCGAATGCTCCGCCGCGCTGATGAAAATGCGCCGCACGTCATGAGGGGCAAGAACGCCGTTGAGGGCGTAGTGGATCGACTCCGTGCCGCCGCTCGTGAAAATAACGCCGTTCACCGGCGCATTGACAAGCGAGCGCACCGCTTCGCGCGCATCCTCCACAAGCTTATGCGTCGCGCGGCCTTCTTCGTGTACGGACAATGAATTGCCGTCCTGCGCCATGGCGCGCGCGACCGCGTCGATGACTTCGGGGCGAACGGGCGCTGTCGCATTATGATCGAGATAATGGCGCGTCATAAAACTCTACTCGGTCCCTCCCGCTGCGAGAGACGGCGTGGGCGCCGCAACGGAGACTCGCCCGCGCGTTTCGGTCGGCGCGTTCACCGCCGCCATGCCGCGCACGCGCTTTTTAACAACGTCTTCAAGGCTGAC
Organism: Pseudomonadota bacterium; assembly: GCA_039192395.1. Classification (GTDB taxonomy): domain Bacteria; phylum Pseudomonadota; class Alphaproteobacteria; order Caulobacterales; family Parvularculaceae; genus Hyphococcus. The sequence continues at coordinate 90,837 of JBCCXE010000007.1, forward strand.
GGCGTTCAAAAACATCTCGATCTGCAGGCCAAGTTCATCCCACAAATCATGAGTGAGACACCGCGTCGACGTGCCGGAACACCCGATGTCGGAGCCACGCACGCACGCTGTTGTCTTGATCGCCTCATCCACCGCCGAGACGATATCCGCGACATAGATATCTGCGGGCGCAGCCGCGAGCGCATACCCGCCCGACGCGCCGCGCGCACTCGTCACCAGACCCGCCCGGCGCAGCTTCAAAAAGAGCTGCTCGAGATAGGAAAGCGAAATGCCCTGGCGGTCCGCCACATCCGAAAGCGAGACCGGGCTTTCACAATCGGAAAACGCTGAGACCGCCGCGATATCGGCCATCGCGGAAACGGCATAGCGTCCCTTGGTTGTGAGTTTCATGGGCCGGACCCTTGGGTTTATGTGCTCTTCGTCAAACGCTTGCGCCGACCAGCCACACGCTCGTTAGGCCGGTGTTGCTGGCGCCGCGCGGAAAACGTGCTATAGCCGCGCGCTTGATGAACAATTCGCAGCGGAAATAAGAAATCCGACTAAATTAGTCAAGAATAGAAACGCCGAAAAAAGCAGCCAAATTGACGTTTTTTGCAGTTGCACAAACGTGGGCGCTCAGGGGTTTCGATTCGCCCGGATTTCACCTCGCCGCTGTGGGCGATGCAGAGGACGACACATGCCAGAAATCATTTTCGCCGGCCCGGAAGGGCGTCTTGAAGGGCGCTATCAGAAGGGTAAAGGCGACAATCCGCCGGTCGCGCTTGTGCTGCATCCGCATCCCTTGTTTGGCGGCACCATGAACAACCGCGCCACCTATGAAATGTATCATATGTTCGTGCGCAAAGGCTTTTCCACCATGCGCTTTAACTTCCGCGGGGTTGGCCGCAGTCAGGGCGAGCACGATCACGGACAAGGTGAACTGGCGGACGCCGCGACGGCCCTCGACTATATGCAGCAGGTCAATCCGAACGCGCCCTTTTCATGGGTCGCAGGCTTTTCTTTCGGGTCATGGATCGCCATGCAGCTCCTCATGCGCCGTCCGGAAATTGTAGGCTTTATCGCCGGCTCGACGCCGGCGAACCTCTATGATTTTTCCTTCCTGGCGCCATGCCCGTCATCGGGCGTCATTCTGCATGGGGAAAACGACAAGATCTGCGCGCCCGACGAGACCCGCGCCATGGCGGAGCGCACCCGCACGCAAAAAGGCCGCAAGATTGAATTCGAAGTCGTGCCGGGCGCGGATCATTTCTTCGAGGAGCATCTGGAAGACTTCCTCGCCGCAGCGGAGGCCTATCTCGACCGGCGTCTCGCCTATGAGGCGCCCGAAGGCGAGTATCACGAATCGTAAGAGCCGCTCTGGCGCACGCCCAACATGGTTAATACCCACCCTTTGCTTGGATTTTACCTAACCCTTTAGCGGTTTTTTGCCGCTTTTGTGAATATGTGGTAACGATTCGAGTGTCGTGGAGATCGCCTTTGGGGGGTTAGCTTTGCTGAGCGCTCTTGGACGCGTTTTAACGCGCAGAACATCTAGTTTCGACGCCCGGTTGCAAGGTGTCGGGGGCTATACCGGACGCGGCGACATCAAGGTCGCCGCCCGGTCCGACGGCGATATCAAACTCAATGTGGCATTGAGAGGCGTTGCGGGTCGCAAGGCCGAGCTATTCCTTGGCGGCGATCTGATCGCACGCGTAAAGGTCGATAATGGCCGCGCCGCGCGGATCGTACGCAAACAGGTAGAGGCGGAAACGCATTCTTTTCAGGAAGGCGCGCGCATCGAAGTCCGGCAAAACGGGGATGCGATCCTCGAAGGCGTTCTGAAAAGCGCCTGACAGGCGCCTTGCCGGCTAAAAAGTCCTAATTCAACCCGACACGGCCGATGGCGAGAAACTTCTCGCGGCGCTGCGCACGCAAAGCGTCCGGCGCCAACCCTTCGAGGTCGCGCACCGCTTCTTCAAGGGCGTCGCCGAGGCGCTCAACCGTCAGCGAGATATCGCGATGGGCGCCGCCAACAGGCTCGGGCACAATCGTATCGATGACGCCGAAGCTCAAAAGGTCCTGCGCGGAAATCTTCATGGCTTCCGCCGCATCGGGCGCTTTCGCCTCGCCTTTGCCGGCGGCGTCTTTCCAAAGGATCGACGCGCAGCCTTCCGGCGAGATCACAGAATAAACCGAATGCTCCAGCATCAAAACACGGTTGCCTGCCGCCAGCGCCACCGCGCCGCCCGAGCCGCCCTCACCGACAATCACCGAGATGACCGGCGCGCCGAGGCCGAGTGTTTTTTCAGTGCACGACGCAATCGCCTCGGCCTGACCGCGCTCTTCGGCGCCGCGACCGGGATAGGCGCCGGGCGTGTCAACGAGCGTCACCACGGGCAGATTGAACCGCTCCGCCATTTCCATCAGGCGCATGGCTTTGCGGTACCCCTCCGGGCGAGCCATGCCGAAATTATGCTGCACGCGGCTTGCGGTGTCCGCGCCCTTTTCGTGGCCGATGAGCATGATCGAACGTCCACGCAGGCGCGCCGGGCCGCCGAGAATGGCGGCGTCCTCGCCAAATGCGCGGTCGCCCGCGAGCGGGGTAAAGTCCTCAACGAGATACTCAATGTAGTCTGAAAAATGCGGCCGCGCGGCATGACGCGCCACTTGCGCTTTTTGCCAGCGCGTAAGCTTGCCATAAGCTTCGCCGAGGAGATGATCGGCTTTCGCCTGCAGCCGCTCGATTTCCTCCTGAACGTCGACGCCGTCGGCGGCGCCTTCATTGTTCATCTGGCGCAGGTCTTCGATGCGCCCTTCGAGGTCGGCGACCGGCTTTTCGAATTCAAGATATGTCCGCATGCGTTAATCACTCTTAAGAATAGCTAGTGTGGTGGATTTTTGAATTCGTATCATTGTTTCTACTCGCTCCATAACGAATTCAAAATCCAAAAACCACACTAGATTCAAAACTTTGCTAGTGTCGTTTTGGGTTCAGGAATTCGCTAAGAGCGGGCCGCGCAATAAGGCGAATTCCTGAACCGCGACACTAGCGCCCAATTTAGGGGTGCAAAGTTTCCAAAACAACAAAGCTTGCGCTTTTTAAAGCCGCGCGCGACCGGCGGGCGGTATGCGGTATTAAGATTATCCGCGCGAAGGTTTAAGACGCGGCGTAAATCCATCCTGCTCCACCCGCACATCGCCAGTTTGCGCGATATCCGCCGCGCCGAAACTCGACGACCAGGCGCGCTCGAACTTGTTGCGGCGAAGCAGTTCCGACATGCCCGCGATTTTAAGGCCCTGCTCTACGACAACGTCGTTGATCTCGCCGACGCCGCTTTCGCCCGCGCCGTCATTCGCGTCGCCGGGCCCGGCCGCCGCCAGCGCCGCAAGCGCCGCCTGGCCGGAGATCGCGTCCACCGCTGCATCGAACGCCGCTTTCAAGATCGCGGCGGTACGCGCCGGATTGGCGCGGCCCGCGCGGTCGTCATAAACGGCGCTTTCCGCCGCGATGAGAGAAACGCCGGCCGTACGCGCAATCTGCGCCGCCGTCTGGGGATCGAGCGCAGCCAGGAGATTGACGCGGTCAATAAACGCCATCGCCTGCGGCTGCGGCAACGCCGACAGGCTCCCGCTCTCGCCAATCATCGCCAGGAGCCACTGACCGGCGCCGACGGCGTCGCCCACAGCCATCCGCGCGACGGCGAACCGCTCAGCCTCCTCAGCCGACACGATGGCGCCTTCGAGCGAAGCGATTTCGTCCGCATAAAGAAGAGAAAGCGCGTAAGCGCGGGGGAAGCGGTCGGCGAGACCGAGCGCGAGAGAAATACGCTGCGCCTTGTCGCGCAGGAACTCCGGCGCGGCCATCGCTTTGACGGACTGATAAAGCAGCGCGTCGGTCATCGGATCGACGGGGCGCGCGAGCGCAGCAGTGACGGCGTCGCCAATTTCTGCGACGTCAAAGGACGCGCTGTCCATGAGGCTCGTGAGTTCGCGCGCCTCCATAACGCCCATAGCCACGGCCTCGCGCGCCGCGCCGAGGCGGGTCGCAAGGTTGGCGCCGGCGTCGCGCGCAACGGCGACGAGAACGCCGCCTTCTGCGTTCTCCAAAAGACCGGGCGCCATGGGGAGCTTAAGCCGGCGCGCCACGACATATTCGAGGATCGAGCCGGTGGCGACAGGCGTTTTCGGTGCGCCGCCGCTCGCCAGCGACGACAGGAGCGTTTCTTCACTGGCGCTCAAACTGCCCTGCTCGCGAAGAATGTTGAAGGTGAGATCGGCGGCGTCGCGCTCGCCGGCTTCTGCGTAGCAAAGCACCCGCAGCTTCACCCAGAAAAGCTCATCGCGCCCCGAGGACAGGTTGGCGTTGCGCTGGCAGGCGCGCGCCACATCGTCTTTCAAAAGATCGGAAATCGCGAGCGCCTGTCCCGTCCACGGATCGCCGCGCCCGCCATTGGAAAGGCTCGCGACTGTGTTCGCTTCTTCGACGAAGCCGGCGCGCGACAGGGCGAGAAGCTTTTTACCGCCCAGCGACGGCGCGGCCGCCTCAGGCGCAGCGCCGGGGGACAAAAGGACCCGCCGCAAGGCTTCGCCAATCGCCGGCGTTGTCGGACGCGCCGGCGCGTGCAGCAGGAGGTACTCAAGAGTTTCAGTGTCGGCGCCGCGCCATAAATCCCGCGGCAGCGCCCCATTTGCAGCTGAAAGGGTGCCGGTTGAGAAAGCATCCTGCGCCAGCGTCGTCGTTTCCACCGCCGTCGGCGCGGCCAAGGGCGCACCTGTCGTTGTTTGGGGCGCGATCTCAGGCCCCGACTGGGTCGCAGGGCCCTCTTGCGCGAGCGCCGCAATCGCCAACGACAAACTCGCCGCCCCCGCCGACAGGACCAGTATTTTCGCCTTAAGACGCATCGATCGCCTCCTGCTCAATGACCCGCGTTTGCGGCTGCAGAGACTGACCATAGATGAACAGGCCGGCGAGCACCGCCAGCGCCAGAAAAACCACTATCAGGATAAAACGCACAAGCGCCCTCTTTTTAACAACCACCCCCGGCGTCGCCCACGCGCGCTGCGCTGCAGACATCTCTCCATATAGGTCTATATCGCGTCACGCGCCGCAGCGAAAGCGCCAAGAGGCCGCCCGGCGCGCTGGCGCTTTGCGGCGCAAGCGCCTACATCTACCCGCCATGACGCCAGCAGATAAAAACACCGTCGAACCGTCGCCCCTCGCCCCCTTTGACAAGACCGTCGTCCTGGTGGGCATGATGGGCGTCGGCAAGTCCACCGTGGGACGGCGTCTGGCGGCCAGCCTAGCGCTGCCGTTTCACGACGCGGATACGGAAATCGAGACGGCTGCGGGCATGTCGGTGTCGGATTTATTCGCAAACCATGGGGAGCAGAGCTTCCGCGACGGCGAGGAGCGGATCATCGCGCGGCTTCTAGACGAGGGGCCGATGGTGCTCGCCACCGGCGGCGGCGCGATCATGCGCGAGGCGACCCGTCAGCGGATCGGGGAAAAGTCCATTTCCATCTGGCTGCGTGCGGATATCGACGTCATCGTCCAGCGGGCGACGCGCCGTAATGCGCGCCCGCTCCTGCAGACGGGCGATCCGCGTCAGACCATCAAACGCCTGACCGAAGAGCGCACGCCGTTTTACGCCGAAGCCGATATTCAGGTGGAAAGCCAGCCAGGGCCCCACCAGAACACCGTCGACGCCATCCTCGCCGCGCTCGCCGACCACTGCGCCAAAGAGAGAACCGGAGCGCAGGACGGGACGCAGACCGCCGCGCAAGAGGAATAGTTCCCATGCAAACAGAAACCGTCAGCGTCGGCCTCGGCGCGCGCCGCTATGACATTCACATCGGCGCCGGTCTTCTCGATCAGGCTGGCGCGCTGATCGCGCCCTTCCTGCCGCGGCCGCGCGCGGTCATCGTCACCGACGAGCATGTTGCGGAAGCGCAAGGCCCCCGGCTTCTTGAAGGACTGCGCGCCGCCGGCATTGAGGCGGAAACGATCGCCCTGCCGCCCGGCGAGCAGACAAAGTCGTTCGCCGAGCTGGAAGCGCTGACGAGCCGTCTCCTCGACCTTGAAGTCGAGCGAAACGATCTCATCATTGCGCTGGGCGGCGGCGTGATCGGCGACCTTGTTGGGTTCGCCGCGTCGATCCTGAGGCGCGGCTGCCGCTTTGCGCAAATCCCGACAAGCCTCCTTGCACAGGTGGACAGCGCTGTCGGCGGCAAAACGGCTATCAACACACCGCAAGGCAAAAACCTCATAGGCGCGTTTTACCAGCCCTCCATTGTCATCGCCGATATCGATGTTTTAAACACATTGCCGCCACGCCATGTCGCCGCCGGCTACGCTGAAATACTCAAATACGGCCTGATCGGCGACGCAGCCTTTTACGACTGGCTCGAAGAAAACGGCGCCGCGCTCCTTGATGGCGACGCGGCCGCGCGCATCCATGCGGTGAAAGTTTCCTGCGAAACCAAAGCGCGCGTTGTTGTCGAGGACGAAACCGAGCGCGGCGCACGCGCGTTGTTAAATCTCGGACACACCTTCGGCCACGCGCTGGAAGCGGCATACGGATATTCAGACCGCCTCCTGCATGGCGAAGGCGTGGCGGCGGGCATGGGGCTCGCTTTCGACTACGCCGCCTCGACGCAGATGTGCGCGGGCGCCGACGCCGACCGCGTCAAGGCGCATTTGCGCAAGGTCGGACTGCCCGCGGACATTCAAGACCTGCCCGAACCGGAGAATTTGAACGGCGAGCATCTGGCGCAATTGATGATGCAGGACAAGAAAGTCGAGCAAGGCGCGCTCACGTTGATCTTGCCGGAGAAGATCGGCGCCGCGAAAATCTGCCGCGACGCCCCTATCGCATCGGTCCGGGCGTTCCTGACCGACAAAACCAGATCCGGCAAAGCCTAAGCTTTCATATCCGGGCGTTCCGGTTCGTCTTGCCGCAGGCGGCAAATTTTCGGACAGTCGCCCTCAGGTCATCAGAAGATACAAAAAATGGAATCCCTTCCCCCCTCTGTTCTCGTTCCCGCCCTTTCCATCGCGGGCCTCCTCCTGTTGTCGGGGTTCTTTTCAGGCTCCGAGACCGCGCTCACGGCGACCTCGAAAGCGCGCATGCACAAGCTGGAAAAGGACGGCCACGCCAAGGCGCGGCGCGTCAACATCCTTATCAAGGATCGCGAGCGGCTGATCGGCGCCATTCTCCTTGGCAACAATCTGGTCAACATCCTCGCAACATCTCTGGCGACGAGCCTTTTCATCTCGCTGTTCGGCGCAACCGGCCTTGCCAATGCGATTGCGACCGCGACCATGACCGTCCTCGTTCTCGTCTTCGCCGAAGTCCTGCCGAAGACCGCCGCCATCACCCAGCCGGACCGGTTCGCCATGGGCGTTGCGCCCATCATGCGCTGGGTCGTTTTTCTGTTCGCGCCGTTCACGCATGTGGTGCAGATGATCGTGCGCAGCGTTCTGACGTTGCTCGGCTTCGACATCGGCAAGGACAGCGCCGTCTTCTCGCCGCAGGAAGAACTGCGCGGCGCAATCGATCTGCATCACTCGGAAGGACGGGTCGCGAAAGAAGCACGCGACCTCATCCGCGGCGCGCTCGAACTCGACGAACTGCGCGTTGAAGAAATCATGATCCACCGCAAGTCGATTGAGATGCTCGACCTCGACCGGCCGAACCGCGAAGTCATCGAGCAAGCGCTGAAAAGCGCGCATACGCGCCTGCCGGTCTATCGCGAAGACTCAGACAACGTGCTCGGCGTCCTGCACGCCAAAGACCTCTTACGCGCATTGTGGCGCGAAAGCGGCGCGCCGCAGAACATCGATATCGAAGCCCTTGCACGCACGCCCTACTTCGTGCCGGAAACGACAACCCTGCAGGAACAGCTCGACGCGTTCAAAACCAAGCAGGAGCATTTCGCCCTTGTGGTCGATGAGTACGGCGCCCTCATGGGGCTCGTCACCATGGAAGACATCCTCGAAGAAATAGTTGGCGAAATCGAAGACGAATATGACAGTCCCGTGCAGGGCGTTCGTCCGCAAAGCGACGGCGCGCTTAATGTCGACGGCGATGTCACCATCCGCGATCTCAACCGCGCCATGGACTGGGCCCTGCCCGACGACGAGGCGGTGACCATCGCCGGGCTCATCATTCACGAAGGCCAGTGCATTCCGGAAGTCGGACAGACATTTTCGTTTCACGGGTTTCGCTTCAAAATTCTGCGCCGTCGACGCAACCAGATCACCGCCGTCAAGATCACCCCCATTCCTCACCCCGCCGGCGCCTGAACCGCGCCCGCCTGAAAGACACCACCCATGGCGCGAAAGCCCGGTAAATTCGCAATCGCCTTTATCTTCATCACGGTGACGATCAACATGATCGGCCTCGGCGTCGTGATGCCGGTGATGCCGAAACTGATCATGGATGTGACCGGCGAGAGCCTCGCAGACGCGGCCAAATGGGGCGGGCTCTTCAGCGCGGTCTATGCGCTCATGCAGTTCATCATGATGCCCGTCATCGGGGGATTGTCGGACCGCTTCGGACGCCGCCCGGTCCTCCTCACATCCATGGCAGCTTATTCGCTCGATTTCCTGGCGATGGCGGTCGCACCGATGATCGGCGTCATCGTCGTTGCACGGATTTTCGCCGGCGCATTCGCGGCGACCTTCTCAACCGCCAACGCCTATATCGCCGACGTGACGCCGCCGGAAAAACGCGCGGAAAATTTCGGCCTGATCGGCGCCGCTTTCGGGCTCGGTTTCATCATCGGCCCCGGGATCGGCGGCTATCTCGGCGGCGCCCTTGGCCCGCGCGCGCCGTTCTATTTCGTCGCCGCCCTCGGCGCCGCAAATTTCGTGTTCGGTTATTTCGTTTTGCCCGAGACCCTGAAGCCCGAAAACCGACGTAAATTCGAGTGGGCGCGCGCGAACGCCTTTGGCGCATTCAAACAGTTCGCCAAATACCCGATCATGCTGCCCGTTGCGGGCGTTCTCCTCCTGTCGCAGCTCGCCCATTGGACCTATCCGTCCGTATGGGCCTACTACGCCGAAGAAAAATTTCTTTGGACGGAGCAACATATCGGCGCGTCGCTGATGTTCGTCGGGCTCACCTCCGCGATCGTTCAGGGCGGTCTCACAAGGATCGTTATCCCGAGGACCGGCGAGCGCGCCGCCGCGCTCTTCGCCTTTTGCGTCACCACCATTTCCTATGTGGGGTTTGCATTCGTCGGATCGGGCAAGATGGTCTACGCGCTGATCGCGTTTTCCGCGCTGGGCGGCCTCGCCGCACCCGCCATTCAGGGGATCATGTCGCGCACTGTGCCCGATAATGTGCAGGGCGAACTCCAGGGCGCCGCTGGCGCGATCATGTCGATTTCGATGATCCTCGGGCCGTTTTTGACGACGCAGATTTTCGCCGCCTTCACATCGCCGGAAAAGCCAATCGTCATCGGCGGGGTGACGTTGTCGGAAACCGGCGCGCCATTTTACTTCCCGGGCGCGCCCTTTATTTTCTCCGCAGCGCTGGAAGTGTGTGCAATCGCCATGCTTTTCTGGGCGTTCACGCGCATTCGCCGCCCGCGCGAGGCAAGTGCAACACCAGCCGGACAATAGTTTTTAGAAAATGAGGACGCTCCGGGTGAGACCCGCTGCCTGATGAGACGTCAGTCCGCTTTTGCGCGGCTCACCGATTTCGAAACGACTTTAAGGCGTTGATTGGCGCGTTTGACCGCGGCGTCGAGGCTGTCGAGGATCTCCGAAAACGCTTCGTTTTCTTTTGCGTTCTCATCGAGCATGGTTTTGGCGCTTCGAAGCTCCGCTTCAAGCGCGCCGAGCTTCATGGACGTGATCTCACCCGGGTTTTCAGTCTTTTGCTGGTCTTGCTTTTGCCCGCTTTGAACCGGCGACCGGTCGGCGGCCGCCTGCGGCGCGTCAGCCATTGCGCGCGGGGCCTTTTTACCGGAACTCCCGCCAAACAACATCCAGGCCGTTAAAAAGCCGACAAAATACCCGATCGTGCCCGCTAACACCCAGCGTTCGGCAAATATCTCCGTTAACCATTCCATCGTCACGACCCATACTCTTTACTGCGCCAACCGGAAACTCAGCCGGCGCCCCCACTCTTTTATAAGCACAAATGGCGCCATAACGGCGCCATTTCGATACGGCTCATCCCGCCTTGCGACAAGCGAGCCGGCTATATGGGAGGAAAACAGGAAAAAGGCGAGACCGCGACCGCCCAGCGGCGCGCGCACCCGGCCGGCAAGCCGGCGCCGCTTCGTTTAGCGCGGCGCCATCACCATCATCATCTGGCGGCCTTCCATTTTCGGGAACTGCTCGACCTTGGCAATTTCTTCGAAATCGGCCTGCACTCGGCGTAAAAGCTCAGCGCCGCGTTCCTGGTGGGCCATTTCACGGCCACGGAAGCGCAACGTCACCTTCACCTTGTCCCCCTCGTCAAAGAACCGGCGCATCGCCTTGGCTTTGACGTCGTAATCATGGTCGTCAATATTCGGCCGCATCTTGATCTCTTTGAGCTCAACGACCTTTTGCTTTTTCTTGGCTTCCGCCTTTTTCTTCTGCTGCTGGTATTTGTACTTCCCGTAATCCAGGATCTTGCACACCGGCGGTTTCGTATTGGGAGAGACCTCGACCAGATCGAGCCCCGCGTCCACAGCGATTTGCAAAGCGTCCCCAATCGGGACAACGCCGTGTTTTACCCCCTCGTGATCGATCAGTAGAACCTGTTCTACGCCAATATCCTCGTTGATCCGCGGGCCGTCGTTTTTTTGCGGCGCGGCGGCAAATGGTCTGCGTGCTATGAATTTCTCTCCTGTGGTGACAAATTTGACAAAGGTTGACGGTCATCGAGATTGGACGCGATGGCCAATCTCCGATTCCCGATAAGAACGAGCGTATATAAGGGTGTCAGCGCCACCGATCAACGGGCGGCTGCGGCGCGGCGCGCCTCAGCCCCGCCGTCGGTGAGACCCATATTGGCGAGGGTGCGCCAGACGAAATCCGGCGCAGCGGAACTGAGATCGCCATCGGCCATGAGCGTGACTACATGGCGCCCGTCGGGCTTTACGTCCGGTGATTTTGCGTTAGCGACAATGACGCCCTGACAGCCGACGCTGACCACGAGGTGCATTTCGTCCGCATGGTCGGAAACAAAAAACGCGCTTTCAAGAGCGAGCGCCGCCAACTGCAAGTGGTCGGTCTTGCCGGTGAGGTCGACAAGCTGAGGCGTTTCATGGGCGATCTCGTCGCCGAACGCATGGAGGTCCTTGTCGCCCGCGAGCACCGGCATATAGCCGTTCGCCGCCATGGTCGCCGCGACGCCGGCATAACCTTGCGCCGACCAGCGATGAGCCTCGTGCCGACCCGGCAGCAAAAGCCCAAACGGCGGCGTGATGCCGTACCAGGACGGTTGCATATTTGCGGAATCTTTGCGCGCCTCCAGCGCCCAGCGAAAATCAGGCAACCGCGACGGCGCATCGATGCCGGCTTCGGCAAGAACGGGGCCTATTTCCGGTTGCTCCGTAAGCAGCGCTTTCTTGCCGCTGCGCTTTTTGCGCGCAAGCGTCGCGGCATGCCATTTCGGTCGGAAGGGCCCCATGGCGGCGAAAAGCTTCTTGCCGTTGTCGTCGCCAGCGAGATCGTAAACCCGCTCGAATTTGCGCGACTTAAGCTGTTTTACAAAGGCTTTTCGCTCATCGGGAATTTTAAAGCTCGGCATCGCCGCGACCTGATCGAAGTACGGCGCCGCGCGGGCGATGCGTTGCAGGCTTGCACTGGTCAGTAGGCTGATCGCCGCACCGGGATGGGCGTTGCGGATCGCCTCGAAGACGGGCTCGGCCGCGACAAACGCCGCCAGTCCGTCGGTTTTGATGATGAGAATATCGCCTTGCTTTTTGCCTAACATGCCATCGCCGCTGATCTTGATTAACTCTGGAGCCGATGTGTCATCAAGCCCTCATATACGCGTAAGGTGGCGTCGCACATGGCGCGCGTCGAATAGAGGCTCGCAACGCGCGCGCGCGCCTGTTCGCCGATCCGGGCGCGCCCGCCTTCGTCCAGGGCATGCACCGCGAGAATGGCGTCCGCGAGCGCCCCCGCATCGCCCGGCGCGGTCAAAAATCCGGTTTCCCCGTCAATGACCGTTTCCGCCGCGCCGCCATGGTCCGCGGCGATCACCGGCTTGCCCATGGCCCCGGCCTCGACCGCAACCCGGCCGAACGCTTCCGGCCTGGTCGACGGCGCAAGCACCACATCGGACCATCGATAGGCGGCCGGCATGTCAGCGCAATCGCCGACAAAATGCACCATGTCCAGCACCCCAGACTGCTCCACAAATGCACGCAATACGGTCAAAAAATCGCCTGCCCCGTGCGCGCCCCCGGCAAAAACTAACGTTAAATCGCCGCCAAGACCAGAGGCGCCGCCGGGTTTCGTGGCGCGACGCAAGAGCGACACCGCTTCAATGGCGACGCGATGGCCTTTCCATTCGCTGATCCGCGCCGGCAAGAGCACACGAAGACCCGCGCCGGTTGAGCGATTACCGGGCTTTAGCCCCCAGTTTTCAACCAATCGCGCAACACGGGCCTCGTTGACCCGCGCCGGATTAAACTCCTGCAAGTCAGCGCCGCGGGGGATCACCACGAGGCGATCCTCGGGCAAATCGTACTGCGCGCGAATCGATGCGGCGGTGAAACGCGAGTTCGCGATGACCTTATCGCCGCGGATCATCGACGAGTTGTAAAAGCGCTTGAGGGCGTTTTTGGCCCGATAGGCGCCGTGATAGGTGGTCACGAAAGCCGCGCCCGTGCGCCGCGCAGCCCACAGCGCGCTCCAGGCCGGCGCCCGCGAGCGCGCATGGACGATGTCTATTTTTTCTCGGCGTATGAGATCTGCAAGGCGGCCCGCATTCAGCCACCATTGAAGCGGCGCTTTCGAGTGAACCGGCATCTGGACGTTACGCCCGCCCGCCGCCTCGATGTCCGCCGCGAGGCGCCCGCCATGGCTCGCCACAAACGCCTTGCCGCCCGCCGCAACGATTGCGCGCGTCATTTCAAGCGTCGTGCGCTCGGCGCCGCCCGCGTCGAGCTTTGGGACGACCTGCAGAACGATGGGACCGCTTGTCACCGGCGCGCAATCGCAAAAAGCATCGCGCGAAAACGCTGCGCATCGCCCTCGCCGCGCCGCTTGCGTTCGATTTTTCCGATAATCGCACCGGTCATGTTGTTCGCGCCTTCGGCTATAATTAAGAGTCGAAAGTCTTCTTGTTCATTTTTACCACGAATTGAATGACGCGCCATGGAAAATCAAAAACCCCTCATGCTCGACGGCCCGAACGGGCGCCTCGCCTGTCTTCAACAAAAAGGCGCCGGGCCGGGCTTTGTCTGGTTCGGCGGCTTTCGCTCGGACATGACCGGCACGAAGGCGACCTTCATCGATGAATGGGCAGCAAAACGCGGGCGCGCCTTCCTGCGGTTTGACTATTCCGGTCACGGACAATCGGACGGCGCCTTTGAAGACGGGACCATCGGCGCATGGGCGGGAGACGCCCTCGCCGCCGTCAAAGCGCTAACCGACGGGCCGCAGATTTTCATCGGCTCGTCCATGGGCGCCTGGACCGCCAGTCTCGTCGCCAAGGCCCTGCCCGAGCGCGTCGCCGGCGCGGTCTTCATCGCACCCGCGCCCGACTTCACTGAAGAGCTGATGTGGCCAAGCCTGACGGACGCCGAGCGCGAAGCGATCCTGCGCGACGGACGCGTCGAACAGCCATCGGACTATGACGAGGGGCCGACGGTTCTGACCCGCGCCCTCTTTGACGACGGCCGCGAACAAAGGGTCTTCACCGATCCCTTGCCTATCGACGGCCCCGTCGTCATCCTGCACGGCATGGGCGACGACGTGGTGCCAACCGCCCACGCGATACGGTTCGCCAAGCATCTCGATGCGCCGGAGGTTGAGGTTCTTCTCACGAAATCCGGCGATCACCGGCTGTCCTCGCCCGCCGATCTGGCGCGGCTGGCGTCCGTCCTGGAACGTTACTAAAATCCGCCCAACTGTTTTCAACACAAAGGTCCGTCGTCGTATGGTTCGGTTTCTCGCTGGCGTTTTTTGCGCGGCTCTCGTGTTCGTCTCCCCTTCGTTCGCACAGGACGCCCCGGCAACGCCGAACGATTTCAGAACCCTCCTAAGCGACATTGGCGAAAGCGACGACGTTGTCGGCCTCGCCGTTGCGGTCGTGCGCGGCGGAGACGTCGACTACATTGAAACCTTCGGCGTAAAAGCCCTCGGAAACGACGAGCCTGTCGACGAGCATACGCTCTTCCGGATCGCTTCTTTGTCGAAAGGCGTCGCCGCGAGCGTCGTCGGCCAGTTAATCGCGGAAGACAAAACCTCCCTCGCAACGCCGGTGAAAAGCTTCGCAAAGGATTTGAGGCTGAAAAGCGCCGCTGCGCTCAACAAACTCACCCTGGAGCATGTACTCAGCCATCGCACCGGTCTGCCGCCTTACGCCTATGACAACCTTCTGGAAGCGAACACCGCGCCCGCCGACATCAGACGCAAATACGCCGAGGTCGATCCCATTTGCGCGGTCGGGAGTTGTTACGCCTATCAGAATGTCGCTTTCGACACCGTCACGGGACTGATCGAAGGCATTGATGGGCTCACCTACGCCGACGCCGTAAGTGAGCGCCTGTTCGGGCCCCTCGGCATGACGCGCGCCTCTACCGGATCGGATAATCTGAAGGCGGACGAAAACTGGGCGCGGCCCCACCGGCGCCGGCCCGGCCAGCCATGGCGCACGGTCCCGGTTAAAGAAGCCTATTACCGCGTCCCCGCCGCCGGCGGCGTCAACGCCTCCATCACCGATATGGCCGCGTGGCTCGCGGCGCAAATGGGCCATCGCGAAGACGTCCTGTCGCGCGAAACCCTCGCCCTGCTTCATGCGCCGCTGGTGCGCACGCCCGCGGAAATTCGCCGCCTCAGACGGTTCTTCGGCGAGGTCGAAGATGCGCAATACGGCCTCGGCTGGCGGATCTATCGCTATGGCGGGGCAACGGTCATCTCGCATTTCGGATCGGTCGATTTCGGCTATGGCGCCCAGATCACCTTTTTGCCGGAGCAGGACGTCGGCATCGTTATTCTGACAAACTCACAGTCGAAGGGATTTGCAAAGCTCCTGCCGGCGTTTCTCGATGAAGAGCTAGAGCGGCGCTGAAGCCGCGTCGCGTAGATGCAGCGCGGGTTGATGGCGGAGGAACCATGTTGGCGGACGGAAACCGCCAACCGGTGAACCGTCATTCCGCTTCGCGGCATGACTTGCTGCAACCCGCTTTAGGGTCTGTTGATATGCAGACGAAAGTCGATTGAATATCAACAGCCCCTAAGCCCGTATGCTGAAAGTAGTCGATCATTTCTAGCGCACGTCTCGTATTTAGCGATGAGAAACACACAAGGCAGGGCTGGTAAGTAAGGGTTGTTTTAGCTTGCGCGTGCTTGCTCGTTTCTTGTCGTTATTTTTTCAGCCGTTCCATCTGAGCGCGCTTTAAGGTAGAATCCAAGCGCAATCAGACAGCCGAGTATCGGCATGACGATGCCAAATTCGTCGATAAAGATATGAGATTCCGGTCCCTTCTCTGTCAGTGGCGTGAAGATGCGCTGGATGAAGAGATTGTGGCTTCCATGAAGAATGGCGGCCGGCCACAGGCTCTCGGATCGGAACGTGACGTATGCGTACACGATGCCCTGCGGCATGATTGCCATGGTGAAGATGAATACTTGCAGCAGAAAACTGCCGGTTCCTGCATTATAGTCTGTAAACAGAATAGCTGGCCAATGCCAAACCGCCCAGATCGTCCCTGACAGCAAGCCCACCGCCCAGAACGGCATGACCTTTCGCATCTCCCAGATAAGCAGGCCGCGCCACCCTATTTCCTCGCCAAGCGCGCGCGATGCGGCAGCAACCATGCCAGCAGTCGCGAGTATGACAAGATAAGCTGAAGAGGCAATGACATTTGGTTCGGATGTGCCGAGGAGTTGCTCAGTCCACCCTGAAAGCGTCTCGACGTTTCCAAAGGAGCTCCCACCGAGATTGTAAATCCAGACGGGTAAGTAGATTGCAAGACCGTAGACAATAGGAAAGCTCCAGGCGAACCACCCCCATCCCCAGCCACCCCACCGCCAGGGCAAGCCTGAAATGGGGCGTTTCATCAGCAGGCATGTCAAAAGAGCCGAGACGCCGGGGGACCACATGACGGCCGCCATCAGGATTGACGTAGTGCCCCTCTGATGCACCATGAGCCCCCCGAAAACAGCCGTTAGGGTAATTGTGAAGGCGAGGAAGAGGCCAATGGTTTGCCATGCTTTACGGCGTTCTGCTGGGGTGATGGTCGTCATGTCTTTTTCTCCAAGTGTGTCGATACACCTCTAAGGATGATATCGCTAAAGAACTCATCGCGATCTTCGTCGCTCATCCCGGCTAGAAACGTCGCACGACCTAACCGTTCCGAAATCGTTAAATCTGCAAGGCCGTGAGCGATGCCCCAAACCGCCAGGGCGTCAGCCATGGCAATTTGATTCGTATGGGGATCGACGCCCTGGATGGCCTCAATATGCTTGGTGAGTTTCTCGAAGGCGGCGTTTGCGGCCTTCGCAAGATTTGGGTTCGCCTTATCAGTTCGCTCGGATGCGAACATCAACCGAAAGAGAGCGGGATGCTTTTTTGCAAAGTCGATATAGCCCAGACCTGACGCGGCAAGTTTAGCCTTTGGATCATCGCCCGCACGGCTTTCGCGTTTATCCTGCATCTTGATAAACTTACTGTATCCCCGCGACGCCAGCGCAGTCAGCAAACCATCGGTATTTCCGAAGTGATGAGTAGGAGCACTGGGGCTTACCGATACACGTTTGGCGACTGCGCGGAGCGAGAACCGTTCAATGCCGTTTGTTTCGAGCTCGGTTTCAGCCGCATCGAGAAGAGACCGTTCCAGGTCCCCGTGATGGTACGTGGATCTTTTCTGTGTGGATTGAGATGAGGTCATAAGGCGACGTTAGCGCACAATCTGAACAGTGTAAAGATGCGCTAACGCTTATTGCGGAGGTAAATGCGCAATTATTTTTCGGGACCTTGTTTTCGGGCTTTTTTTAAGCGGAGGCGCGGCATTTACTCGCGCACCTTCGAGGACCGCCGCGGCTTGATGACTGCCGTCAAAGGGAGACGAAATAGCGGTTGGTTTTCAAGGACAAGTAAGCGATTGAAGAAATTGCAACTATGTCGCGAAAAACGGGCGCGAGTTGACGGGCTTCAAACGCCAATTTGGACTTCCTGGCGTTCTCTTTGAAGTACGCGAGGGTTATCTTGCATTGAAGGGCGCGATATGCGGCTTGCCGGTCGGCATTCGCGAATAAGAGAAATTTACTTTTACATTGTGCGCATACGCATAGATATCACGGCCGCCCCGGTAAAACCTTTATCACAGCAACAGTCGAGGGCCAGGAACGGAACTGCACACTTTCTGGCTCTATAATTTTATTCAGTTTCGCGACCGAATATCGTCCACTATCCACGCTAGCGCTGCGTCAGTTCCCTGCCGATAGTCTTCCCAAGTCACCGGAACAAGAACATCAGGTTGGACCCCAACGCTCGGTTCGTCCTGTAGCCGGAAGAGCCGCTTGGAATACGAAACAAAGAGGCCGGAATTGGGCAAGGTGAAGCCGTCAGCGTCTTGATATCCGACCGGGTTGCCGCCCGTTGGCTCTCCAACTAACTTGGCGTTTAAGATCTGCCTGTAATTGACGGCATTCATCATTGCGGCGGAATATGTTGTTTTGCCGATTAAAACATATACGCCATTCCGCCAATCGATACTGTCTTTGTTGAGAATACCGGCCGCCAGGCGAAGCCCGGTAAACCCATTTCCTCCGGCGTTCTCACGGAAATCAATTATCAGATTTCTCGTGTTGGCCGCGTCGATGTGATCCGCAAGTTGCTTGGCAAATCGATCCATATCGGGGGGCGATGGATAGCGTTCGAAAGAGACATACGCTGCTTGCAGACCTTCAATCGGTTGAAACCATAGCCGTTCTGAAAACTTCGCTTGAGACGCGCCAAGATCGGGGAATTTTCGTTCGAACTCTTCATCCCTGGCCGGAACAGAAGCTCCTGATTGAACAACGAGCTGCAAAGTTTGCTTGCTTCCAGTTCGATCGGTAACGGTAATCGGGAATTCAACAGGCGACGGTACGAAACCCAGTGCGTGAAGCGCATCCAAATTCCCCAGCAGGCGCGATATGCGAAAAGCGGCAGATTGACTATTTTCAGTGTATGGCGTGAGTTTAGACAAAGTCGCTACGACATCGTCTATGGTGTTTTCACCGACAGCCACGACAGTCGCTCCAAGCAACGCTTCATGACCTTCATGGGCGCCCACGATCCGTACTTCGTTTTCGATAATATCAAACCTCAACGGCGCCCACGTATATCGACTTGAGCTGTTATAGACTGTCGTGTGGCCATCTTCGGCGCCGCCGCCGATACGTTGGGTCAATCGCCACAGGGCGACTTCAATTTGCATTTCGCTCAGTTCAGGCAGCTCATTTAACAGCCGATCTATCTCGGTGTTAAATTCCGGCTCCGTGAGATTGTGAAAGAGATCAATATGACGGCGAGGAAGCTCAGTCCTGTAATACTCCAGGTCTTCAGCCCACCGATCAACAGCGCCCGGGGACATCGGGATCGTGTGCAGATCTTGCGATGGAACAGGCGCGTGACCTGAGGCTGCGTCTCCATCACACCCGGACACAAACAACAAGGAGAGAAACACACCAATGACAACGAAGGTTTGCTTCACTTAACTGACTCCTAGATAGATTTTATCATGCTCTCCAAATGGAGGTTTGCCTTGCATCCCCGCCTCGGAAACTTTGAAAAACTGGCGAGACGATTACAACAGACCCGCCGCAAAACCAACATTCAATCCACAAAGATATACGGTGGGAACAGGCCAGCTCGCAGAGGGTTTGCGGCAATTTCCAACGGCGGCTTTTGGCCGATTGTGTTGAAGAAGTCGGTTTTTGATCTGGCGCGCGCCCACAAGACCTTTGCTTTGGGTTATTTTACACTGCGCCCGCAGTTTTGATCGGTCGTAGTTTTGCGAGTTTTCTGAGGTTCTGGGCGATGGCGGCGAGGTGGAACTCGTCTCTTGCGCCGGTTGGGCCGCGCAATCGGAGCTGACCGAGCTTCAATATGCGTTTCAAATGCGCGAACAGCATTTCCACTTTCTTCCGCTCACGTCTTGATACAATGTATTCGTCAGACTTGGCGATCTCGCGGGCCATGTCTCTTGCGCCCTCATGGACATGGCGAAGAACCTTTCTCATCGGCTGGCTTGGGCAACAACGCGGTTTGAGCGGACACGCATCGCAATCGGCTTTTTGAGCGCGATAGCGAAAGAAGCCGTTGGCGTCGGGTCTGCCGCCTTTCGCAGCGCGGGAGGCATGGCGGTATTGCAGAAGCTCCTTGCCCGCCGGACAGATATATCGATCATGTTTATGATCATAGGGAAAGTCGTCTCGTCCGAAGCTGTCGTCTTTGCGGTAGCCCTTTTCAAAAACGGGTATGTGCGGCTCAATCCCTTTGTCTTCCACAAGCCAGGCCAGCATCTCGGCTGAGCCGTAGCCGGTATCCGCCGCAAGCCGCGCCGGATAAAGTCCATGTCGCTCTTCGGTTCGATTGAGCATCCGCTTGGCGGCGGTGCATTCAGCCTGCCGAATAGCGGATGTCGCTTCGACATCGACAATGACGGCGTTCTCGTTGTCGATCATATAGTTGCAGGTATAGGCGTAAAAGCCCGGCCCGCGATGGGCGCCGGTATACCGCGCCGCCGGGTCTGTTTTAGACAAAAACTTCGGCGTCACTTTGGTTGCCGCGCCGAACGCCGCATCATCCAATGTCGCCAGATATTCTGTGATCGCCCGGCTGGTTTTACCTTTGGGCAAGCCTTCTTCGCCGGTCGGCCCTTTCCGGCGATCAGCATCAGCTTTGATCAAGCTGCCGTCCACGGCGAAGCCTTCGCCGCCAACAAGGCCTTCGGCCAAACACATCTCGACAACTTCATCGAAGAGTTGGCGGAACAAATCGGAATCTCGGAAGCGACCGTGCCGGGCTTTGGAAAAGGTTGAATGATCAGGGACGGCGCCGTCCAGTCCAAGGCGACAAAACCAACGATAGGCAAGATTGACGTGAACCTCTTCGCAAAGCCGCCGCTCAGATCGAATGCCGAAGAGATAACCGACCAACAGCATCCGGATCATCAACTCAGGGCAAACCGATGGACGACCAGTCTCGCTGTAATAAGGCTTGAGGCGAACACGCACGCTTTCAAGATCGATAAACCGATCAATGGATCGAAGAATGTGATCGTTGGGAACAAAACGCTCAAGCGAGAAGTTGTAGAAAAGCTCCTCCTGACCGCTCAGACGATCCCCCATCATCAAACCGCTCCATACCTGACACAAAAATCAGGGAACCACGATTTGCAACGAAAACTCAGAACTTTTTCAACACAATCGGCCCGAAGTAGTCATTCGTAAGGGCGCAATCGAAAGGCAGATTTCCCTCCAAGGCAGACGTTTGCAAACTGAATTCTTATTGTCCGAATTGGCGCAACCGCTATTTGAAGCTCGATAGTTTCAGCGAGCGCCAATACCCCTTTTGCTTGCACGTAAAAGTACGTCTCTCAGCACGCTGTACCAGCCCGCTTCGGGGAGAGCAACGCATACTCAATCGATCAACGAGAATTGTCTCTATGCCTTCGAAATGAACTTTGAAATTCGGCGCGTTCGTTCAATACCTTAGGTATCGCTGGTCCTAGCTTTGCCGCTTGCGACCCATCGCTTTTCGTTTGCGATGCATGTCATTCTAGAAGCAGAGAAAAGCTATGAATAAGCGTAAGTGCTCCGTCGCATTAATTGTTGCGACTGCAACATCGTATCTTTCGTCAACCGCAAACGCAGAAGACCTAAGGTTCACGATCTTCGGCGCGGAAAACCGAATCAACAGTCAAGCGGTGACAGACCAACTGAACGGCGAAGTTGTCGATATGATGGAACGCTCTGCTGACGCAGATGAGAAACATGGTTTTGTCGTTGGAGGCGGCATATCGAGCGCGGCGCGCTCGGGTCTTACCTATGGGCTTGAACTAGCATATCGCCGGAACGGGTTCGACGTTTCAGGGGACAACCAATTTGTTGGCACAAACGAAGAAAGGTCCGGCCGAACAAGCGTGATGTCCGCGATGCTCAACGCTGATTACGAGCACAGCGGAATTGGTGAAGGTGCGGTCAGTCCTTTTATGAACTTGGGGGCTGGCTATGCGCGATTGCGCACGGTTCTCGAAAACGACGATTTCAAGACCGTTGATAACGCGCCTGCTTTTCAAGTCGGCGGCGGCTTGAGGTTCCATCACTCCGATCGGCTCTCGACGTTTCTGGAGTACAGGTATTTCCGCGCCATCGCGGATGGAGACAACGTTGACTCAGATTACGTTGGACATGGCGTTTCTATTGGCCTCCGTTTTTAGAACCCTGGGACGTGGCGGCGGGGCGTTTTTTGCGCCGCATTTATCACACCGGTCCCCCATGGTGGTCGGCCCGCCGTTATGGAGCAGGTTTGAAAATTCAGTATACGTCATTCGCCGTCTGCAGCCGACTCACGTCCCGAAAGGTTTTCGGCGTCATATTCACGGCGCGTCGAAAATCCCTTTGGAAATGAGCCTGGTCGGCATATCCGCAGGCGTAGCCAATGTCAGAGAGCGCCCAACCAGTCTGCCGCAGCAATTGGCTCGCTTGTGCCGTTCTCGCCCCGCGCAACACGCTTGAAAAGGTATGGCCGGACGCTGAAAGGCGACGTTGGAGGCTGCGTGGAGACTGCGCCAGCGCGCGCGCTGCCGTCTCCAGACGCCAGACACGCCCGAGGTCTTCTAAGAGAAGATGGCTTAAGCGTTTGAGCAAAGGCGCATCGGACTCGAGAAAGGCGTCATCTGTAAGTTGAGGCGGCGTCGTGCGCCAGGAAATCTCCCACCGATTTAGGGTTTTGGGGCGGATAATCTCACGAATGTCCTCGTTTCCTGAATCGGTCAGGTCTTCCGCGTGACCGACCACAGCGCCGCAATTGAATAGGCGAAGCAGCCCCGTCTGCAGACCGAATATGAGGCAATTGAAGGGCGTCGACGGCGTAATGCCCGTAGTCGAAAAGCGAGCGCAGGCCCAAGTATCTTCATCCGTGCAGTCAATATGCGTCCGATGGCTTGAATGATGATACTCCTCCAGACGGGCCCATTTCTCTGCCATGAGTGAAGGCTTCGATGAATTGAGTAGGACCTGAAGAACAGGCATATCTTGCACTCTTGCAAGCTCGCGCCCGACAGCCAAAAGAGGCCTCGCGCCGCCGGCGTCGAAAGCGTGCTCCAGGAGCGCACCTTTTTCGCTGGCGCGATGAGCCGCCTTTGCGAATTGGTCGGGTCTTCGAAAGTCGGCTGGAACCAGCGATGTGTCGATCTCCGACAACACGTCAAAGACCAAGGCGGTAAGCGTCGTATTGGCGAAAGATTCAGACACGAAAACAGCTTTATCAGAAATATGATTCAGAACATATCGAACAAAAATAAAAGAATTAGCAAATATACTTTTACATAGCTCCGAGGGTGCAATGCAGCTAGCGCGGTTTTTTGTTGTCTACGGTCTATACTCAATCAAACGGCCAGCGCCAATAAGCGAAGCCGGGCCTTATGCGTTGATGATTGCATGACCGCCACTCCGTCTTTGCCCGGTCAGGTCTTCGGAAGGAGGACTTACCTAAGTGGCGCATTCTCGGTGACCGCCGCCTCGATGTAGGATTTGAGAGCTGCATTCATTTCCTCATAGCCTTGCGTCAGGACGTCTACGGGCAGGTCGGCAAAACCAATAAACAGTCCGCTGAAGCGCTCCGTATGCGAAAGCTTTGTGATGTTGGCTGGTCCAGGCACTAAATCAAATCTGTGTTCGCCGCGAAAAACGCCCGATACTCCGCCGCCCCAGACCAGTGTTCGACAGGGCTCGACCTCCAGCAGGCGAACATGCGGAACGTCGACCACCTTGCCGTCAGGCCGGGATACCCGAACCTCCAGCGGCGCACCGACCTCCAAAGTCCCATTGACGCGAATATGATAAGGGTTCCATTCGGGATAGCGATCAAAGTCCGCAAGAACTTCAAAAACCGTACAGGGCTCCGCATCGATTTTAATGTCCGTCTCAATTGGCTTTGATGTCGTGCATGCGCCTGTCGCACACAGGAAAGGCAACATCCAAACGCATCGTAGCGATATAGCTGTATTGATCATGAGCTTTCTTCCTTTCCCAGTGAAGGATCAGAGATGACCTCCGCGACCAGGGCGGGAATGCAGCCCATCATTTCTAGGTGACCAGCGGAGGGTAGGGTTTTCAGACAAGCCTCAGCCAATCGAGCGCGTTTCCATAAGGCGTAAGAATGGGGCGCGAAGAGATCATTCGTCCCATGTCAGCGTTAGAAAAGTCACCTGAATGATCGACAGCGTCTTGAGCTGATGCAGTTGAATTCCCGTTTCTGAAACGATGTCAGTTGGTAGCTCGAACGAGATCAGCCCGACACAAGCGCAAGCGACGCCAAACGCGGCAAGGGACAAGGCGCCATAGCGGCGACTCCGGGCGGTATTCATTGTACGTGACATTCTCTCCACCGAGAGCAACCGCGTATCGTTGGGGCTCATGACGGCATTAGCCCTTTTTCCGCGAGCACCGCGATCGCGGCCCAACGCTCAACAGGTTGATCGAAATAAGCGATAATCGCGCCGCCCGAATTCCGGTAGCGCAGTGCGCGGCCGTCGAAGTAATAGAGGGCGGTGCCGGATCGCACCGACGCCCGCAGAGTCGGGCCGTCAAAACGGATGAGGCGCGCTCCCGTAGCGTTGTAGGAGCGGACTGTATCGCCGTCGAAGTAGTAGACAGACGAGCCCCGAAGATCGTGGTTCCGCAATCTCGCGCCGTCGAACGCGAAGATCTGCGCGCCACAGGCGTCGCGATACCGCAGGATCGATCCGTCCACATATAATAGACGCGCACCCATCGCATTCTGGTCGCGTACGGCAATGCCCGTGTCCGGCTTCGTGCAGCCGAGCCCCAAGACCGAAGATTGCTCGGATGTCGTTGCACATGCGCTTAGCAAGAAAACCGCACATGTCGCAGAGAGTACATTTCTGTTCTTCATAAAACTCTTACCTATTTGATTGCTCTGATTTCAGTTGCCGCCGGCACAGCACGTTCAAAGTTAAGACCGCTAACCGTCCTCGCCGATCCAGTCTGTCAGCAGATTTTTAAATGTGGCGGGTACGTCAGAGAGCGATTTTACTGCAAATGCGCCGCCCTCTTTTCGGCGCTCGGAGGCGGCGAATCTCAATCCGCCCGAGCCAACGTCTGTGACGCGAATCGTCGCGTCGACGTCGGTGTTCGTGGACCAGAGAACAGGAACCGAGAGAACAAGTTCTGGGCCGAATTCCCGCAGTGTGATTTCGACTAGCGTATCGACGGCGTTCTTGCCGCCGGCGTCGTCCCGCGCATAGCGACCACACGGAAGGTCTTGAAATACGGCTCGAATGATGTCTCTCGCCATGCGCTCGCGCTCGATCGGTGCTTTCTGATCGGACCTCCAATCGGTCGTCAGGAGTACGCGCGTAGCGCCGAGATCAACGCCGGGTGCACATATCGGTGCTGACCCAACCTCTATTTCGCCATCCGTTCGTAGACTGGCGCATCCGCCCAAGCCGGCGAAAAC
The DNA here is from genome assembly GCA_039192395.1 of Pseudomonadota bacterium. Taxonomy (GTDB): domain Bacteria; phylum Pseudomonadota; class Alphaproteobacteria; order Caulobacterales; family Parvularculaceae; genus Hyphococcus. The sequence goes on from JBCCXE010000007.1 coordinate 115,688, forward strand.
GGCGATAAAAACTGCTGCCTTTGCATACGTCATGGCGTAAGAAGATTCTCTCGGTGCTGAACTCAGGGCTGCGACGAACATATCTTGGAGTACGGCCGCGCTATTGAAGGATCGCGCCAAGATGCTTGCTTAGTCGGCAAATGTCTTTCTTCGAGTATCAGCCTGAAACCGGCCTTCCTAACAACTTGACTAGGTCGAAGTCTCAGGCGAAACGGGCGTGTCGGGCGCCAACGACCGGGCGAGGATGACGGTTCGTCGCGCTTTCCTGACATTCGGATTCCAAACCGCAATATCACTTTTTGGCGAATTCCCGACATCCTCGTCACCCGAACGCGCGCTGCCTTTCTTACCCCGTTTTTCGCCCTTCCCTTCCGGCGCCGATTCGCTTTATGGATCGTAATAAGTCAGCCGGCGTATGGTTTTTCGAAACCGCACTTTTGAAAATCGCAACTTTATTTGGTAATTACTTGTATTTTATTGATTAAAGTTAATTTTTACTTGTCGATAACATGCCCTGACGGCTACTTTCTACTTCGTTTAGTGAGGTAATAGTTAGGGGTATCTAATGAAGAAATCAGTTTGCGCACTGGCGGCCATGGCGCTTGCCGGGCTGTTGTCGTTTTCTGCGAATGCGGCGCCCGTGGTCGTCGATCCAGCGACCGGTCTCGACAGTCAAGGGATCGATCAGCGGTTTTTCTGGGACGGCGCGGGCGCGCAGATCGACTCAATCGGCTTACCGGGCGGCGGCGGGATCGATACGTTCGATCCTCAATGGCAAATCACCGTCGCAAACGACACGGTTCTCGGGCTGGTCGCGGCGATCGACGGGTTTGACCCGGGCGACGCGTTCGACCTCATTTTTGACGGAAATGTCATTCCCTGGGATTCCGAAACAACGCCCGGCGGTTTGTTCCTTGGCGAGCGGTTCAGCCTATTCCTCTCCGCCGGCACGCACACATTCTCGATATTCGTGCGCGACGGCAGCGCCGATGTGGGCGCGGGCTATCTAAACTTTTCAGCCGTAAACGAAGTGCCGCTTCCGGCCGCGCTTCCCTTGTTCCTCGCCGGCCTCGCCACCCTCGGCGTTGCGCGCCGGAAGCGCCGTCCGGCGCATATGCCGACAGGCTAAAAGCCTCGGGGCGGGCGGGCGCTGAAAGCCCGCCCGTTCGCAGACAACAAACAGCCGGTAGAGAATTCCTCAATCGCTTCGTCGCAAGCCTGGCGCGCTTCGCCGCAAGGATAGCCGACGGAGCAATTTTTGTATTGCTACAACTGTCACATCGCGCTATTCTCGCGACACTTGTAACAGAACTATCCGTTCGGTGATTGCTGTGCTGTTGCGCATCACCGGATGCGCATTAATGGGGCGTTTTCGCCGCTCTGCGAGCGCGTTCATGTTACTCCTGGGAGACGCTGGAGGGAGCGGTTCATGGGCGAGCCCAAAAATTCAGACCCGACAAAACCGGAACTTGCGATCCTGAAGCTGCTCTGGTCGGCGGACGAGTTGACCGCGCGCGACATCCACAGCGCCATCGAGCGCAAATTCGACTGGTCCTACTCCACGGTGCGCACGGTCCTCGAACGCATGAACGAAAAGGGGCTGATATCGAAAGCGCCGGCGGGCGCGGCGAACGTCTATTCGGCAGAGGTGGGCAAGGTCGCCTTGCTGGGGAAAATGATCGCGGACTTCTCCGCGCGGGTCATGGAGCTCGAGGCGCCGCCCGCAGCCGCGCTTTTCGCGGAATCGAAACTCCTTGACGACGCAGAACTCGCTGAACTCGAAGAGGTTCTCCGAAACGCCGACGATCAGGAGGCGGATCAATGACCTACGATGTGATTGAGCCGTTTTTCATTTGCCTTCTGGCGTCGATGATCTGGGCGCCGCTGGTTTTTTTCGCTGCGCACAAACTGGCGGGCGATCATGGCGCCGACCGGCGCCCCGGTGACGACAAGATCTGGCCGGCGGCCTTAACCATCGCAGCGGCGCCGGCGCTCTTTGCGCCCATCGCCGCCGTTTTCGGCTGGTCGTTGAGGCGCGCGCCAGACGCCGCGCCGGCGCCCATCGCGCAACCGGTTTTTGAACCGCTCGCCGCTGCGCCAGCATTCGACGCCGCCGTCGCAGCGCCGGCCATCGGACTTGCGGAAATGTTCGAAGCGGCGGCGCTCTTATACTTTTACGGTTTTTTGCTGTTCCTGCTGCTCGGCCTTTTGCGCATGGTGCATTTTTCTCATCGTATCCGCTACGCATACGACATCGATGAACCGCGCCTTGTCGCCGGCATGGAAGCCTGGCGGCATCGCATAGGGGTTACGCGCCGGCCGAACTATCTTTACAGCGACACCATATCGAGCGTTTGCGTTTACGGCATTTTCCGCCAGTCGGTCCTGATGCCGACGGATCTTCTGGAACGCGTCAGCCTCGACGACGCGATCCTTATGGGCGCCCATGAAATGGCGCATATCAAGCGCGGCGATACGAGCCTGTTTGCGCTCTGCGCGGCGGTTAAGGCCGTGTTCTGGTTCAACCCGTTCATGCGCCACATTGCAGCGCGCGCGAACCTTGCCGCAGAACAGGCGGCGGATGCGCTGGTCGTCAGCCATGGCGCAAGCCGGCGCCGATATGCAGCCTGTTTCCTTGAGGGGCTTCGCTTCGCCGCTCACCATCAGCGCGACGCGCGCCTCATTGGACAGGAATTCGCGCCCACCTTCACGCCGTTCGATAAAAAGTCACGCCGCGCGCGCCTTGACGCGATCCTCTCGGGCGCGGCAGGTCCGTTCATCAGTCTACGCAGTAAAATCGGCCTTGCGGCTTCCGCCGCAATCGCCGGCGCCCTCGCCTTTGCACAGGCTGCTTTTGCGGTTGCGCCAGCGCCGGTCGATGTCCTGCCGCTCTCTCCGGTGGCGGGCAAAGTAACGCTTGAGTTCTACGGCCCCGGCGCCCGTGGCGGCAAAGGCGACGGCATCGATATCAAAACCCAGCGCGGCGCAATCGTGCGCGCCGCCGGCCCCGGAAAAGTCATCGACGCCACCAGTCGCTACCGCGGGCAGCCGGCCTGGGGCAAGGTCGTCGTCATCGACCATGGCGCAGGGCTCGTTACACGCTACTCGCATCTAGACAGCTTCATCGTCAAAAAAGGCCAGATCGTCGATACTGGCAAAACCATCGGCTATGTGGGCTCCAGCGGCGCGGTGACTGTCCCCATGCTGCATTTTGAAGTCTTGCAGAATGGTTTGTCGGTCGACGCGGCGCCCGTTGTAGCCGCGCCGCCTCTACCAGCGCCTGCGCCGCTCGCCGCATCCACTCCCCTTGTCGATCTTAAAGCGAACATCGCCTCTCCCGCTGCGCCCGGCGCCGACGGCGCACCGCACAACCTCCTCGGAGAAACGTTTGAGCACGGCCTTTCGATCGATCTCGATAAAATCGACAATAAGCTGCGCAACGCTTTCCGCGATTTAAAATCCCGCCCCCCGGTCGCCGAGGACCCCCGCCTCGAAGATCTCGCAGCGGCGCTGTCTGAGGAACTCGAAGGGATCGTTATCGAGGCGCCCAAGCTCGCCGGTCTCGGTGATAAAATGACAGTATACGGAACAGAGTACGGATATGCTCTGACGTTGAAGGGAGACACCACCCCGGCCCTCAAGGCGAAAGACCTTGAGAAACTGCGCGAAGATGCAATCAAGCGCGCGCGCGAAACCATGCAAGAAACAAAAGAAGCGCATGCGCGCGCGCTCGCGGAGATGCGCCGCGCTCATGCGGAAGCGAACGCCGCACGCAACGCCGCCCACGCAGAAGCCGAAGCACATGCGCACGCGTCAGCTCGCGCCCGCGCAGAAACCGCCAGGCGCCAGGCGCAAACAGACAACGCCAAAGCAGCGTCCGAAGAAGCGCGCAAAAAAGCTGAACGGGAACGCAAACGCGCCGAGCGTGCACGCGAAAAAGCGGAGCGCGCGCGCGAACGCGCAGAAAAGGCGCGAGAGAAAGGCGAACGCGAACGTGAAAAAGCTGAGCGAGAACGCGAGCGTCTCGAGCGCGCGCGTGAACGCCAGGATAAAGCCGCAGAAAGAGCCCGCGAGCGCGCAGAGCAGGAACGCGAACGCGCCGCTGACGCAGCAGAACACGCCAAAGAACGAAACGCTCGCAACCGTGAACGCGCGGCTGAGCGGATAGACCGCGCGATTGAGCGCGCCGAACGACGCGCCAACGAAATGATCGATAAAATCGAACGCGACTGGGAAAAGCGCGTAGACGGTGTCGCCGGCAATGTTATTCCCGATGACATTGTCGCCTGGCGCAACGACGCCATGGCCGCCGCCAACAAACAATATAATCAGGAAATGAAACGGCTGCACAAAGCGCAAAAGAATCTCGATAAGCACTTTGATCGCGAAAGCCGGCAACTTTAAAATCGCCGAATAAAAACCGGGCGCCGCGCCGGCCACAAACAACCGACATAAACAACCCAAACGAAAACCTGAAATCGATAACGCGTCAGGCGCCGCAGCGTGCGCCCGATGCGTCTATGCGGCGCCCGCTCTCTTGGCGCAAAAAACCTGTGGCCCGCCGCCGGCCCCCAAGTCGTTAATAGAGCCGTAACTATTCAATCCCCGTTTGTCGCATCATCGCGGCGTCTTATCGATAAGCGGATGCATCTCACTCGGAAAAGCGCGACTGTCGCCTAGCACAATTGTAGCACTTCTAGAGCAACTTCGCTGCAATCAGAATCGCTTCGTTGCTTTAGGCCTTTGTTTTTACGCGTTTCCCGACGGCTGCTGCTGGAGGGGAGCCAGCAACCACGCACTTCGCCTGGAAACGCTTTAGGAGACGTCAATCATGGGACTGACGCGCATTTGCCTTAAAAACCCCGCCGCCGCGGGCGTCGTCCTCGCCATCGTGACATTGCTCGGCATACTGTCGATCAACCGCTTGCCGGTGCAGCTTTTTCCGACCATCGAACGACCGCAAATCAGCGTCTGGACGGCCTGGCGCGCCGCCTCGCCTCGCGAGATCGAAAGCGAGATCACCGAACCTATCGAACGCGAACTGCGCGGCATTCCGGGCATGACGAAAATGCAGTCCTGGTCGAACCAGGGCGACGTCTGGATCAATCTCGAATTCAATCTCGGGACGGATATGGACAGCGCCTTCACCGAGGTGAACTCGCGCCTTCAGCGGGTGCGTGGTCTGCCTGCCGAAGCGGAGCGTCCGCGCGTCAATATCGGCGGCGGCGGCGACAGCGGCGAAACGCTGATTTTCCTGTTCCTGCAGCGCCTTCCCAACAACCAGAACGCCGACCTCAGCCTCTCTGAATTCGCCGAAAGCCGCATCGCACCGGAAATCGAGGCGGTGCCGGGCGTCGCCGCCGTCGACGTGAATTCCGACGACGGCGAGAAAATCGTCCGTATCGAGTTCGACCCGTTCCTGGCCGCACAACTCGGCGTCACCGTCGATGACATCGCCGCTAATGTGAACCGCTCGACGGACGTGACGGGCGGGTCCGTCGAAGTCGGGCGACGCAATTATACATTACGGTTTGAAGGCCGTTTCGACGCCGCGCAGCTGGAAGAAACCATTCTCGCCTGGCGCGACGGCGCGCCTGTGCGGCTCGGCGACATCGCCAAGGTCAATGTGGGTCCCGACGACGCGAACGGCGTTGTGGTGCAGAACGGCAATCCCGCCATCGGCATGCGCGTTTTCCGAGAACCGGGCTCAAACACCCTCGAAGCCATCGACGGCCTGACGGAGGTAATCGATGAGTTGAACGCCGGCGTTCTGGCGGAAATGGGGTACACTATCCAAAAAAGCTTCGATCCGTCGGTGTTTATCAAACGGGCGATTTCGCTTCTGACCAACAACATGCTTCTCGGCATCATACTGGCCGTCGGCGCTTTGTGGCTGTTTTTGCGGCGCACCGCAGCGACCCTCGTTATCGCGGCCGCCATCCCGATCTGCCTGATGGCGACCATTGTCGTCCTCAACATGACCGGACGCTCCATCAACGTGATTTCGCTGGCGGGTCTTGCCTTCGCGACCGGCATGGTGCTCGACGCGGCGATTGTGGTCATGGAAAATTTCGTGCGCCTGCGCGAAGAAGGCCGCTCACCGTTCGAGGCGGCGGAAGCCGCCGTCGGACAGGTTTTCGGCGCGCTCTTCGCCTCGACGGTCACGACGGTGGCGATCTTTATACCGATCATGTTTTTTGAAGACGTCGAGGGCCAGCTCTTCGCCGATCTGGCGCTGACCATCGCCATTGCCGTTTCATTCAGCCTGATCGTAGCGGTCACGTTCCTGCCCACGGGCGCACGCCTCTACATCAAATCCGAGAAGAAACCGCGCAATGCATCGAGCGCCAATGAGCGCCCGCGTTTCGCCCAACGCATCGCCGACACAATCATGTCGGCGACAGCGACCAATCCGCGCCGGCTTGCGGTCGTCGGCGGTCTCACCGTCGTTCCCATCGCCGTTTCATTCCTGCTGTGGCCGCAGCTGAACTATCTACCACCGGTAAAACGCGACGCCGTTGACGCGTTTATCGGCTTTCCGTCGGGCGCGAGCAAAGACATGCTGCGCGAGGAATTCGCCGAAGTCGTCGTCGAGCGTCTTGAACCTTACCTCACCGGCGAAAAAGAACCCTCGCTGCGTAACTATTATCTTTACACAGGCCCATTTGGATCTAACACCGGCATCCGGATCAACGATCAGTCGCGCATCGAAGAGATGGTGAAGATCGTCAACGAGGAAATTCTCGCCGGTTTTCCGGACACGCGCGTTTTTGCACAACAAGGCGATCTCTTCGGCAATTGGGGCGCAGACGGATCAATCAGCCTGGAGCTTCAGGCGGCTGATTTCGACGCTCTCGGCGCCGCCGTGCCGGCGGCCGTCGACATCGTCCAGGAGGCGCTCCCCGGCGCGCAGATCTGGCCCAACCCCGATCCGCAGATCGTCACGCCCGAAATCCGCCTCATCCCCAACGACCGACGCATCGCAGAAGTTGGCCTCACACGGGACGCCGTCGCCCGCGCCGTCCGCGCGCTCGGCGACGGTCAGTGGCTTGGCGAGTTCTTCCACGAAGACGGCCGCCTCGACATCTATCTCAAAGCCGCCGAATGGACGGAGCCTGAATATCTCGACACGGCGCCGATTGCGACACCGACGGGCGCGGTCGTCCCCCTTGGGGAGCTTGTCACTATCGCCCGCGGGGTTGGCCCGCAGCGACTGCGCCGCATCAATGCGCGCCGCACCATTACGCTCGGCATTACGCCGCCTGAGGGCGTCGCCCTCGGCCCCGCCGTAAACAGCCTCAAGCAAAACGCCGAGAAAAGGCTTTACGAAGCCCTGCCGCCAAATGCGACCATCAAATGGGGCGGCGACGCTGACAGCCTCGCGCGCGCAGTAAAAAATCTCGGCGCGAATTTCCTTCTCGCCATCGCCATTCTCTTCCTCATCATGGCGGCGCTCTTTAAGTCGGTGAAGGACTCAGCCTTCGTCATCATCACGCTGCCCATGGCGACGGTCGGCGGCATTCTCGCCATACAGATCGTTAATATGTTAACGCCCCTACCCCTCGATCTTCTTGGCATGATCGGCTTCATCATATTGCTCGGGCTCGTCGTGAACAACGCGATCCTTCTGGTCGCCCAGACGCGCGCCTCAGAAGCGAACGGAAAGTCACGCCCCGAGGCTGTGCGCGAGGCGCTAGCGCTTCGTATACGCCCCATTTTCATGTCGACGTCGACATCTCTCATGGGGATGCTGCCGCTCGTCCTGTCGCCCGGCGCGGGCAGCCTCATTTATCGCGGCCTCTCCACCGTCATCGTGGGCGGCATGGCGGTCTCGACAATTTTCACTCTCTTTCTTCTGCCGGCGCTCCTGCAGCTCGGCTCTGAACCGGCGAGAGCGACTGCCCCACGCGGGCCGCTTCTCCAGCCGGCGGAATAACACTTGGGAACGGGTACGGATCATGAAACGTAATCTCATACTGGCAGGCGGCGCCGCGGCGTTTTTAGTTGTCGCGGGCGGCGCGGCATTCATGTTTGGCAGCGAACAGGCGGGCGCAGCGGCGGAAAACACCGCCGCGGCGCAGGCCGGACCGCCCCCCGCCGCCGTTGCAACGGCAAGCGCTGTCGGACGCGAACTTGCGCCGCGCTCAGAAACGCCGGGATCGGTCGTCTCGACCCGCGACAGCCTGGTGGCGGCGGCGACAACCGGCAAGATCGAATGGGTCGCCGATATCGGCGAGGAAGTCGAAGCCGGCGACGTAATCGCGCGGCTGGAGCAGGCGGACGCCGTCTTCCAGCGCGACAACGCCGAAGCGGAGATGCGCCGGCTTGCAGCCCGAGCGGATTATCAGTCGGCGCTTTACAAACGCTTTGTCGATCTCGGCGAGGACGCCGGCGAATCCGAAGCGGCGCTCGATGAAATGCGCGCCAATCGCGACGAGGCCCGCCAGGCGCTGGCGCAGGCGCGCGTCGCCATGCGTCAGGCCGCCGTCAATCTTGAGCGGACGGAAGTCAAAGCGCCGTTCGCCGGCCGCATCGTTTCACAGGAATCGCAGATCGGCGAGTTCGCCGTTCCGGGTACGGAGCTCATCCGCCTTGTAGACACGCGCGGGCTTGAAGTAACGGCGCGCGCGCCTGCAGGTCTTGCGCGCAACATTGCGCCCGGCGCCGAAATCCCGATCCAGAACGGCGCCGAAGTCGTTCAGGGCACAGTCCGCGCCATCGTACCGGTCGGCGACGCACTCAGCCGCATGCTCGAACTGCGCATCGAACTGCCATCGTCGGACTGGTATATCGGCTCCGCCGTGCGCGTGCAGATGCCGGCGGCGCGCGCCCGGCGCGTCACCGCCGTACCACGCGACGCGCTTATTCTGCGTGCTGATCGCATCAGCGTTTTCACCGTGAACGCCGAAGGCGTCGCGCGTCAGGTCGATGTGGAAACGGGCGCGGCCGAAGGCGACTTTATCGAGGTTGTCGGCGATATCGCGCCGGGCGATACGGTGGTGATCCGCGGCGGGGAGCGCCTGCGCGACGGGCAGTCCGTGACCGTCACCACCCTCGAAGGAAACCCCACAGCTTAGCGCGTGTCGCGCAAAAGTGGTCACCACCGGTTGACGGTTCCACCTCCATCAACTGCGTCGCAACCCGCGCAATCAAATACGTAGAGCCGTTTGCGTGACTCACCAGGAATGCAAACGGCGCTATAGAGCGTTTCCAAGACAAAGCGGGCTCGGTTCGTTGTCGAGAAAGACTTTAATCCGCCTCACCGAAGCGATGCTCGACGAGACGCACGAGCGCATCGACCGCATCGGCGGCTTGCGGACCTGTGGCGACAATCTCGATGTCGACGCCCTGATGCGCGGTCAACATCAACAGGTCGAGAACAGAATCGCCGCGCACCTGATAGCCGTCTTTGGTAACGGTGATATCGGCGTCATAGGCCGTTGCGAGTTTGCAGAACTTTGCCGACGCGCGCGCGTGCAACCCCAGCCGGTTACAGATACGCACGGTTTTGCTGATGGGGTCGGACATTGCTTGACCGCCGCGATCAATCGAAACGGCTTGGAATGCGCAAGAGCCCGAGCCAAAGCTCGGCGAGATTTCCGATTGCGATAGCTGCCTCCCTGCGGCGCGGCTTATGAGCCGGCTTCTTCCCTCATCATCATGACCTGACGCACACCAGCTTCCCGAAGAACACGCCCCCCTTGCGGCGCGTTCCGGCCGACGACGTCCTTTACTCCGGCGTTTCGCCCGACAACACCCAGGATGCGACATTGATGTATTTGCGTCCAGCTTCGTGCGCAGCCTTCACCGCTTCCGCGAGATCGCCGTCAATGCGCACCGTCGCAAGTTTTATCAGCATCGGCAGATTGACGCCCGCGACGACCTCGGCGTTCGCTTTTTCCATCACGGCGATCGCGAGGTTGGAGGGCGTGCCGCCGAACATATCGGTCAAAATGATGACGCCGTCCCCGCCATCGACCGCCTGCGCCGCCGCGAGAATATCCTCGCGCCGCTTTTCCATATCGTCATCGGGGCCGATGGAGACCGACTTCACCTGCTCCTGCGGGCCGACAACATGCTCGGCCGCCGACAAAAACTCTTCGGCGAGCCGGCCATGGGTGACCACCACCAATCCGATCATGACATGTGTCCGTCCTGTTTCACTGGCGTATATGGTGCGCGATGCGTGGCGTTTGTCCAGAGCGTGTGCGGAAAAAGTGGCGCCAGTTTTCGTGGCGAAACGTCGCGAAACGCCCAATATCAATCGATCGGCAACTCGATCACGAACCGTGCGCCGGCGATTTCCGCGTCCTCATCGTCCGGTCCGCCGGCGCGATAGCGATTTTCGGCGTAAATACGCCCGCCATGGGAATTGACGATCTGCCGGGAAATCGCAAGCCCAAGACCGGAGTTGTTACCGAAATCGGCGCCTTTGGGGCGCTTGGTATAAAACCTTGAAAAAACCTTTTCGAGCGTGTCGGGCGGGATGCCGGGGCCGTCATCGTCCACAATGATGCGCGCAAAATCCATCCGCTGGGTCGGCGGATCGAGCGTCACACGCACCTCGCCACCGGACGGGCTGAAAGACCTTGCATTGTCGATCAGGTTACGCACAACTTGTCCGAGGGCGGATGGATTGCCAAGAACGAACACAGCCTGCGGCGCCGGTACGAACAAGACACGCACCTCGCCCTCCTTCTCAAGGTCGCAGTAAAGCTTGACGATGTCGGCGATCATCCGCACGAGGTCGACCGCTTCGCGCGTCTCGCGCGCAAGCTCGGCGTCAAGGCGCGAGGCGTTCGAGATATCGGTAATCAGCCGGTCCATACGCGCGACGTCGTTCTGGATAACCGCCATCAGCTTGGCCTGCGCCTCCGGCGTTTTGGCGATCTCCAGGGTCTCAGAGGCGCTGCGGATCGACGTCAACGGGTTTTTCAACTCATGGGCGACGTCGGCCGCAAAGCTTTCGATGGCGTCGATCCGCGCATAAATCGCCTGCGTCATGGATTTCAAGGAGCCGGACAGTTCACCAATTTCGTCCTTACGCCGCGTAAAATCCGGAATGCGCGCGCGCCCAGCTTTGACGATACCTTCGCGAACCCGGTCCGCGCCAATCGCCAGCTGCCGGATCGGTTGTGCGATCATCGTCGTCAATAGCAGCGACGACAGGATCGCGGCCGCGCAGGCGAGCCCGAAAAACGGAATGATCGCAAGACGCGCCTCCTCCACGAGGTCGTCAATCCCGCCGATTTCAGCCGTGACCATGCCATAAATCGCCTGCACCCGGCGGATCGGCACCGAGACCGATGCGACGAGTTCGCCTTCCTCGTTGATGCGCACTGAGGTGGCGCCGCGGTCTTCCGCAAAGGGCGAAGACGCAAGCGCCGCATTCAGTTCCGCCTCGACCGTGCGTTCGGCCGCCTCGGCCCGGTAGTTGCGCGAAAAGAATGAAACGACCGCGCGCCAGACATTGCGTTCACGGAATATCTCCCGGCGCACATCGACGCCGATGGGCGGCAGCTCTTCGGAAATGATTTCGTCAGCGCGCAACACAACGTCTTCGATCAGGAGATCGGCCGCATTGGTGACCGGCGGGTCGCGGAACGTTTGCGGCGCGTTAAAAATGCGCACGCGCCCTTCGAAACTGTCCCAGACCCGGTTGAAGACTTCTTTCACTTCGCCCTGGCTGAGCGACAGGGAACACAAGGTCGCGCCGCCATCGTCGCGCTCAACGTCCGTCGCCTCGACCGGCTGACAGGAGGTTTCGTCAATGGCGACCTGGCCGAGGACATCAGCGATGATCTGCGCCTGCGCGCGCACGCCCTCCAACTTCGCTTCGACAAGACCGTCGCGGTACTGCGTCAGCGCAAACGAGCCCAGCAGCAAGATCACGAGGCCAATCAGGTTGGCGAGCACAATCGTCAGGGTCAGGCGCGATAACGCGACCCGCGCGCGCTTCGCCCGCACCGTGCCCACCGCCGCCGTCATCAGTCGTTATGCGTCATTATATTTGTAGCCGACGCCATAAAGCGTTTCGATGGAATCGAATTCCTTGTCGACGACGCGGAATTTCTTCCGGATACGTTTGATATGGCTGTCGATGGTGCGGTCGTCCACATAGACCTGATCGTCATAGGCGGCGTCCATCAGCTGGTCGCGGCTTTTCACAAACCCCGGTCGCTGCGCCAGCGACTGAAGGATCAGGAATTCCGTCACCGTCAGCGTCACGGGCTGTTCCTGCCACAGGCAGGCGTGGCGCATCGGGTCGAGGGTCAGGCTGCCGCGCCGCAGGATCTTCTTTTCTTCTTCCTCCGTCGGCGTTTCACTGGCCTGGTTCCGGCGCAGAACCGCCTTCACGCGCTCAATCAAAAGGCGCTGCGAAAACGGCTTTTTCACGTAATCGTCGGCGCCCATGGTGAGACCGAGAACCTCGTCAATCTCTTCGTCCTTCGAGGTGAGGAAGATCAGCGGCACCGCCGAGTTCTGACGGACACGGCGCAACAGCTCCATCCCGTCCATGGTCGGCATCTTGATGTCCGATACGATGAGGTCCGGCGGGGTTGCAGAGATATGTTCCAGCGCCGCCGCGCCGTCCGGGAACGTCTCAACCTTGTGGCCGTCTGCTTCGAGCGCCATGGACACCGATGTGAGGATGTTTTCGTCGTCGTCTACGAGGGTAATTGTCGCCATGTTTCAGGGTCCCTGTTATTCAATCTGGAGTGTACTCTACTCATACGTAATCGCATGTTTTTTGTGGCCGACCGCCGGCGCCCGGATGGCGACGACGCGGCGACTTTATGGTCGCGCTAACCCTCGCACCCGTTGGCGGCGTCGTCGATGAAGCGCGCGAGCCGCAGATCCCGCTCCGTCACGCCGTCCGCATCGTGGGTGGTTAGCGTTATATCGACCGTTTTGTAAACGTTACACCATTCCGGGTGATGGTCGATTTTTTCCGCATATAGGGCGACCCGGGACATGAACCCCCAGGCGGCGATGAAGTCGGCGAAAACGAACTGTTTGGCGATGGCGTCACCGCCCTCGACAGCACGCCACCCCGTCGCAGTCTCCAAAAACGCAGCTTTTTCTGCGTCGCCAAGCTTTTTAACCATCGTGCTTTTCCGTTATCCAGCCGGTTCTCGCGCGCGGACGCGCGCCGCGAATCGGCTCCCATCGCATGCCCCTCTTCAATACCGGCGACAGCTTTCGGTTGCAATTGACCGGCTCGGGGAAAGTGGAAACGTGTTTTTTACGAAAAAAGACCGCTCCCTCGCAGGAGCGGTCTTTCGTAATTTCGTCGGCCGAAACAGGCTCTTCACCAATAGGCCTCAGGGACTGACAGTCGGCCCGCGATGCGCCGCGCCCGCCCCTTTTTTGCGTCAGATCGCGCTCGAAGGCTGCTCCGAACCGCGCACCTCACACAAAACCCATTTCGGCTTGATGAAATCACTCGACATCGGATCACCTCCTTTCGATTGGTTGAACAATTGTCGTATTCTGGCCCGCGTCGCCCGCCATAGCAAGACGCTTATGGTTAACGTGAACAACCATCGGCGATGAAACGTTATGAAATGACCACGTAATAAAGCGCGGCGATAGCGACGATTGCGAGCGCTGCGGCCGTTACCGCCATGGTCCGCCACAAGCCGCGAGAGCGATGCAAGTCGTGGCGACAGCGACGCTCCTCCCCGGCAAACAACGCATGCGCGAGACGCTTTTTCAACGCCGGTGGCGGCGCGACCGGACTGATTGCCGCGCTCAAAGGCGCGAGCGTGCGGCGCCATTCAGACACCATCGCCGCAAACGCCGCATCGTCTTTCATGCGCGCACCTGCACGGGCGCACTCATCCGCATCGAGAACACCCAGCGCAACCTCGCCGGCGTAGATGACGTCGATATCTTCGCTCGCGACGCTCATTGGGCGGCCTGTTTTTCGGTGTCCGCCGCACCAGTCCCTTCCATGCGATCACGCATGACAAGAAGCCCGCGGCGTATCCGGCTCTTGACGCCCCCCAGGGGCGAGGACAAGTGCTGCGCCAACACGCCGTAGGGCGCGCCTTCAAAAAACGCTCGACGGATCGAAGCGCGCGACGCATCGTCGAGCGCGCTGAGCGCGGCAGCGAGGCGTTCCTCCTCGCCCGCGCGATAAATCGACTGTGCATTGGAGGTCTTATTAACCTCGCCCGGGGCAATCGCCGGTTCAAGCGCTGCACGCCCCCCGTCCCGGCGGGCATGGGCTAAAACAACCTCGCGCACGGCCATGGCGATCCACGTCGCGGCGGGGCTGTCGCTCTTCACATAAGTGGGCGCCGCTTTCCAGATTTGTCCGTAGGCGTCGATGAGCGCCGTTTCCGCCGCGCTTTTATCCTTCAATATCGCAAGCGCCATGGCGTACATGGCCGGCGCTGTTGCGTCATAAAGGGCGCCCATGGCCGCACGGCTGCCAGCGCCAGCGCGCTCAATCAGAAGATCAAGAGAGGCGGTTTTCATAAACCATGTCTTGCAAAGGCGGCGCCATCCGCAAAGGCAAGTAAACGACTATTTCGGCGCGCGATGGTAAACGCCGCCGAGCGTCGGCATGCGCACGCGGGTTGTGGTTGGGAAACTAAGCGCGCGCTTGCGTAAGGAGCGCACCGCCAGAAACCCGAAACACTCCGCCTCAAGAGCGTCGCCCGGCCACCCCGCCTCTTCGCCCGTGGTTAACGGCGCGTCAAGCACATCGCAGAGCGCCGGCATGAGACGGTCATGATCGCGCCCACGTCCGCACACGATCCACGCCGCCGGCGCCTCGGGCAGGAATTTCTGGGCATCGTTAACGGCGTTTGCGATAAACGCCGCCAGCGTCGCCGCCCCGTCTTCCGGCTCAAGCCCGATCAGGTGATCGAGCTTGAAATCGAGCGGCGCAATGGTCTTTGGCGGCCTGCGACGCAGATAAGGCGCAAGCAACATCATCCGCATCCGGTCTTCCGCAACGGCGCCCGGCCCGGGCTTCGCTCGCTTGACAAGGGAGCCGGTTTTTATCGCGCTCCACTCCTCCATCATGGCAAGGCCCGGACACGCCTCGAAAGAGAGCAAGGCGGGGCTCTGCAAACCGCCCGCCTCGCAGCCCGATGGCGCCGGGACATAGGTGAACCGCACCGTCTCGTTCACCGATAAAACCGCGGTTGGCCCCGCGTCGCCGGAGACCAGCGCGCGGTAATAAACCGGCGCAAGCGGCGCGCCGTCGCCGCCCGCGGCAATATCGGCGGCGCGAAAATCGCTGACCACATCGATCCCGGTTTCTTCCGCAAGCACTGCGGCGTCGCCCACCTGCCAGGAGCGCGCATAGCTCTCGGCGCCGAGGCGCGGCTCGTGCAAAATCGTCGCCCCATGGAACCCCAGAACATCGACGTCGGTGCGCTTGACGCCGGCTTCCTCGAGAAGCTGCTCCACCGCCGCGGCGTGAGCGTAGGTGACCTCGCCCGCGGCCTTGCCGATATCGGCGGCGCCGTCGCGCGCCTCACGCGCGGCCGCCATGGCGCGGCGCAGCCAGATTTTCATATCGCGGCTGTAAGGCGCATGAATGGCCGGCCCCCGCTCGATGACGCTTTCGCCGTCGGTCACAACGAGCGCCGCATGGACACCGCTGAGCGACCGGTCGCTCATAAGCCCGATGGCGGTCAACTGCGTCATAAGGCGCCCCACAAAGGACGCAGCGTGACGATTGCTGGATTCATGAGTGAAACTCTCGTAAACGACAAATCGTGCAAACTACCGCTTGCGTAAACCACCGCGCGTACTGCCGTCCTTACGGCGCGGCGCGCCATCTCAAAAACGACTCAACACTTTTAAAACAGCTTAAAGCAGCCTGAAGAACAAACGAAGCCAGACAATGTCACAGTATCAATCGGAATTCCTGAAAGTTCTCGACGAACGCGGGTTCATCCACCAGGGGACCAACCTCGAAGGTCTCGACGCACGCGCCGCGAAAGGGCCGATCGCCGGCTATATCGGTTTCGACGCGACCGCAAAGAGCCTGCACGCCGGCTCGCTGGTGCAGATCATGATGCTTTACTGGCTGCAGCAAACCGGACACCGGCCGATCCCGCTTATGGGCGGCGGCACCACCAAGGTGGGCGACCCGTCCGGCAAGGATACCCAGCGCCAGCTCCTCGACGACGCCGCCATCGCCGACAACATCGCCTCCATCAAAGGGGTTTTCGAAAAACTCCTGTCCTTCGACGACGGTCCCACGGGCGCCTTGATGGTCAATAACGCCGACTGGCTCGATGAACTTGGTTATGTCGCGTTCCTGCGCGACTATGGCGTGCATTTCACCATCAACCGTATGCTGACCTTCGACAGCGTCAAGCTGCGCCTTGAGCGCGAAAGCGCGCTGACATTCCTCGAATTCAACTACATGCTCATGCAGGCTTATGACTTCCATGAGCTGCTCGGGCGCTATGACTGCGAGTTGCAGATGGGCGGCTCCGACCAGTGGGGCAACATCGTCAACGGCGTCGAGCTTTGCCGTCGCAAGGACGGGCGCGAGGTCTTTGGCGTGACGACGCCGCTCCTGACGACGGCGTCGGGCAAGAAAATGGGCAAGACCGAAGACGGCGCGGTATGGCTGAATGCGGATCTCTTCAGCGCTTATGACTACTGGCAGTACTGGCGCAACACCGAGGACGCCGATGTGGGGCGCATGCTGCGCCTTTTCACGACGATGCCGCTCGCGGAAGTTGCGCGCCTTGAAGCTCTTGAAGGCGCGGAGATCAACGACGCCAAAAAAATCCTCGCGACGGAGGCGACGGCCATGCTGCATGGGCGCGCCGAGGCCGAAAGCGCCGCCGCCACCGCTGCAAAAACATTCGAGCAGGGCGGCCTCGGCGACGATCTGCCGACCGTCGTGCTCGCCGCCGCAGATCTCGGCGCTGCGCCGCTGATCGACCAGTTTCTGGCGGCGGGCCTTTGCGCCTCAAAAGGCGAAGCGCGCCGCCACATCAAAGCGGGCGCCCTGAAAATCAACGGCGCCGCGGTTTCCGAAGAGCGTCCCCTTAACGCAGACGACGTCGAGGACGGTGCGATCAAGCTTTCCATCGGCAAGAAAAAGCACGCTTTGGTGAAAGTGGAATAGCGGGAGATTGAAAGAGGGCGGCCGCTCGCGAAACGCGCCGTTTACCCTCGGTCTTTTTCCTTCTTCTCCGGCTCCTTCTCGTCGTCACCGGCGGGCAGGTAAATAATCTCGCCTTCCGGCGTCGCAAAGCCTCCCTCATCGCTTTTTTCTTCCGTATGCGCATCGCTCGCAAGCGCCGGCGCTTGACGTTGGCGGGGAACGACCGGCTCCGCCTCTTCTTCCCCACGCGGCTGCGCCGGGTCAAAGAGATTGCGGAAGATCCCCGGCGTGATCGCCGACAGGGGATTGACGGTGACGGCAGGCGCCGCAGTCTCGCCGTCCACCTGATAGGAAAGCGCAAAAACGCCCTCGCCTTCCTTGCCAACCAGAATGTCGCCGATGATCGGCGCCGCGCCCAGGATCGAGTTCACCTGATAGAGCGGCGCAACGGCGCCCGACAAGGCAATCGCGCCCTCCTCGCCGAGATGAACGTCGCCAGCGGTCGTGATGCCCAGCGACGGGCCGGTGGCGCGCGCCTCATCGATCGTCAGCACATTATCGGAAAAGTGAAATTCTCCGTAGGCGTCGGTCAACGAAATACCATCATTGTTCAGAAGATCATCGAGCCCCGTCAAAGAGCCGGCAGCGAAGATGCGGGCAAGCAGCGGCGCCTCAACAACACGCAGATTGCGCGCGCGCACAACGCCCTTCAGCCCGTCATAACCAGGGTCGCCGATATCGATGGTCATTTCGCCCTCGCCGCCTTCCATGTCGGTGAAGCCGGCGACGCCGGCCAGGAGGGAGCCGATATTGTTGGAGCGTGCTTCAATGGCGCTGCGCGGGCCTTCCTTTTCGCCGGTATGGGCGAGCGACACCATCAGGGGCGGTCCGTCATGGTCGAGTGCGGTGTAGCTCAGCGTTTCAAGCGCCTGCCTGCTGCGCCAAACGTCGAGCGCCGCGCCCTCGTGCACGACGCCGTTACGCAGTGCAACGTTTTCAATCCGTGCATTGATCAAAAGGCCGGCGCCCCATTCCTCGTCGTCGCTTTGCCCATCGCCGCCGCCGGTGTTTCCATCGAAAACGCTCTCCAAAAAGGGCGCTGCATTCAGATAATCGCCCACAAGCGCGATTTGCAACGCGCCGGCGGCGTTCGGCGACGCGGTCGCTTTCAACGCCGCCGCACCTTCGAGATTGACGCGGTCGAACGCAAACGATTTAAGCCGCCCGCCGCTTTCGAAGGCAACGGTTCCGTTCACATCGAGCCCATCGCCAAGCAAGGAGAGCCGATCAATCAAAACCTCCTCGCCATCGAAGCGCGCGTCGAGTGCGCCCGTCGCCGCAGCGCCGGCGGGTTTTCGCCATCCAACCGCCGGCGCCGCCATCATTGCCTGTTCAAAATCCGCGTTCAGTTTCAAGGTTTCAAGCGCCCCAAGCTCGCCCGTCGCTTTCGCTTCGAACGCCACGGGCCCGTGCAGGACCTGTCGGGCCGAAACGCCGAAAAGATCCCCGGTGCTCGAATCATACGTGCCGGACACATTAAGGCTCGAAGGACCGTCCTGGCGATAAAAATTCTTGGTCCAGACAATATCGATCGGCGCTTCTGAAAGAGCGGCGCGCGCCGTCACCGTCAAGGACCGCGCCTTGAGGTCAATATCGCCGCGCGCGCCAAGAATATCGACATCGCCCGTCAGCCCAGAGACCGCCATATTCTCGAACGTCGCCGTCCCTTTATACTGATACTCCTCCGGCGCCACATCCCGCTTGTTCGGGCGCATAATTTCGATCTTCGCTTTCGCGTCGCCTTTAAATTGATCGGGGGAGAGGTTCGTTTTCTGCAGTAGGCGGAGCGGTTCCTGATCGAGCACCGCCAGCATCTCGTCGGAGCGCCCTCGCGCCGTAAACCGGTAATAGGTTGGCTGCCACCGGGGAATGAAAACGGGGAAGACGATTTCGCCCTCGTCGATGGCGACGTCGCCGACCCGCGCCTTGTCAACGCGCAGATGAAAGCTGTTGCCCTTTAAGGCGCCTGACCCGGAGCCGGCGCGCACCGGCGTCATGGTCTTGGCGTAATAGGCCATGGCGTCGCGCACATCGAAGGTCAGCATCATGGCGTCGTCCGGCATGCCTTCTTCTTTTTTGACGGCGCCGGGCGCGAGCGCCACTGCAACATCGATGTTGTCGATCGTGGCCGACACCATGCGGTCTGCAACCCAGTCGCGGGCGCCCATGGCGGTCGTCATCGGCCAGAGCCTTAAAAGGCTCTCAAGATCGAGCGCGCCGTCGCCCGCGAGGTTCACCTTCACACCCGGCGACGACGGCTCTCCCGGGCGTTCTTGACGCGGAGAGATAAAATCGAGATCGCCCGACAGCCGCAGGCCCAAAACATCAACGATCAACCGGTCAGCGCGCAAGCGCCTTTCATTGAGGTCATAGGCGCCGCTCGCTTCAAGAGCGTCAAGGCGCGTGGGTTCCGGCAAGAGCCCTGGCAAATTCAAGAGCGTCTCCGCGCCTTTGATGTCGAACAGTACTTCATTCGGCGTCCGCTGGTTTTCATCAGCGAGGCGTACTTCGACATCGCCGTCGATGGCGCCCTGATTGCCGTTCACATCGAAGCGAAATTCGTTGATTTCAAACTTGTTCGAGGACGGATCGAAGTTTGCATCCCAGACAAGCGACTTTACCGGCAATGCCGACGCGCCGAGATTAAGAACGCCCTCGCCGATTTCCGCATCCACATGGCTCGAAAGAACGTCGCCGTCCGCATCGAAGGCGATGGACGCATCGCCTGTAAACGGCGCCTCTAAAACAGCCGCGCGCGGCCCATAAAACATCGATAGAATATCACCGACCGGCGCCTCTTTCGTTTTCAGGAGCAAAGAGACAACGCCGCTGTCCTTAATATAGTCCGCCGTGGCTTCTATCTCCGCGGTCGACGCGCCCATGGCGATCTCGCCCACCATCACAGCGAAAACGCCCGTCGGCGTCTGTTTGATCTCAAGGCGCCCGTCATTGGTCGTCCAGGAGCGGCGCGAGGCGACGTCGTAAAACTCAACCTTCACATTGGTGATGGTGGCGTCCTCGACCGCGTTGTTCATCATATCGGCGAGGCGCGTCGGCGACAGCCACCGCGCAAACGGCGACGCCGGCTCTTTACGTTCCGGTCGGCGCTGGCCGAGGGCGCCGACATCGATGTTCTTGTCTTCGTCCCGCACGATCCGGAAAGAGGCGCCGTCCGCAACGACCGTGCGCGGACCGATGGTGCCGCTCAGAATGTCCGAGAGCGCAAGGGAAACCGTCACCGACGGGGCGTGGCTCGCGCGTTCGCCGTCGGGCGCGATCACCTCGAAATCCTCCACCAGCAAAAGGAGGCGGCGCGCCTCGTCGTCATGAGCGAGTTCCAGCCCGCCGATGGTCACCTCGTGCCCGCGAGGCAATTGGCGTTCAAGAACGGCGGCGAGCCCGGGCTTCACCGCATCGAGTTCAACCGGTCCCTGATGCAGCCGCCAGATAAAAGCCGCCGCGCCGGCGGCCGCCACCGCAAGGCAAACCGCCGCGACCTCAATCGAAATAATAATGACCTTGATCGTGCGCTTTCGCATATTCCAACCAATAGCCGGCGACCAACCAAAGCCGGCGGCGGGTCAAGGGGCCGTGTCCGCACCGGCCTTTCGACCCGTTACGAACAAACCCGACTACCCCTCGCGATCATGCGCCTTTGTTATCGGTATCCGTCAACGCCCGAGGCCGCAAGAGCCTACTGACAGGCAATTCATGTTGCAGCGCCGGAAATTCGCGATATCAACAAAGGGCTCAGATCCACTCCCATCAACCCCTTCGGAAACGACGCTCTCATGAATAAACCACTGGAACCAGGCGTAAAATCACCCGCTTTCACCCTCGTCATGGACGACGAAACCAAGCTTTCCCTCAAAGACCTCAAAGGAAAGAAGGTCGTCCTGTACTTTTACCCTAAAGACGACACACCGGGCTGCACCAAGCAGGCGATCGCGTTCACCGGCGATCTCGCCAAGTTCAAACGCGCCGGGGCTGAGGTCATTGGCGTTTCGCGCGACACAGTCCAGAAACACCAGAAATTCCGCGACAAACACGATCTGAAAGTGCGCCTTGGCTCTGACGAAGACGGAAAGGTCACCGAGAAATTCGGCGTCTGGGTCGAAAAATCCATGTATGGCAAGAAGTTCATGGGGATCGAGCGCACAACCTTCCTGATCGACGAAACCGGCAAAATCCGCGAAATCTGGCGCAAGGTGAAAGTGCCGGGCCATGCTGAGGCGGTGCTGGACGCGGTGAAAGCGCTTTGACGAACGCCGCCCTGGACGACAGCCTCATGGACGCCTCGATCGGCGTCCTCCTGGCCGCGTCGCCAGCAGAGAAATGTGCGCGCGCAGCGTCTATCGGGCGACGTATTGCGTCTGGCGCGCTATTCGAGCTCCCCAAGGGCGAAGCGCCCCCGGACAGGCCCGGCCGACCGGACCGACCGCTCCTGAAAGCGCCGAAGGACGTTCCCCGCCGGCGGCTTGGCTCGCCCGAAGGCCGCATCGCGCTGCTCCACGCCATTGCCCACATCGAATTCAACGCCATCGACCTCGCCTTCGACATGGTCGTGCGTTTTACCGCGGACGTGGCGGCGCTGGGGCTCGACGCACAGCGCTTCGCGGTAGACTGGGCCGGCGTAGGCGTTGAAGAAGGCGTTCATTTTTCAATGGTGGCCGAAAGGCTCCACGCACTTGGCGGCGCCTATGGCGACCTTCCGGCCCATGACGGCCTTTGGGACGCCGCTTTCAAAACGAGAAAGGATGTTCTTCCGCGCCTCGTGGTTGCGCCGCTCATTTTGGAAGCGAGAGGACTGGACGTGACGCCCGGCATGATTGAGAAGCTGAACCACGCCGGCGACGCCGAAAGCGCTGCGGTCCTGCAGCGCATTTACGATGACGAAATCGGTCACGTCGCGGCGGGCGAGCGCTGGTTTCACGATATTTGCAAGGCCAAAAACGTTAACGCGGAAGAAACCTTCCGCGATTTGCAGCACACATATTTTCCTGCGGGAACGAAACCCCCTTTTAACCATCAGGCGCGGATGATGGCCGGGTTGCCGAGGCGATATTATGATGCCCAGAAATAGAATTACGCGGTCGTTTTTTTCGATAGTCGTAAGAATTTTAAAAAATCTCGTTACACCATCACATAACAGTTGCGTAATACTCGGTTTTACGCTGCAATATCCAAAAGGGGTGGCAGCGCATAGTTTCATGTGTGCAAGGGGCGTAGTGTAATGGGCCGTCGTTCCGGCAAATTCAGACGCGTTTTCAGCCGTTTATTCAAAGAACGGCAAATTTACCATCGAAGTGACGGGGTCGTTCACTTCATCTCCATGTCGACCAAGACACAGGTCGCCTTGGCGGCTGTCGCTATGGCGGCGCTGCTCTGGATCGCCTACGCGTCGGTCAACGTTGTTTTTAAAGAACAAATCATTGTCGCAAAGAAGCGCGACTTCCGCGTCATGGAAACCACGCTTTCCAAGCGAATCCACGACACGCAACTCGCCGTCGATGACGCCAACGCCCTCAACCACATCATCGAACGCGAATATGGCAAGACCATGAGCGAGATGGCCGAGCGCCATCAGATGCTGCGGAACGTGGTCGAGCGTAAAGCAAGCGTTAACGAAGCTTATAACGCACTTTCTTCGGGCCTGTCGCAGGCCGGCGGGCCGGCCGGGCAAAACCCGGCCAACGGCAATCGCGTCATGATCGACATCACCCCGGGCGAAGCGACGCCGCGCCAGTCGCGCCAATCGCTCCTCAAAAAAGAAGCCGCCATTGAAGCGGATGAGCGCCGCGCTGCGGCCCCGCAGGACACTGAAACCGCGAGCGCCATTGCGCGCATGCACCGCGCATCGAGCGAGCTTTACCAGAAACAGATGCTCCTCTTGGCCAGCCTCGAAGAGCAGACCGAGCGCGAGCTTGTTCATCTGAAGCGGGTTCTTTCCAGCACCGGCGTCAATCCGGAATCGATTTTGATCCCGGCCAAGATTTCAAACACGGTTCTGGCGCAGGGCGGCCCTTTCATTGATCCGTCGAATGTGAGTGCGTCCGCTTCGGCTTTTTATCAGCACGCCAATCGCGTCGCCGTTAAAGTCGACGAACTGTCGGAACTGCAGGAGGTGGTGGACCACGTGCCGCTCTCCTCGCCGCTTAATGTGACGCGCCGCCAGACAAGCGGCTTCGGCGTTCGGCGCGATCCGATTTCCGGGCGCCGCTCCAACCATTTCGGCCTCGACTTCGCCGCGGCATGGGCGTCGCCCGTGGTCGCCACCGGCTCCGGCGTCGTGCGCTTCGCCGGCACGCGCAGCGGCTGGGGCCGCACGGTCGAAATCGATCACGGCAACGGCTTTGTAACCCGTTACGCGCATATGAGCCGCATCACGGCGAAGAAAGGCCAGAAAGTTAAACTGCACGACAAGATTGGCGAGCTCGGCTCCAGCGGCCGCTCCACCGGTCCTCATGTGCACTACGAAGTCATGTACAAGGGTAAGTTCTTAAATCCACGGCGCTTTATAGAGGCAGGCAGATATGTTTTCGAAAGCTAAGACCGACAAGACGCAAGAAGCATCGGGCGGCAAAGCCCAAAAAGGCGCTCTTGCGGATGCGCCAACGCCGCTCGCCAGCAATCAATCCAATCCGAAGAAATCCGCCGCCGCCAGAATCGCGAAAGTGCCGTCGATTATCTCGGCCGATGTTTCCATGCGCGGCAACGTCAACTCCGCC
>JBCCXE010000008.1:0-110230 GCA_039192395.1 Pseudomonadota bacterium
CAAAAAGGCGCTCTTGCGGATGCGCCAACGCCGCTCGCCAGCAATCAATCCAATCCGAAGAAATCCGCCGCCGCCAGAATCGCGAAAGTGCCGTCGATTATCTCGGCCGATGTTTCCATGCGCGGCAACGTCAACTCCGCCGGCGAAATCCAGTTCGACGGCGAACTCGAAGGCGATATCAAAGCCGGCTCCCTGATCATCGGCGAAAAAGCGTCTGTGAAAGGCGAAGTCGTTTGCGAGACCGTGACCGTGCGCGGCAAGGTCGATGGCGGCATCCGCGCCAAGTCGGTCTCCCTCGCCTCAACCGCCGAAATCCGCGGCGACATCCTGCACAGCTCTCTTTCGGTCGAAACCGGCGCTCATTTCGAAGGCAACTGCCGCCACTCCGACGATCCGTTGTCGGAATCTTCGGCGCAGGACTTCCGCCGGACGCGGCCTTCGGCCCCGCCGCCCGCGCCGCGCCCTGCGTCATCGGAACAGGCAAACGGCCAGGCGGCGCCGACAACGACACCGGCGTTTTTGAACCAGGGCAACCGCTCTCCCCTGCGGTAGTACAACCAAATCAACTGGCGGCGCGCGCCACCAACGCCGGCGCACTGTCAAAACCAAAAGCCACAGTAAAAAAGCCGGGTCATTCACGACCCGGCTTTTTATTTTATCAGGAGGCGCAAGTTCCGCTGAGAACGGCGCCAGACCGTCTGTCTGACTTCGCCCGGCAGCGGCTTTGCGCTCCGGAAACCCCGTCCGGTGTGAAAACGAAGGTTTTTATTGAGGCTTAAGCGCCCCGCTTCACGCCTCAATGGGTGGGAACCCCGAAGGCCAAAACCGACCTTCAGGGTTCACAGAACTTATTGCCCGCGCATGCCGGAAAGGCCGGAAATCATCGTTAAAAGACCGAGACCGCCGGCAAGATATGCGCCCCACTCAAGGCCCCCAAGCCCCGCTGAGGTGTTCATCATTTCCATGGCGAAGTAGCCGATGGCGCCGAGAGCGCCGAGACCGGCGCCCACCGTCACGATGCTGGTGATGCGGCCGATGAGCGGCAGGAGGCCGATGACGCCAAGCGCCGCTGCGCCAAGCGAAAGGCTCGACGCGTAGGAAATCAGATTGCCGGCCATAGTCGAATCATTGACGCGCGCATCGGACGCACATTCTTCGCCGATGGGAAGACGCTGCGCACGCACGCACTCAACCGCGCCGCCGATGAACTTAGCCCCCGTGACGACGGACTTTTCCTCTTGCCCGCTGATCGGATTTTCCGACTCAAACGAATACATTGGCCCAAAGAAGATCGCCGCAATAATCGCCAGCGGCAGGAGAATACGGATCATATGACCCCCCGTTCAGGATGTTACCGAAGGTTGCAATTTACCCTTTGTTAACTTCTGAGCCAAGCGGCAATCGCCCCGGGTCACGTGCGAAAAGCCATGAAATCCGTGAACTTTTCGCGTCAATGCCTTGCTGCGGCGCAGCATAACACCATTTCGCGCATGTTTTTCGCCACGGGGCCCCGGCGCCAAGATTTGAATTGCCGCGCAGCAGCGATTGAACGAAGCTGCCGCCAATTGCGCCCGCTCGGGCATCCAATCAAAAACCTTCAACCGGAACCACGCACCCCAAAATGACCGCATCGAACAAAATCCGCCTAGCCGCGGTGCAAGCCGCCCCGATCCTCTTTGACAAAGCGGCCTCCACCGAAAAAGCCTGCATGCTGATAAAAGAAGCCGGTGAAAAAGGCGCCGACATCGCCGCGTTCGGCGAGACATGGCTGCCGGGATATCCGTTCTGGGTCGATGGGCAGGTCGTCGATCTGACCTGGGAAGCGAGCGCCGTTTATCTCGAAAACGCCATTCACATCCCCGGGCCGGAGACGGACGCCCTGTGCGCAGCCGCGCGCGCGGCGGATGTTGATGTCATTATCGGCGTTGCGGAAAAAGATCCCTTCACGGAGGGAACCGCGTATTGCACGGCGCTGACGATCGGGCGCGAGGGCAAAATTCTCAACCGACACCGCAAGCTGAAACCAACCCATGCAGAGCGCATCATCTGGGGCGATGGCGACGGCGCGGGGCTCCTCGCCGTCGAGCGCGACTATGGCCGCATCAGCGCGCTCAACTGCTGGGAGCATCAAATGATGCTGCCCGGCTATGCGCTTGTTGCTCAGGGAACCCAGTTCCACGCGAGCCTCTGGCCAGGCTGGGAACGAAAACCGCGCGACGGCGAATATTGCTGGGCGCGCCAGCATGTTCTGTCCCGCGCCTTCGCGAGCCAGGCGGGCGCTTATGTCATTTGCGCCGCCGGCCTGCGCCTGAAAAAGCACATTCCAGAGCGTTGGGCGCCGCTCGGCGACTGGGAGCACACCGGCGGCTCGGCGATTATGGACCCGCGCGGCGAAATCATCGCCGCCGCCGAAGACGGCGAAGAAACGATCCTCATCGCGGAAGCCTCACTCGATATCGTGCGCGCCGCGAAAGCCGCCTGCGATATCGCGGGGCATTATTCGCGGCCGGACATTTTCAATTTATCCGTAAACGCGGCGCCAAGCCGCGAGGCGGTGACATTCACCGATGGCGCAGCCGCCTATGACCGCCTTGAGATAGATGATGATGAGATCGATCAAAGCGGCGATTGAAAGACGTTCTTATTCCGGCAACGCCGCATCGAAACGCGCAATCACGTCAGACCACTGATAATCCGCCAGAATGCGTGCGCGCGCGGCCGCGCCAAGTTTGATGCGCGCTTCCGCATCCTGCAAAAGGCCGGTGATGGCGCCGGCCATGGCGTCCGGCGCATCTTCCACGATGGCGTCCCTGCCCGGCGTATGAAAGACGCCCGTCATGGCGGCGCGCGTCGCAACCACGGGTCGCGCCATCGCCATCGCTTCCAGCACCTTGTTCTGGACGCCGCGCGCGATGCGCATGGGCGCAACAGCGAGTTTCGACGCCGCGATCCACGGGCGCACATCGTCCACCCGGCCGGTAACCGTAACGCCGGCGCGGGCGCCAAGCGCCACAACACGCTCTTCAGGATTGGCGCCGACAATCGCGAAGGTCGCTTCAGGCAGCGCAGCACGGACGCCGGGCCAGACTTCGTCGCAGAAATATAAAACCGCATCCACATTCGCACGGTAGTCCATGGCGCCGACAAAGACGACATCGGGTGATGTATCGATCGCGTCCGTTTGCGCCTGCGGACTGAAATAGTCCGTATCGACCCCATTGCTCCACCAGTCGACACGAGGGTCGCCCGGCGCGTGCCGGTCGTTGAAAATGGCCGCTTCCGCCTCAGATATCGCAAAGCTCTTGTCGGCCCATCGGACAATATCATTCTCCGCGGCGGCGAGTTTTTCCGCCTCGCGGCGATAGACGAGGTTCATGGGAAAACCGGTCTCGCCCGCATATTGGCGCCATTTTTCCGAATCGGCGTCGCACAGGTCGACGATGCGCGCCCGCTCCCCTCTGGGCGAAGCAATGTAGGGCGCCATCGCCGATGAAAACACGACTTCCGCTGTGAGCGGACGCGCGCGGATCTCGTCAATGGCCGCACGCATACGCGCATCGCTGTAATAAGGAAAAGACAAAGGCGCGCCGCTCATAAGGCCGCGCAGCGATCTTATGCGTGCGTGTTTGGGATCGAGCGGGGCAAGCACCGCCGATTTGCACATGGATGTCAAAAATTCTTTATGCTGAAAGTCCTTCTCATCATCGACAAATGCGGCCAGATGCACGTCAAACCGCTCTGCAAGATGTTTCAGCATGCGCCATGAGCGGATCTTATCGCCTTTGTTTGGCGGATACGGTATCCGGTGCGCCAGAAACAAAATCTCGCGCTTAACGGTCATGGGAAGTTAGGCATCAACAACGGGCCCGCAGCATTTGCGAGCGGCAGCGGCATTTTCTTCCAGACTTTCGTAAAAACCGCGAATTTCGGATTGTTCGGATTGACGTCCGGCATCTCCGGCGCCTTTACGAGCCAGTATTGGTACTCCAAGGGCTTCGCCTCAAAACCCCAGAGTTTTTTGTAGGCATACGGACCGGTGCCGATCTTGCTGCGGCCAAAATCAAATTCCGTTGAGCCGCGCGCAGCGGCGCGGCGCATGGCGCCCCAAAAAAGCGCGTCATTGGCGCGCCCTTCCCGCGCGCCCGGGCCGAGGCCGATATAATAGGGCGCCACCACATCACGGAAATAAAAGCTCAACAGGCTCGCCACCGGCGCACCGCGAAACACCGCTGTGGACATTTCGACCTGATCGCCAAACGTGTCGATCATCGCATCGATATAACGCCGCGCGAACACCGGCGTGCCGAGATCGCGCGAGGCGCGCGCGTAAAGCGCGTAAAAACGCGCCGGGTCGCTGTCTATCTCGATTTTCAGATCCCCGCTCTCTTCGAGCGCAATGGCCTTACGCACATCGGCCCGGCGCTTGCGTGGAATGGCGGTCAAGTTATCTTTGTCGTCGCTCGTTATAGTGCGCCGAAAGCCCGCATACCGGTCGGCTTTGGTGATCCAGTGCTCGAACATGGCGCCGCTGGTGCGCAGCTCCACATACTGAACGTCGCGCTCTTCGCCGAGCTTGACCGCAGCGCCCGCGAGTTCCGCGGCGATCTTGGGTGAATCGGCGAGCGGCCCGCCGCCCACGGTGAACGCCGTTGAAATGAGCGAGCGCCCGAGAAGCGGCGTCTTCGCGTCAATCAGCGGCAAAACGCCAACGACCTTTTCACCTTCCCGTGCGATCAGATAGACCGGCTCATATCCGTAAACGGATTTTACGAGATCACTCCAGGCGAACTGGTGAAAATGGGTTGCGTCCGGATGCGCGCCGACATAAGCGTCCCACGCGGCGCGCGCTGCATCGCCCGCATTTTCGATGCGCGTCTTTCGCGCGGCGTTCGCGCCCGCGTTCATCATCGCCGTTTCCGCCATCAGTCTTTATCCGAGAGCGCTAGTCGCTCAGGTGAAGCTGGAGCGCATCATCGATACGCGTCCATTGGAATGTTTGCAGCATTTTAGCAAGTTTTGCTTCCATGGACTTAAGATTCACATAATGGCGGAATTTCGACTTCAAGGGCGCGCTCTTGATGCGCGGCTGACCTGCGTCGATTTCCCAGGGGTGAAAGTAAAAGATAACCGGGCCTTGCAGCGTGCGTCGCGCACGGCGCAAAAGCGCTTCGGAAATGACATACGGGCTTGCGCGGAACCAGCCGCCGCCGGCGCTCGTGACGCGTTTGCCTAGGATATCGACCGTCGCGACCGGCGCTTCCACGAAAGCCGATCCTGCAACGGGCGCGTAGGGCTCGCGGCTCGCATTTGCATCGCCGTAGTGGTCGTGCGCAATGGGGTGCGAACTCGACGAATAAAGATGGCCCAGGTCGTCCAGCACCTCATGGGCCCAGGGCGTTGTCGCATCGATGGAAAAACCGGCGGCGCGGTAGCCTTTCACGGCGACGCCGGCGATGTCCTCCAGAAGCTTCTTGGTGCGTCCAGCGTCATCGGCGAACGCGTCGCGCGTTTGCTTATTGACCTTGGTGTGGTCATAGCCATGGCTTGCGATTTCATGGCCGCGCGCGACGATGTCGCGCACAAGCTCCGGATCCCGCTCGGCGACCCAGCCGAGCGTGAAAAACGTCGCCTTCGCGTTGTGGCGGTCGAAGAGATCGAGGCACGCCCGCGTTGCGTCTCCGACACGGCGCTCAAATCCGTCCCAGCTGTCGCGCGCGATCACGTCGGAAAACGCCCAGACCTGGAAGTAGTCCTCAACGTCCACCGATAAGGCAAAACCGCCATCGACGATGGCGGTCTCGGTGTTTCCTTTTAAGTCGTCAGGCAAAGGAACATCGTCCTTTCGCGATTTTACCGCCAGGCGTTGCGGATTTCGTTCAAGAGGTTTTCCGCTCGCGAAAGGCTTGCGGCGATTTTTTTCAAAGAAGCGTTACGGCGACTGTCAACTTCTTTCAACTGCTTGCGAAGACGCGTGACGCTGGAATGGGCCGCGCGCAATTCATCACGCGTGTCATTAATACTGACGGCGACGGATTTACGCCATCCGATGAGGTCATCAGCCACAGGCGGCAATTCGCCCAGTTCCGCGTCTGTGTCGGCGACCTCTTTTTTCGGCGCTGGCACAGGCTTGGCCGCTGGCTTTGCGGGCACCGTTTTCTCCGGCGCGGCGGCCGCTTTTTATTTTTGGGGTTTTTCCTCGGACGCAGCGCGCTCATAGCTCGCCGGCGTTTCGGACACCGCCGCGCTCGCAGTCGCGACGTCCTTCACTGTCGCAGAAGCAGGGCTCTCGGGCGACGCCCCTTGGGCCGGCGTCGCGGCGCCGGCGCGTTGCGCGCGCAAGCGATCGAAAACGCTGTCGCCGCTCGGCGCAGCTTCAGCGGTTTTAGCGGGTGCGGGCGGCGTCTTTGCCGCGGCAGGTTTCGTCGAAGCCGATTTAGAGGGCGCTGCATTGACAGGCGCAGCCTTTGGCGGCGTCTCGGGCTTTGCTTGCACCGGCTTTACAATGTCCGACTTTGAAGCCGGGTTTGCGGCCGATTTTTTCTCTGGAGCGGCGGCCCCGTTCGGCACCGGTTTTTTTCCAGCCGACGCCGCCTTCTTCGCCGGCGGCATCCGATTGACGCTCGCCGCGGGCGCCGCCGCGTTTTTGGCCGGCTTCCGCTCTTCTTCAGATTTTTTCTCGCGTGGTTTTTCTGCAGGCTTCGCCTTTTCATCGGCGGCCTTTTGCGCATCCGATTTCACTGCAACCAGCGGCGCGGGAGGCGCTTCCTGCGCCGGCGCTTTCGCAGTCACCTTCTCGACCGGCTTCTTCTTGCGCACAGGGCCCGCCTGCAACTGCTCGTCTTCAAGTTCTGCAATAACCGTCCTGACCACATCTGCGTCGACATCGTTGCGTTTTTCGATGGAGCAATAGAGCATCAAACGATTGCAAAGCGTATTGATGCGGCGCGGGCGCCCCTTCGTTTCGTCATGAACGAGTTCATACGCTTCCGGCGTGAATGACGGATCGTTCTTCCATCCGGCTACGGACAGGCGGTGCTCGATATACTCGCGCGTTTCATCCTGAGACAGATCTTCAAGATGATAGGATGCGATCACGCGTTGCTTCAACTGTTCCATATTATCGGCCGCAAGCGTGTCGCGAAACTCCGGCTGACCGACCAGAAAGACCTGGAACAGGGGCGTGCCGTCATAATCGATGTTGGACAGCATCCGCAGTTCTTCAAGCGTGTTGTGCGGCAGGTTTTGCGCCTCATCGAGGATCAGAAGAACGCGGCGACCGCGGTTCAGCTGATCGAACAGATAATCCTCGAACGCTTCCAGCTCGCCCGCACGTCCCTTGCCTTCAGGCGCGATGCGAAACGCTGAAAGAATATGCGATAAAAGCTCGCTTGGCTCGACATTCGACGTCAGAAGATGCGCCGCCACCACGTTGGAGCGATTGAGCTGGTCGAGGAGATGGCCGATCAGCATCGACTTGCCCGCGCCCACAGGGCCGGTGATGACGATAAACCCTTCGGCCTGTTTCAGACCGTAGTGCAGATACGCCATCGCCTTGTTGTGGCTACGGCTGCCAAAGAAAAATTTCGGGTCGGGGCTTAGCTTGAACGGTGCGCCCGACAGACCGAAATACTCTTCATACATCGCTAGAATTCCAAAGTTACGCCCGCGACCGCTGAGTTTTCTGTATATTCCAGAATATCGTTCTCGGAAAACCGCTCCGAGTGGGAGAATTCAGCAAACACCGACACGTTGTCATACACGCGCATCGATGCACCAATCGAGCCAATTAACGTATCCGTGACGCCATTGTTGGCGACAATTTGCGCACAGCTCGTAACCGGGTCGAATAAAGGATCATTGGGGTTGATGCCAAAGAACTGTGGCGAACTGATACAGGTCTGGGCGTCGACGGTTGTATCGGTATGGCGCCATGTGAGGTCGCCATAGGCCGTCAGTCGGCGTGTCAGACGGCGATTAACGTTGAGCGCAGCGCCATAGTTAAGATTGTCGCGGAACCCGAAATCGGTGTCAGCGTAAAACCCGCTCAAATTCACCTCGGTACGCTCGAACGCGCCTGTGAGATTGGCGAACGCGGAATCGGTCGTGCCGAGACCGTTGGTCTGACGCCGGTCGGCAAAACCGTTTGCGAAGCGATTGGCCGATTGAACAACGCCGCGCGGCGACAACTCGCCGCCTTCCTTGAGCCGGTCGGCGAACTCAAGCACCTGGCGCGAAACGCCCTGGAACAAGGAATTGTTTTGCTGCGCGCGCGTCTGGAACGTACGGCTCGCGCCGGCGGTAAACACGAAGCGACGGGACAGCTCGTAATAGATATCGGCGTCGATAAAATCGTCGTCAAAGCGACGACCATACTCAATACGCACATTCGTGCGCCGGCCCGGCGAGGCGCGAAAACCGCCGCGCCAGTAAACACCTGAAAGCTCGTCCTCATCGAAGAACTGGGCGGCGCCGTCCTCAGTTTCCACTTCGTCATAGCCGACAGAACCCGTCAGTGAAAAAGCACGGTTCAGCGCAAACTGCGCTTCAGTGAAAACCGTCCCCTGACGATATTCGAAACGTCCAAAAATCGCGGAACCGTCTTCGACCGTTTCGTTGCCATATACGCCGGTACGGAACCGTAAGCGCTCCAGAAGCGCGCCAGTGTCGTAGGAAGCAGATACTTCATGCGTACGCGAATCATTGAACAGATCGCCGCCGAAAAGGTTTGCATCTGCGTCGCGGTCGTCGATGAACACTTGCGAGAACCGGTAGCGCAGCTCCACCGCCGATTGATCGGACATCTGGTGATAGACATAAGGGCTTACAGAATAACTATGCACATTGCCGCGTTGCTGGCGCGCTGCGTTCAGGTTCCGCGAAAAACGCGCATTATCACCGAGAAGCTGACGCGACGTAGACCCCGAAACATCGAGGTAAAGCCAGTTGTCGACGCCGGTAAACGTACTGGCAAGGCCGATGTCCTGGTTAACGACAAAATTATCCTGTTCGGTCAGATAGGAAAGATCGAGATCGCCGAGAACAATACCGGTGACCCGGGGCTTGGAGATGATGGCGCCGAGGGAGAAAACCGACGAGGCGGTGATTTCGTCTTCCGCAAGTTCGTTGCGCACGAGATTGATATTATCAGTATACCCAACACGTGCGCTGACGCCGGCTGAATACCCGAAGTAATCGGTTCGCAGCTTCAAAGGCGCTGTGCTCGTCGCCGGGATGCCGACCTGCGCAACCGCAGCGCTTGCAGCCGCCGCAGAACAGGCGCCGACCATCAACAGGCGCCGTAATCTCGATGTCCTAAAAGTCGATCCGTTTGCCTTTGTCATTTTTCGCCCCTTCAATCTTCCTGCGCGCGCGCCGCCAAAGCGTCATCGGGATCGCGGCGGTCGTAATATTCATATGATCCATAGTGCGAGCCGCCCGCCCCGATGAGGCAGCGGTTCAACATCAGGCTTACATTTGCATTGATGTCCAAGAGTTCGTCGAGTGCGGCGGTAATCGCCGATTCCGGCGTTTGTCCTGCTTCGACGACAAAGACGATCTCGTCTGCGATCTTGGCGAGAACCACCGCATCGGTGGTGGCCAACACAGGCGGCGCATCGACGATCACCAAACGGTCGCTCTTTTCAGAAGCGAGCGCAGCCCAAATCGCTTTCCCTTCGGGGCCGTCGAAAAGATCCGACGCCCGCTCAATGTATCCGCCCTGCGGCAGAATCGACAATGGCGCGCCGGACGCGCGTAAATAAAGCGCATTCGGATCAATCGACGGATCGCGCATCAGCTCCGTCAGGCCGGGCGATTGCGGCAAGCCGAACCGGGACAGCACTTTCGGGCGCTGCACATCGCCGTCGATGAGCAGGATATCGATCTTGTCTTCGAACGCGAGGCTCATGGCGAGGTTCAGCGCTGAAAAGGTTTTACCCTCGCCTGCGGCGGTCGAGGTCACCATGATGATGTTCTTTTGCCGACCGGCGGCGCGGTGCGCGGTGCGGTCGCCGCTATCGCGCAGGAACCCGATACGCCGCATCAGGCGTCTCTTAATGGCACGCAGTTCAAGCGCCTGCTGGGCGGACGGCTTGTCCGGCGTCTGCACGCCGATCTCCTTAAGGCGGTCGAAATCGACATCGAAGGTGTTACGCGCCGCGATGGCTGATTTCTCAGCCTGCACGGCGGCGTCTGCAGAAGCCCGCTTCTTGCCCTGCCCGTCAGCGTCAGCGCCCACTGCGCGTTCGACAACGCTCATCGCAATCTCTCCGTAAAGGATGTCTCTGCAGCGGCACTTGCATCAACGGCGCCGGTTCCGCCCGGCGCCCTGATGACGACGACATAAATGTAAATGACCATCAACACGGCGAGGCTCGCCGACGCGACGCCGAGGCGCACAAAGTCGCGCACCCGCGCGGCGACGACATCTTTCGAGGATACTTCGCTCAAGGCGCCAAGGACCGGCAGCCCGAACGCGTCTCGCAGGTCTTCCGCCTGTGAGAAACTCTTCTCGACAACGGTTAACAGGAAGACGATGCCAAGCCCGGCGCCGAGCGCCATCATGGCGACGCCGACAATCAGAAGCAGCCGCGGCGGATCGCTCGGCGTGAGCGCCGCCTGCGGACGCTCATAGACTTGATACTCAACGCCGCGACCGGCGGCGCCGAGGCTTTCGGTCAGCGCCAGCGTATCGCGGCGCGCGACCAACTCGTCGAACGTGTTACTGGTCTGTTCATAATCGCGCATGATCCGCTGCAGTTCGGCTTGCGCCGCCGGGGCCTGGCTTGCGGTGAAAGCGATTTCTTCGAGGTCTTTGCGCAGTCGTTCCTCACGTGTTTTGAGGATCTCCATAGACGCCTGCGCCGCGCGGAGTTCGGCGTTCAGCCGCACGAACTGCGGATTGGATGACAACGCGCCGCCGCCGCTGTTCTCCAGCTGTTCAATCCGCGCAACGACGCCGCGAATATCCGGATGGCTTTCTTCATACTGGCTACGCAGATCGGCGAGCCGCAAACGCAATGTGTCGAGTTCAGTCTGGGAGTTCGTACGCGGCGTCGACGACAAGAGGTTCTGCAACGTAGCGATTCGGCTTGTGGTCTGGTCGATTTCCTCGCCGACCCGCAACAGCTCAAGGTCTTTCTGCTCGCGAAGTCTCGTATTGTTCTCGACGATCAACAGCTCAGCGCTGTTGTTGCGCCGGAAGGCGGCGATTTCGAGGTCTTTTTCCGCAAGGCGCTCGCGGTAATCGCGGATGCGCAAATCGAGCCGGCGGCGCGCGGCTTCGTTTTCGGCAAGGCTGGCGCCGAGGTCCTGCTCGATGAGAAGGTTGAGAACGGCGTCGACCACATCGCGGGCGACCTTCGGGTCGCCATGCTTGAAAGTGATGACGAAGTACATTTCCTGGGGGCTGGCGATGTCAATGGCGCCGCTTATCCAGTTGATCTTGCCTTCCATCTGCCGGCGCCGATCAAGCTCGTTCTTGGCTTCGATCTCGGCGTCAAGGCCTGCACGGAAGATGATTTCCTCAACATTCGGGCGGGTCAGTAATTGCTGCTGCATGACTTCGACCCGACGCGAATAGTCAGGGCGCGCCATAATGCCTTTCAGAACCGGCTCAAGGATCGTTTCGGTCTGAACGAAGACATGGGCTCGGGATTCGTATTTGTCGGGCAGCATCCAGACGCCAAACCACCCCAAAAGGGCGCACAGCCACGCGACAGTGACGGCGATCCATCGTCGCCGCCACATGCCGCTGGCGAAGCGTATGACGGGACGTGGCAATTCAGCTAACCAGTTCACCCGTTCAAATCCTTCCTACTCTTTAACCAACTTGGGCGCGGGCCTTATCGGTCCGCGCCCGAGATCCTCGCGTTCGTTAAAACGCGCTTTCCGGGATCAGAATAACATCGCCCGGCAGAACCGGTGCGTTCGCGCCGATATTGCCTTTGCGCAGGAGATCGTTGAGACGCAGACGGAACGATTTACGCTGATCGCCCTTGCCGCGAATAAGCACCGCGCGGTTGCCCGCTGCGAATTCAGTCAGGCCGCCAACTGCAACCATGACATCAAGCACTGTCATGCCCGACTGATACGGCATGGCGGTCGGTTGCTGCGCTTCGCCCAGAACACGCACCTGCTGATCGAGGGTCGAAGAAAAGTTCGACACGATCACCGTCACTTCCGGATTTTTAACGAACTCGCGCAACGCAACTTCAAGATCTTTGGCCAGCTGCGACGGCGTTTTGCCGGAAGCCACCATGTCTTCTACAAGCGGCGTCGAAATGCGACCGTCGGGGCGAACAGTGACGTTCGTCGACAGCTCCGGCGCGCGCCATACGAAAATTTCAAGCTGGTCGAGCGGACCGACCAGATAGTCCGGCGATGCGTCCACCAGACTATCGGTGGTGCTCGGCGCGGCGTCCATCGAACCGCCGCCTCCGATGCTAGAGCAACCAGCGAGCAGGGCCGCCAGGCAAAGCAGCGCAAACTGGCGCAATTCAGCAAATTTCAACATTCTTAAGTCCCTCGTACTATTTGGTTAAAGGCCGATCCAAACAGGATTGATGCGCCCCTGCCGTTCATTCTAATGGGTTCGCAATTTCTTTGCCATGCTCGTTACCAACACAGCGTTAATTATTAGAAGATTCACCCTCTAAGCCTCTTCAGTTCATGAGTTCCGAGCGGCGCGCGCGGCAACGAACCGATTAACGCCGTCGCGGCTTGCCGGTCTGAGGGCGGCAGCGGCGCCGATGCGACCTGTCCCGCAATGAGACGCGCCAAATCGAAATAACCGTTTTTCTTCAACGCCTCTGCGAGAGAAACGGAGATTTCACGTGATGGGGAGCCGAGCCATGCCGCTTCGCGCGACAAGGCAAGAGCCTTCTCGCTGCGGTTCGCGCGCCAGAGGGCGAGCGCATATAGATTGGCGCTCCTCGGCGAGCGGCGCGACAACAGATAGCTGCGGCGCGCCGCCTCCGCCGCGCCCGCGTCTCCAATCTCCAGTTGGATTTTGGTCAGATACCGCCATGCATCGGCGTTTTCCGCTTCGTCGCCGGTCCGCGCCGCAGCCGTCGAGAGCCGTTCATCGAGCAATTTCGCCGCTTCACGCAGCTTGCCGAGGTCGCGCAGCAGCGCCGCCATATCCATCGCACGCCGCACGTCGCCCGGATGTGCGTTGCGAACCGCCATTCGCCGCGCAGCATCAAGCGCCCGCTCGCCCTCGCCATCATGATGGAGCTGCAAGATGACGAGACGTTCATAGTGGTCGCCGTCCGCTGCTTTCAGAACGCCGAGGTGGCGCGAAAAGGCGTCGCTGTCGCCGTCCGCCAGCGCCTGCCGCGCCAAAGAAAATCGCAGATCGTCGGTGTCGCGCGCGCGGCGCACAAGAACGTCCAGATAAATCTCAGCCTCGCGGCTGCGGCCATGACGCG
The DNA here is from genome assembly GCA_039192395.1 of Pseudomonadota bacterium. Classification (GTDB taxonomy): domain Bacteria; phylum Pseudomonadota; class Alphaproteobacteria; order Caulobacterales; family Parvularculaceae; genus Hyphococcus. The sequence goes on from JBCCXE010000008.1 coordinate 13,431, forward strand.
CCATCATATCCCAAAAGACCGACACCATCTCAAGGTCGTTCGGCGCATCGGAAAGCGCGCGTTTAAGAACATCCGCCGCCGCGGCGCCATCTCCGATCCGATCGAACAAAAAAGCCGCGAGGGTCGCATCGCCGCGCATGGGCGCCGCCGCTCCCAGCTTGCGCGCAACATCCGTCAACGCGGCTACGTCGTCGGTTCCTTCATAGGCGCGCGCCAGAAGAACGCCGGCGCGCGCGTCCGCGTAGAGCGCAGCATCGTCATCCTCTAAAATGGCGATCGCTTCCTGCCAATCGCCTTCGCGGAGGGCAAGCGCAGCGCGATCAATCGCGAGCGCGACCGCGCGTTTCAAACCGGCGGGCGTTTTTTCTCCGTAAGCGGATCGGCGGCTCTTGCTATTTTCCGTATCGACGCGGGCGGCATCGGCCTTGAGAGACTGCCCGGCGACCTTTTCCTTGCCCCGACGTATGTCAGCGAGACGGCGAAGATGCGCCGACGCACCAAGCGCGGGCGCGAGCTTAAGGGCTCTTTCGAAACGCCGGGCAGCTTCCCGATAGCGCCCGCGCGACAGCGCCGCTTCACCTGCAAGGACGGCCGTAATGGCGGCGTCCGCGCCTGAAAGAGTTTCATCGCCCCCACCCATACAGTCTTTCTCGCCCTTTACGCGCTCCGCGGTATCGGCATAAATCTCCCCCTGCGCTGCAAGCACCGCACGGCAAAACCCTTCCATCCGCGCAGCTTCAGCACGCGCCGGCGCGGATAGCGGTCCAAACAACCGCGCTGCGCCCGATTGCCTCGCGGCGCCGGTGATATCCAGCCCGCGCCGGGCGGCGCTCCAAACGAGATCGTAAGCATCTTCAAGGGCGCCGGCACTGACCAGGGTCTCATAGCGTCGCACCGCCGCGAGGCCGGCCGTATCAGGCGCCTTTGCGTAGCGAGCGAGAATCGCCTCCGCAGCCTCGCGTTCGTCCTTTTCCATCATTATACGGAATAGAATATCGGCGCCGGCCACATCCCCGGGCGCGGCATCGAGATGGCGGCGCAGAAGCTTCTCCGCCTGCACGGGGTCGCCGGCGTGGAACTTCGCCAGCGCCAACGGCGCGGCAGTCCGTTCATCCGCACGCAACCAATATTCGATAACGGACAGTTGCTGCGCGGCAGTACGGTAGGCGCCTCGCGCCGCAGCCATGAAACCATCAAGATAAAGCGCACGCGGATCGCCCTGGGCGCCGGCGGCGCGCGGCGCGCGGCGGCGCGACAGGATCTTTTCGGCCGCTTCAAAATTCGCATCACGAATGTCGGCTTCCACGTTCAAGAAGTCTATCGCGCGACTATCCGCGCCGGCTTCCCCGGCGCGCGTTACATATTTCCGCGCGGCTTCTGTGTCGTTCTGAGACAAAGCAATCCGCGCGCGAAAAAGCCAGCTCTCGTCGGCGAGATAACCGCTGCGCAAGACGCCGTCCATAAGACGCGACGCCGTCACGACATCTCCCCGGCCGAATGCGCTGCGTGCAAAGACGAAGGCAAACGCCGGGTCGTCGCTGACCCGCGCGTCGGCAATCGCGGCAGCGTCGTCGAAACGGCGCAGGCGCAAGAGCGCTTCAGCACGCAGGCTCTCGCGAACGCGCCCGTCTTCCCCGCCATCCGGCGCAGTCTCCGCCAGCAGCGCAAGAACGCCGCGAAAATCCCCAAGGCCGAATTTCGCCTGCGCGAGCGCAAGCTCGGTCGCCGCCGACGGCGCACGGCGGTGCGCGATCTCCAAGGCGGTTTCTGCATTTTTGTAATCGCCCGCCGCAAGAAGGGCTCGCCCCTGCGCAAGCCGAGGGTCAGCCGCGCTGCTTTCCGCCGCACCTGCAGAGACCGCCACAAATGCAAGCGCGCCCGCCGCAAACAACGAGCGCACAACAGGCACAGCGCCTGGCAAGACATTATTCAGCTTTGACAAAGCTATTAACCGTTCATCACTGCCGCGATCCCGGGAGATCGCCGCCCGGAAGGCCTGCCGTCCACCCGCCCTCGCCGGCTTTATCAGCCGCAGCCGTTCATGGCCCTAGCGGCTGCCGAGACCGAATAATACGACGCGAACGGTCAGCAGAATAATGACAATATCCAAAATCGGGGTGAATTTTTTGACGTAAAAAAGGTCGTATTTTAGTTTTTCACGGGCGCCTTCAACGGACGCCGTGTACTCATACTGAACCTGCGCCCAGCCAGTGATTCCGGGCTTCAGGGCATGACGCAGCCGATAATTCGGAATTTCTTTTTCCAGAATGCAGACGAATTCCGGCCGTTCCGGGCGTGGGCCGACAAAGCTCATTTCGCCTTTCAGGACATTGAACGCCTGCGGCAGCTCGTCGATGCGGAACTTACGGATGAACCGCCCCACACGGGTAATGCGGTCGTCATTGGCGCTCGCCCATTGGGGACCGTCCTTTTCAGCGTCCGTACGCATCGAGCGGAACTTTAGGACCTCGAAAACACGCCCGCCCTGACCAACGCGCGCCTGACGGAAGAGAGCCGGGCCGGGGCTGTCCATTTTCACCGCGATCGCGGTAATCACGAACACCGGGGCCAGCGCCACCAGAACCGCGAGGCTGATGACAATGTCGAGCGCGCGCTTGAAGAAAGCCGCAGCGCCCCGCGGCGCAAGCGCGCCGGCGTCGACACCATTAAACATTTCAAGGTTGTTAACCCTGGCCGAGCGTCGACGGGGCCTTGCCGCCGAAGATGACGTCGGATCAAAGAAAAACCATCTGTTGCCGGGCTCTACGTCCCGCAACATCCAGTCGCGAACCTGCAACGCCGCCAAAAACAGCGCGATGGTTACGGTTGCCCCATAAAACGTGGTCACTCCCCCCTCCCCAGAGAAAAAGCTCCACCAACACGGTCGAAAGAAACACGTACAAACACAACAAATCGCCGATACAAATTAAAAGAATTAAGCCCCATGGAAGGACACGCTACGGTAGTGCTTGTCCCCGAAGCAAAACCTGTGCCTAACGATTTGTTAACGTGTACTTTATGGCGCCATTGTGGCGATGCAAAAGGAAATTAGCCGAAAGGCAATAAAACTCTGGTTTATTCACTCTAGGGGAGAAAATGCCGCAGATTTACAACCAAAATGAGAGAGCAGATGTAATGCAGACCCAGGAAAAAGCGGAAGCGGCGCACCAAACGGCCCAACAAAGGGCGAGCGGAGCGCGGCGCGAATCAGCGTCCGCCTCAAAGGTCGTTTTTTCAATGCCAGACAGTTGCGCGTTCATTATGGACAAGCTCTAACCGCCAACACCCAAAGAAAACGTTAAGCGGGTTTAACACCGTATGCTGACTGAATTGCACCAAAATGGCTGCACGCGCTGTCTCGATTCGAGAAACGCAAGCGCAATCGCCGCAGCAGACCGGCGCCGACCCGCGCGCGGTTCGAACGACCGCTCCTGGCGCTCATGAAGATCCTTGTTCTCACAACGCTTTTTCCTAACGCGGCGCTCCCCCATCATGGCGTCTTCGTAGAAAACCGTCTACGCGCCTATCTTGAGAAATACTCCGCAGACGTGCGCGTGGTGGCGCCGGCGCCCTGGTTTCCCTCGCGCCATGAGCGTTTCGGCCGTTACAGCGCGTGGGCGCGCACGCCAAGAAGCGAAACCCGCAACGGCCTTCCGATCGATCACCCGCGTTATCTGTTGCCGCCGAAAATCGGCATGAACTACGTTCCCCATTCTCTGGAAAAATGCTTCCTGCGCGCGATTGAAGACGTTTGCAGCGATGGTTGGGATTTTGACCTTATTGACGCGCATTACCTTTACCCGGACGGGGTCGCCGCAGCCGCCGTCGCCAAAAGGCTTGGTAAACCGATTATTCTCACCGGCCGGGGAACGGACATCAATCTCATTCCGGAGTATGAAAAGCCACGCGCACGTATTCTGGGCGCGGTGTCGCAAGCGCATGCGGTCATCACTGTCGCCGAAGCGCTGCGCGAAAAACTCATCAATCTCGGCGCAGCCGCCGAAAAGATCACCACCCTACGTAATGGCGTCGATCTGTCCGTGTTTCATCCCATCGACCAGACGGAGGCGCGCGCGCAGCTCGGCCTTCCCTCAGGCGATGTGATCGCCTGTGTCGGGCATCTTACAGAGCGCAAAGGGCATCATCACGTTATTGACGCCCTCGCCCAGCTTTCGGGCGCAACCCTGATCATCGCCGGCGATGGCGAGGAACGCCGATCGCTTGAAGCGCGTGCAGCGGCTAAAGGCGTCGGCGAGCGCGTACGTTTTCTGGGGTCCGTTCCCCATGACAAACTCGCCGACGTTTATTCAGCCGCTACTGTTTTCGCGCTAGCCTCGTCACGCGAAGGTTGGCCGAATGTCCTTCTGGAAGCGATGGCGTGCGGCGCGCCGGTAGTTGCAAGCAATGTCTGGGGCGCCGGCGAAATCGTGAAAACGCAGGAAGCTGGCAGGCTCGTCCCTTACGGCGACGTCGCCGCTCTTGCAGGCGCGCTGGCGGCGACGCTTGAAAATCCCCCGGATCGGCGCGCCACGCGGGCCTACGCCGAAGGTTTTTCCTGGGAGGAAACCGCCGACGGCATGCATGAAATTTTCCGTTCCGCCATCGCACAAAAGAGAGCAGCGTGATGGCGATATCCGCGCTATCTTTGCCGGTGAAACCGCGGCTTATTATAACGGTGGACACTGAAGAACAGTTCAACTGGTCCGCGCCGGTCGCCAAGACCGGGCATCATGTCACCGACCCTCACGACCTCGACACGTTTCACGATACGTGTACGGAATTTGGCGGTGCGCCGATTTATTTTCTAAGCCACCCGCTGCTCAGCGATACGCGCTGGCGAGACTGGATTGTGAACCGCCTTGAGGATGCACGCACCGCCGCCGGGTTACATTTACATCCGTGGGTCACGCCCCCCCTTGCAGAGCCCTCGGGCGATCAGTATTCGTTTCAAACCAATCTCCCGAAGGCGCTTTATCAGGAAAAACTGGCGGTCCTTGCGGAGACGTTCCTTTCCGCGACCGGCGCGCGCGCGACCAGTCATCGCGCCGGACGCTACGGCATCGGCGTCGACGATTATAAACTCCTCGCAGACGTCGGCGTCACACATGATTTCAGCCCATCGACAGGTTTCGATCTGACACAAAAAGGCGGGCCCGACTTTTCGAACTTCTCCAATCTGCCCTTCGTCGTCGACAATCACGATGCGCGTCCGGTTGTCGTCACACCGGTTTGCGGCGCGCTGGCGGTGCCGCGCACCAACTGGTTCTTAAGCCAGCGCGGCGCGGAGCCCGGTTTTACGGCCAAGAGAACGCCGTCATGGCGGCGCGAATGCTCGCCAATGCGCTTAACGCCCGAGGGGCCGCGCCTTTCGGACCTCAAAGCGCTCACCAAAAGACTGCTCAAGGACGGCGCGCCGGTGCTTTCCTATACGCTGCACTCGACAACGCTGACGCCCGGCGCAACGCCTTATGCGCAAGACGCAAACGCGGTCGCGGACGTTCTGGAAACGACCCGGGCCTATTTCCGGTATTTCCGTGACGAAATCGGCGGCGACTTCCTTTCGCTTGGCGACCTTGAAAGCCTCTATGACGCCGCGCTCACGCCGGCCGCATCCTTAACCGCCCGTTAATCTGCGCCGCCGTATTTTAACAATCCGGATCAATTTCAACCGAGGGCGTTTCAAGAAATGGACGCGGCGGATTTTCTACGCATCATTGCGGCCTTCATTACGGTGATCGGCCTGATCGGGGTCAGCGCGCTGGCGGCGAAGAAAATCGGCCTCGCCGGGACCGGCGGCGCGGGCGGTCGAAAACGACGCCTCGCGCTTGTTGAAACGCTGCCGCTTGACCCAAAACGCCGGCTCGCCATCGTAAAATGCGACGGCAAGGAACATCTCGTCGTCTTAAGCGCAACCGGCGAAACGATCATCGATCGCGATATCCCCGCAGCGCCGGACGATATAGGTGAAGACGCGCCAACCGACATGGGCGCGCAAAACGCTTCGGCCCTTAATCCGTTCTCGGCTTTTGTCGCTGCGAGAGCCCGTCAGGATGACGCCGACGCCGCCTGACTCGTCTGACTGGCGCTTTAGAAAATCAAATATGCAGTGCGTGGCCAAGGGTCCTGAGCGCAGCTTCCTGAAATGCTTCGCTTTGCGTCGGATGCGCGTGAATGGTTCCGGCCACGTCTTCAAGCGTTGCGCCCATCTCTAGCGCGAGGGCGAACGCCGCCGACAATTCCGCAACACCGCCGCCCACGGCCTGAACGCCGAGGACAAGATGGTTATCCTTGAGTGCGACAATGCGGACAAACCCGTCTTCCTTTTCCATGGTCATGGCGCGGCCATTGGCTGAAAAAGGAAAGCTCTGGGTGACAATGTCATAGCCGGCGGCCTTCGCTTCTTCGGGCGAAAGGCCGGCGGAAACGATCTCCGGATCGGTGAAGCAGACAGCGGGGATCGCAACCTTGTCCCATTGGCGCGCGTGGCCTGCAATAATCTCCGCAACCATCTCCCCCTGCGCCATGGCGCGATGGGCGAGCATCGGCTCGCCCGTGACATCGCCGATGGCATAGACGCCGCGCATAGAGGTCCGGCATTTGTTATCGATACGGATGAATTTTCCAGCCATATCGAGCGAGAGCTCTTCAAGGCCCCAGCCTTCGGTCGCGGGCGCACGGCCTACGGTGACGAGGATCTTGTCAGCGGCAATCGTTTCTTTGGCGCCGTCGGCGGTTTCGATCTCAAGGCCGCCACCCGCCTTTCCTTGCGCACGCGCACCGAGATAGGTCTTCACGCCGAGCGCCTTCAGGCGTTTTTCAACGGGGCGCGTCAACTCACGGTCATAAAGCGGCAAGATCCGGTCCAGCGCCTCAACGATGGCGACGGAGGCGCCCATTTTTGCGTAAGCGATCCCAAGCTCGAGGCCGATATAGCCTGCGCCCACGACTGCAAGGTTTTTCGGCGTCGCCGTCAATTCAAGCGCGCCGGTCGATGAGATGACGTCATCGCTAAAGGGCAGAAACGGCAACTCCACAGGAACCGAACCCGTTGCGATGACGATGTTTTCCGCCTGGATCGTTTCCTCGCCGCCATCCGTCTTGACCGCAACGGTCTTACCATCACGGAACGACGCCCAACCTTTGATATGGCGCACCTTGTTCTTTTTGAGAAGCATCGCAACGCCGCCCGTCAGACGGCTGACAATCCCGTCTTTCCACGCGACGGTTTTCGCAAGATCGATGCTCGGCGCGCCTGCGCTGATCCCGATGGCCGATCCTTCGGCAAAATGCGCGGCTTTTTCGAACTCATCCGCCGCATGAATAAACGCCTTGGAGGGGATGCAGCCAACATTGAGGCACGTGCCGCCGGGCGCTTCGGCCTCGACAATGATCGTATCGACCCCGAGCTGGCCGGCTCGGATCGCGGCGACATAACCGCCCGGCCCTGCGCCAATGACAAGCAACTTGCAGGCGTGGTTGGTCATGGACGAAATCTCCTGCATTGAAAGCGCCGCTGCGACGGCGGTCAAAATTTATGGGTAGGCGACCTAATCGATGAATATCATCGCCGGCGTTTCTAAAAGCGCCTTGATGCGCTGGACGAAAACAGCGGCGTCCCAGCCGTCGACGACCCGATGGTCAAAGCTCGACGACAGGTTCATGATCTTGCGTGGGCGAAACTCGGTTCCGTCCCACTTCGGCAGGACCTGCATTTTGTTGACGCCGATAATCGCAACTTCCGGATGGTTGATCACCGGCGTCGTGACGATGCCGCCAAGGGCGCCGAGCGACGTGATGGTGATGGTCGAGCCGGAAAGCTCGTCGCGGGCGGCCGCGCCCGTGCGCGCAGCTTCGGAAAGCCGGGCGACTTCCTCAGCGCACCCCCAGATGTCACGCGCTTCGGCGTGGCGCACGACCGGCACCATGAGCCCGTTCGGCGTCTGCGCCGCGATGCCGATATGACACCCGCCATATTGATGGACAACACCCGCTTCGTCGTCGAAAATCGCATTCAGATGCGGTTGCTCGCCGATGGCTTTGACCATCGCGCGCATCAGGAACGGCAGAATTGTCAGCTTCGCCTGCGTGTCCGTTTTCGTCGCGTTTAGCTCCTTACGCAGATCTTCGAGCGCCGTCACATCCACGTCATCCACATAGGTAATGTGCGGAATACGCGACTTCGCGACAGACATTTTCTCCGCGATCTTGCGGCGCAGGCCGATCACCGGGACGTCGGTCACCGATGTATTCGGGGCGAGACCGCGCGCCGGGGCGCCGCCGGCGCCGTCGAAGTAAGCGTCAAGATCCTGATGCGTGATTCGTCCGGCCGGTCCCGTTCCGTGGACGCGCCGCAGATCGACGCCCGCGTCGAGCGCGCGTTTGCGCACCGCCGGCGATGCGGTCGGCCGCTCGCCTTCTGCGCGCGGCGCGCCGGCAAGGCTCGCGCTCGATGCAATCGACTGCGCCTGCGGCAGCGTTTTTGCCGGCGCGGCGCCGTTTGTCTTTGCAGGTGTTTTTGCGGGCGCTTTTTCGGGTTCCGCCGCTGCGGGAACTGACGCAGGCGCAGGCGCCGCCTCGGCGGCCGGTTCCGGCGCGAGATCCTCGCCCGGTTTCACATTGCCGTCGCCGTCCACCTCAAGGCGGATGATCGGCGAGCCGACCGCGACAATCTCGCCGATTTGCGGGCCGAGCCACAAAACTTTTCCTTCGACCGGCGACGGGATTTCAACTGTCGCCTTGTCGGTCATGACCGAGGCGAGCACATCGTCTTCGCGGACATTGGCGCCTTCCGCGACCAGCCACTCAACGAGTTCGGCCTCCGCAACACCTTCGCCGACATCCGGCAGCTTGATGACATGTTCGCCCATTACGCCGCCTCCATCACTTTTTTATACGCCTCCCCGACCCGCGCCGGCCCCGGAAAGTAAACCCATTCATGCGCATGCGGATAAGGCGTATCATACCCAGCGACGCGGATGATCGGCGCTTCAAGATCGTAGAAGCAGTTTTCCTGCACGATTGACAAAAGCTCTGCGCCGAAACCGCAGGTCGTGGTTGCTTCGTGTACGATGACGCAGCGCCCGGTCTTCTTCACGGATGCGGTGATCGTTTCAAGATCGTAGGGAATGATCGAGCGCAGATCGATCACTTCCGCATCGACGCCGCTTTCTTCCGCCGCGGCCTCGGCCACATAGACCATGGCGCCATAAGCAAGAACCGTGACCTCGGCGCCTTCGCGGCGCACCACAGCTTCGCCAAGCGGAACCGTATAATAATCCTCCGGCACCTCGCCGAATTCATGCTTCGACCAGGGCGTGATCGGCCGGTCATGGTGGCCGTCGAACGGCCCGTTATAAAGGCGCTTGGGTTCGAGAAAAATCACCGGATCGTTGTCCTCGATGGACGCGATCAACAGCCCCTTGGCGTCGTAAGGATTGGACGGAATGACCGTTTTCAGCCCCGCCACATGGGCAAACAGCGCCTCGGGGCTTTGCGAATGCGTCTGACCGCCAAAGATCCCGCCGCCGGTCGGCATGCGCACCACCATGGGCACCGTGAAATCGAGGTTCGAACGATAACGAATGCGCGCCGCTTCCTGAGTGAGCTGATCGTAGCCCGGATACATGTAGTCAGCGAACTGAATTTCAACGCAGGGCCGCAGGCCATAGGCCGCCATGCCGATGGCGGACCCGATAATGCCGCTCTCGTTGATCGGCGTGTCGAAACAGCGCTGACTTCCGTATTTTTTCTGCAGGCCCTCCGTACACCGAAAGACACCGCCGAAATAGCCGACATCTTCGCCATAAACGACAACCTTTTCGTCCCGCTCCATGGCGTTGTCCATGGCGCTGCGAATGGCTTGGATCATGGTCATGCGCGCCATCGGATCAGTACCCCGCTTCCTGCCGTTGTTTGACAAGATGCGGCGGCGTCTCCTCAAACAGATCTTCAAATATATCGCGCACCAGCGGTTTATCGCCGTCATGGAGCGTGCCGTGGGATTCCGCTTCCTTTTGCGCGGCGACAATTTCTTCTTCTATCTCCGCATAAGCCTGAGTGTGACGCTCTTCGGACCAGGCGCCGAGCTTGATGAGATGATTTTTCAACCGGTCCACCGGATCGCCAAGAGGCCAGGCGTCGCTTTCTTCTTTTGCACGGTAAGCGGACGGATCGTCCGACGTCGAGTGCGCACCGACACGGTAGGTGACATGTTCGATGAGCGTCGGTCCGAGCCCTGCGCGCGCGCGATCAATCGCCCATTTCGACACCGCATAGACCGCAAGATAGTCATTGCCGTCAACACGCAAGGACGGCACGCCAAACCCGAGACCGCGCGAAGCAAACGTCGCGGCCTTGCCGCGGGCGATGCCCTGAAACGTCGAGATCGCCCACTGGTTGTTGACGATGTTCAACACTACCGGCGCGCGGTAGCAGGACGCGAACACGAGCGCTGAATGAAAGTCGGACGCCGCAGTCGATCCATCGCCGATCCAGCCCGCCGCGATGCGCGTGTCGCCAGCGATGGCCGAGCCCATGGCCCAGCCCACGGCCTGGATGAACTGCGTCGCGAGATTGCCGGAAATCGTGAAAAACCCGTGCTCTTTCGACGAATACATGATCGGCAGCTGACGGCCTTTCAAGGGGTCGGCGCCGTTCGAATAAATCTGGTTCATCATATCCACGACCGGATAGTCCGTGGACAGAAGCAACCCCTGCTGACGATAGGTCGGGAAATTCATATCGCCCGGCTCAAGCGCCTTGCGGAACGCACACGCAACGGCCTCCTCGCCGAGGCACTGCATGTAAAAACTTGTCTTGCCCTGCCGCTGGGCCATCTGCATGCGCACATCGAACGCACGCACTTTCAGCATGTCGCGCAAGCCTTCGCGCAGCGCCTCTTCGTCGAGGAGCCCGCTCCACGGGCCAACCGCCTCGCCCTTGCGGTTCATCACACGGATGATCGGATAAGCGAGATGGCGAATATCGTCGGCTTTCGCATCGATGGGGGGCATCTCAACCTCGCCCGCCGCCGCTATCTGCACATCCGAATAGTCGGGGCTGTCGCCAGGACGAAACTCCGGCTCCGGTACGTAAAGCGACAATGGGCTGGTTTTACTCATCGGCGTCTCTCCCGTTTTATCCGGTGCAGTCGGCTTCCGGCGATGGCGTGCCGCTTTCGTGCGGCCTTCTTTATTATCGCTGGAGACCGGCGTCGACCGCCCTCAGCGACTTTCCGATGATCTAGTACCCGAACAGCCCTTCATGCAACGGCCCGCCATGAAATGCCAAAAAATTAGCGATGGATTTCAACAGACTGGCGTGCACGAGCACATTGCGCCGGACAAAAAAGTTAAATTAGCATCTTCGCGCACGCCCCGGCGGTCGCGCGCATGCGCCTTTCATGCGCCGATTAGCACGCGCCACTCGTCTTCGCTCATCACAGCGACGCCAAGTTCCTCCGCTTTTTTTAACTTCGATCCCGCGCCTGGCCCCGCGACGACGATATCGGTCTTGCCGGAAACGGAGCCAGCGACCTTCGCGCCAAGGCTTTGCGCCGTCGCTTTCGCTTCCGAACGGGTCATGGTTTCGAGGTTGCCGGTGAAAACGACGGTCTTGCCGGCGACCGGGCTTTCGCTGGCGCTCTCGGCGGCCTTGTCGGGCGTCACTTCGGCGAGGAGCGCATCGACGGCGTCGCGGTTGTGGGCCTCTTTGAAGAACTCGATGACGCCGCGGGCGACGAGCGCGCCGACGCCGTCGATGGAGAGCATGTCCGCATAGGCTTGCGCGGCCTCATCGGCGGCGGCTTCGCTCGCTTTGTAAAACGCCTCGAACGTTCCGTAGTACTGCGCAAAGAGCCGCGCATTGGTCTCGCCCACATGGCGGATGCCGAGCGCGTTGATAAAACGCTCCAGCGAAACGGTCCGCCGCGCGTCGATCCCGGCGAAAAGGTTCTCGACGGATTTCGCGTTGGTCGCCTGCTTCTCGCCTTCCTTGTTGAGATGAAGCGAGCCGTCGGCCCTCGTCTTGTAGGTATAAAGATCGAGATCGCCCGCTTCCTGGCGCGCCTTCAGCGTAAAAATGTCGGCGGGCTGTTTGACGATACCCGTTTCAAAAAAGCCCGCCACCTGTTTCTCGCCGAGCCCTTCGATATCGAAGGCGTTGCGCGAGACGAAATGCTTTAGCCGCTCGACCGCCTGCGCCGCGCAGATGAGACCGCCCGTGCATCGCCGGTCCACATCGACTTTGCCTGTGGCAGGGTTTTCTTCTGCGACCGCATGCGATCCGCATACGGGACATGTATCGGGAAATTTGAACTTGCGCGCGCCTTTTTTTCGCTTGGCTTTGTCGACTTCGACCACCTGCGGGATCACGTCGCCGGCGCGCTGGATCACCACCGTATCGCCGACACGCACATCTTTGCGTTCGATCTCATCGGCGTTGTGAAGGGTTGCGTTAGAGACAACAACACCGCCCACCGTCACCGGCGTCAGCCGCGCAACCGGCGTCAGCTTGCCCGTGCGCCCGACCTGGATTTCAATCGCTTCAAGAACAGTCTTTGCTTTTTCCGCGGGAAACTTGTGCGCAATCGCCCAGCGCGGATGGCGCGATACGAAGCCGAGCCGCGCCTGATAATCGAGACGGTCGACCTTGTAGACGACGCCATCGATATCGTAACCGAGCCCGGCCCTGTCCTCTTCTATTTTCCGGTAATGCGCGAGCAGCGCTGCAACGTCGTCGCAACGCTTCGCCAGCGGATTAATCGAAAAGCCAAGTTTTTTTAACCGCTCGACCGCTTCCCACTGGGTCGGCGCCAGAGGGTCGCTCACCTCGCCCCAGGCATAAGCGAAAAACCGAAGCGGTCGCGACGCGGTGATCGCCGCATCGAGCTGGCGGAGCGATCCGGCGGCGGCGTTGCGCGGATTGGCGAAGGCGTCGGCGTTTTTCGCGCCAGCGCGCGCTTCGGCCTCAAGACGCTCGTTCAGCGCGCGGAAGTCGGCGTGATCCATATAGACCTCGCCGCGCACCTCGAGAACGTCCGGCGCGCCTTTGAGGCGCTGGGGAATATCTGAAATCGCGAGCGCGTTGACGGTGACATTCTCGCCGACCGCGCCGTCGCCACGCGTCGCCGCCAAAACGAGCGCGCCAGCTTCATAGCGCAGGGAAAGCGAAAGGCCGTCAATCTTCGGCTCCGCCGTAAACGCAAGCGCGTCGTCCTCGCCGAGCCCTAAAAACTTCGCGACGCGCTTGGCGAATTCGGCGACGTCGTCATCGTTAAACGCGTTGTCGAGGGACAACATCGCAACCGCGTGCTCGGCTTTCTCAAATTTCGCAGATGGCGGCGCGCCAACCTTGTCAGAGGGCGATCCTTCGCGCTTTAGCTTCGGGAATTTTTTTTCGATCAGCAGAAGCCGGCGGCGCAAACCGTCATATGCGGCGTCGGAAACCTCCGGCGCGTCGTTGGCGTAATAGGCTTCATCTGCGGCGAGGATCGCCGCAGTCAGCCGCGTAATCTCCGTATCCGCCGTTTCTGCGGTCAGGGAAGCGACAGGCGTCTCCGCCAGGCTGGTTTTAGATAGGGACATCGTAAGACTAACCGGCGGCGCGCGCTTTTCTGGCGCGGGTTTTGCGTTTCACCGCCGGCTTCGGCGCGGCGGCGCCCAACAACCGCTCGGCCGCGGCGCGCGCCTCGTCGGTTATTTCCGCCCCGGACAACATCCGCGCAATTTCCTCGCGCCGCGCTGCGTCGTCGAGCATAGAGACGCCCGTTGACGTTGCGTTCTTCGATTGCGTTTTCTCGATGCGCCAGTGCTGGTCGGCTCGAGCAGCGACCTGCGGGCTGTGCGTCACCACAAGCACCTGCGCATCCTGCGCGAGACGCGCCAGACGCTCGCCGACGGCGTCGGCGACGGCGCCGCCAACGCCCGCATCGACTTCGTCGAAAATAATCACGGTGCGGTTTTCCTTCGCCGCGAGAGCCGCCTTCATGGCCAGCACGAACCGCGATAATTCACCCCCGGATGCGATGGTTTTTAACGGTCCCGCCGGCGCCCCCGGATTGGTAGCCACCATGAACTCGACCTGGTCGAACCCGTCTGATGTCGGCTTCGTCTCGTCACTGACGATTTCAGTACTGAACTGCGCATTGCCGAGTTTTAACGGGGCGAGTTCTTTCATAACGGCTTTGTCGAGATCGCCGCCGGCTTTGACGCGTGCTTTAGAGAGCGCGCGCGCGCCACGCTGAAAGCGCGCGCCTTCGCGCGCGACTTGCTTTTCAAGCTCGGCGAAGGCCGCTTCCCCCACCTCCAGCGCATCGAGCGCGTCTTGTGTTTTCTCAAGAAACGCCGGCAGATCGGCTGGCGTCATGCCATGCTTGCGCGCCGCAGCGCGCAGAGCGAACAGCCGCTCCTCAACGGTTTCAAGCTCATCAGCGTCGCCGACCATCCGCGACGCTGCGTCGTCGACCGCCGCACGCGCCTCCATCGCCTCGCTGAGCGCTGACGCAATTTTGTCGATGGCCGGCGCAAGCGGATTTTCCTCCGCGCCGAAGGCCGCCGCCGCGCGCTCCAGCCTGTGCAGGGACGACGACAAGCGGTCCTCAAGCCCCGCCTGCCCGAGCGCCGCCGCGGCCGCACGGAGATCCTCGCCAACATTTTCCGCCGCCATCAGCGCGGCGCGGCGTGCGGCGAGTTCTTCTTCCTCATTTTCTTGCGGCGCCAGCGCATGAAGCTCGTCCGCGATATGGCGCAGATAATCCGCTTCCCGCGCCGTTGCGTCGCGCTCGCGGCGCCTTTCTGCAAGCGCTTCCTCGACGTCCCGCAGCGCGCGCCAGGCGCCTGCGACCTCCGCCGCTTTTTTTTCAAGCCCGGCAAACTCATCGAGCATGCCTCGGTGCTGCGCCGACGATAAAAATCCGCGCCCGTCATGTTGTCCGTGGATTTCAAGCAGCGCCTCACCGACCCGGCGCAACAGGCTGATCGAGACCGGCTGGTCGTTGACAAAACCGCGCGAGCGCCCGTCGGCGCTCTGCACTCTACGCAGAATGATCTGATCGTCTTCGCCGGCAAGGCCGTTTTCTTCCAACAGCGCCCAGACATTATGATCCGCCGCCGGCTCGAACCCCGCCGCGACGACGCCCTGTTTCGCGCCATGGCGCACCGCCGCCCGCTCCGCACGCCCGCCCGTCGCAACGCCAAGCGCATCGAGAAGGATCGACTTGCCTGCGCCGGTCTCGCCCGTAAGCGCGGTCAGTCCGCGCCCCAATGAAAGGCGCGCCCGCTCGATCAGTACAAAGTCATCAATGTGAAGCGCCGTCAACACCTTGCCTGGAGCCTCTTGTTGTCAGCGATAAATTAAACCGGCGCGTCGGCCTTTACCCGAGCACAACGGCGACTGTTAAAGCCGCCGAAATCGCGCCAAACGCGCCCTTTAAGGCGATCCGTTGAACACGTCCTGCCCGCCAGCGGTGAACGCGCTGTCATCGTCATCAAGAAGGGGCGGCGCCGCAAGGTCATTGTCGATCCGCGACGGATCAAGCGTTTCGAGATCGATGCCGCGCTCGATGTCATCTTCCACCCGCGCGACAATCGAGGCGCCGGACGGCTCTCCCGCCAACAAGATGCCGCGCCGTTCGAACAGGCGGTAGGAATCTTCATACCAGCGGCTGCCAGGATAGTTATGCCCGAGAACGGCGGCGGCGGCGCGCGCCTCCTCGACAATGCCAAGCTGCAGATAAGCCTCAACGAGCCGGTGCAGCGCCTCAGGCACGTGGCCGGTCGTCTGATAGTTCGTCAGCACATATTTAAACCGATTGATCGCAGAGATATGGCGATTATTGCGCATGTAGAAACGCCCAACATACATCTCCTTGCCGGCGAGGTGATCGTAGGTCAGATCGAGTTTCAGGCGCGCATCCACCGCATATTCCGTATCGGGATAACGACGCACCACATCAGTGAGCGCCTGCACGGCGTTGTTGGTGTAATCCTGATCGCGCCCGACATCGCGAATGCGCTCGTAAAAGCACATAGCTTTCAGATAATACGCATAGGGCGCATCCTTGTTGCCGGGATGCAGCGCAATGAAGGAATCGACCGCCTGGATCGCTTCTTCGTAGTCGTTCCCCTGATAGTAGGAGAACGCTTTCATTAGCATGGCGCGGCGCGCCCAAGACGAATAGGGATGCTGGCGCTCCACTTCTTCGAAGAACGCAATGGCGCGGTCATAGCGCCGCTTTTCCATCTCCTTGGTCGCGCTCGCATAGAGGGTTTCTACCGGGCGTTCGACATAGGCGAACTTTTCTTTTTTGCCACCCGAACCGCATGCGCCAAGCGCGAGCGAAAGGCCCGCAATGAGGGCGACCTTCACGACTTTAGAAGACAACACCTTAGAAGATGAAAACGTCACAACCGCCTACTGCCTTTCACAAAAACGCTGCACGAAACGCGCGGCGCACGCCATAGCCCGCCTCTCAATCCCTTGTAATGGGGCCGGTAATCAGCGTCAAACGGCGAAACGACGTTTCACATGTTTTGTGTTTATGCCGCCACGATCAAGCTGTTGCGGCGACCGCTTGGGCGGCGGCGCGCGAAGGCGCAGCAACATCGCCGGCATCTTCCGCCAGCAACCGCGCGAAACGCGTATTGAGATCGTGGCCCGGCCGAACGGCGCGAATATGGCCGGTGAGCGGCGCACCAAGCAAATAGAAGTCGCCGATCAGATCGAGCGCCTTGTGCAGCGCAAACTCCTCCGGATCGCGCAGCGCCTCGCCATTCAGGAGGCGGTCGCCATCAACGACGATGGAGTTCTCCAATGACCCGCCACGGATAAGCCCCGCAGAGCGCATCATCTCCACATCGCGCAGACGGCAAAAGGTGCGCGACGCGGCAAGCCGACGCCGGTCCCCTTCGTCGTCAATACGCACGGTCAATGACTGACGCCCAATGAAGCAGTCGTCGAAATCGATTTCGATATCGAGGCGAAAGTGATCGCAAGGGGCCGCGTAAATCGCACATGGCCCGTCCTCAAGGGAAACGGATTCACTGATATGGACCGAGCGACGCGGCGCATTCTGCGCACAAAGCCCAGCATATCCGATCGCCTCGACGAACTTCTCCGCGCTGCCGTCGAGAATGGGCACTTCCGGCCCCGTGAGCTCTGCAAGGACATTGTCGACGCCGCACAGCGCCAGCGCCGCCATAAGGTGTTCGGTCGTGCTGACCGTGACACCGCGCTCATTGGCGATGGTCGTGCCAAGGCGGGTTTCGACGACATTCGCCGGCGCCGCCTCGACGAACGGCGCATCGGAAGACCCGTTCAGCGGATCGCAGCGTTTAAAAACAACGCCGTGCCCTGCCGGTGCAGGACGCAGCCGCAAACGCGCATCGACGCCCGAATGCAGACCGACCCCAAAAAGGTCGACGCACTCTTTTATTGTATGCTGCTCGCTCGCCCCCATGCTCTCCTGCCTGATACTGTTCCGCCGGCTCTTCCCCTAGCCGCGACTCGCACACCCAATTTCAAACGCCGAGTATGACATTGAATGAACGATCGTTGCGAGCGCCACAAGATAAAGGTTTATTACCGTTTGTTGCGCTTCGACAAAAAGAAAACGCCGCCCATGATGTGAGCGGCGTTTTCCAAAGTAAATTCAATCAGTTAATCAGCCAGTCTTCTTCTTTCGCAAGAAGGACGGAATTTCGAGTTCGGCGTCATTTTGATCGTCGAAAAGGTCGCCCCTGACCGTCGCGGAAGGACGCGGCGCCTCTGCGGCGCGCGGCGGCGGCGCATCGCGGCGCTCGGCCTGACCACCGCCGAGCTTTTTAAAGATATCGACCGCAGCCTCCAGCGAGTGCTTGCCGATATTCGGCGTGGTCTGGAAGGGGTTTTGCGCGCCCTTGTGCTGCTCGGCCGGGCGCAAAGGCGACGAAGACCGGCGCTCCTCACTGGATTTGCCGATCCGCTCACCGACAGCGTCTTCCGACAGCATCTTGCGGATACGCTCATGGACATCGCCGACCGGGTTGTTATCACCCGCGCTCGCGGCGGGCGTCGCCGTCGGGCGGGCGACAGTTTCCTGCGTCGGTGTCGCGGTTGGCGCGGCGGGCGCCGAAACGCTGGGCACGGCCGGCGATACGCGCGAGACCGCAACCGATTGTTCAATTGTCGTCTTGGCCGCAACCGGCTGCGGCGCAGCTTCTGCGGCCGGCTTATCGACCACCACAGGCTCGCGCCACGGCTTTGCGACCGCCGCGGGGTTGGTGCGCACCTGCGGACGGAAAGCATCGTTTTCCTCGATATCGATGCCGGTCGCTACGACGGAAACACGCACGCGCCCTTCGAGATCCTGATTAAAGGTCGATCCGACAATAATGTTCGCTTCCGCATCGACTTCCGAGCGAATGCGGTTCGCCGCTTCATCGACTTCAAAGAGGGTCATATCCATGGAGCCGGTGATGTTGATGAGAACACCGCGCGCACCCTTCATGGATTGCTCGTCAAGAAGCGGGTTGGAGATCGCCGCTTCGGCGGCCTCAATGGCGCGCTTTTCGCCTTCCGCTTCGCCTGTGCCCATCATCGCTTTGCCCATCTCGCTCATGACCGTGCGCACATCGGCAAAGTCGAGGTTGATCAGGCCCGGCATCACCATCAGGTCGGTAATGCCGCGCACGCCCGAATGCAGCACCTGATCTGCGGCTGCAAACGCCTCATGGAATGTCGTGCGCTCATTGGCGATGGAGAAAAGGTTCTGGTTCGGAATAATCAGGAGCGTGTCGACATGCTTGTGCAATTCGTCGATGCCGGAATTGGCGATGCGCATGCGACGCGCGCCTTCGAAATGAAACGGCTTGGTGACGACGCCGACCGTGAGGATGTCGCGCTCCTTCGCCGCCTTCGCGATCACAGGCGCTGCGCCCGTGCCGGTGCCGCCGCCCATGCCGGCGGTCACAAACACCATATGCGCGTTGCCAATATGCTCTAAAATCTCGTCGAGGCTTTCTTCCGCCGCAGCCTTGCCAACTTCGGGCAAGGAGCCAGCGCCAAGGCCTTGCGTCGTTTTTACGCCGAGCTGAATCTGCTTTTCCGCTTTGGAAAGCCCGACGGCCTGCGCGTCGGTGTTCGCCACAACAAACTCAACGCCTTCCAGCGAACTCTCGATCATGTTGTTGACGGCGTTGCCGCCAGCGCCGCCGACGCCAACGACAGTGATGCGGGGTTTCAGTTCGGTCAGTTCGGGAACGCTGAGATTAAGTGGCATGAAAGACTCCGGTATGGGCGCAAAATTGGCGGGGCATGACTGTTAAGCTTACCCCTTCGTTAAAGATTCGTTCAGAACCCTTACTAAAAGGTTAACGTGTTCTTAATGACTGGTCAGAATCGCGTGCGCAGCCACGCTTCGATGCCGCCAACCATCTTCAGGGGATTCGCGTAACGTGATTGCAGCGGTGAGACCAAGCTTAAACTTGCGTCCCGACCGGTATTTAACTGCAAAAGTTTCTGCACGGCGCCGACGCTGACGGAAAAGCCCGGCCCGCTCGTCGCTTCGGGCAAACCGGAGAACGGCGTCGGCCGCGCGACGCGCGTTTTCATAGATAAAACACGCTCCGCCGTTTCGCACGCGCCGACCAGCAGGGCGCCGCCGCCGGTCAGAACGGCGCGGCGACCGATTGTGCGATGGCCGCCCTTGTTTGAGAGTTTTTGCGAAACGAGTTCGAATATTTCTTCAAGCCGCGGCGCGATCACTTCATTGATGTCGGCGCGGGTTGCGCGCAAGCCCTCGCCGCTGGCGCCAAGAGCCGAGAAATCGACAAAGCGATGTTCATCGCCCGGCCCCGTCAGCGCCGACCCGTGCAGGGTTTTAACGCGCTCGGCGTCGGCGAGCGGCGCACCGAAAATCGTCGCAATGTCTTTGGTGATGTGACCGCCACCCACTGCGACGCCGCCCATCTCCACCGGCGCGCCGTTGTCGTAGACGACAAAACCCGTCGTCGCTGCGCCGATATCGATCAGGACCGCGCCCAGCTCTTTTTCGTCGTCGGTCAGCGTTGCTTCGCCCGCCGCAAAAGGCGCCGGCACAAACTCGTGCGCGCGGAGGCCACAGCGCTCAACAATCGCAGAGAGATTATCGAGAAGGCTTTGGCGCACGGACACGGACAAAAGCTCCGTACACAGGACGCGCCCCGTCAGCCCCGTGGGGTCGACGAAAAATTCCTCGCCGTCGACCCGGAACGCAATCGGCAGCGCCGTCAGCGCCGTAAAACCGTCGCCTGCCGCAAGCGTCATGCCTTCGCCGAGCGCGTCGTCAACATCTTCGTGCGTGATGACGCCGCCGGCGATATCGAGATCGACGCCGATCCGGCGCCCGTAGAGATAGCGCCCGTTCACAGCGATGGAAATTTCATGCAGGCGGTCGCCAGCCATGCGCTCGGCGCCGTCCACCGCGGCGCGGATGCATTTTTCCGCCATATCCGCGTTCATGGCGCGCCCGTCAGAGCGCGTCACGCCATGACAGGCTGCACCCAGAACATCGATATCGCCGGGATCGTCGCCCGGGCGCGCAATGATACACGCCACTTTCGACGCGCCAAAGTCGAGCGTCGCGACCAGGTCCGCGCTGCGCTTTTGAGATTTGTTCGCCGGTTTCAGCATCACGTTTCAGGCCCCGCATTCAACGCGTTTTTAAAAAGACGTTTCAACGCCGACGAGTCGGCGACCAATCATGACCGCGCCCGCGCGCTTTAAAACTTCAACTTTGGGCGCACCCGCCGGCTCCCCAAAAACCTGGCGCCGCCCTGATCAGCCGTTTCGCGGCGACGTTGCCGAACCGGGCGGCGGCGCTGTGGGCGCCGCAGGTCTTGCCCCCGGTCTGATCGTGTCGCGTTTGTCGCCCTTGCGCCGGAAAATCACGCGCTCCGGGTCGCGAAGATCGATATATTCGAGATCCTCGTCAAGCAATCCGTGTGCGGCGTGAAGCGCAGCGATATCGGCGACGGCCATGGCAATTTCCGTTTCCGGGAACTTGATGTCGACGCCGTTTTTCAAGCGCACATTCCAGCGCCGGTCGGAAACACGCACCAGCGCCGTCGTCATGTTCCAAAGCGCGTCCTCGCCCTTCAGCGCCTGAAGGATTTCGGACGCCGCCTCCGGGGCGCCCGCGCCGACAATCAGCGGCATGCTCGAATACTCATAGGCGCCGACTTCATCGATCACGGCGCCCGCGCCGTCGATAAGATAGAGCTTGCCGGAAAGCTGCCAGACAGCGGCAGGCACGCGTTCACGCACCGAAACATGGACCGTGTTCGGTAACAACCGCGTCACCGCAGCCGAGCGCACCCAGCCAAGCTCTTCGATGCGCGCCATGGCGCGGTGATGATCGAAATGCAGAATGGAATCGCCGATGACCGGCCCGACGGCGTTCAAGAGTTCCGTATGCCCGGTTTTCGAAAGCCCCTTTACAGTGACGCGGCGTACATCGAACCCGGCCGACGCGACAGCGTTTTCAACCGCGCCGCCCGCCCGCTCCGTCAAGACGCCGACATAACCGCCCGTCCAGAGGACAACGCCCACAAGCAACGCCACAACGCCGAGCCCCGCGCCGGCGGCTTTGAAAAGCCCGGAGAACCGCACGCCGAGATCGTGCGACGCGCTTCCCCGCCCGCCGGTTTTCTTTTTGGCGCGCGTCTTCTTCGCGGTTTTCTTTGCCGGTTTTTTCGCGGCGCTTTTTCTTTTTACCGACGGCATGATGCATCCACCACCAGCCAGGCGAAAAGCTCAGGAAACGAAACGCCGAGATGCGCCGCCTGTTCCGGCGCGAGCGATGTTGCGGTCAGGCCCGGCTGGGTGTTCACTTCAAGACAGAAAACGCCGTCTGCGCCGGCTTTCTCATCATAACGAAAATCCGCACGCGAAAGGCCCTTGCAACCAAGCGCGCGATGGGCGCGAAGCGCAAGGTCGAGACATCGCTCAGTGATCTCGTCCGGCACGTCGGCCGGCAACACATGGGTCGATCCACCGGCGGCGTATTTCGCTTCGTAATCGTAAAATGCGAGCGCCGTTGTGATTTCAGTGACGCAGAGCGCCCGCTCGCCCATAACGGCGACGGTCAATTCGCGGCCGGGAATGAACTTTTCAACGAGGACGTCATCGCCCAGCGCCCACTCTGCGCTCGACAGCTGCGCCGGCGGGCGGTTGTCGCCCGCGCGCACGATAAAAACGCCTACGGACGAGCCCTGCGCGTTGGGTTTAACGACGTAGGGCGCTTCCATAACGTGCCCGCCGGCGGCGTCCGCACGGGAGACGATCTTGCCCGGCGGCGACGCAATGCCGGCTTCTTCGAACACGGCTTTCGCGCGCTGTTTGTCCATTGCAAGCGACGATGCCAGCACGCCGGAATGGGTGTATGGCAGGTCCATCACCTCAAGGAGCCCCTGGACGCAGCCATCCTCGCCCCATTGTCCGTGCAACGCATTAAAGACCGCATCGGGCGCGGCTTCGGAAAGGCGCGCCGCGAGATCGCGGTCCGCGTCGATTTCAAAAACCTCGTATCCGGCCTCGCGCAGGGCGAGCGCCGCCGCCGCGCCGGAATTCAGCGACACCTCGCGTTCCGGCGACCAGCCGCCTTTTAAAACGACAATGCGATTGTACTTCCTCGTCATGAGCCCGGCGCCGCCTCGCCTATCCGCTTAATCTCCCACCGTAACTCAACGCCGGTTTTCGTTAACACATCCTTACGAAGGCTTTCGATGAGGCTCTCAAGGTCCGCTGCGCTCGCGGCGCCGCGGTTGATCATGAAGTTGCAATGCTGTTCGGAGACCGCCGCATCGCCCACAACACGGCCCCGCCCGCCCACTTCGTCGATGAGCTGCCACGACTTGCGCCCGCCCGATTGCGCAGGATCGGGATTGGCGAAGGTAGAGCCGCCGGTGCGCTCGCGGATCGGCTGCGTCGCTTCGCGCTTTTCCATGATGTCTTTCATGCGCACTTCTATCGCTGCGGGATCGCCCGCAACGCCCTCAAAGACAGCGCGGGTAAAGATGACACCCTCGGCTGCCGCTGCATGCCGGTAGGAAAAACCCATCTCGTCACGGGAAAACACGCGCGCCGCACCAGACCAGTCAACGCCATGGGCCTCGACGAGCACGTCTTTGGTTTCGCCGCCATAGGCGCCGGCGTTCATGGTGAGCGCGCCGCCAATGGTTCCCGGCACGCCGCGGAAGAATTCTAGCCCTGCAACCCCCGCCGCGGCGGCGCGCTTCGCAACGGTTGCGTCGAGCGCGGCCGCGCCGGCCGTTACGCGCACGTCATCCACTTCAATCTTGCCGAACGGCGCGCCAAGACGAATGACAACGCCGCGCACGCCGCCATCGCGCACGAGCAGGTTCGACCCGACGCCCACGGGCGTCACCGGAATATCCGGGTCCAGATCTTTTAAAAACGCCGAGAGGTCTTCTTCATCGGCCGGCTGGAAGAGGATGTCCGCCGGTCCGCCGACCCGGAACCATGTGAGCGCGGAAAGATCGGCGCACTCGATCATTTTACCGCGCACGGACGGCATGTCGCTGCGGGTCAGGCGCGCGCTCATGCGGCCCCTCCCTTTTCGCGCAACACTTTCAGCACCGCCGGCAAGTCATTGGCGTAACGCGTGATATCGCCAGCGCCGAGACACACCACATAATCGCCGGGCGCGGCGACATCGTCGATTTCGCGCGGCAGGTCGTCGAAGGAAGAAAGCGCGCGCGCATCGCGATGACCGTGGCCAGCGAGCCCGGCCACCAGCGCGTCGCGGTCCGCGCCTTCAATATGCGCTTCACCAGCGGTGAAAACATCCGTCACGAAAACTGTGTCGGCTTCATTGAGGCAGGCGCAAAACTCATCGAACAGATCGCGCAGGCGCGTATAACGATGCGGCTGCACGACGGCGATCACCTTGCCGCTCGCCACCTTGCGCGCAGCGCGCAGGACCGCGGCAATCTCCACCGGGTGGTGGCCGTAATCATCAATGATCGTGACGCCATCGACGACGCCCGCCGTCGTGAAGCGGCGCTTGACGCCTTTGAAAGAACGCAAGCCATTGGCGATGGCTTCATCGCTGGCGCCAAGGCGTTTGGCGACAATCACTGCCGGCAGCGAGTTCAAAATATTGTGGACGCCGGGCATGGGCAGCGTGACGCCATCGATCCGCGAAATCTCCTGCCCGCGCTCGCGGAAAACAATGTCGTAGTGAGAGGCGCCGGCGTCGAAGCTCATATTCTCCGCGCGCACATCGGCCTGCGGGTTCGACCCATACGTAATGAGACGCCGGTCCGTCACCCGGCCGACAAGCGCCTGTACTTCCGGATGGTCAAGACAGACAACGCCATAGCCGAAAAACGGCGTGTTCTCGATAAAGGTGTCGAACGCGTCGCGCAGGTTCTCAAACCCGGACCAGTGATCGAGATGCTCCGGATCGATATTCGTCACAACCGCGATGGTCGTCGGTAGACGGATGAACGTGCCGTCGCTTTCGTCGGCCTCAACCACCATCCAGTCGCCCTCGCCGAGACGCGCGTTGGCGCCATAGGCGTTGATAACGCCGCCATTGATGACGGTCGGATCGAGGCCCGCCTCATCGAGGAGCGCCGCGACCATGCTCGTCGTCGTCGTTTTACCGTGTGTGCCGGCGACGGAGACGGTCCATTTAAGGCGCATCAATTCGGCGAGCATGTCGGCGCGGCGCACCACGGGAATATGCTTGGCGCGCGCCGCGGCGACTTCCGGATTGTCGCGCCGGATCGCGGTCGAGACGACGACAGCCTCGGCGCCATCGACATTTTTCGGATCGTGTCCGATGACGATGGGAACGCCTTTCTCGCGCAGGCGTTTGACATTGGCGCCGTCGGCCACATCCGAGCCGCGCACCTGATAGCCGAGATTGTGCATCACTTCCGCGATGCCGCTCATGCCGATGCCGCCGATGCCGACAAAATGCACAACGCCAACGCCGAACGGCAGTTGCACGCCCATTTTCTTCGGTCCGCTCGGCAGGGTCGGGTCGCTCATAACAACATCTACTCTTTACGCAGCCGCCGGAAATGCGGCTTCTTCCACTAAGTCTGCAAGGCTTGTCGCCGCGTTTGTTTTTACACGATCTTTCGCCGCCGCCGCCATCTCTTCAAGACGCGCCGGCGCTTCAAGCAGCGGCTGCAGAATATCGATCAGGGCTTTTTCCGTAAACGCATCTTCCGGCGCAATGATGGCGCCGCCATGACTGCTTAGCGCCTTTGCGTTGCCCGTTTGATGGTCGTCCATGGCGATGGCGAGCGGCGCGAGGACCGACGGGCGCCCGATGATCGCAAGCTCCGTCACGGTCGAGGCGCCCGCCCGCGAGATCACCAGATGCGCCTCGGCGATATGCTGAGGCAAATCATCAAAAAAGGCTGCAATATCAGCGTGAACGCCCGCTTTCTCATAGATCGCCTTAACCGTATCGGCGCCCTCATCGCGGGCCTGATGGGTGACCCGCAGGCGCCGGCGCAGCGCTTCCGGCAGGCCGGCGATGGCGCGCGCGGGTGTTTCGGTTAAAATCGAGGCGCCCTGCGAACCGCCGAAAATAAGAAGGCGAATTTCGCCATCAGGCGCGATCGCCGCGTAGGGCGCAGCCGCCGCCTTCAGAACCGCATCGCGCACGGGATTGCCCACCTCAATGCCCTGAACGCCGGCGGGCGCTTTATCGAGTTGTGGGAACGCATGCGCCATGAACGCCGCTTCTTTTACCAGGAGACGATTGGCGCGGCCGAGCACGCCGTTTTGTTCATGCACGCCATAGGGAATTTTCATAAGCGCCGCGCCCTTCATGGCCGGCAGGGACGGGTAACCGCCGAACCCCACGGCGACAGCCGGGCGGTCCTTGCGGAACCGGATCATGGAGGTGATCAGCCCGCCGGCGATGGAAAGCGCTGCGACGACTTTTGCGATCTGTCCTCTGACATTTGGCGTCGCCGCAGAAATTTCGAGAATTTCATCGGCGGGGAAGTTCGCCGCGTAGCGAAGGCCACGCTTGTCGGTAACGAGGAGAACACGCCAGCCGCGCCGTTTCATCTCCGCGCCAAGCGCTTCGGCGGGAAACATGTGCCCGCCCGTGCCGCCCGCCGCCAGCACGACAAGTTTGTCCTTGCCTTCACCGTCAGTGCCCGCGGCCGCGCCCGTCATGGCATAATTTCCTTGCGCCGGGAGACGCATGTCTGGCGGCGCGACAAGGCAAAGATCAGCCCGATGGTCAGCGCCGTCGCCAAAAGCGACGAACCGCCATAGGAAATCATCGGCAGCGTCATGCCTTTCGCCGGCAACGCACGCAAAGAAACACCGATATTGATCGCGGCCTGAAAACCGATCATGGCGGCGAGCCCCGAAACGGCGCATTGCGTGAAAACGCTCTTCATGGAAGCGGCGATCAACAGGCTGCGCGCCACAAAGAAGGCAAACAGCGCGATGATGATGGCGCAGAGGATAAACCCGAATTCCTCCCCGGCGACGGCGAAAATGAAATCCGTATGCGCATCGGGCAGCGTGTTCTTGACCGATGCGACGTCGCCATTGACGAGCCGCCCCGCAAAACCGCCATGGTGCAGCGTCTCAAGGGCGCGATCGACCTGATAGTTCGCACCCGCCGTGGGCGATAAGAACCCATCGATGCGGCTCGCTACATGCGGCGACAGAAAATACGCGCCCGCCATGGCCGCGGCGCCAGCGGCGCCGAGCACCACAATCCAGAACCAGCTCCACCCGGCGATGAAAAACATCAGCGCCCAGACCGCCGTCACCAGCGCCCATTGACCGAAATCAGGCTGCAGCATCAACAACAGCGCGAAGCAGCCATAAAGCGCCATGGCGAGCGCGCCGCCGGGAAAGCGCGGGTCGCGCGCGCCTTCGGCCAGCATCCAGGCGGCGGCGATGACGAAGCCCGGCTTTGCAAATTCCGACGGTTGCAACAAAAACGCACCGAGATCGATCCAGCGCTTTGCGCCGTTGATGGCGGCACCGCTCAACAGAATGAACAGCATGAGGCATATGCCGCCGAGAAAGATAAAGACGCCTGCGCGGCGCGCCTGCAAGGGCGACAGGAGCGAGACAAAAAACGCCAGCATCAGCGCCGGCCCTAAAAACATGAACTGGCGCAGCGTAAAGTGAAAATCATTGGCGATGCCGAGCCGGCTCGCGGCGGGCGGGCTCGCCGCAATGATCAGGAGGCAGCCAATTGTCAGTATAGCCGCTAATGCAGCGATGCTCGGGCGGTCGATGGAAAGCCACCAGCGCGCCATCAGGCGATCGTCAAGTCGGGAGATGCTTTTCATGCCGCCTCGCCCCCGTTGCGTAAAGGCGCATCGCCGCCCGCCGTGGTATCGGTTTGCGCCGACACGCATGATCGGAACGCTTCGCCGCGGGCGACAAAACTCGCAAACTGATCATATGACGCGCAGGCCGGCGACAGAAGGACGACCGGCTCGGGCGCATCGCTCGCTTGCGCGTCCGCGCGGGCAGCCGATACCGCATCCTCAAGGCTATCGCACAAAACACAGTGAACCGCGCCACGCAGGGTTTCTTCAAAACTCGTCGCCGCCTCGCCGATGAGATAAGCGCGGCGCACCGCCCCCATATGGTCGCGCAACGGCGCCGCCCCTTCTTCCTTGGCGCGTCCGCCCGCAATCCAGAAAATGTCTTCATAAGCGCCGAGCGCCTTTGCCGCCGCGCCGGCGTTTGTCGCTTTTGAGTCGTTGACGAAACGCGTCTTACCGACAACGCCGACCGTCTCCATGCGATGGGCAAGCCCCTCAAAGCGTTCCATGGCGCTGACCGCTATGGCGGGTGCAACGCCGAGGGCGTGACACACTGCGAGCGCCGCAGCGGCGTTTTGATGGTTATGCGCGCCGCGCAGCGCATGGGCGCCATCGAGCGATCCAGCCGAGGTCGTCTTGCCGTCGAGATTATAAAACAGATTGCCGTCGAGCGCGTAGACCCCGCGCCCGAGCGTCGATTGCGCCGAAATTGGCGCGACTGGGGCGACGTCCCTCGCAATCATCTGTGTGCAAACGGCCTCCGACGTGTCATCATCAACGCCGATCACCGCCATATCTTCTTTCGTCTGGTTTCTGAAAATCCGCCGTTTCGCGGCGACATAGCCGCCGACCGTGCCGTGACGCTCGATATGGTCGGGGCTGAGATTGAGAAAAACGGCTGCGTTGGCGCGCAGCGAATAGGTGAGATCAAGCTGGAAGGACGAAAGCTCCAGCACATATGTCGCGTGTTTCGCTGGCGCGGGCAGCGACAACACAGGCTCGCCGATATTGCCGCCCACATGCACGGTCTCGCCGACGCTCTTCAGGATGTGCCCGATCAGCGCCGTCGTCGTTGACTTACCGTTGGTGCCGGTGATGGCGACGATGCGCGGACGCTCTTTTTCGGAAATCGCGTTGATGGCGCGGGCAAAAAGCTCGGTATCCCCGATCACGGGGATGTTTTCCGCCCGCGCTTTGCGCACAATGGCGTGGGGCTTTGGATGCGTGAGCGGCACGCCCGGACTGACGACCACCGCTGCGAGCCTTTCCCATGGCCACTTCTTCGGGTGCTCGCTCAGATACTCCGTGTTACGGGTTTTCTTGCGCGCCTCGGTGTTTTCATCCCAGGAATAGATTTCCGCGCCCGACGCAATGAGCGCCTCACAGGTTGCAAGCCCCGTTACGCCAAGACCAAAGACGCCGATCGCCGCGCCGTTCACGTCAGGAATTTCTATCATCGTCACGAGGGTCCTATCGTATCTTCAGCGTCGCAAGGCCGATAAGAGCAAGGATAACCGCAATGATCCAGAAACGGATCACGATGGTCGATTCCTTCCAGCCGAGCTGCTCGAAATGGTGGTGAATGGGCGCCATGCGAAAAACACGCTTGCCCGTCAGTTTGAAAGACGCGATCTGGATCATCACCGAGAGCCCTTCAAGCACGAAAAGACCGCCGACGATGGCGAGCACAATTTCATGCTTTGCGGCGACGGCGATGGCGCCGATGGCGCCGCCCAGCGCGAGCGAGCCCGTATCGCCCATGAAGATCGCGGCAGGCGGCGCATTGAACCACAAAAAGCCAAGTCCCGCGCCGATAATCGCGCCGCAGATAATCGCGAGTTCGCCAACGCCAGGCACATAAGGCACGCCGAGATAATCCGCATAGTCCGTATGGCCGACAAGATAGACGATCAGCATATACGTCGCCGCCGCGATCATCACCGGCACGGTCGCGAGACCGTCGAGACCGTCGGTGAGGTTCACGGTGTTGGACGCGCCGACGATCACGAACGCCGCAAAGGGCACAATGAAGATGCCGAGCGGCAGCCCCGGCGAGTTGAACCATGCTTCCAGGAAACGCACCGGCATGAAAGGCACGCCCACGGACGTCGCCATATTGGTCGGCGCATCGGGGTGCGCCGCAAGGGTCGTCATGCAGTAATAGCCGGCGACAAGCGCCACCGCGAACTGCACGCCGAGCTTCAGACTGCCGACAACGCCGGAGGCCGTTTGCTTGGTGACTTTGAGATAGTCGTCGATAAACCCGAGCGCGCCAAACGCGAGCGTCACCGCAATCACGATCCACACATACGGGTTGTCGAGGCGCGCCCACAACAATGTCGCAACGCATAGGGAAAGAAGTATCAGAACGCCGCCCATGGTCGGCGTGCCGGCCTTTTCGATGATATGGCTCTGCGGTCCGTCATGGCGGATCGGCTGACCGCGCCCCTGCTTGCGGCGCATCCAGCGAATAAGAGCAGGACCGAGCAGGAACGAGATAATCAACGCCGTCATGATAGCGCCGCCCGTACGGAACGTCACATAACGGAACACGTTGAAAAGCTGGAAGTCGTCCGCAAAGGGCGTCAGCAAATGATACAGCATCGGATGGGGTTTACGTCCTCTTTTTTTCCGAGAGCGCCATCAACGCGTTTGCGATGACGCTGACTTTCGAGCCATTGGAGCCTTTGACCATGACGATATCGCCCGGTTTTAAGTCGTCTATGACGGCGTTTATGAGGCCGTCCGCGGACGATGCAAAGGCGCCGCGCATGTCTTTTGGGCAAGCTTCGTAGAGGCGCTCCATCAGGGCGCCGGTGGCGTAAAGCCGATCGACCTTCGCGGCCGTAAGCTCCTTTTCAAGCGCCACATGGAGCGCGGGGCCTTCCTCGCCAAGCTCCAACATCTCGCCGAGAACCGCGATCCGCCGTCCGCCGGGCGCAAGCGGGGCCGCGGCCAGAAGCTTTAAGGACGCCGCCATGGACAAGGGGTTGGCGTTGTAGCTTTCGTCGATGAGTTCCGCCGCGCCGCCGGGCAGATCGATTTTGACGCGCGCGCCGCGCCCCTGCACCGGTTTGATGTGCGCAAGGGCCTCGATTGCGGGGCCGAGCGCGCCGCCGACGGCATCGATAGCGGCGAGCCCCGCAAGGGCGTTTGTCGCCTGATGGCGCCCGGGCGCGCCGCAACGGACGGTCATCTCTTCACCCTTGATGCGCACATCGACTGTGGCGCCGTCGCCATCGGCGCGGTAGCCGGCCAACCGAAAGTCGGCGTCGTCGCTCTCGCCAAAGGTTGCAAAGCTCGCCGCGCCCGCCTCGCCGGCGCGTGTTTTCAAAAACTCGAAATACTCACTGTCGCGCGGCAGAATGGCGACGCCGCCGGGCGCGAGGCCGGCAAAAATTTCCGCCTTCGCTTCCGCAATTTCCTCGACAGAGCGAAACGCCTCCAGATGCGCCGCCGCAACCGCCGTGACAATAGCGGCGTGCGGACGCACCAGATGCGACAGGGGCGTGATTTCCCCGCCATGGTTCATGCCGATTTCGAAGACGGCGTAGTCAGCGTGCATGGGCAGGCGCGCAAGCGTGAGCGGCACGCCGAAATGATTGTTGAAACTCTTGTCGGCGGCGTGAACGGCGCCGGAGCCCGCAAGCATGGCGCGCAGCATTTCCTTGGTGGATGTTTTGCCAACGGAACCAGTGACAGCGATGCGCTTGCCGAAATTACGCATCCGCGCTGCGAGCGCGAGATCGCGCAAGCCTTGCAACGTGTCCTGAACAACGAGCAGCGGCGCGCCGTCGGGCGCGTCGTCAGGCGCGCGCGCCACAAGCGCCGCCGCCGCGCCCGCATCGAACGCTTTTTTTATGAACTCGTGCCCATCGCGGGCGTCACGCAAGGCGACAAAAATCTCACCGGGCCTGATTGAGCGCGTGTCGATGGAAACGCCTCTCGCGGCCCATTCTTCCGCCGCCCACGCGGCCTCGCCGCCGCCGCGCGCACAAAGCGCGCCGCCTGTCGCCGCCGCCGCTTCGTAAGCGGTCCACAACTGCGCCGCCGTGTTTTCTCCTCGCGCGTCTTCGCTCATCGCTTGTTCTCCCTTTTCCGTCTTCAGTCGCCGGCCGCGGCCGCCGCAGCGCGCGCCACCTCAGCGTCATTGAACGGAAGTTTCGTCGACCCAACCATTTGCCCCGTTTCGTGCCCCTTCCCCGCTATGAGCAGTATATCCCCTTTGTTTAACATCGCAGCGCCCGCCGCAATCGCCGCTCCCCGGTCGCCGATTTCCTGCGCATCCGGCGCGCCTTTCATCACCGCTGCGCGGATTGCGGCCCGGTCTTCCGTTCGCGGATTATCGTCCGTGACGATCACAGCGTCCGCACCGGCAGCCGCCGCCGCGCCCATGAGCGGGCGTTTTTCCCGGTCTCGGTCGCCGCCGGCGCCGATGATCGCGATGAGACGGCCCGCCAGATGCGGGCGAAGCGCCGCGAGCGCAGACGCGATCGCATCGGGCGTGTGCGCGTAGTCTACATAGATGGCGCCGCCGCGAAGGTCGGCGACGCGTTCCATCCGGCCGGGCGCGGGACGAAGCTTTTCAAGTGCAGCGACGGCGTCCGCCGCGCCCTCGCCGCACGCAACAACAAGCCCCGCGGCGAGCAGCGCATTTTCCGCCTGGAATTCTCCGATCAATGGCAATGCAATGTCGAGCGTGCGACCGTCGCACACGACCTGGAGCGCCGTACCGGTTTCCGTCGGGCGCGCCGATGCAAGACGGATATCGCTGCCCTTCGCGCCGGTGGTCAGGCGGCGCAGCCCCCGCGCCATCACCCGCGACAGCATTTTCTCCGCGCCTTCCCCGTCCATATTGATGACAGCGCATCCGTCCTCTTCAAGAAGCGCCGTAAAAAGGCGCGCCTTTGCATTTTCGTAGGCGTCAAAGTCCTTATGGAAATCAAGATGATCGCGCGTGATGTTGGCGAACGCCGCCGCCTTGAAGCGAACGCCGTCAGCGCGAAACTGCGCGAGGCCGTGGCTCGACACTTCCATGGCGAGCCGCGTGACGCCGGCGTCGGACATGGCGCGAAGGGCCTTGTGGAGCGCCACTGGCTCCGGCGTTGTATATAAGTCCGGCGCGCCAAAATCCTCACCGCCGCGCCCGCGGGCGCCAAGGGTGCCAAGACTGGCGCTTGTGCGTCCGGCGAGTTCCCAAAGCTGCGCCGCAAAGAGCGCGGTCGATGTCTTGCCGTTGGTGCCGGTTATGCCGGTGACGATCTCGGGCTGGCGCTCGTAAAACCGCGCCGCCATGGCCGCGAAGCGCCGGCGCGGCTCTGCATCGTGAATGACAGGCGCGCGCGCCGTGACGCCGGGCGGCGCGAGGATTGCGCTTGCGCCCTTTTCCTCCGCCTGAGGAATAAACCGGGCGCCGTCATGAACCTCGCCCGGCAGCGCCGCAAAAAGAAAGTTCTTTCCAACCTCGCGGCTGTCCGCGGTGAGCCCGGCGATCATCGGATCGCGAGCGCACGCCTCGCCGGCAAGATCGGAAAGCCGCCTCATGGCGCCGACGGCTCCAGATCGGCGCGCGCCTCCCGATAAGGCGCCGCGCCCATGAACGCCGAAAGCGCCACCGCCTCATTCACAGGCGTCAGGCCGAGGAGCGGCGCCGCGCGATTGACGAAGCGGGAAAAAGTCGGCGCGGCGTTCCACCCCGCGGTCGCATAACCATAGGTGCCTTCGCCGGGCTGGGGGTTGTCGAACGAAATCAGGATCGCGTAGCGCGGCGCGTATCCCGGCGCGGCGCCGATAAAGCTCGCGATCCGCGCATTCCGATTATATCCGCCTGCGGACGGCTTGTCGGCCGTTGCCGATTTGCCGATCGGGAAATACCCTTGCGCCTCAGCTTTGCTCGCCGTGCCATCAATGACAACCCGGCGCAGAACGCGGCGCATAATGGCGCTGGTTTCTTCGGAAAAAACCATGTTTGACGCCCGCTCGTCGGACGCATCGCCGTCCACGGCAAGGAAACGCGGGGTGTGATACTCACCTCCATTCACAACCGCTGAAAACGCCGCCAGAAGGTGCAGCGGCGTCACCGAAATCCCATGCCCGTAGCTGACTGTCGCCGCCTCGACCGGCCCCCATTTATCGGGCGGTTGCGGCGAGCGATTTTCAGCCAGTTCGATGGGCAGGGCGTCCAAAAGGCCAAGCTCATCCAGATATTTCTTCTGGCGCGCAACGCCGAGATCGCCCGCCATCCGCGCGGCGCCAATATTCGACGAATGCTGAATAACTTCCGAAAACGTCAAAATGCGGTTCTCGCCATGAAAATCCGTGATGGTGCGGTCAGCAACTTTGAAAGGTTTGCGCGCGTCATATGTCGTGTCTTCGCGTGCAAGACCCGCTTCCAGCGCCGACGCGCCGACAAACGCTTTGAACGCCGAGCCAAGCTCATACCGGTCGTAGGTGGCGCGATTGCGGCGCGCATCCGGCGGCGCGGCGCCGGGCGCATTGGGATCGAAATCCGGCAGGCTTGCGAGCGCAATCACCTCGCCCGTCTCAACATCCATCACCGCGCCCCAGGCTGCAAGCGCCTTGAATTGCGTCATGGTCGCCTGAAGTTCCTGCTCCAGCGCCTGCTGAACACGCACATCAATCGCCGCCCGCACAGGCGCGTCCGCCGTCGCTTTCGCCATCTCAGCGGTGATGTAGCGCTCAAGCCCCATGACGCCGCCCTTGCCGGCTTCGCTGTGGCCGACAACATGGGCGCCAAGATCGCCTTGCGGGTAAAACCGTTTGTTGCGCGTTGCGAACCGCACGCCCGGCTGACCGAGTGAGAAGATCGCGCGGCGCTCGAACGGCGTTAAATCGCTCGCAACCTCTACATACCGCCCGGCCCGCAACTTCTCCGCAAGCGCGGGCGCATCGATATCCGCCAGGACGCTCTTGACGGCGTTCGCCGTTTCATCCGCATCCCACACATCGCGGCCGGCGATTTCAAGCGCCACCATCGGGATATCGGTTGCGAGGATCGCGCCGTTGCGGTCCACAAGCTCCGGGCGCGGCCCGCCATCTCGGCCCGCCGCCGCAAAGGCGCGCGCCGGCGCGACGTCGCCGAACGAAACATAGGCAAGCCGCACGCCAAGGGCGCCGAAAGTAAAGACGAACGCCACAAGGCACATCAGGATACGCGCCCTCGCCCGCACGATCCGTCGCCGTTGCACGCTTGACGACGCGACCTGCTCGCGCGCGCCTTCGGGCTGCACCGGTTGCGCACACGAAATCAGATAGGCGGTCGGCCGGACCTTGCGTCGTGTGCGAAAGAACATTGTCGCCCTCTTCTTATCAATGCGTTACGCCGATAGAGTTCGTTTACCCATCGTGACAGCCGCGCGGGTTACTGCAGCGCCGCCGGCCCCGCCATGGCGAGCGCATGCAGGATCACATCGCTGTTTTCCGGCGTGCGGCGCGTTGGCGCCGACACTGCCGGCGCATCGCCGAAAGACGCGACAAACTCATCAGCGGTCATGATCTGGCGGCTCTCAGTCGGGCGCAATGCAGTCTTGGCGTCTGCGATTTTCGCCAGGCGTTCGGGATTTTCAAGATACGCCACTTCCGCACGCAGCATCTGAATAGCGCGCCTTTCCTTGACCATATCGGTCTCGATTTCGCGGATATCGGAACGCGTATTGCGCACCTCCTCTTCCGCGCGGTACCGGCCGGCGGCGGCGACCGCCAGCAAAAGGCATAAGAAAATCGTTGTGATGCGGATCATCTAAAAAACTCCTCGATTAATCTGATATT
Source organism: Pseudomonadota bacterium (assembly GCA_039192395.1). GTDB lineage: Bacteria > Pseudomonadota > Alphaproteobacteria > Caulobacterales > Parvularculaceae > Hyphococcus. The sequence goes on from JBCCXE010000008.1 coordinate 48,527, forward strand.
GAAACTGATACGGTGGGCAGACCCAAAAGCGCCCTGTCGAAAGAAACGAGCGGGTTCGCAGTGCGTATAGCCGCTCTTAACTTGGCCGACCGCGCGCGCGGATTGGCGGCGCACTCTTCTTCGCTCGGCGTTTTGGCGCCCCTCACAGGCAAAGAAAAAACCGGCGGCGCAATCTCGGTCGGCGGCGCGTGACGCGAGCCGTCGCTGCGCGTTGCAGAACGCACGGACAAAAAACGCTTGACGATGCGGTCTTCGAGAGAATGGAATGAGACAACAACCATCCGCCCGCCGGCGCGCAAAAGACGCTCGCAAGCGCTCAACCCTTCCGCCAATTGCCCCAGCTCATCATTGACGAAAATGCGCAAGGCCTGAAAGACGCGCGTTGCGGGGTGGATCTTCTGGGCGCCGCGCGGCGGGTTCGCCTTTTCTACGATCGCCGCCAGCGCGCCCGTGGTTTCGATTGGTTCAACCTCTCGCGCCGCAACAATCGCACGGGCGATTTTTGCGGCGTTTTTCTCCTCGCCATAGGCTTTGAAAATCAACTTCAGGTCGTTGGCGGCGGCGTTCGCCACCACGTCCGATGCATCGGGCTTCCCGCCATCCATCCGCATGGAAAGCGGTCCGTCGAACCGGAACGAAAAACCGCGATCGGCTTCATCGAGCTGCATGGACGAAACGCCGAGATCGAACACAACGCCATCGATCTCCAGACCGTCATCGCCAAGCGCGTCCGCCATTTCCGCAAACGGACGGTTGATGAGGCGCAAGCGGTCGCCATAGTCGCGCGCCCAGGCAGCGGCTGCGGCGATGGCGCGCGGGTCACGATCAAAAGCAATCACGGTGCAGTTAGCGGCGCCGAGAATAGCGCGCGTGTAACCGCCATCGCCAAGCGTTGCGTCCACATAAACGCCGCCGTCTTGCGGATCGAGCGCCGCAATGACTTCTTTCAGCATCACAGGAAGGTGCGCGGCTTTCTTCATGGCGCGCCATCCGCAGCTGGCGGGTTGCGCAGCGTGAGCTTTGCGTCGCCGGCGACTTTCTTCGCTTCAGCAAGAACATCCGTGAACGTTTCCGGATCCCAGATCTGAAACGACCGGACATGGCCGGCGAACATCGCGCGGCCGTTCAGGTTGGCGTGCGCGCGCAATTCGTCGGTCAGGACGATGCGCCCTTCCTTGTCGACCGACAAGGGCGTCATCTGCGCCGCCAGCGCGCGCTCAAGATTGACGCGCTTGGGATCATAAGGCGGCAACTGATCGATCATCGCCATGAGGTGATCGACATACTCAATGCCCCCACATTCGATGCAGGGTTCGTCAGCAGAGGGAATGCAATAGACCACCGCGTCGCGCTCAAGGTTCATGGCGCGCCGAAACGGCGCCGGTGTTGCGAGCCGGCCTTTTGCATCGATTTTGTTGGTGTACGACCCGAAAAAACGGGCCTCGACCCCGCGTCGCATGCCGACTTCCTTCCCAAACGAAGCGCTGAAACAGCACCCTCGCCGCCCTTGTTCACAAAACCTTTTACCCAGGTAAATTTTGGGTTAATATGGAATTACATGGAAATTTATGGGCGGTCAAAGGGTCTTTATGGAATTTTGGGAAGTTTTTTGCGAAGCATTCCGGAACAGAAACGGAACATCTTGACGCCTGCGAATCACTATCGCGGCGCAATCCTTTACGAGTGGTAAACGTCGGAGGTGTGCGGGGCCGCTACCGCCGGGCGGAACGGACCGGCGACAGGTTCGGAGCGGACGTCGGCAAGGAAGGCCGGTCCCCTTCGGCGCCGACGAGCCCTTCCAGTTTCTCGACTTCGGCAAGGGCTTCCTCTATCGCAGCCCGAGCACTGGCTTCCGCGTCTTCCAGCGTGGCGAGATTGGCGATGAGATAAAGTCGGCGATTGCGCGCCTCATCGTCGGCATGCGGCGCATCATCGACGCCGGCGAGGCTTGCCCGTGCAGCCGCCCGCGCACGCGCGATGTCGGCGAGGTCTTCCTGCAACACTGCCGCATTGCGTTTTGCAATGCGCAACAGCGCAGAAACGTGACCAGAAACATGACCCGTGTCGTTCAAATGCTCGCCGCCAGACATAAAACTTCTCCCCTCGGCGCAGATATCGTCCAAACCACGCCTGCAATTCCCCTTCCCCGTTTCGGCGCCGACATAAGGGGCGAACGGATCATTTAAAGGTCGCAACAGGCTTTTCCCGGCGCGCATAAACAAAGCGCCAGACCATACCGGGTTAACGCCGCGCAAGACGCCGTTCCGGTACGAAGAGATATTAACAACACCGGGTTTAAGCAGCCGTAAACTGATGAACGCCTTTAACGATAAAAAAAATAAACTGCTTAATGACAAGCGCCGCAAATCAAGCAATGACGGGATCTGGCAGGTAAGAAGTCTTTTTGCTGACTTAATACGATCGTGCAAAAAGTGAAAAACGGCGTTTTGCGTTAACCTTTATGAAAGCAAATCAACGTTAGCATTGATGCACAAAATAAGATTGCGCTGATAAGTTCCGAGGGGATTGTTTCTTAAAGAAACAGGCGCGCCGAATTTAAGGAGACGAACAATGCGGGTTCTGCTGATCGAGGACGATGGCGCGACCGCCCAGAGCATCGAGCTCATGCTGAAATCGGACGGCTTTAATGTCTACACAACCGATCTCGGCGAAGAAGGCGTCGATCTCGGCAAAGTCTACGACTACGACATTATCCTTCTCGACTTGAACCTGCCGGACATGACAGGTTTTGACGTGTTGAAGTCTTTGCGTATTTCCAAGGTCAACACGCCGATCCTGATCCTCACCGGCCAGGGCGACATCGAAACGAAAGTGCGCGGACTTGGTTTCGGCGCCGACGACTATATGACCAAGCCGTTCCACAAGGACGAGCTTGTGGCGCGGATCCACGCGATCGTGCGCCGCTCCAAAGGCCATTCCCAATCGGTCATCACGACCGGTTCGCTTACGGTCAACCTCGACGCAAAGACTGTCGAGGTTTCCGGTCAGCGCGTCCACCTGACCGGCAAGGAATATCAGATGCTCGAACTCCTTTCGCTGCGCAAAGGAACGACGCTCACCAAAGAGATGTTCCTCAACCATCTCTATGGCGGTATGGACGAGCCGGAACTCAAGATTATCGACGTGTTCATCTGTAAGCTGCGTAAAAAACTCGCCGCCGCCACACAGGGCGAACACTATATCGAAACAGTATGGGGACGCGGTTATGTGCTGCGCGACCCGGCGGAAGAGAAAGCCGCTTCCGTCGCCTAGATCGGGCGTGCGTGCGCCGGCGTATTCGAAATACCTGTAACTGCTTTTTCGTCCGACGCGCCAAAGACAACGTTTCAATAAAAATAACTTACTTGCACCAACTCCTAAAACGCCCCGGGTCTTCCCGGGGCTTTTTTTTGCGTTCGATGCGCACCTCAATGAATGGGCCATAGCGGGGCCGAACGAGAACAATTATCAACGACAATGATTGCAGGTCGTTATCGATTGGCGCTGACAGCAAGCGCAAACCACTTTTGCGGCGCCCCAATCACACCCTTGCAACTATATGCATACGTTGAGGTTCAAGCGGCTTTGTCCTAACATGCCCGCGGGAGAGAACCGCATGGGCCAGACGCAAACGATCCGCGTCTTAATTACTGGTGAAAGCAACACAGCGCGCGAAACGTTGCGCCTGTTGCTGAACGATATTCAGTCCATCGATATCATCGAAGAAGCGAGCGACGCCGCGGGCGCCATCGCGCGCGCGAGCCTGTCGGCGCCGGATATTATTCTTGCGGCGAGCAACTGGCCCGACCGAAGCGGCGCCGACGCGGCCGCCAGCATCAAACGCATCGGGCTGAAATCCAAGGTCGTCATCATGGCCGAAGATATGGGCGACGCCCGCGCCGTCAACACAGCGTTCGAAGCGGGCGTTATGGGGTATGCCCCGCTTGATACGCCGCCAGATTTCCTCGGCCCGGTTCTGGAAAGGGTCCATGGCGGCGCGCCGGTTTTTCACCGGACGGCGCAGCAACTCCTTGACGGACGCGCCAACGCGCAAAAGACAGCCCGCGAAGATTTAACGCCTCGCGAAGTCGATATTTTGAAGGAAGTCGCACGCGGCAAAAGCAACAAAACCATCGCCGACGACCTTTCCCTGACCGAAGGCACGGTGAAGGGCTATGTCAGCGTGATCCTGTCGAAACTCGGCGTCTCGGACCGTACGCAAGCGGCGCTCTACGCCGTCAAATGCGATTTCGTCGATAACTGGACCGACGACGCTTAAGGCATTTACGTTTTAAGGGGCGACTTCACTTCATATTCTATACTTCTGGCGTCGCTGGCCGCGAGTGTCGGCATTTTTAAGCAAGTGAATTGTGATGTTGTTTGTTGTCCTCCCAGGGATGAATGGCACGGACCACCTGTTGGCCGAATTTGTGCGGCAGCGTCCGACCAAACACGACGCGACGGTGATTACCTATCCCGCCGACGTCACGTACTCATATGGCGAACTCACCAGATGGCTTCGCGACCGTTTGCCGACTGCTGAACCCTACTTTCTGATTACGGAATCATTTAGCGGACCTATCGCGATCCAAATAGCTTCAAAAAGTCTCCCAAATCTTTGCGGCATTATCTTTATCGCGTCATTCGCGGCGTCGCCGCGGCCATTCCTAAGTCGATTTAAAAAAGCCGCCGGCGTATTGAGCTTCTTTTCGATGGTGAGCCCGAGCCTGCTCAAACCGTTTTTGACCGGCATACATCCGCCTCAATGGTTTAACGCCGCTTTTGTCGATGCCATGAAAACGGTCGGCAAAGATGTAATGACTAACCGAATTGAGGAAGCGCTTTCAGTTGATGAAACGAAGACTTTTAAAAAACTATCGCTGCCAATGATCTACATCCGAGCGTCGCACGACAAACTGGTGCCGGCCAACACCGCAAAAAGAATGGCCGCAATAAACCACCACCTTCTATTGACTGAAATCAAGGGCCCGCATTTTCTGCTTCAATGCGCGCCCGACACCGCGTGGCGAAAAATTGATGAGTTCGTTGGCGAACTAACACGACAAAATAAGTGACCTGCAATCGGGCGCGCAGGACAAAAAAGGCAAAGGCGCGCAAAGCGCGCCTTCTTTTTTATTTCTGGTTTCCTGCTTTCGCAGGAATTAACGAATTTTCTGACTATGCGATACGATATCGCGATTTGAGCCGTTTGAATTCTTTATGAGTTATGCAAACGGCTCTAAGCATTTGATTGCGCGAGTTGCGATGCAAAATCGGTGAACCACTTTTGCTGCAACCCGCTCTAGTCTTTCGCGCCCGGCAATGCGTAGTCTTTAAACTGTTCGCGCAGCTTCGTTTTCAAAACCTTGCCGGTCGCGCCGAGCGGGATCGCATCAACGAACTCAACCGCATCCGGCCAGGCGATCTTATCGAGCTTGTCTTTCAAAAACTCCTTAATATCGTCCGCTGTCGGATTATGACCCGCGCGCTTGGCGATCACCAGGAGCGGGCGCTCCTGCCATTTCGGATGGAAAACACCGATAACGCCGGCTTGCGACACGCCTTCGTGGAGCATGGCGGCGTTTTCGATTTCGATGGACGAGACCCACTCGCCGCCGGTTTTGATAACGTCTTTTGAGCGGTCAGTGATGCTCATGAAGCCGTCGCCGTCGATGACCGCGACATCGCCCGTGTCGAACCAGCCGTCTACCGTGAGCGGCGGCTTTTCCGACTTGAAGTAATCTTTGACGACCCAGGGGCCGCGCACCTGAAGATGACCTTCGGTTTGGCCGTCATGGGGCGCGATCTGTCCGCCATCGGTGACGATCCGCATGTCAACAAAGGGCAGCGCCCGGCCGGCCTTCAACTGGTGCGGGATGCGCTCATCGAGCGAAAGATCCAGAAGATGCGGCGGCAGGCTGTTCACCGTCCCGACCGGCGACATCTCCGTCATGCCCCAGCCCTGTTGCAGGTCCACCTCGTATTCAGCGAACCCGCGGATAAGCGCCTCCGACATCGCCGACCCGCCGCAAAGCGCGCGCCGCAGATGCGGCAGCTCTTTGCCCGACGCTTTCAGATAATCCAGAACGCCGAGCCACACGGTCGGCACACCGACCGCAAATGTCACTTTTTCAGACTCAAGAAGTTCATAAAGCCCCTCGCCGTCGAGACGCGGGCCCGGGAACACCTGTTTCATGCCGACCATGAGACTGGAATAGGGGGTGTTCCAAGCATTGACGTGGAACATCGGTACGATCGGCAAAAGGGTGTCGCCCTCAACGACGGCCAACGCGCCTGGCAATACCGTCGCGAAAGACTGCAACACAATCGCGCGGTGCGAATAAACAACGCCCTTGGGATTGCCCGTCGTACCGGACGTGTAACACATGGCGACGGCGGTGTTCTCATCGAACTCGGGCCAATCGAACGCATCGCTTTCGGCGCCGATCAGGTCTTCGTAGATTTCAGCGCCCTCGCCGGCCGCTTCCTTATGGTCGGCGTCTGTCAGCGCGACAAACGTTTTCACCGATTTCAGGTTCGGTTTCATGGCCGCAACAAGCGGCATGAAGGTCGTGTCGTAAAAGAGAAATGCATCCTCGGCGTGATTGATCACATAGGTCGCGTTTTCAACGCCGAGCCTCGGGTTGATGGTGTGCAACACCGCGCCGATGCCGCCCACCGCGTAATACATCTCGAACTGGCGATGCGTGTTCCAGCCGATGACACCGACGCGATCGCCGGGCTTCACGCCCATTTTGACAAGCGCATTCGCCAGCTGGCGGATCCGCGCGGCAGCGCCGACAAGCGTGTAACGATGGATAGGCCCTTCAACAGTGCGGGTGACGATTTCGGTGTTCGGGAAATTGCGCTCCGCATGTTTGAGGATTTCGGTCGTTTGCAGCGGCCGGTCCATCATCAAGCCTTGCATCGGCAGTCTCCCTTAAATCGTTAGATATGGTTGATTTTTCTACGCTGAGTTCAGCGCATCAAACAGGGTCCGATGCAGCGCGTCAATTATTCTTGGCGGTTGATTGCAGTTGGCGTCCGCGCCTTTCGCCCTCACCCCCGCGAACGGGCGACTTCCTCGCCCAAAATGGCCTGCGCGCGCGCGGCGTCCGGGAAATCTTCCCCCAGCCAGCGCTCTTCGACGGCGCGCAGGATCGCCGCCACCGCCGGGCCGGCGGCGACGCCGGCGGCGAGTATGTCCCTGCCGGAAACCGGCAGCGCGGGTGGGCGCCAGCCCTCAAAAACCGCATCGATGGAGGCGCGCTCGCCGGCGTCGATGACTGACCGCGCCGCCGCGAGCAAGGCGCCGTCACGCGCGCCCTCAATCCCGTGGCGATATCCGAGGACACGGATCTGCAATGGCGAAAGCTCGCCGTGCACCTTTTCAGCGCCGATGCGCTCCGCCGCTGCGTTCGCAGCGCTGGCGCGCGCCTTGTCAGCGTTGGAAAGACGCAGACGCCGGGCGAGGCCCGCATCCTTTTCGCCGCCGATGACGCCGTAAAGCCCGGCGAGCGCAATAACCCCCGGCGCCGATGGCGCCATCTCTTTTATGCGCTGCAAAACCGCAATGTCGCCGCCCGGCCAGATCTCATCCAGGACGCCTGCCCGCGCCATCTCCTCCGCTGCGTCGCTCGCGCGGGCAAGCGCGAGTATCTGCAAAAACTCCGCCCCGACCCGCTCCGCAGACAATCCCGCAACGCCTGCGCGCTCGTCATGGCAGGCCGCAAGGCCGTCGCTATCGAACGACGCCGCAATGCGCGCGGAAAACCGGAAGAACCGCAGGATTCTAAGATAGTCTTCGCGGATGCGCTCGCGCGGATCGCCAATGAACCGGACACGCCCCGCAGCGGCGTCAGCGACGCCGCCTACGGGATCGAACAGAAAACCATCCGGGCCGAGATAAATTGCGTTGAGGCGGAAATCGCGCCGCCGCGCATCTTCCGCCCAGTCGTCGGTGAAGGCGACCGTCGCGCGGCGCCCGTCCGTGGAAACGTCGCGGCGCAAGGTCGTCACTTCAACGCCCGTCCCGTCGGCGATCGCAGTGACGGTGCCATGCGCGAGGCCGGTGGGCGCCGAGCGCAGGTCCGCCGCGTCAAGGGCGGCGACAACGCGTTCTGGCGTCAGCGGCGTTGCGATATCGAAGTCTTTGGGGGGAACGCCAAGCAGGCTGTCGCGCACGCAACCGCCGACGAACCGCGCGGCCCCGGGCGCCGCCTTCTCAAGCGCAGCGACAACCTTTTTTAGAGCGGACCGGTCAAGCCAGGTGAAGTGCTGACGCTGTTCGTCTGACAAAGGCGTCAAAGGGCCCGCGCTCACGACGACCGTCCGTCCTTTCGCTCGGTTTCCTGAATGGTCTCGGCCAGCGTTCGCAAAATGCCGGCCGTCAGCCCCCAGATGTGAAACCGCCCGAAGGGCGCCGCAAACATGTTATACTTAACGCCCTTATGCTCGCGTTCTTCTGTGATGTGATTATTTAGGTCGGCGAAAAAAGACAGAGGCGCTTCAAAGGCTTCGGCGACTTCCCGGGGACAGGGCCTGATCGGCGCATCGGGCGAGACGGCGCCGATTACGGGCGTGACGGAATACCCGAGACCGCCCTGGTGAACGCCCAGCGACCCGATGACATGAACGGCCGATGGCGGGATGCCGACTTCTTCGTGAGTTTCGCGAAGCGCGGTCGCGACAAGGTCTTCGTCTTCGGGCTGCACCCGCCCGCCCGGGAAACTGATCTGACCGGCGTGAGATGGCATATCCGCCGAGCGCACCGTCAACAGCACCGTCACGCCTTCCGGACGCGCGATCAGCGGCACCAGCACGGCGGCGTCGCGGCGAATGTCGCTCCAGCGGCTTTCAAACAGTTTATCGCCGACGAGATGCGGATTGATCTCGCGGAAAATCTCGCGGATGCGTTGTGCGGACGTATTGGCGAGATTGGACTTGATGCGCGCCGTCCAGTCGATTTCACCATCGATTAACAAAGCCGGCGCCTTCATCATCTCACTTCCGGGGTTTTAAAACGCGTCTTTGGGCGGTCCGCAGCATCCCGTTTTCACCCCTAAAGTCACCCATCGGATGCGCCCATGAGGTTCGCCTGCGCGGTCATCGGGAAAAAGACGCCGCCCGACCAGACGCCGAACTGATCCTCGCCTTCTAGATGGTGGGTTTCGCCAAGAGCGACAAGGTCATAAAAAACCGCCCGGGCGACGAGCGCTTCGAGGCCGCTGCGCACCTCGAAATAGGGTTTGCCTTCGCCGGTCTCTTCGTTGATTTCAAATCTGAGGGCGTGGTCCGCCCCGACCGTCACTTCCTCGCCGACATTGGTGGTGAAAGTAAGCTCCTGCGCACGGCCCTCGCCCTTCGCGCTCATGAGCACGGCCAGGAAAGGCGCGTCCTCGACCTCAATGCCGAGCTTTTCGACCGGCGTTACAAGGAAATAGTCGTCGCCTTCGCGTTTCAGAACAGTAGAGAACAGTTGCACCAACGGCGCGCGACCGATGGGCGTGCCTTCATAGAACCAGACGCCGTCGCTCTTGATGACAAGATCGATATCGCCGCAGAATTCGGGGTTCCACTTGTCCACCGGCGCCGGGCCGCGCGCGCCGGCGCCGTCAAGCGCCGCCGCATATCGCATCAGGTCTTTCATCAATAAAAAACCGGCCGCCCATTAAGTCCCTCGCCATCATGACGGGGAACCGAAAGCGCAGCCGGTCCCATGTTTAAGCCGCTCGCGGTGAGCGGGTTTTATTCACACGCCAGACAGCGCGCATAAACGGCGTTCGGATCGTTGAACTGCTCGAAGAAGCGCGCTTTTTCATCGGCGATGGCCATAAGCTTGCCGACCACGCCGGCGCGCGCTTTTGCGCGGCCTTCGAAACCAGTCACTTTCGCGGCGGCCATGGCCATGGTGCCGAAAAAACGCTCGAAGGGCGTGCGCCGTTCAACCATTTCGACGACGTCATATGTCTCAAGGCCGGCGCGCTCGGCCGCGGCCGCGACCGCCTGATCGAAACCGCCGAGCTGATCGACAAGGCGAAGCTCTTTTGCGCGCTCGCCGATCCATACGCGGCCCTGACCGACAGAGTCGACATACTCCTTATCGAGGCTGCGCCCCTCGCCGACAACGGTCAGGAAGCGGTCATAGCCATACTCCACCGACTGCTGGATAATGTCGGAGGCTGCATCGGGCAACGGCCCGATGGGCGTTGCAAAAATCCCTGCAAGGTCAGTCGTGCCGACGCCGTCGGTGTAGACGCCGATCTCGGCCGCGGAGTTCTCGAACGTCTGGAAGAAGCCGAAAATCCCGATGGAGCCGGTGATGGTTGTCGGCGCAGCCCAGATTTCGTCCGCAGGCGCAGCGATCCAGTAACCGCCGGACGCCGCAAGCGAGCCCATGGACGCAACGACCGGCTTGCCGGCTTTTTTGATGGCGAGAATTTCGTCGCGAATAATATCGGATGCGAAGGCCGATCCGCCGGGGCTGTCGACCCGCAGAACCACCGCCTTCACGTCATCGTCCTTGCGCGCTTTTTTCAATAGCGCCGCGACTGTGTCGCCGCCCGCGGCCTGACCGATGGGCGCCTCGCCGTCGACAATGGCGCCCGCAGCCGTGATGACCGCGACGTTCGGCGCAGAGCCGTCCTTGTTCTGATCAAGGCTCGTCAGATAGCGGCGATAGGAAACGTTTTTGAAAACGTCCTCATTGTCGCGCGCCGCGCCAAATTTTTCGGTGAGATATTTGTTCTGCTCGGCGCGGGACTTCAATTCGTCCACCAGGCCAAAATCGAGCGCGGCATGAGCGAAGCTGCCGTCAGCTTCGCGCAGGATGCTGCTGAAATCGTTCGCGTAACGAGAGATCGCACCCTGATCGAGACCGCGCGCCTTTTCCACAGACGCCATATATTCACGCCACAGAACGCTGAGATACGCGCGATTGGCTTCTTTGGCTTCCGGCGACATGTCATCGCGGATAAAGGGTTCAATCGCCGATTTGAACGTCCCCACACGGAAGACATGGCTTGTGATTTTCAGTTTCTCAAACAGCGATTTGAAGAAAATATTGTAGCGGCCATAACCGAACACGAGAACATTGCCGTAATCGTTCATGAAGATTTTGTCGGCGTTCGCGGCGATGATGTACTGTTCCTGGCTGTAGAAATCGCCGACCGCGACAACTTCCTTGCCGCTCTCTTTGAACTTCGAGATTTCATCTGCGATGTAGTGGGCTTTCGAAGCGCTCGACGACGGGATTTGCAGATTGCCGAGATCGAGAACGAGGCCCTTGATGCGCTTGTCGTCCTTCGCTTCACGGATCACCTGTACGATGTCGTGCACTTCGATCTGTCCGGGCTGATCGATGCCATAGGCCTCTTCGATGATCAGTTGGAAAGGATCGACGTCCTCGGCGATCTCCACGAGAACGCCGTTCGGGTCGATCACAAGCGCGGAGTCATTCGGCACTGACACGCTGACGGTTTCATCGCCCCCGGCGACGCCGTTTGACACGCTCACCAGAACCGCCACAAACATCAGCATGACCGCGAGGCCGATCAGCCCCTGCACCAAAAGGAGGATGCCGATCATCAACTTGCCGAAGCCTTTGATAAAACCCCAGACAGTCATATTGGAATCTTCTGCGGACACTGAAATCGCCCCTTCTTTCTACTTGCCGCACCCTGCAGGCGCACTCAGCGCCAACCGGCTGCAACGACAAAACAAATTACCCTGATCGGGATGTCGCCCAAATCCCCGACCGGCGCCGCTTCGTTAACCACATTCCTGTTACACGGCCTCAAAGGCGACACCAAGGCATGGTAGAGAAATTGGACCAAGACCCGCAAGGGGCAAGAGATTTGCGATGGCCTGAGCAAAATTCTCGCCCACCGGTTCTTTAACCGCCGCTTGGCCATGCTATTTGAAACTTGTGTCCTAGAAGACGCTCATAGAGATCCCAGAAAGCGCTTATGTCTCAAACCGATACCGCCGCTGACGCCGACAATGATCTTATCCGCGAATTTGATGAAATTTCCGGAAAATTCTCCGCCGCCCGGGAAAATCTCGCAAAAGTGGTGTTCGGTCAGGCGGAAGTGATCGACCTGACGCTGGCGACCCTGGCGGCGGGCGGCCACGGGCTTCTCGTCGGGGCGCCGGGCCTTGCGAAAACGCTGCTCGTGACCTCCATCGCGGACCTCCTCGGGCTCTCGGCCAAGCGCGTGCAGTTTACGCCGGACCTGATGCCGGGCGACGTCCTCGGCTCAGAAGTTCTCGAAGAAACGCCGACCGGCAAGCGGGAATTCCGCTTCATCCCCGGGCCGGTGTTCTGCCAGCTCCTCATGGCCGACGAGATCAATCGCGCCTCGCCGCGAACCCAGTCGGCCCTCCTGCAGGCGATGCAGGAGCGCCATGTGACCGTCGCTGGCGACCGTCATGACCTGCCGGCGCCGTTTCACGTGCTTGCGACCCAGAACCCCATTGAGCAAGAGGGCACCTACCCTCTGCCCGAAGCGCAGCTCGACCGGTTCCTCTTGCAGATCGATGTCGGCTATCCGGACATTCAGTCGGAACGCGCAATGCTGGGCGCGACGACCGGCGACACGGCCTCCGCGGTGGAGCCCGTCATGACCGGCGACGATCTCATCCGCGCGCAACACCTCGTGCGGCGCATGCCCATCGGCGAAAACATTGTCGACATGATCCTGAAGCTTGTGCGTTCCGCGCGGGTTGAGGACGGCGCCTCGGAGCGCGTCAAGGCGCTCGTCGCCTGGGGTCCCGGCCCCCGCGCCAGCCAGGCGTTTTCGCTCGCAGCACGAGCGATTGCACTGATCGACGGGCGTCACGCGCCCTCGCCGGATGATGTGAAACGCCTTGCGAAACCTGTTTTGCGCCACCGCATGGCGCTCAACTTCGCAGCGCGGTCGGAAGGGCTCGATACGGATCAATTCGTTGACGAACTGGTGGACGCGCTTTGACGCCTCGCGTCGGCGCCACGCCATCAGTAATGGTCCGCTAACAGAAAGGTCGCGCAGCCCCGCATGTCTGCTTCGCCTGACAATCGACATCAACGAACGCAAGCAAACGCAGCGCGATACGCCGATGCGGTGCGCCACGACGCGGAGGACGCCGCCGCCTACTTCCCGGCGCTTCTGGTCGAGGCAGAACACATCGCGCAAACCGTCGCCGCAGGCCTTCACGGGCGCCGCCGCGCCGGGCCGGGCGAGACCTTCTGGCAGCACCGACCCTATGGCTTCGGCGATCCGGTGGGCGCCATCGACTGGCGCCAGTCTGCGCGGGCGCCGGACCGGCTTTATGTGCGCCAGAACGAGTGGGAGGCCGCCGCCGCTGTCTATCTCTGGCGCGATCCGTCCCGTTCCCTGGACTACGCATCGCGCGCGGGCACGCCGACAAAACGGCGCCGCGCCGACACGCTCGCGGTTGCCCTTTCCATGCTGCTCGCGCAGGCCGGCGAGCGCATCGGCCTTCTCGGCGAAGAACGGCGCCCCTTCCATGGCCGCACCGCGCCGGAGCGTCTCCTTGAAGCGCTGCATGTGGAACGTTTCGACGATCAGGCAGGCGCGCCGCCGCCGGCCCATCCGCCGGCGGGCGCCCGCATTGTTCTGTTCAGCGATTTTTTCATGGACGAAAGCGCAATCTCCATGGCCGTTTCCAGCCTCGCTGGCGCCGGCGCCACGGGCGTTCTCGTTCAGCTTACGGACGAAGCAGAAGAAACTTTCCCGTTCCGGGGACGCACGGCGTTTGAAAATATGGAGGGCCCCGGCCGGCTGATCTTCGGTGATGCGCACGCCATCGCAGAAGCCTATCGCACCAAGTTCGCCGCTCACCGCGACATGCTGCGCGCACTCGCATCGCGCACGGGCTGGTCGCTCATCACACACCGAACTGACAAGCCCGCGCAAACCGCGCTCCTTTCCCTCTATACCGCGCTCGGCGACGCGCGGGTCTGGGCGCGCTGACATGCTGGACGCGCTTTCCTTCTCATCGCCGTTGATCCTCGCCGCCCTCGCCGCGCTGCCCGCGATCTGGTTCCTGTTGCGCGCGACACCGCCAACGCCGGCGAATGTTCGCTTTCCCGCTTTTGAAATCCTCCGCTCCCTGACGACAAAAGAAGAAACACCGGACCGTACGCCCTGGCCGCTTATCCTGTTGCGCCTGCTGATCGCCGCGCTCGTCATCGTCGCGCTCGCCGGCCCGATCCTGAACGCACCGCCGGACGCCGCGCCGCGAACGCCGATCCTTCTTGTGGTCGACGATACCTTCGCCGGCGCCGCCAATTGGAATGCGCGACGCACGGCGATGATCGACGCAGCTGAAAACGCCGCCGCCAATGATCGCGAAGTCTTTATCGCGACAACGGCGCCCCGCCCCGCGCCCTCGCCATGGGCGACGCTGGTCGGACCATTGACAGGCGCGGAAGCGCGCGAGCGGGCGGCGAGCCTTGCGCCGACGCCTCTCGGCGCGGACCGCGAAAGCGCCATGGAAAAGATCGCGGCATTTAGTGAAAGCGCAGGCGGCGGAAACGATGCGGAAATCCGCTGGCTCGCAGACGGCGTCGCCGGCGCCGGCGACGCGGCGTTTGCGAACGCCCTCGCGGGCCTGGGCGATCTCACCGTCAATCTCGATGCAGGCGATGGCGCCGTCGTTCTGCGCCCGCTTGGCGACCGTGACGGCGACGCGAGTTTCAAGATCGAGCGTTTGGCGGCGAGTGCGCCCCTGGAAAGCGAACTCATCGCCCTTGCGCGCGACGGGCGCGAGCTCACCCGCGTCACCCTCGCCATCGCCGCCAGCCAACGCAGCGGCGAAATCAGCCTCGATCTGCCGCTCGCGCTCCGGAACGATCTCGCGTCGGTGCGCCTCGGCGCCATTTCAAGCGCGGGCGCAGTGCAGCTTGCCGATGCGCGCAGCCGACGCGCGTTGATCGGCTTTATCGCGGAGGCCGATCAGGCGGGCGAGCGCCTTTTGAGCGGCGGTCATTATCTTAGAAAAGCGCTTTCTCCCTATGCTGAATTTATGGAAGGCGGGCTGGACGATCTTATGAACGCTGACATCTCGGTCATGGTGCTCGACGATGTGGGACGCCTGCGCGCGGGCGACGTTGAAAAGCTTAGCGCCTGGATGGAGCGCGGCGGCGTCGTGATCCGCTTTGCAGGGCCGGACCTTGCCGTCGCAGCACAGGAAGGCGCGCCTTCCCTGTTGCCAACGCCCCTACGCGGCGGCGGGCGCGCCTTTGGCGGCGCGCTCACCTGGGAAACGCCGCAGCAGCTTGACGCCTTCGCGCCGTCGGGACCGTTTGCGAACCTTCCCGTGCCAGGCGATGTTTATGTGAAGCGGCAGGTTCTCGCGCAGCCCGGCGGCGATACGACCGAGCGCACCTGGGCGCGCCTCAAAGACGGCACGCCCCTTGTCACCGGCGCGAGCATCGGCGACGGCGCGCTTGTTCTCTTTCACGTGACGGCAACACCGGAATGGTCCGACCTGCCGATTTCAGGCGTCTTTGTGGATATGCTGCGCAGACTGACTTTTCTCTCCGCGCTCGGGCCCGACAGCGTCGAAGACGGCGCTGCGACGCGCTATGCGCCGCTGCGTATTCTCGACGGGTTCGGCCAGCTCCAGCGACCGCCGGACGGCGCTGCGTCCGTGACCATGGCCGACCTTGCAGACGACGGCGCGAACAGCGCCCTCCCCGGACTTTACGGCCCGCCCGAGGCGCCGCTCGCAGTCAATGCAGTAACGGCGCGCACGCCGTTCGAGCCGCTGTCAGTTGGCGGCCTCAAAACAGCGCGCTACAGCGCGGCAGCACCGGCGCGCATTGCGCCGGTTCTATTCGCCGCCGCCCTTGCGCTCTTTCTGATCGATGCGCTCGTAGCGCTTATCATCTCCGGCCGTTTGAGGATCACGCCGCCGCGCGCGGGCGAAAGCGTCGCCGCGCTTTTCGCCGCTTTCGGGCTCTACGTCCTTCTCATGTCTTCGTTCGGCGCGAGCTCAGCACACGCCGAGCCTCCCGCAACGCCCCTTGACGAAACCGCGGTCGACGCCGCCCTTGAAACGCGCCTCGCCTATGTGTTGACCGGCGATCCCGCCATCGACCGCGTTTCCCATCAGGGCCTCGCCGCTCTCAGCCGTGAACTCGTCCGGCGCACCTCTGTCGAACCGGGAACGCCCGTCGGCGTCGATCCGGAGGCGGACGATCTTTCGGTCTACCCGTTTCTTTACTGGCCCGTCACCGCCGATGCGGAAGCCACAAGCGAAACGGCGCTTTCCAACATCGAGGAATTCATGCGGTTCGGCGGCATGGTCGTTTTCGACACCCGCGACGACGAACGCGCGAACGCCGGCGCAGAAACGCCCGAAGGCGCTGCATTGCGCGTCATGCTCTCCCAGCTCGACGTGCCTCCCCTCACACCCGTTGACGAAGCGCATGTCATGGCGCGGTCTTTTTATATATTGGGCGACCTTTGGGGCCGCCAGCGCACACGCCCAGTCTGGGTGCAGACCCGTAGCGACAGCGCCAATGACGGCGTCACGCCTATTGTCATCGGCGGGCGCGACTGGGCCGCCTCATGGGCGACCGACGAGTTCGGACGGCCGGTCAAACCGGTCTCGCGCAGAAACGTCAACCACACCCGCAAATGCACCAGCGACGCGCGCGAATGCTCCTACCGCGCCGGCGTCAACATCGTCATGGTCGCGCTGACCGGCAACTACAAGTTCGATCAGGTGCACGCGCCGATCCTCATTGAACGGCTTGGCGAGTGATGATTGTTTTCGATCCCTTCGCGCCTGAATGGGCGATGATCGCCGCCGCCTTCGTCGCGGGGCTCATCATCGCACTCAATCTCTGGCTACGTTGGCTGCCGGGATTTTTGCGCGCACTCGCCGTCGCGGCGCTGCTGGCGCTCCTCGCCAATCCCCAATGGCGTACGGCCGAAAAGACGCCCCTCGATGACATCGCACTCGTCATCGTCGACAAAAGCGCAAGCCAGTCTCTCGATAAGCGCGGACGCGTCACCGAAGCAGCCCTCGCAGACCTGAAGAGCCGCCTTGAAGACGCTGAGAACACCGAAATACGCGTGGTCGAAGCCGACGGTGTTGAAGAAACGCGCCTTATCGAAGCGTTGCAGCGCGCCCTTGGCGACACGCCCCGCTCGCGGCTCGGCGCCGTCTTCATCGTTTCGGACGGCCAGACCACCGACGCAGATCGCGCGGGCGCCCTCGCGCTGGAAGCGCCGGTGCATTTTCTCTCAACCGCGCGCAAGGACGAAACCGACCGCAAGATTACCCTCACCAATGCGCCGCGCTATGGCCTCGTGCGCGACAAGGCGCGCATATCCTTCCGCATCGACGATCTCGGCGCCAATGAAAAGCCGCTGCCGGGTCGCGCAAGCGCTGTCGTGTCGCTGCGCATCGACGGAAAGGAAGTCCTGCGCGAGCCTGTCCCGGTGGGAACCGAAGCGAGCTTCGATGCGCCCTTATCACGGCCCGGCCGCACGGTGATCGAGCTTGAGGCCGCGCCCCGCGAGGGCGAACTGACAACACGCAACAACATCGCGGTTCTGCCGGTGACCGCCATTCGCGACCGGCTGCGCGTTCTTTTGATTTCAGGCGAGCCGCATCCCGGCGAACGGGTCTGGCGCAACCTCCTGAAGTCGGACCCCGCCGTCGACCTCGTACACTTCACCATCCTGCGCCCAATCGAGAAGAACGACGGCACGCCGATTTCCGAACTCGCGCTCATTCCCTTCCCGCAGGATGAACTCTTTATCGACAAACTCAGCGAATTCGATCTTCTGGTCTTCGACCGGTATACGTATCGCGGCGTCCTCTCGGCCTATCACTTTGATAACATCGCCCGCTATGTGGACGAAGGCGGCGCGGTCCTCATTGCGGCGGGCCCGGAATATAATGGCGCGCTCAGCCTCGCCTCGCGTCGCAATCTCTCGTTCATTTTGCCAGCCCTGCCGGTCTCCGGCGCCGTCGAAGGCGCCTTCCGCCCGGAGATCAGCGAGGATGGCGAGCGTCATCCGGTGACCGCGGACCTACCGGAAGAAGATTTCTGGGGTCGGTGGCTGCGCGTCATGCCAGTCGCGCAGATGCGCGGCGCGACCTTAATGACCGGGCCCGATGCGGCGCCGCTTCTTATTCTCGACCGCGTCGGCCAAGGCCGTGTCGGGCTCTTTTTGTCGGACCACGTCTGGCTCTGGGCGCGCGGCTTCGACGGCGGCGGTCCTCATGCGGAGCTTTTACGGCGCATCGCCCACTGGCTCATGAAAGAACCGGAACTGGAGGAAGAAGCGCTTCTCCTCGAAGGCGGTGAAGACACGCTCTTCATCCGCCGCCGCACCGCCCAAAAAGAAGAGCCGACCGTGACCGTGACCGACCCGGCAGGCGAGACCATCACGCCGGAGATGATCGAAAAAGCGCCCGGCGTTTTCGAAGGCGTAATCGATAATGCGTCGCGCGGTCTTCACCGGGCGACGTCGGGTGAGCTCTTCGCCATCGGCGCCGTCGGCCTCGCCGCTGCGCCGGAGTTTCAGGACGTCATCGGCACGCGTGCGCATATACAACCGCTTGTTCAATCGACCGGCGGCGGCGTTTTTGACGTGCGCAGAGGCGACGATGCAGCAACGGCGCCGCAGATCCGCAAAGTGAGACGCAGTGCAAAAGCCCGCGCCGGCGATGCCGCTCCCGGCCGCTGGGCGGGCGTTGTCGAGCGCCGCGCCGCCCGTATCGACAGCGTGCGCGACCGGCCCCTCGCGCCGCCCGTCGCATGGCTCGCCCTGATCGGCGCGTGTCTTCTCGGCGCATGGTGGATCGAAGGGCGGCGTAAAAAGCAAACCGCATAACTGTCCAACCAAAAACTCTACTATGTCCCGCTGCAAATCGGTTTTTCTGCGCTTCCGGCGCTCATGTAGCAACACGTACACTGCGCGCCGGTTCTCGAAAAATCGATTTTCGCTGGACCCTAACGCGTGTCGCGCAAAAGTGGTCACGGGTTGGCGGTTCCCGTCCGCCAACATGGTTCCACCTCCAGCAACTGCGCGCAAGATCGAACAATTTGTTCGACCGCAAAAACAAAGACCTAAAGCGCGTCGATCGAATACGATTAAATGAGACGTGCTTTAGCGACTTTTCGGTTGGACAGGAAAGCGCGCTTTAAGGGCCCTTGATCTCACTCGACGGGCGGCGGAAAGAAAACGCCGTCCAGATCGCAACCAGCGTCGCGGCGAGCCCGAACCAGGTCAGCGCATATTCCATGTGTTTATTGCGAAACTCGATCTTGGTCGTGCCGCCTTGCGGCCAGGCTCTCGTTTCCACAGCGGCCTGATCGATGTAATAGGGCGTCGTTTCACGCGCATCGGCGGCGGCGAATTTCACCGGATCGCGAATGTACCAGAGACCGTCCGGCGACTGCGTTGTCGGTACGAACCACGCGGCCGGCGGCGCGAGCTTCTCGCGCACACGGAAGAGCCCCGTGACGGTCTGCTCGGCGCCATCTGTATAAAGAGCATCTAGGCGCTCGGTCATATCGTTCGCCTGTGGCGCAAAGCCGAGATTGACATAGGTTTCGCCCCCGGCCGTCATCAGCGGCGCGAACACATAAACGCCTGCGTTTTTCTCATAGCTGCCGAAAACGCGCGTAAATGCTCCTCGCCTGAAAGTCCCGTTGATGAAGACCGGCGTATAGGTCATGTCTTCGCCGGCGGCGGCGCGCGCGACGGCGTCAGCGAACGCGATCGGCGCACTGGCCGTGCGCGTATCGATCTTCTCGATCAGATCGAGCTTCCAGGCGCGTCGGTCCAGCTGCCACATGCCGAGCGAGATCAGGATCGCAAGTCCCACTGCCGCGAAGATCGTCAGTACGGGCCGGACTTCGAGGCGACGCCCTGCCAGGATCAACGCCATGGCCTACTCTTCCAATCGGCCCTCAGCGGCCTTATGAGCGTATTGCAAGGCAATGAGTGTCGCTTTCATGGGCCTGAGACAACCGAGCACAGATGCGACGACGACGCCAATCGAGATGGCGAAGGCCGCCCACATGGGTAAAAGCCACGTATACCGCGCAATAAACGCGATGGCGACGCCGACGAACCCCGCGATAAAAATAACGAACACCGCCGGCCCGTCGCCAGCGTCCGCCTTTGCGAAGTCGAGCCCGCACGCCTCGCAGTTTTCTTTCAGGCCAAGGAACCCCTCAAACAGGCGCCCCTCGCCGCAGCGCGGGCACTTGCCGCCAATGCCGGCGGCGTAGGGAGAAATGGACGGATACTGTGTCACCGCTCGAACTGTCCCTTTTTAACAAATACGCGCCGGCAACGACCTTTAGCGCCTTACACGAAAAAAGCGCGGCGACCGCCGTCGGCCCCCGCGCCTTTGTTCTTTGAAGCAACTACATGTTTTGGGCGCTGCATGCGTCCGCGGGGTCAGGACGACAAAAGCCCCTGATTGCCGAGTACATAAATCACGGCGAAAAGGAAAAGCCAGACAACGTCGACAAAGTGCCAGTACCAGGCCGCCGCCTCGAAACCGAAGTGCCGGTCGGGCGTAAAATGATCTGCCAGGGCGCGGAAGAGACAGACAATCAGGAAGATGGTGCCGATGATCACATGCAGACCGTGAAAGCCGGTCGCCATGAAGAACGAGGCGCCGTAAATGCCGCCGCCGGAAAATTTGAACATATCGAGGCTGAGCGCCTCGTAGTACTCTACATACTGGAAGAACGTGAACACGAGCCCGAGCACGATGGTCCAGATCAGTCCCTGGATCAGGCCGCGCTTGTCGCCATGCTGCACGGCGTGGTGCGCCCAGGTGACGGTCGTGCCCGACAGAAGAAGGATAAGCGTATTCAAGAGCGGCAGCTGCCAAGGATTGAGCGGCTCGACGCCTTGCGGAGGCCAGACGCCGCCGGTCGCGAGCAAACGCGCCTCATTGCCCTTGAAGGCCGGATCGCCATCGGCGTTAAGCATCTGCGTGCCGTCCGCCAGCAGGATCGCTTCGCCGGCGCCGGGGAAAAGCGCCGCGCCGAAAAACGCCCAGAACCAAGCAGCAAAAAACATCACCTCGGAAGCAATGAACAGCACCATGCCGTAGCGCAGCCCAAGCCGCACCACCATGCTTGTATTTTCGCCCGTCAGACTTTCCTGAATGACATCGCGCCACCAGCCGACAAAGGTAATAAGAACGCCGACAAATCCGATCGCAAAGAGCCAAGGACCGCGCATCCCGAAGAGACCGGGTTCGCCCGCGCCCGACTTCATCCAGACCACCGCGCCGATCATCATGACCGCAGCGGTCAGAGAGCCGACCAGCGGCCAGGGGCTCGGATTAACGAGATGGTAGTCGTGATTGACGGCGCCGGCCATGTGGTGTCCTCGACGTAAAAGTTGACGTGTAGCTTATCGGGCTTTGTAGCCCGTTGCGACGCCCGATTCCAAGCCTCGCGGCCATGCCCGCCCGCGCCAAAGGGCCGCAGGCGCCAAACTGCAGCAGGGTGAGAGTTATTGCGGTGCAGCGCTACTCGACAGGCTCGCGGTTTTGGTCTCGTCTTCGTCAAAATCCCACGCGAAAAACGTGTAGGCGAGCGTGATCGTTTCCACCTCGGCGAGGTTCTTGTCATCGTCAAGCGCCGGATCGATGAAGTACGTGACGGGCATGGAAACTTTTTCACCCGGCTGCAAGACCTGCTCGGTGAAGCAGAAACACTCAATCTTGTTGAAATAGATGCCGGCCTTGGCGGGTGAGACATTGAAAGTTGCGCGGCCGGTGACCGGACGACTGGAAAGGTTCTCCGCCTCATAAAACGCAAGCCCCGCCTCGCCGATATGGAGGGTTTGCGATACCTGCTCGGGCTTGAAGCGCCAGTTGAGGCCCTGGCCGACCGTTGCATCGAACCGCACAGTGACGGTTCGTTTCAGGGTGCGCCCAGCAGCAGCCTCCGCGCGCTGTGTCGTGCCGCCCCAGCCCGTCACCTGGCAAAACGCCTTGTAAGCCGGCACTGCCGCAAACGACATCGCCACCATGCCGACGACCGTCGCGCCGACAATCGCCGCCGTGCGTTTGTTGCGTTCGCGCATGTCGTTCATCGATCGTCTCCTGGCGTGGGGGCGGCCGTTCGCCCTTCCGAGGCGTCTAGAATGTACGTTCCGCGACGGCGCCGCCAAGGCGTAAAATCGTCACGGCGAACACCAGCGCCATAAAGAGCGCAAGCCCCAGGGCGATGGCGACATTGCGCTGGCGGCGCTTTTGCTCCTCTTCCGGCGTCAGTCTGTTGTCCGACTGCGATGAGGTTTCGATCGATGGATCAGCCATGAAGACCCGCCAGATTTTCCGCCAGCATGACGGCAAAAAGCGCAAAAAGATAAAACACCGAAAAGCCGAACAGTTTCTTCGCCGGCAAATGGTCGTGCACGGATGACTTCAACACATCCCATGCGCGCCAGATGAAAACAGCGCCAAGCGCCAGCGACACGCCAAGATAGATGAACGTTCCCAAACCCACGAAGTAGGGCGTGACGCCCGCCGCCGCAAGCACAAGACTATAGGCGAAAATCTGCCGGCGCGTGGAAGCGTCCCCGCGCACCACCGGCATCATGGGAACGCCGGCCCGCTCATAGTCGCCGGCCGTGAACAAGGCGAGCGCCCAGAAATGCGGCGGCGTCCACAGGAAAATGATCGCGAACAAAACCCAGGCTTCCAACGGCGCCGTTCCGGAAACAGCGGCCCAACCGACAACCGGCGGCAAGGCGCCCGCAGCGCCGCCGATGACGATGTTTTGCGGCGTCGAGCGTTTGAGCCACATCGAATAAATGACGACGTAAAAAAAGATCGTGAACGCCAGAAGACCCGCCGCCAGATAGTTCGACGCAAGCGCGAGGAGCGCAACAGCAAGTCCGGACAGAAACAATCCGAATGCAGCCGCTTCCGGCGCGCGCACCAGCCCCTTCGGGATCGGCCGCTCGGCGGTGCGCGTCATGACCGCGTCAATGTCGGCGTCCCACCACATGTTAAGAGCGCCCGACGCGCCGGCGCCCACCGCAATGGAAAAGAGCGCGACCGCGCCCAGCAAGGGATGCATGCCGCCAGGGGCCGCGACCATGCCCACAAATGCGGTGAAGATCACCAGCGACATCACCCTGGGTTTCAGGAGGGCGAAATAGTCGCTTGGCCCCGCAAAGGCTGAGGAGGCGCGCTCGTAGGGCGCAGCCTGCGCGTTGCCGTCCGATATGAAAGTGTCCGTCATGGGCTGAGCTTATGCCCTAATCTCCAGCCCCTTGGAATAGGCGCGCGCATAAATCGTCTCGCGGCCGCGGGTCTTAGGTCCGCAGGCGGTGTTTGTCGGCTTACTCCAAATGGGGCGCCGCTCGATATCAGCCGCGCGACAAGACCAGCTTGACGCCAAAGAGGATTAAAATCGCCGCCATGAACGCAAGAAAGTATGCGAGCAGCGTGCCCGCCTCCATATTGGAAAAGCGCAACCAACTCGCTTCCAGCTGGCCCGCGGCGCGCCCCGCTACGGCGTCGGATGTCGTCGCCGCTCCGCCGAGATAACCGCGCACATAGCCGCCGATTGCGAAGATCACGAGCGAAAGCAATGTCATGGAGCCGATCTGCGTTGTCCGGCGCATCATCGCGGCCGCGATCAGGACCGCGCCCGCCGCAATGGCGATGGCCGTCAGATCACCGCTCAGAAAGGTCGCGCGAAAAACGCTCCCCACATCCCTCAAAATAGCGTCGAGCATGGCGCGTCCCTCCTCTTGCCGCCCGATTTCTCGGATGCCCTTCAATCAGCAACGGAAAGGCTAACAGGGATTTTTCGGTCGCGCCACGCTGCGCCGCAAAAAGAAAACGCGCCCCGCCAGGTTCTTCGGCGGGGCGCGAGAAAGCGCAAGCCATAAACAAGTCGCTTGAAGGTCAGAACGCCTTTGCGTCGTCGCGGTCAAACCGCGGCAGATCGTTAAACTGGTGGAACGGCGGCGGCGACGACAATGTCCATTCGAGAGTTGTCGCGCCCTCGCCCCAGGGATTGGAAACGGCTTTGCGGCGATAGACGAAGAATGCATCGAACATCGCGATCGCAAAGATCACCAACGCAAACACCATAACGAGATAGCCAACCGACGATACGTAATTCCAGAGCGTAAACGCCTCGGGATAATCGATGTAACGGCGCGGCATCCCCTGCAGGCCAAGGAAGTGCTGCGGGAAGAAGATCAGGTTGACGCCGATAAACATCACCCAAAAGTGCAATGCGCCGAGCCATTCACGATATTCCACACCGAACATTTTGGAGAACCAGTAGTACCACCCGGCGAAAATCGCGAACACGGCGCCGAGCGACAGAACATAGTGGAAGTGCGCCACCACATAATACGTGTCGTGCACATAGTGGTCGATGCCGGCGTTTGCGAGGACGACGCCCGTGACGCCGCCGACGGTGAAGAGGAAGATAAAGCCGACGGCCCAGAGCATTGGCGTCTTGAAAGTGATGGAGCCACCCCACATGGTCGCGATCCACGAAAAGATCTTCACGCCCGTGGGCACCGCGATCACCATGGTCGCCGCGACGAAATAGGCCTTCATGTTCACGCTGAGACCCACCGTATACATATGGTGCGCCCAGACGATGAAGCCCACAAAGCCGATCGCCACCATGGCGTAAGCCATGCCGAGATAGCCGAAGATCGGCTTTTTCGAGAAGGTCGACACGATGTGGCTGATGATGCCAAAGCCCGGCAGGATAAGAATGTAGACTTCCGGGTGACCGAAGAACCAGAACAGGTGCTGGTAAAGGATCGGATCGCCTCCGCCCGCCGCGTCGAAGAAGGCGGTGCCGAAGTTCCGGTCCGTGAGCAGCATCGTAATGGCGCCCGCGAGCACTGGCAGCGACAGCACCAAAAGGAACGCTGTCACCAGCACCGACCAGGCAAAGAGCGGCATTTTATGCAGCGTCATGCCAGGCGCGCGCATGTTGAAGATGGTGGTGATGAAGTTGATCGATCCAAGGATCGACGAGGCGCCGGCGAGGTGTAGCGACAAGATCAAAAGGTCCATCGCGGGCCCGGGACTGCCCGTATTGGCCGATAGCGGCGGATACATCACCCAGCCGCCGCCGAACCCGATATTCGACCCGTATCCCGGCGCAAAGAGCGACAGGGTCGCCAAAATACCGGACGCCACGTAAAGCCAGAACGAGATGTTGTTCATACGCGGGAACGCCATGTCCGGCGCGCCGATCATGATCGGCACGAACCAGTTGCCGAAACCGCCGATCATCGCCGGCATCACCATGAAGAAAATCATGATGAGCCCGTGATAGGTCACAAGCACATTATAAAAATTGTAGGCCGCTTCTACATTGCCGCCGGAAAATGCAGTGAGGACCGTAACGCCGGGCTCCGCGAGCTCCATGCGCATAAGTCCCGACATGGCGCCGCCGACGATCCCGGCCAATATGGCGAACAGGAGATAGAGCGTGCCGATGTCTTTGTGGTTGGTTGAAAAAAGCCACCGCACCAGGAAGGGCGGCGTGTGTTCGTGATCGTCTGCATGAGCGGTTTGAGCGTCTGCCATGGTGTTCGCCTTTCGGATTACTGATCGGCGCCGGCGGACGCGGCGGCGGTGGTGTCTTCAGCAAGGGCTGCGAGTTTGGCGGCGCCAGCGGCGGGCGCGCCGGCGACCTGGAACATTGGATCGAGGCCGGCAACGGCGCGCTGGCTGTCCACCCATGCTTCGAACTTGTCGCGGGAAACAACTTCTACGGCGATTGGCATGAAAGCATGCTTGATGCCGCAAATTTCAGAACACTGACCGTAAAACACGCCTTCCCTGTCGGCGCGAAACCAGGTCTCGTTGATGCGGCCCGGCACGGCGTCGATCTTTATGGCGAACGCCGGCAAGGCGAACGCGTGAATAACGTCTTTTGCGGTCGTCGTGATCCGAATCGTCTCGCCCACCGGCACGAGGAACCGATTATCGACTTCCAGGCGATAAAGCTCAGGCGTCGTCTGGTCTTCCGCGGCCATGTTCGAGAAGAACTCAAAATCGCCGAAATCCGGATAGGCGTAGCTCCAGTTCCACTGATAGCCAGTCACCTTGAGGGTCATCGACGGCGCAAGGACCACGTCGCCACGCTGGTCAACGGACCGGCCGCCGCGGATGACGACGGTTTCACCAGCGCTCGGCGCTTCGTTGAAGGCGACGATGACCGCCTGCTCCCCGAGCCCGTCGAGCCGATAGTCAGTGCGACGTTTCAGCTCCCGCATCTCGCCGCCCGTCTCCAGAAACACCTGAACGTGACGTTTGCGCCGCACCATCCGGCTTTCCGGAAAATCATTGGCGAACGCGAATTCCGTCGTCGCGCCATCAGCCGGGATCGAGACCTGTTTGCCGTCGGGCACGATGTCTTCTTTATACAGGAGCTCGAAGGACGGCAGCGCGATAAAGAGCAGGATCATGATCGGAATGCCGGTCCACAGCACCTCGACCAGGGTGTTATGACTGAACTTTCGCGGCGTCGGGTTGGCGCGGGCGTTGTATTTGACCACCACCCAGGTGAGCAGCCCAAGCACGAAAATACAGATAAAAGTGATAATCGGCAAAAGAACGCCATTATGGAAGTGATGCACCTCCTCGGCGAGCGCAGAATTCGGGGGCTGCATCGTGATGCCGCCCGGCGTCAACTGCGCGAAAGCCTGAGTGGAATAAACAACAGCGGCGCCGGCGAGTGCGGCGAACACCCTGGCGGTTAAGGCTGTATTGCTGGTCGGAAACGGTCGGATCATGGTGTCGGTTTTTCCTTCGCGATTCCCCCAAACGGGGTTCACCAAACGAGGGCCGCCCAGCGACGCGCCGCGGCGCCGGCGGCCCGCGTTCGGTGATATGTCAGAGATCTATACGGTGCAACGCCGTTGTGCGCTATTAGGCATTTTCCGGAAAAATGGTCGCAGGAGTCGATAAAGCGATCCCTTCTCAGGATTTTGAGCGGAACCACCCGATCCGGCGGGGTTCCGTTGGAAGCAAATGCCTTGTATGCGATCTCCAATCCGAAAGACTGTCATGCAGGTTTAACGCTGCCGCCCTCCTCGAGGGGTAAAGTGGGGATATTCCGTGGCCAAAAATCCATTTCAAAAAGCGCTTTACCGTTTTGTTCGCTATCACCCCGTCACGGAATGGATAATGTCCCGATTACGGCGACGCGAAACTATAGACTTTCAGGAAATAGGCGTTGAGCTTGAAATAAAACCGGACGACATCCTTATTGATGGCGGCGCCAATGTGGGCGACGTCACGTCACGTTTGGCGCGAACCGGCGCCACGGTCTACGCGTTCGAGCCTAACCCGATGTGCTATAAGATAACTCGGGGTCGATTTGCGCTGATGCGCAACGTGGAAGTTCTCAACAAGGGGCTGATGGATCGTGAAGCAACGCTGGAGCTGAAAACACCCAGGGAACACGCTCAGTTCGATAAATTCGCCACATCCGTTTCGTCTTCATTCGTCAATCCGTTTGAAAACTTTGAAAACACCGACGATTCTTCGTTTGAAACTCACCATGTCGCGTGCGAGGACCTGTGCTCATGGATAGAGAAACTGGGATCGCCGGTCCGCCTGCTGAAACTCGATATTGAAGGAGCGGAGGTTGCGATCATCAACAAGTTGATTGACACCGGGCTTATCGATAAAGTTTCGTTTGCCGTAGTCGAAACCCATGAACGCTTTTCGGACGAACTTGCTGCACAAACCGAGGCGTTAAGGTCCAGGCTGGCGCGCGAAGGGTTGAACGAAAAAATTCGTCTCGACTGGGGATAGAAGACGATCACGGCGCCGGTTGATTGCGAATGGATCTTGTATCTTTTTTTCAGATCCGATGTGCGACGACTTTGGTCTAAGAGCCGCCGCGAAGACGATCCAGGTCAGCGAGAAAAGGTTTGAGATGCGTGCTTTTATATGCATTGCCACTCTTGCGGTCGCTTATAGCAGCCCCGCAAGCGCCAACGCCGATAATGGCCGGCCCGGCCTTTCCATCGGGAATGGCGAAACCGCACGCTCGCGATGTTTTGAAAACGCCCGCGACGGCAATATCGCGCCCGATACGCTCACGCCATGCAACACCGCTATCAACGATGACGCCCTGACGACACGTCAGCGTGCGATCGCCTACGCAAATCGCGGCGTCGTCAATTACAATATCGGCGACTATGACGCCGCCGCGCTCGATTTTACTGCAGCGCTCGACCTCGAAATCCACGTGGTGGCGAAAATGCATGTGAACCGGGGGCTCGCTTATGAGGCGCTGGGTCTTGATGCGCTGGCGCGCGCGGACTACCGCGCCGCACTCGCCGTCAACGATGAAAACGTCACGGCCCGCCAACGCCTCGATGAGCTTAAAAAGCCTCTATATGAGCGGGCCCGCGCGCCCCGGCGCATTACGACCGAAGCCCCGCGGATCGGCGGGCCGGGCATCTAGGCAGGGCGGGCCGCAAACCACACAGCGCCGCCGCCCTCGCCAGCGGTTTTCAGATCCCTCAATTTACGGGCATTGTGCCTTTCGCGCCATTGTTCCGGTAACCATTGGGGCTTACATCTTTTCCCATGACCGAATCGTTTTTCTTCTCCCGCACCGATCTTGACGCGCAAGAGGCGCAAACCATCCTGGACGACGCCCTGCATGGCGCCGACGATGGCGAGCTTTACTTTGAATACGCTCAATCGGAGGCGTTCGTTTTCGACGATAACCGATTGAAAACAGCGAGCTTCAACGTCGATCAGGGCTTCGGACTGCGCGCCGTGTGCGGCGAATCAACCGGCTTCGCCCATGCGTCGGAATTGTCGCCAGAGGCGTTGAAACGGTCGGCCGCCGCCGTTCAGGCGGTCAAAACGGGCGCCGGCGGAACTGTCGCCGACGGGCCGACAGGCACGAACCACAAGCTGTACCCCGACGAAAACCCGCTCGGCGACATGCCGTTCGAAGCCAAGACCAAGCTCCTTGCGGACATTAACGATTACGCCCGTTCCAAAGACAACCGCGTGCGGCAGGTCTCCTGCTCGCTCACCGGCGAGTGGTCCGCGGTCGAGATCATGCGCGCGGGCGGCGCGGTCGTGCGCGATTTCCGCCCGCTTGTGCGCCTTAACGTGTCGGTCACGGCCGGCGACGGCGACCGGCAGGAATCCGGTTCTTACGGCGCCGGCGGCCGCGACGGCTACGCCGCTTTTGTGACGCCGGACGCCTGGCAGGCGCAGGTGGATGAGGCCCTGCGCCAGGCGCTCATCAATCTTGAGGCTGAAGCCGCGCCTGCCGGCGAAATGGAAGTCGTTCTCGGCTCGGGCTGGACCGGCGTTCTTTTGCACGAGGCGGTCGGCCATGGCCTTGAAGGAGATTTCAACCGCAAGGAAACATCGGCGTTCGCCGGCCGCATTGGCGAGCGCGTCGCCGCGCCCGGCGTCACGGTGATCGACGACGGCACAATCGCCGGACGCCGAGGCTCGCTGACGGTCGACGACGAAGGCACACCCACGTCGCGTACAACGCTGATCGAAGACGGCATCCTGAAAGGCTATCTGCAGGACCGGCTCAACGCGCGGCTGATGGGCGTTGCGCCCACCGGCAACGGGCGGCGCGAAAGCTTTGCGCATGCGCCGATGCCGCGCATGACCAACACCTTCATGCTCGGCGGCGATCACGACCCGGAAGAAATCCTGAAAACCGTCAAGGACGGGATCTACGCCGTGAATTTTTCCGGCGGTCAGGTCGATATCACCTCCGGCAAATTCGTCTTCAACTGCACCGAAGCCTACCGCGTCCAGAACGGGAAAATTGGCGCGCCGTTGAAAAATGCCGCGCTGATTGGCGACGGGCCGACGGTCATGAACCACGTCTCCATGATCGGCAACGACTTCGCGCTCGACCCCGGCATCGGCGTTTGCGGCAAGGCCGGCCAGGGCGTGCCCGTCGGCGTTGGTCAGCCTACGATCAAAATTGACCGGCTGACCGTGGGCGGCGCCGCCGCGTAAGTTTCTGTCCGAGAATTCTATTCTGTTTTGCTGCAAATAGCGGCTTTCTGCGCTTCCGGTGCTCATGTACCCTTAAGTACACTGCGCGCCGGTTCTCGAAATCCGCCATTTTCGCTGCACAGAACGAATTCTCGACCAGACACAGCCGGCTGAAACAGCCTTTCCCCCTCTCCGTCCGCGCCGGAAAATGTTATTGGCGCGTGATCGCGCAAGATGTTTTGCTCCCGCCCGGCGATAAAACACAATCGGTTACAGTGGGGGCTTTCAAACCATGAGCGGGCGCGCGAAACACACAGACGATTTTTCTCATGAGCCGGTCAAGCTCATGCTTTATAAGTGGGAAGGCCAGTGGGGACCTTTCAAAGTGAAAATTCCCTGCGGCGAATGCGCCCTCACCGAGGATGTTATCAAAGACACGCTCGCGTTCGAACTTGCCAACGCAAAAGTCGATTTCGAAACCAAGGAGTGGCTGACCTACTGGTGGGAGCCTTTGTTTTCCGGCGGCGGCTGGCATGCGCCCATCGTGCTTGTGGACGGCAAGGTAGTCAGCCAGGGCGACGCGCTTAACCGCGGCGTTCTCGCAGAAACCGTGATCCGCTCCCATGTGAAACGCTTTCCCATCGAAGGAAATCACCTGTTCGGCAAGGAAAACTGCAAGCACTGCGACCGCGCGAAGGACTATCTGGCGCGCGCCGACATAGACTTCACCTATCATGACGTCGTAAAAAATCCGGGCGCGATGTATGAAATGCTGGCGCGCGTCAAACCAATCATCGGCGAGAAGACGCCGGTGACGACGCCACAGATCTGGCTCGACGGCGCCTTTGTCGGCGGCGCCGACGAACTTTCCGAACAGCTTGGCTTCGATGTGGAGCCAGATCCGCGGCGCGGACGCGGCGCGCTGTCGCCCCCCGACACAATGTCGAAAAAAGAAAAACGTCAGCTGTTAAATGCTTGAGTCGAGCCATACGGCCGGCGCGTCTTAAGGTTGTTATCCCGCAACCCAGGTTCCGTGAAAGCTGATCGGCATAGGGTGATCTAGCCAGATTTTCGCGACCGGCCCGTCAGAAACGTGCATGCTGTCAAACAGCGCGAAGAACGTCGTTTTGCTCTCGCCATCGAGGCACTGTGCGAGGAGCCAGCCATCGTCAATATCGCCGCCGGGACGCGCCGCGAACACCGGTTCGCCCACATAAACTTCCGTTCCAAAATCAAAGGCATCCTGCGCGCCGGTCTCGAAATCGACCCGCTTGACGCCGGTTTCCAACGCACCCTTCCCGCTTGAGGTCATAAACCCGCTCCGATGGCGGCGTGTCGCAACACGCGGATCGATCATCGGGAACTCATGGTTTTCTCCGTCGATAATTTCTTCACGGAGCGTATTCGCCTTCAGATTAATGACATAGCGCCTTAGGGTTCCCGGCGTTTCGGCTTTGCCCATGTGTCCATCCATAACGTTCCAGAAGAACGCATCCTCGCCGATAAAGTGATCCGGTTCATCGTAGCCGACGAAATCGGCGATGATGTCGCCGCCCGCCTCAAACGCATTCAACCCGTGCCACATGAAAGCAGCGGGCGCGTCGAAATAGGATATCTCGCCCGTCTCACGCGACATAACCGCGACGATGTTGCCGAATTCCGGGCGCCATTCGAGACTGCCGACGACGCTTTTCATGCCTGACAGGAAACCGACGGGCGAGAAATCCGCCGGGTGCAGAAGAAAAACGATGTAGTTCTCTGTCGCGAGAAAATCGTGGAAATAGACATTCCTCGGGCTCTTGAACGTGTGTTTTTTGACCAGGGCGCCGTCATGATAAATAAAAGCGTGATTGTAAAACTCGCGGCCGAACGACTGACCAACAAAGAGCCACTCGCCCGATACCGGATCGAACTTTGCGTGCGCCTTGAGCCCGCCCTCGTAATCGTCGCCGCCAATGTGACGGTCGCCGCCGGTTTCAAGCGTATACGGATCTACTTCATAGACAGGGTTGCCCTCGTCGAGGGCGAAAATCTTACCGTCTATCTCGTAAACGGTGACGCCGGCCTGGCTCAGAATTTCACCGCCGCCGACGTTTTTGAAGGCGCCGCCCGGCGCCCGCGTCGTCCAGGTGGGATAGATGAGTTTGCCGACGCGCTCTTCGGCTTTGAATTTCTCGGTTTTTACGAACTCATTGCGATAGCGCACCTTGCCGCCGGAAAAGCCGAGCCGCTGGATGAGCCCGTCGCCATCGAGGAGATGTTCCTTGCGATGCCCGCCGCGTTCAAAGAGCCCCGGCCCGTTGCGGTAAAGCGCGCCGTCGATCTCCGCCGGCACGCGCCCTTCAATCCGCGGCGCATAATCGCGCCCGCCCTTTTCCGACGCGCCCAACAACGCAAGCCACCCCGCTGGCTCATGATGAGCCGCCTTTTTTTGACGCGAACAGGCCGCCACAGGCGCGAGCGCGCCCGCGATCCCCGTTTGCAGAACCCGTCGCCGTGTCGGATGTCGATCTCGTGTCATGGGTGTCCTCGCTTGCGCTGTTTTTTCAATCTTAACGATGTTAAGCTACAGCACTTAACGTCGTCAAGATACTTTTCGGCGCGGCCGTTTGCGCCGACAATGGCAAGCCGGAATCACCCGGTTGAATTGCGAGCGGCAGCGGGGAAAAATGGACTATCACCACGGAGACCTGCGCAGCGCGCTGGTGAAAGCGGCGCGGTCGATCCTTGAAGAACACGGGATCGAAAAAACCTCACTGCGCGCAACGGCGCGCGAGGCCGGTGTCAGTGAGGCGGCGCCCTATCACCATTTCAAGGACAAAAACGCCCTGCTTTCTGCCGTCGCCGCCGACGGGTTTCGCGATTTTACCAAGGCGCTTGCATCGGCGGCGGCCTCGGACGAGGGCGCCATCGAAGGCCACCGCGCGTCAGGCGTTGCGTATGTGAAGTTCGCGACCGAAAATCCGCATCTCTTCCGGCTGATGTTCGGGAGCGCACGCAACGAGATGAAAGCCCCGCCCGGCTGCGATGACGATGTGAAACAGGCGTCGCGGGATTCGTTTTCGGCGTTGCAGACCCGCGCCGCGGCCACCGCGAACAAAGACAAGCCCGACGCGGAAGCCGCTTTGATGGCGTTGAAAGACTGGGCCGTCGTGCACGGACTGGCGACGCTCTTTATCGACGGCCGGATCGACCTTGCGGGCTATGGCGCAAAAGATATCGGCGACCTTGCCGCGCGCGTCATTCAAATGCAGCGTTGAAGCCGCCGCCACTGAAGAACGAGCAATGACCTTTATAACCCGCTTTGCGCCCTCGCCCACCGGGCTCCTTCATCTCGGGCACGCGTATTCCGCGCTCCTCGCCTTCGATGCCGCAAAAGCCGAAAGCGGACGCTTTCTACTTCGCATAGAAGACATCGACCAGGGCCGCGCCCGCGCAGAATATGAGGACGCCATTTACGAAGACCTCGCCTGGCTGGGCGTCGCGTGGGAAGAACCGGTTCGCCGCCAGAGCGCGCATTTTTCCGACTACGATGCAGTTTTGGAAAAGCTGCGCCATATGGGGTTAGTTTACCGGTGCTTTAAAACCCGCAAAGAGATCGCCGACGAAATCGCCCGCGCACCGCACCTCCCAGCATCAGGCCCGGAAGGACCGCCCTATGTGGGGGAAGCGCCGGCGGCGCATGAAGAGCAGGCCTTACTCGCCGAGGGCGCGGCATATGCCTGGCGGCTTTCCATGAAAGCCGCACGGGAAAAACTTGGCGCGACGTTCGATGAAATGACGTTTACGGAAGAAGGCAGAGGACCGAATGGCGAGACCGGCGTCATCCAGGCGACGCCGGAAGTCTTCGGCGATCCGGTCATCGCCCGAAAGGACTCAGGTACGAGTTATCATCTCGCATCCGTGCATGACGACGCCGCCGATAACATCACGCACATCATCCGCGGCGAGGATCTCTTTTTTGCGACCCACCTTCACAGGCTCTTGCAAACGCTGACCGGCGCGCCGGCGCCCGTCTACCGTCATCACAGGCTCATCACGGACGAGACGGGCAAACGATTTGCAAAGCGCGACCGGTCGGTGACGCTGAGAGCCTTGCGTCAGGCGGGGAAAAGCGCCGGCGACATTCGCCGCCGGCTGGGGCTTTGAGGCCCTTACGCGTTTAGCGTCGATACGGTGGCTTCCGCATATCGCGCGCCGGCGACCTCTTCCGGCGGCACCGCCGCTTTGATCTCCGCAATATCGTCTGTAGAAAGATGAACGTTCATGGCGCCGATGTTCTCATCGAGGCGCGACAGTTTCTTCGTGCCCGGTATGGGAATGATATCGTCACCCTTCGCCATGACCCAGGCGAGCGCGATCTGCGCAAGGCTCGCGTTTTTCTTTTCCGCGAGCGCGGCGAGCTTGTCGACGAGAGAGACGTTTTTCTCAAGCGCGCCATCGGAGAAACGCGGATTGCCAGCGAGGCGATAATCGCCTTCCTTGAAATCGCCTGTGGTGCGATAGGCGCCGGTGAGGATACCGCGACCTAAGGGTGAATACGCCACCAGCGCCGTCCCGAGCGCGCGGCATGCCGGAATGACTTCCGCCTCCATATCGCGCGTCACGATGGAGTATTCCGACTGAACCGCCGCGATGGGATGAACCTCGTTGGCTTTTTTCAGCGTTTCAATACTCACTTCGGAAAGACCAAGGGCGCGCACCTTCCCTTCCTTAACAAGATCCGCCATGGCGCCAACGCTCTCCTCGACCGGCACCTCGCGGTCGCGCCGATGCATGTAGTAAAGGTCAATCACATCGACGCCGAGCCGTTTCAGCGAGCCTTCGCAAGATTCGCGAATGTACTTCGGATCGTTTGACAAGCCGAGCCAGGCGCCGCTTTCGTCACGACGGATTGCGAATTTTGTCGCCAGCACCACCTCGTCGCGATGCTTTTTCAAAAAACCGTTGAGCTGCTCTTCATTGAGGCCCGAACCATACATATCCGCGGTATCGAAAAAATTGACGCCGCGTTCCAGGGCGCCTTCCAGCACCGCATGCGCGTCGTCATGGGACAGAGCATTGCCGTAAAACTCCGCAAGCCCCATGCACCCGAAACCAAGGCGTGAAACTTCAAGACCTGAACGACCAAGGGCAACTTTTTGCATGCGATTTCTCCTATGCAGCAGTGTTTTAAAAATGGTGTGAGAGACGGCGCGTGTGACGCGTCGCATTGGGTTCCAAACGCGGGGCAAACACATCCAAATGAGTTTGGCAGATGCGTTTGGCGCTATGGATCATAACGAGCCCTGTAACAGCAAGCAGACGATGAGCAGCTTTTTAAGGCGCTTTGCTTGAACGTGTCGCCGGCGTCCGGCCGGCATAGAGGAGGCCCGTTGGAGGGATTTTTGGGAAATGGGAGCCGGTCGGCGCAACAACAAGAGCCCGCGGCGGATTAATTTTACACAGGCGACGCCTATGGGCTGCTCGTTCTCTCGCCGCGATAGCGATAACGACCGGTGATCGGCCAGTCGAAGAGGACGTCTTCGAGCTTCGGCCCCGCGCCGATATTATGCACGACGAGCGGACGGCCCGAGGCGCCCATGCGGTCCGTGACAACGCCGATATGGGGCAGCCATCCGCCGCTTTTGCCGCGCAGGTTCCACGCAACAATGTCGCCGGGCAGATAATCCGCGGCGTCTTCGCTCGGCGAGAGCCGGGCGCCGGATCTTTTAAAAAACACTTCGAGATTGGGCACGCGTCTATGGTCAATATTCGGGTCAGGCCGCGAAAGCCCCCAATGAGCGGGATAGGCTGAAAACGCGCCCTTCATGTCCTCATGCACCAGCGCCTGCAGATCGATATCGAGCGCTCTCAGCGCGCGCACCACAACATCGGCGCAGACCCCCCGGTCTGCGGCGACGTCTCCGCCGGGATAGGCGAGCCTCACATAACTCGGATCATAGACGACACGATGCTCTGTGCGCTCCAGCGCGGCGGCGGAAAGCGCTGCGCCGAAGTCGTCATTTTGAGCGCCCGCTTGAGCGTTCGCAGAGCCGGCGAGCACGAGCCCGCCCAAAAAAGCGCTGCATAAAGAGCGGCTTGAGACCATGCGAAATGCCATACCGCTATACAACCGCAGAATTCTGGCGGCACTGTGACGGCGCGTTCAGGCCCCTCAAAGGCCAAGCGTCCCGCCCGATCACCGCCAACTCACGTCAATTTGTGTTGTCGATGCACGCGCCCTCCCGTTTATGGAAAGGACCGGACGAAAAAATTGTGATCTGAAAAGAAGGGGCGAACAGCCATGAGGGCTCTTTTATTGCTTGCGCTGCGTATCACCACGGGCGCGCTTTTAATCATTTGGGGCGTGTTGAAGATTGCGGCCCCGGAAGCGACCATCGGCGTTTCCGACAAATATTACGGCGGCCTTTTAAGCGCTGAAAACATCCAGTTCGGCCTCGGCGCCGCGCAGGCGGCCCTCGGCGGCTTCGTTATTCTTGGGCTTTTTCGCGTCATCACGTACCCGCTGCAGGCGCTCGTTCTGACAGCCGGGGCGCTCGCGATCTGGCAATATCTTGTGGATCCGCTGGGGCTTTACCTCCTCACGGAAGAGACCCGCAAAATCCTCTTCTTCCCGTCATCGACCGTCGCCGTTGCGTCCCTGATCATGCTCGCTTTCAAGTCCGAGGACGCCTTCAGCCTTGACCGTCTCCTGTTCAGACGCTGATAAATCGGGGCGAAGCGAGCTGATAGCGGGATAAACGCGGGCCCAGGCCTATGGGAAAGCGGCGCGCAGCTTCCCATATGTCACTCGACGGAGGAACGCATTTATGTATCGGGAACACCCGCTGAAAGACGCCGGATCGATGACGCCGCTCGCTCTCATTTTGAACGTGATCTGGCTGGCGGCCGGCGGCGTCATGACCGCCATCGGCTGGTTTCTGGCCGCGCTGTTGATGGCGATCACCATTATCGGCCTGCCCTGGGCGCGCGCGGCGTTCGATAACGGCGTTTATACGCTCTGGCCGTTCGGCGCCAAGCCCATGCACCGCGAGCCGCTTTACGGCCCGGAGATCGGCACCGGCCCGCTCGGGTTTTTAGGCAATATCGTCTGGTTCGTTCTCGCGGGCTGGTGGCTCGCCCTCGGCCATCTGATCGCTGCGGTCGGGCTTGCGATCACGATCATCGGCCTGCCCTTCGCCTGGGCGCATCTGAAGCTTGCGGGCTTCGCCCTCTGGCCCATCGGCCGGACCATCGTTTCTAGCGACATAAGACGCCGCGCCTATTAAATCTCTTTCGCCGTCACGGCGCGTAGCCAACCCAGCCGCGCCACGTGAAAGCCTCGTAAAACGACGTCACGTCTTTAAGGCCCGCCTCCCCGAAAAGCTCTACGTTCTCGCGCGGCTCAAGGCGCGGCAGGCTCGCTTCCACCGCTTCGCGCGCCCTGCCGGCCAGTTCCGGGTCCGCGCCGGACGCAAGCGCAAAAGCCTCATAGCGCGACAGCCATTTTTCCTGGCCAGCGGCGCCGCTCGGGAAACTTACATGCACGGCGACCAGCGGCGCGCCGGGCTTTAACCGGCGCACAATCTCCGCCACCGTTCGCCGCCGTTCGTCAGCATCGAGAAAATGTAGCGTCAGGAGACTGGTAGCCGCATCGAACGGCCCTTCGGGCGCATCATCGATAAAGCCATGATGAAGCTCGGTGCGCGTCATCAATGATCCAAGACGTTCCGCCGCCGCATCAAGCATCGCTTTGGCAGGATCGACGCCGACAAAACGCCAGCCGGGATTTTCCCGCGCGAACGCCTCAAGCTCCAACCCGCCGCCGGCGCCGTGCACCAGCACCTTCCCGTCATCGGGCGCCCGCTCGCGCATTAGAATACCCGCCATGCGGTGGACGTCGTAAAACCCCGGCACGAATTTCGCCGGACCGTCGCCATATGTCGCCGCGTGTTCCGGGTCGTCGAACATGTCGAGAAACGGGCTTTTATCTTCACTCATGCGGATTTTGATCCTTCACTAAGTTTGTATTTCGAAAACCGAACATGAAAATCGGCGCTCAGACTGGCGAGCGTCACATCTTCAAACCGTTTGAGGAGAAGCGCTTCAGCCTCCTCAAATGCATCGCTCAGCGCGGCGTTGACCGCCTGCTCCAAAAGACACGATGTCGCCTCATCGCGGTGGGTAAGCGCAATGCAACCGGGACTGCCGATCGCGTCATAGATATCTTTAAGAGACGTCGTCTCCAGATCGCAGGTCAGCCGCCATCCGCCGCCATGCCCCTTTTCCGAGTTCGCAAAGCCCCGCTCGCGCAAGCCAGCCATAAGGCGGCGGACCACCACCGGGTTGGTCTTCATGGACGCAGCCAGCCTGTCGGACGTCATCGGGGCGCCCGCCTCTGCAAGGTGCAAGATCACGTGGAGAACGCCGGAAAGCCGGCTGTCTTTTTTCACGTAACTATTTATATTACATGAAAACGCAGAACGCAACTACCCGCACGAAATTCATCGCCGGTGGCGACCGATCAGAGTTTTGAGTAAAAGTCCGCCCCGATGCGGCGCCTAAGGTCGCTCGTAGGGGCCCGTATTGGAGAAAGACCGCTCCTCCATGGTGCTCGCCGAGCCGCGCGTTATCTTCTTTGCGCCCCGCCGGTCCTTGGTCATGACGAAGTCATCGTAGAGTTCACCGGTCGCGGTTCGCGCTTCATAAGAGACCTGATCGCGATCCACCGTTATCAGCTGAAAAAACTGCGTGTTCGCGCCTTGTCTCACCAAGGTGACGCCATCCGCCTCATAGGCGTCAAAGCCGTCTGCGCGAACTTCGTACTGCTTCGGCCCGCTGACAGAGTTGACGAACATCGTATCGACCTCGCCGCCCTTGGACTGGAATGCAACCCGCTCGGGCGTCTGACTGATGACGCCGCGGGCGTATGTATGGTCATGGCCCTGCAGCACGAGATCGACATTGTGCTTTTTGATGACCGGCAAAAGCGCGGCGCGACGCTCAGGACTGTCCCGGCCGTCTTTCGATGAAAAGATCGGATGGTGCATTGAAACGATTTTCCAGCGCGCGTCACTGGCCGCAAGCTCCCGGTCGAGCCAGGCCGCCTGCTCCTCGATTTTCGGGCTTTGCGTCGAGATGATGAAAAGATGCAAGTCTTCCGAATAACGCAGATCATACGCGACTTCCTGCAGATCGTCGTCGAGTGTCGGCTCTTCCGGCAACGTAAACTGCGGACGCCACATGATGGAAAGGAGCCGGTCTTGCTCTGCATCCGGAAGGTTTAGTCTCTGATATTCGTGGTTGCCCGCCACAGGAAGCGCCGGGATCATCCCATGGATAAACCCGGTGGCGTCAAACCATTCCGCCCATTCGAGGTCCTTCGACGCGTGGTCGACGAGATCGCCCGCATGCAGGATAAAGTCCGCCTTCGGCGCCTCCTGGAAGGCCGCGCGGATCACCCGCGACCAATGAGAGCGAAGCGCGTTTTGGGCATCGCCGAGATAAAGAAAAGAAATCGGCCCCGTCTGCGCAGCTGTGCGCGTTTGCAACCACTCAGACCACTGATCGCCAGCGCCCTTGACGCGATACGCATAAAGCGTGTCGGGCTTTAGCCCTTCAAAAACAATCGAATGAAAACTCGCCGGCGGCAGGCCCGCATTGTCATCGATCGCGATGACCTCGCCAAACGCTTCCGCCTCGCGCAGATCGAGCCGCTCCGTTTTTGCGGGCAATCTCTCGGCGCCAAGGTCGAACCGCGCGTCGCCCGTCGCTTCGACAATCTCGGCAAAGGTTTCTGTAACCGACGCGTCGGTGCGCCACGTCACGGCGAAACTCGACTGCGGGGCTTTGGGAAGCGTGACGACAATGCGATCAGGCCAGCCTGTCGCCTCCTGCCAGGGCGGTTGCGTTTTGCCCGGTTTTTCCTCGGAGGGATACGAGAGCGCTGCGCCGGCTAGCGCCAGAGGAGCGAGAAGAGCAGAGAGAATGAGTTTTTTCATGCGCTCGCTATAGCACGACCAGATGACAGGACATTGACGATCTTCAACGGCCGTTTCCAAGGTTAAGGGCGCGCACAAATCGCGCCTATTCGCGCCAGAAGGGAAAAAATCGCGGTAAACGGCCGCCTTGGGCGCCGGTTTCCTCTACCGACTCGCGCGGAGCCGTTGTAAGCTTGCCTTATGGGTATGAGGTTTCGGGCAGGCTGGGCGTTTTTCGCCGCAGCAACGGCGGCGCTTGCGAGCGCGCCGCCCGCCCTTGCCCAAGTCAATATTCCTGAAGACGCGGCCGCCGGCGCCCTCACTGAAAACGCCTTCTCGCCCGCGGTCAATCGCGGCAAGACCTGGCGCGTCTACAAAGCGTCGTGGGACGCCGCGGACGAAGCCGGTTATGCGCGCTTCGTGCAGGCTATCGGACGCTCCAACTGCACGTCTTTAGAAAGCTGCCTCAACAGCAACGCCAACCCCTACCGCGACACCGACGACTTCTTCTTTTCCGGCGATTGCGCCGACATGGCCTACATGCTCCGCGCCTATTACGCATGGAAAAACGGCTTGCCGTTTTCGTACCAGAACGCCATGCGCACCGCCGATGGCGCGCGCGAAGACCTGCGCTACTCATCGGGCGGCAATGTCGTCGCCGGGCGCCGGCAAATTCTCAACATCGTTTCCAACGCGCCGCACTTCATTCAACGTATCGGCGGCGAGGTTTCGACGGCGATGTTCCGCACCCACCCCGAACGCGGCGGCGGCGCGAGCCATGACGACTTCTACCCCGTCACCATAACCCGTGAGGCGGTGAAGCCCGGCCTGATCGCGTATGACATCTACGGTCATGTAGGCATCGTTTACGATGTTCTGGAGGACGGTCGCATTCTGGTCGTCGCGTCGCATCCGGATCGCTCGGTGACGCGCACGACCTATGGCTCGAACTTCATGCGCTCGAAGCCCGAACTCGGCGCTGGCCTCAAGGCGTGGCGTCCCATTTCGGTCGAAGGCGCGCGCGCAAACGCCGACGGCTCCTTAAATGGCGGGCGCCTGCGCGCGGCGACAAACGACGAGATTGAGCACTTTTCCCTCGAACAATACCTCGGCAACGCCCCCCACCCATCAGGCGAATGGCATTATGGCGAGTTCCGTCACGACAATCGCACCCTGAAGTTCTATGACTTCGTGCGGCGTCGTCTCGCAGCGCCGGGCTTTTCGTATAATCCGGTGACGGAGTTACGCCACGGCCTGCAGACCATTTGTGGCGCGCTTAAGTCCCGCAAAGTCGCAGTCGACAACGCCGTCACCGCGCGCGTGCATTTAAAGCCGCACCCGAAGAAGCTGCCGCCCAATATTTTCGGCACCTATGGCGAGTGGGAGAACTATTCGACGCCCTCGCGCGACGCGCGGCTCAAGGTCGCCTTCATCGAATTGCGGCGCGATATGGCGATGCTCTATGAGGACGCCAAAGCGGGCAAGCCCGGCGTTTCCTATGAAGGCGCGGACCTCGCGGGCGACATGCTGGCCGCCTTCGAAGAAGAAAAGAACGCCTGCACCTTCACCTATTGGCGCAGCGACGGTACGCGCGTGCGCCTTAACCTCGCGCACGCCATGGATCGCCTGTTCGATCTTTCTTTCGATCCCTATCACTGTCCGGAGCGGCGCTGGGGCGCGCGCGGTGCGGAGCTTGAAACGTGTACGGATGATAACGTCAAGGAGCAGTGGTATAACGCACAGCGATTTTTGCGGTATCAGGCCGAGCGCACATACGATATCCGCATGGATTTCAGCCTTGAGGAATTGAGATCGCCCTCTATCGCCAGCCCGGAAGATGGCGGCCTTGGCGTCGAGGCGCCGGCGGACGCCGATTTACGCGCCTATCTCAATAGCCTCTCCGGCGTTTCCGTGGCCCGCTTCGAGGGCGCCGGCGAGGTCATTCCCGTTTCCGCGGAGCTTGCGGGACCGTTCGACTTTTTCCCGGCATGGCATGGCGCCCAAACGCTCAATCGCCGCGAACATTAGTCTCCGGGACCAAGACCCTTTAGTAAACTTGGCTACCCCAAGGCCCGTCGACAATTAATCAACTACTCCGTGTCATTCCGGAAGCCGAAAATGCCGAAGCCTTTGATTTCGTTGCATTTTCGAGCTATCCGGAATCCAGGGGCGACTTGCTCCGTGTACGCAGCTCGTCAAAGGCTTCGCCTTGGACCCAAGTCTAATAAGCACGAACAAAGACCTCCGGTCTTTGGGCGCTTGCAACGTCCGGAATGACGGTGGAAATATCAATTATTCACAGACCCTAGATCGTCAGGCTTTTACATCGCACAGCCCTACGAACTGAGACGTTTCCAGACGAAGTATATGCGGGTTCGCCGTCAGGAAGCGCTTTCATCGACCAGGCACAAGCCTTCTCCCTTTGCACCGCTTATGCGCTCATCCAAGGGGCGGCGTTGCAGCGCCTGAGACGTGCGCGCCAGTACTGCCGGGAGGTCTCCCACCTCAAGGAATAATTCTCTGTAAGCATCTCCGAATGCAGGGAGCACGACTTCAAGACGTGCAGCCTGTTCCACACCAAATTCGGTAAGACTGTAAACACGCCGACGCCGGTCGACTTCATCCTGTCGAACACGGATCAACCCCAGTTTTAGGAGCTTGGGAATCTTCTGAAGGACCAGTTGGTGGGAGTACCCTAACCGCCGCGACAGGTCAGATGCGGACATGTTATCGTTGGCGCCGATTGCCAGCAGTAGAGAACATGATCGCGGCGGAACAACAACTCCGGCGCGGTCAAAGACAATCACCGCCTGCTCAAGCATGAGCTCCTGCAAGGTCTCAAGCGACCGGCCAAAAAATGATATGCCATCTAAGTCCAACATGCCGGCGCCTACCGTCTCGGATACACGATGACGCGCCCACTCTTAGTCACACGTTCAAGCGCCGAAATGCTTCCGTTTTTCTCCGTAAAGCGAAAACGAAAATCATCGGAACCTTCGACGGCGAATAGATTTGGACCGAGGGGGGTGAGCGCAAGATTGAACCTGCCGCGCCAATGATACACCAGTTGCCCGTTTTGGAGCACGATCTTACGTCCCTCGTATTGGCCTGCAAGGCGTTGTAGTCTGGCATGACTGATGTCCGGCGCCGAAAGTCGCGCATCAATCACCGGCATCAGCCATTCGTATTCGTTTTGAGCTTCGGGCATTTTTGAAACCAGCGTCTCGATGGCGAGTTTGTGCGCGACGGCTAAAGCCTTGCTGGATTGGCTCCCGTGATCGGGCAGAACGCCAACGCCTTCGAAGTCGCTTTTATCGACGGGATCCCGCCCCACGCCCACAGGAACCTGTAAGATAAACTTATCGTCGACAGGCTTACGGTCAACGGCGTGGGAAGCGCCAGAAGTCTGTTGACCAACAATTTTTGCTCGATCGAGTTTCTGTAACGCGTAGGCAAACCATTCGGCGGCCGAGAAAGTCGTTGTGCTGGTCAGAACGTACACGGGGATTTCTGGCCGTCTCGGCCCCGGCAGCGCCGGCATCGTCCAATAGGTTCCGGTCAGGGTCTCGCCGTCGCTCCGGTAGCTGTACTCATGCAGCAATTGATGTTCCGCGGCGTCGAACAGGTAGCTCGACAAAAATTGCGCAAACTGATTGTGACCGCCGCGGTTGTACCGCACATCAAAAATCAAGGCGTCGGCGTTCTCGACAAAACGCATGGCGCCGGCTCCAGCTTCAAACGCGCGCGCAGGGTCCGGAAAGTAATCGAACCGCACATAACCAACATTTCCTTCGAGGATCTTGAGTTGCCTGAAACCGTAATTGGATCGGCGTAGAAAAGAGAGCTGGTCCTCGCGCATCGATGTCTCGTCGCCGCTCGCTCGATGCAACGCGATCCACTCTGGATCGTAAGTGACGGCGAAATGCAGGTCCTCACTAATCTCGATCAAATCCTGGGTAAGGTCCTCTGCAAAGGCGCCGGCGCTATCACTACTTCTATAATCTCCGCTTTGAAGTCGGCGTTCGAGTTCAAGGACAATGGCCGGAACCTTCTCTTCATAGACATAATTGCGCTCAAGCGTTTTCCGGAGGGCGTCAAGAACGTCAGCCTTGTCAGCTTCCGACAGCGACGTCGATTCGCTGGCTTGCGCCTGCATAGCGGCGGCGCAATGGAACATCAGCACT
Organism: Pseudomonadota bacterium; assembly: GCA_039192395.1. Classification (GTDB taxonomy): domain Bacteria; phylum Pseudomonadota; class Alphaproteobacteria; order Caulobacterales; family Parvularculaceae; genus Hyphococcus. The sequence continues at coordinate 92,676 of JBCCXE010000008.1, forward strand.
AAACCCGCAAAAATCTGTTTCACGCAAAAACTCCTCTAGCGAGGCTTTATAAAACATATTGCGCAATATATTGCAAGAAAGTATACGGAGCAAATTTTCATCGCCGACGGTTCGTGAAAAAGGCCACGCAACTGCGCGTGAACACGGCTTGGATGATCTAGCTAAGGTCTGTGAACGGGTTAACCTTGCGCCAGTTTTAGTCGTCCAATTTGAATTGATGAACGACCGGTTTAGGTAAAAAATCGACGGACATGCATTTGGGAAACTGGGCGCCGAGCCAATGGTCGGCTCCCCGCCCCGCTGTACGTCCTCGTGATTTGATAACTCCCGCGTATGGCCTATATGATGGCGGAAAAGGAATTGTCTTATGAGCGCTGTCGTATTTTTTCTGATCCCCATTGGCCTTCTGGTCACAGCCGGCGTACTTGGCGTCGGGATCTATTCGCTCGCCAAAGGCGGCGCGTTCGCTAAGGAAAACTCCAATAAACTCATGCGGATGCGCGTCGCAGCGCAGGCGGTCACCATCGGGCTGATGATGCTCTTCCTGTTCCTGATCGGCCAGGGCGGCTCCTGAACGATCTTACCCTCAGCGCATTGGAACGACCCGCTCCCGACCGCCGCTCGAGAGGGCGCCGACGCAGAGACCATGAACGAAGCGAATTGGTCGCGAGCGACTTAAAAACTTCAGATCGAATTCGACGGCAGCTCGATATAGTCGATATAGGCGTCGAGCGCGGCGGCCCAGAAATAAAGCCCCTCGACAAAAGCGCCGGAATCGATCGGCCCGCTCACTGAAATGACATGGTCCAGAAACGGGTCGCGCTCATCATCGAGATAGGCCCGCCCCCCGGTTTTGCGGGCGTTCCAGTCGTTGATCTGCTCAAGGGGGAACCCTTCCGGCAGATCGAACCCGGTGATGAACAGAAATTCCGTGCAGCGGCTCGCCTCGTTGCAGTTGAAGCTGAAGACCTCAAAATCCGCCCCAGAGACAGCGCTCTGGACTTTGCCCGCCTCACCGCCGGCGGCGATTTCGGCCAGAAGGCCCTCGCCCGCCATGATCGCAGCCACTTCCCCAATCGTCATTCCGCCGGTGACGGTTGCATCCTGTGCGGAACTCGCGCTGCTGAAAACAGCGCCGCAAGCGACGCCGAGCGCCGCCATCGCGATCCCAAATCGCATAGCCTTCCCCTTTCGACAGACGCCTGCGACGATAACGGCAAGATATGGCGACGCCAAGGCGCCATCATCCATTGAAAGCCGCAAGCGCCGAGATTATGGTGCAGCGCATTCATAATAGGGCGAGGCCGGTTCGATCCGCGAACACGCGCTCCGCCAACCCGCCGGCGCCCGCCGGCCCTATAGGAGAAACGCATGAAAGTCCTCGTGCCGGTGAAACGCGTCATCGACTATAACGTCAAGGTGCGCGTTAAATCCGACGAAAGCGGCGTCGATCTCGCCAATGTTAAAATGTCCATGAACCCTTTCGACGAAATCGCCGTCGAAGAAGCGGTTCGTCTTAAGGAAGCCGGCACGGTTACCGAAATCGTCGCCATCTCCATCGGACCGGAAAAAGCGCAGGATCAGATCCGCCAGGCGCTCGCCATGGGCGCCGACCGCGGCATCCTCATCAAAACGGATGCTGAAGTCGAACCGCTTGGTGTTGCAAAGCTTCTCAAAGCCGTCGTCGATGAAGAAAAGCCGGACATCGCGCTCCTCGGCAAACAGGCGATCGACGACGATTCGAATCAGACCGGTCAAATGCTCGCCGCACTGCTCGGCTGGTCGCAAGGCACCTTCGCGTCCAAAGTCGAAAAGGACGGGGACAAACTGAACGTAACGCGCGAGATCGACGGCGGCCTGCAAACCGTCGCACTTTCTTTGCCAGCGGTTGTCACCACGGACCTGCGCCTCAACGAGCCGCGCTACGCGTCGCTCCCGAATATTATGAAGGCGAAGAAAAAACCCCTCGACGTGAAAGAGGTATCGGACTACGGCGTCGATATCGCGCCGCGGCTGCAGTCTCTGAAAGTCGCAGAACCCCCGACGCGTCAGGCCGGCGTGAAAGTCGAAAGCGTTGCGGAACTTGTCGAGAAACTGAAAAACGAAGCGGGGGTCCTTTAAGATGGCTGTCCTGGTTATTGCCGACGTACACGGAAACTCAATCGACGACACAACGCACAAGACCGTCACGGCCGCTGCAAAAATTGGCGGCGATATCGACATTCTGGTCGCGGGCTCGGGCGCTGGTGACGCCGCCGCCGCTGCGGCGAAGATCTCAGGCGTGCGTAAAGTTCTGCATGCGGATGGCGAGCAATACGCCAACCGCCTAGCCGAGCCCTTCGCGGATCTCATTGTCTCCGTCGCGGGCGATTATGATGCAATCCTGAAATCAGCCGCGACAACCGGCAAGAACGTCATGCCGCGCGTCGCCGCCCTCCTCGACGTGATGCAGATTTCCGAGATTGTCGAGGTCGAAGCGCCGGATACGTTCGTGCGACCGATCTATGCGGGCAATGCTTTGCAAACGGTCAAATCGAGCGACGCAAAAAAAATCATCACGGTACGCGCAACAGCCTTCGCCGCCGCAGGCGAAGACGGCTCGGCGAGCGTTGAGACCGTTTCAGGCCCGGCGGAAACCGGCCTATCAAGCTTTGTCGGCGAAGAGCTTACGCAGTCGGAGCGACCGGAACTTTCCGGCGCCAAAATCGTCATCTCTGGCGGGCGGGCGCTCGGCTCCTACGAGAACTTCGAGCAATATATCTTTCCGGCTGCGGACAAACTGGGCGCCGCGGTCGGCGCGTCGCGCGCAGCCGTCGACGCTGGCTACGTTCCGAACGACTATCAGGTCGGTCAGACCGGCAAGGTCGTCGCACCGGAGCTTTACATCGCTGTCGGCATTTCCGGCGCGATCCAGCACCTCGCGGGCATGAAGGACTCAAAAGTCATCGTCGCCATCAACAAAGACGAAGAGGCGCCGATCTTCCAGGTCGCCGATTACGGCCTTGTCGCGGACCTCTTCACCGCGATGCCCGAGCTCACTGAAGCGCTCGGCTAAATCCCCTTCTCACCGCGCAAACTCCTTCAGGCGTTTGCGCGATTTTTTTGCTGGATAGGACCTCCGCAAGAACCGGGTCGCAAGTCCTTGCACGCCAGCACATGATGCACGCTCCCATCATCAAGGAGCCTTGCATATGTCCTTTTCCATTTCCGGTCTCCCCGTCGAGGATTTTCAATCCCTGTTTAGCGCGCCCGACGATGTTCTCGCCGAGCACGGCGCCATACGCAAAACCGTAGACGCGAAACCGGGCTATCCCTGCCGGATCACGCTGGAAGACGCCGAGCCCGGCGAAACCGTCCTTTTACTGAACTATGAAAGCCATACGGCCGAAACGCCCTATCGTTCGGCCTATGCCATTTATGTGCGCGAAGAGGTCACCGCGCCGCGAACCTATATCGACGAGCTGCCGCCGGTGATGCACGGGCGCCCCATCGCGCTGCGGCTGTTCGATCAGGCCGGCATGCTGATCGGCGCAGACCTCGACGTCTCCGGAGCGCTGCAGAAAAAAGTCGAAGCCGCGTTCGCCGAGAACCCGGCGGTCGCTTATATCCACGCCCACAACGCTATGCATGGCTGTTTTGCAGCTGAAATCCGGCGCGCATAAAGAACCGCCCCTCGCAGCAAGGGGGGCCCTCGTCTGCTCTGGCGAATCCCGTATGGGAACACTCTTGCGTCGTCCGTATGTTGCGTTGCAGTATTGCGTCGCAAACACGGAAGGCGGCCACTTTATGAGCAGCATAAAATCAGTCGGCGTGATTGGCGCCGGCCAAATGGGCAACGGCATCGCCCATGTTCTCGCCCTCGCAGGGTACGACGTATCGCTCAACGACATAGACGAAGCGCAGATCAAAAAAGCGCTCGGCGTGATTGAAGCCAATCTCGGCCGCCAGGCCGCGAAAGGCGCCATAGCCACCGACGACGTAGCCGCAGCCTTAAAGCGCATTCGCCCCGCCGCGGGTGTCGCCAGCCTCGCCGATTGCGATCTCGTGATCGAAGCGGCGACCGAAAATCAGGATCTGAAGAAGAAGATCTTTGCAGAGATTTCTCCATCCCTGAAGAAAGACGCGATCCTTGCGTCGAACACGTCGTCGATCTCCATCACTGCGCTTGCCGCGGCTACCGACCGGCCGGAGAAATTCATCGGCATTCACTTCATGAATCCGGTGCCGGTAATGCAGCTCGTGGAAGTCATTCGCGGCATTGCGACCTCAAAAGAAACCTTCGAGGCGACGAAAGCACTGGTTGAAAAACTCGGCAAGATCATCGCCGTGTCGGAAGACTTCCCGGCGTTCATCGTCAACCGCGTGTTGATGCCGATGATCAACGAGGCGATCTATACGCTTTACGAAGGCGTCGGTTCGGTGGAAGGCATCGATACGGCGCTGAAGCTCGGCGCCAACCATCCCATGGGTCCCCTGCAGCTGGCCGACTTTATCGGCCTCGACACATGCCTTGCGATCATGCAGGTGCTTTACGAGGGCCTTGCAGACTCCAAATATCGTCCGTGTCCGCTGCTTGTGAAATATGTCGAGGCGGGCTGGCTCGGCCGCAAGACCGGGCGCGGCTTCTACGACTATTCCGGCGACATGCCGCAGCCGACGCGCTAACTCGAACAGCTTTTACAGACCGTTTCGTACCTGGCGGACATGGAATTGTCACATTTTTGTTGCCTTACTCGCCGGTCATCGGCGCGGTTGGCGCGCTAGTTAATTTGGAGGATAGCCATGGCTGTCGCACGGGTTACAGAAATTATCAGCGGCTCAAAAAAGAGCTTTCAGGACGCCATCGAAGACGGCATCGAGCGTGCGAACAAGACGCTCAAGAATGTCGAAGGCGCCTGGGTGAAAGACCAGTCGATCATTCTCGACAAGGGCAAGATCAAGGAATATCGCGTCGTTCTGAAAGTGACGTTTGTTCTGAAGGACTAAGCGGTCTCATTTAAAAAAAACCGCCCCGGTTATCGCCGGGGCGGTTTTTTTATTCCGTGAGGAAATTACGGCGCTGTTGGAACGCCGTTTTGCTTGTAAACAATACCGTTTTTCATCACAAAATCGACGTGCTGCAAGAGGTTGATGTATTCCAGAACGTCGCCTTTAACCGCGATGATATCTGCTTTCTTGCCGGCGGAGACGGTGCCAAGATCTTCCTCAACGCCCATCATCACCGCAGGCCAGTAGACCGCCGCGCGGATCACATCCATCACAGGCAGATCCATGACGCGGACGAGGACGTCCATTTCGTTCCAGGTGGACTGACAGTGAAACTTCATGGGGATGCCGCTGTCAGTGCCAACGAGGAAAACGACGCCCGCCTCGCGCAGCTGTTCTATCTTGCGCTTCAGCGTCGGCTTGCGAAGCGGCGTCAGGCGGGTGTAGCCAAGCTGGCCCGGCTGGGCGATCGACGCTTCGATATCGGCGATGGTGTCTTCTTTAAGACCGCGCTTCCAACAAGCCGCATCGAGCTTTTCCGGATTCGCGACGGTGCGGTCGAAATTCCAGAGCCCCTCCACCGTCGGCGTCCAGTAGAGCGGCCCGCCAGCGATGCGGCCCGTCGCCGTGCGTTCCTTTAAAGCCTCCATAATATCGTCCGGATACTCGGGCGCGGTCGTCAGCCCGATATGCTCGAAGTTATCGACGCCGATCTCGAGACCGACCCGGATTTCCTCCGGCCGGTGCGAGTGCGCAACGACCTTCATGCCGCGCTTGTGCGCTTCGTCCACAATCGCCTTCGCCACCGTGCGGGGCATCTTATCCTGATCGATGAGCTTGACGATATCCATGCCTGCGCCATCGAGCCGCGCGACTTTCGCGCGGGCGTCGCCGACGCTGGTCACCGCCCAGCGATAGCCCTTTTGCCACTCGTCCACCTCGGCCTGCAGGAACGGACCGGACATGAAGAGCCGCGGCCCCGGCAGGTCCCCGGCCTCCACGCGCTGCTTCAGGGATCGCGATGCTTCGAGCGGGGCGCCGAGGTCGCGTGCGGACGTAACGCCCGCGAGCAACAGCTGCTCGGCGGAGGCCGGCATGATTTCATCTGCAAACCGATCAATATACGTCGCCTGCCATTTCGGATAGTTGGAATGGCCGGTGAGCATCAGATGCGCATGCGCCTCCCAAAGGCCGGGCAAAACATCCATGCCTTCGGTGGAGATGACTTTATAGCCCGGCGGCGGCTTCAGCGTATCGACAGTCCCCACAGCGACGATGCGGTCGTCTTCGACAAGGATCACGCTATCGTGAATAGGCGCATGACCGAACCCGTCAATCAGGCGTCCGCCCACGAGAGCCGTGCGCTCGGCCGCCGCCATTCCCGTCAGGGATGCACAAACAAACGTCGTAACCGTCGCGATGCGCGCAACCGCATGCGACAGACTTCTACTAAACACATCTTCCTCCGATATTGCTTTATTGATTTTTGTTAGCGTTAGTATCCGGAACATCCTTGGCGCCGTCAAATCACGCTGGCGTCGCTCCGGCGATGATCGACCCATCGACGGATATGATCCCCTCATCCCACCCCACGATGCACGCTTCTTTTCGCCTTGATTTCGCCGCGCTGGTGCGTTTTCTGTGGGGTTAAACCGTGACCCAAAACAACTGGAGGGCAATCTCATGCCAATCAAGACGCACTCAATTCCCGCCGCCGCGGCGGCGGCTTTCCTGACGGCCTGCGCCGCCACGCCGCAAGCAGCGGCCGAGGACCCCGCGCCCCGTACAATCACCGTGACCGGTCAGGGCGAAGTGGTTGCGGCGCCGGATATGGCGGTCTTAAACGTTGGTGTACAAACGGAAGCGAACACCGCGCAGGAAGCGCTCCGGCAGAACTCCGCCAATATGGCCGCGACCATCAAGAAGCTAAAAGATCTCGGCGTCGCTGACCGCGACATCCAGACATCGGGGCTCTCGATCAATCCGCGCTACGATTACAACCGCAACCAGTCCCCGCCGCGCGTCACGGGCTATATCGCTTCCAACAATGTTGCCGTGAAGCTTCGTGACCTTGATGACGCGGGCGACGTCATCGACAACGCTGTGCAGTCGGGCGCCAACTCCATCGGCGGGATTTCGTTCACGTTCTCCGAGCCGAAACCGCTTTACGAAGCCGCCCGCAAGGACGCCGTCGCGCGTGCAAAAGCAAAAGCAGAACTCCTGACGGACGCTGCGGGCGTGCGCCTCGGCAAGGTGCTCACGATTACAGACGGCGTGATCGCCGCGCCAACACCGCAGCTCAGAATGGCGCGCATGTCCATGGCGGCGGACGAATCCGCACCCATTCAGGTCGGCGAATCCACCGTCAGCGCCAATGTCACCATCGTCTACGAAATTCAGTAGCGAGCGCTTAGAGCGGGTTGCAGCAAGTCATTCCGCGAAGCGGAATGACGGTTCACCGGTTGGCGGTTCCCGTCCACCAACTGCGTCGCAACCCGCGCAAACAAATACTTAGAGCCGTTTGCATGACTCATAAGGAATGCAAACGGCTCTAGCGTCCTACGCGTGAAAACATATCGCCGAAAAAATCGCCATCGCGCCACGCGGGCCGCGGGGGCGCATTGGCGATATCACGGGCGATCATCGTATTGATCGTCGCAAAACGCGCCGCCTCGTCATAGAGGATCGGCTGCTCCGCATCGTCACTCGGCTCGTGGTAGTGCTCCGCGAGAAAGCTTCGAAAAACCGCCTCGCCGCCATTGGCGAAACCGGGAATAAGAAAAATTGCCGGCACGCCTTTTTCAACAAAACGATAATGGTCCGAGCGCGTGAAAAGCCCCTCTTCCGGCAAGGGGTCCGGCGCAAGGACAAACCCCGCCGCCTCCACCGCCATTTTTGCGATAGAACCAAGACTGGAGCGTTCGGCGCCGAAGGCCACCATATCCGTAAACGGATAAAGCATCAGCGGCATGTCGAGATTGACATTCGCAACGATCGTGTCAATCGGGACCGGCGGATTGTTGACGAAATAGTCAGCACCGATCAACCCTTTTTCCTCCGCCGTGGTGGCGAGCACGATAACGCTGCGCTTCGGCGACGCCTGCATCAGATTATGCGCAACTTCAAGCATGACGGCGACGCCAATGGCATTGTCGAGCGCGCCATTGTAAACGCCGTCTTCGCCCGCCTCCTCAAGGTCCTCATCGAGCCCAAGATGATCGAGATGCGCGGTCAGAACCACATACTCGTTCCGCAATTGCGGGTCAGCGCCGTCGATCAGGCCGACGACGTTGGCGCTTTCAACATCTTCAAATCGTGCGGCGCCCTTCATGGAAATCTCGACGGCGAGATCAAACCCTTCCGGCGCCGCATACGGATCGTCGGTTTCTTCAAGCAGTTCCGAAAACGTCCTGGGCGCGCCCTCAAAAAGTAGCGGCGTGCTTTCGGGGTGCATGACGGCGCGCAGCGCGATGCCCGATGCGCGGTTTTCCGCGCGCCCATCAGGGCGCAGCCAGGTCATCTGCGCGCGTTTGGGATTACGCTGGAAACGCGCCCAGGGCGTGAGCTCGGCGCCGGCGAACGTTTGCACCTCAATCACGCCGATGGCCCCGCGTTCGGCGAGCGCGGCCATTTTAACAGACCGGGACTGATAGTACCGCCATGCATCGTCATCCAGCGTCGCCGGCGCGCCGATGAAATAGACAGCGACCTTGCCGGCGAGGTCGCGCCCCGCCAGATCGTCATGGCCGAGCTCCGGCGCGTGTACGCCATATCCAACGAAGACAGCAGGTGCGGTGATGCTCGCTGATTGACGCTCCGGACTCTGATAAATCCGAAAGTCTTCGTAAGACGTGAGCGCGCGCGACTCGCCGCCAGGCCCGACAATGGACAGCGACGATGAGGAAAGAACTTCCGTCCACGACCGGAGCGACGTCTCTTGCCGCCACCGACCGTCGTCGCCGAACGGAACGAGCCCCATCTCATCCAACCGAGCAGCCACATAAGCCGCCGCGTCATCATACCCGGCAGTTCCGGCTTTACGCCCCGCACGGGCGTCGTCGGCGAGGAAGGCGACATCAGCGTTGATGCGCGCCGAGGCTTGCGGGCTGACGGGTGGTCGTAAAATCTGTTCGGGAATCGCCGGCGCAGTTTGGACGCATGCCGCAATCAGACATAGAGCGCCCGCAACAAAAGCCAGAAAAACCGGCGTCGATACTCTTTTTGGCAAGGCGCTGACCTCCCTACGATCATAAGCGAACGGCGCGATTAGGGCCGCATCGGCGCAAATCAGTCAACAGGGCCGCCAAACGCCCCGCAGCGTGTCCGACGCAGAAGGGCGTATTTTCGCCGAATTTCCGCAATATCCATAGGACTCAGTGAGTTACGCGCACCGTCGGCGGCGCGCTTGGAAGCCGGCGCTCGGCGGTGTATTATCGCCTTGGAGGGGTATCCTCATGGGACGACAAAGCTTTGAATATAAAGGGATGGCGCCAAGCGTTGCGCTTTCTGCCATACTGGCGTTCACCGGCGCAGCATCAGCGCATCCGGGCGTCGGCGGCGCGCACACCCATCCGGGTACGGTGCACGAAAACGGCATCGGCGCAGACCCGGACGGCGACACGAATCCTGCAACCGACACCGGCGCGATCTCTATCGCCGGCGCGGGGTCGGAAACCCCTGACGCAGGCCATCGCGCGGTCATTCGCTTCGAGGCGCCGCCGGACGCCAGGAACAGCGGCCATGGCGATCAGATTACGGATGATTACGCCGAGGAGTTCGGGGTCACGTTTTTCCCGAAAGTGACGCGCCAGATTTGCGCCGGCGTTCGCCATTTCCGCTACGATTCAGCCTGCACCTATGAAGCGGCGCCCAGCGGCGAATACGCCGCGGTCTATCGCGACAACTTAAACCGCCCGCTGATCGTTGAATTCGAACGGCCGGTCTGCATCGTCACCATGGCGACCTACCCCACTGGCGGCAAAGAGAATGAGCCTTTCTCCGTTGAAATCCAGGGATGGACGGAGGACGGCGCACCGCTTGAAAAAGTCAGGGCGGACTTCGTCTGGAACCGTCAGACCGTGAGATGGCGTCAGAAGATCGGCGCGTATTACCTTGAAGACCGCGCCAAGAAGATCGCTGTCAACATGCGCAGCCGCGACGGGTCCACCGCACGCGATGTGCTGCGGTTCCTCCTCGACGATTTCGCGTTCGTAGACGAAGGCTGCGCGGACGCGCTCCAGCGCATAAACGCCGCCGGCGCGCCGCCCAAAGGTCCGGTGCTTTCTCTGGCGCAGTAAGCAAAGCGATTTCCAAAAGAAAAACGCCGCCGGGGAACCGGCGGCGCTTTGAAACAAGTATTTTTTTCGCAGGCGACGAAAATCACCCCGTCTGATCATCAATCGCGGCGTCAGGCGCATTGTTCATGACTGACTGAATGCCGTTCTTGCAGGCCGCGTCGCTTTCATACATTTCCGACTTGCCGATCACTTCGTGATTGCCGGCTTTCAGGACGAAGTAAGGCTTCCCGTTGGTCGATTCTTTAACTTCGAAACGGCCCTCGTCAGCGGCATTCTTCTTCACCGACGCAATGCCGTTTTCGCAGCCGCCTTTTTGCTTGTAGCCTTCGCTGGCGAGGATGTTTTCCCCATTGCCGGCTTTCAGGCGGAACCGGAACTCGCCGGCCTTGTCTTTGTAAATTTCAAACTTCCCAGCCATATGCGGCTCCTTCTTTTCAGTCTATCAAACGATTAGGGTGATTCCATTGGGCGGCGCCCTCGGCATTTTCGCAATCGAATGCGGTGCGAATATGACAAGATGTTCCAGAATCGTTCTCGTTCCGATAAGGTGCGCCTCATGAGTACAGACCAAGAACAAAAGATACCCCTGTCCGAACGCGCCCTCGCCGCCGCTGTCGGGGCGCGGCCTCCGACCGAAAGCGCAGACGCGCCTTATCTTGCAGACCTCAACGACGCGCAGCGCGCCGCCGTGCTCGCCCAGGAAGGGCCGGTCCTGATGCTCGCCGGCGCCGGTACCGGCAAGACGCGCGCGCTGACGACGCGCCTCGCGCATCTGTTGTTCACGGGCCGCGCACGGCCGTGGCAGGTCCTCGCCGTAACGTTCACCAACAAGGCCGCGCGTGAAATGAAGGAGCGTATCGCTGCGCTTGTGGGCGACCGCGTCGAAGGCATGCAATGGCTCGGCACGTTCCACTCAATCGCCGCACAGATCCTGCGTCGTCATGCGGAACTTGCGGGGCTAAAGTCCTCCTTCACGATCCTCGACGCCGACGACCAGATCCGCCTCGCCAAGCAAGTCATCGAGGCCGCAAATATCGATGAGAAACGATGGACGGGCCGCGGCCTGGCCATGGTCATCGACGGCTGGAAGAACCGCGGCCTGACGCCGGACAAGGTCCCGGCTAATGAAGCCTATCATTTTGCAGACGGCAAAGGCATCGATCTTTATACGGCCTATCAGAACCGTCTGACGACGCTGAACGCCGCCGATTTCGGCGATCTCCTCGTACACAACCTGACGATCTTCCAGAACAATCCGGACGTCCTCGCCGAGTATCAGGAAAAGTTTCACTATATGCTCGTCGATGAGTATCAGGACACCAACGTCGCGCAATATCTTTGGCTGCGCCTCCTCGCACAAAAGCGCAAAAACATCTGCTGCGTCGGCGACGACGATCAGGCGATTTACGGCTGGCGCGGCGCGGAAGTCGAAAACATCCTGCGGTTTGAAAAGGACTTTCCCGGCGCGGAAGTGATCCGCCTGGAACGCAACTACCGGTCGACGCCGGCGATCCTCGGCGCGGCCTCGGGCCTTATCGCCGCCAACAAGGACCGCCTCGGCAAAACCCTGTGGACGGAAGCCGAAGACGGCGAGAACGTCAAAGTCCGCGGCGTCTGGGACGGCGAAGAAGAAGCGCGCGTTATCGGCGACGATATCGAAGCGGAGCAATCGAAAGGCCGGTCGCTGTCGGATATGGCGGTGCTGGTGCGCGCATCGTTTCAGATGCGCGCCTTCGAAGAGCGCTTCAACATGCTCGGCCTCGCCTATCGCGTGGTGGGCGGTCCGCGCTTTTACGAACGCGAGGAAACGCGCGACGCGCTTTCTTACCTGCGCCTTGTGCGCAGCCAGGACGATGACCTCGCTTTCGACCGCATCGTCAACAAGCCGAAACGCGGTCTTGGCGACAAAGCCCTGCAGACATTGCACAAGATCGCCCGCGGTGCGGGCGTCTCGCTCTTCGTGGCCGGGCGAATGGCGCTCGAAAGCGACGATCTGCACGCGGCCGCACGCCGCTCGCTCGTCAACTTCCTCGACAGCGTCGACCGCTGGGCGCGCGACGCGCGCGAGATGGCGCCGGCGGACGTCGCCGAGCTTATCTTGGAAGAATCCGGCTATATCGATTACTGGAAGAAGTCGAAGTCCCCGCAAGCGCCGGGCAAGCTCGACAACTTGAAAGAGTTTATCCAGGCCGTATCGGAGTTCGACGCCCTTGAAGGCTATCTCGATCACGTGGCGTTAGTTTCTGAACTGAGCGATGACGTTGTCGACGGACAGGTCTGGCTGATGACGCTGCACGCGGCGAAGGGGCTTGAATTTCCCGTGGTCTTCTTGCCGGGCTGGGAAGAAGAAATCTTTCCGTCAAAACGCGCGCTCGACGAAAAGGGCGTCGCCGCCCTCGAAGAAGAGCGCCGCCTCGCCTATGTAGGCGTCACCCGCGCGGAAGAAAGCTGCCGTATTTCCTTCGCCGCCAACCGTCAGATATACGGCCGCTGGCAGACGGCGATCCCCTCGCGCTTTATTGACGAACTGCCGGAGGATTATGTGGATGTCGTCTCTGAGCCCGGCCTTTACGGCAATGCCGCCGGCGACATGGCGGGGCACTCGCGGTTCGACGGACAAAAGCGTCGAGACAATGACTATTACGACAATCCCGGCTGGCGGCGCGCCCGCGCGGCGACGGCGCGAGGGCCGGTGTCCGCGCCGCTCCTCGAAGGCCAGGGGCGCACCGTCTCCGTCAGCGCGCCGGGCGCTTCGAAATTCTCAAAAGGACAGCGGGTCTTCCACCAAAAGTTCGGCTACGGAAAAGTTGCCGCCATCGAAGGGCAAAAGCTCACCGTAGACTTTGAGCATTCCGGGCCGAAAAAAGTCATCGATACATTTGTCGAGGCGGCCTGAGTGGCGCCAATGGCGCCAACTTCCCTCCCGACAAGCCGAAAGCAGCGCCCATGACATTCATCGACATCGTCGACCCCGAAGATGCGGAAGAGCCGCTCGCCACGCTTTACAAAAAGGTGCAAGGCCCGGATGGGCGCATCGACAATATCCTTAAGGCGCACAGCCTTCGCCCTGCGAGCCTTGAAGGACACATGGCGCTTTACAAGAACGTCTTACACCACCGTGACAACAAAACACCGAAATGGTTTCTGGAAACGATTGGCGTTTTTGTCAGCATGCTCAACCGCTGCGGCTACTGCATCGACCACCACGCAACGGGCATGAAACGGCTTTTGCGAGACGACGAAAAAGCGGAGGCGATCCAGAAATCCCTTGAAAGCGCCGCGAACGATCCGAGAGCGTCGTTCTCTGATCTATTTTCAGAAAAAGAAAAAAGCGCCCTCGCCTATGCGCGCGCAATCACAACAGCGCCCGCCGATATTACCGCCGCTCGCATTCATGCGCTTCGCAGCGATGGCTGGACCGACAGCGAGATCCTTGAAATTAATCAGGTCTCGGCGTATTTCGCCTACGCCAACCGCACAGTCCTCGGTCTCGGCGTCACGACGGAAGGCGACACGCTTGGCCTTTCTCCGAACAATGACGACAACGCAGACGACTGGGGCCACCGATAGAAAACACCTATGCCATCCTATAAAGTCACTTTTTATGGCGACCGCGAACGCCTCGACGCTGCGGGCGACCTCCTCACCGATGTTTTCACGCCCGCCGCCGGCGCCGTCAGCCTCCTGAAGGATGACGCCGCCCGCGAAGACGACGAGGCGCGCTGGCGGCTTGAAGCCTATTTCGCCGATGCGCCGGACGCGAGCACACTCAAAGCCTTCACGCAGGAAAATACCGGCCTTGAACTCGGCGACCTTGAAGAACTGCCCGATATCGACTGGACGGCGCACGCTCTGGCCGGGCTCGGCGTCGTACGATGCGGGCGTTTCGTCCTTCATGGCGTTCACGATGCGGACAAACTCCCGGGTGAGGAAGGCGACATTCCGATTCGCATCGACGCCAACCAGGCATTCGGCACCGGCCATCATCCGACCACGGCGGGGTGCCTGACCCTCCTCGACCGGTTCGCAGGCTTCGCCCCGAAATCGATCCTCGATCTCGGATGCGGCTCTGCGGTTCTGGCCATCGCCGCAGCAAAGCTCTGGGAGCGCACCGTCACCGCCAGCGACATCGATGAAACGTCCACAACGATCGCCGCGGAAAACGCCGCCCTGAACGGCGTCGGGAGCCAAATAGAGTTTTTCACCGCCGCCGGGTTCGACCATGATGATATTACCGCGCGCGGACCGTTCGATTTCGTCTTCGCGAACATTCTCGCCGGCCCTTTGACCGAGCTTGCCCCGGCCATGGCGGCCCACACCGCCAAGAACGGGCGCGTCCTCCTCGCCGGGCTCATGAGCGAGCAGGAAGAGCGCGTACGCAAAGCCTATGAAGATGCGGGCTTTCGCGAGATCAACCGCCTCGACCAGGAGACCTGGCCGGTTCTCTTGATGGTCAGGACATGAGCATCGCGCCGCATGGCGCAGAGCTTGTATGCTGTTTTCCGCGCCACTAATTTAGGATACAGCACGTCACACCAGAAGAGAGCGTTTCACGATGGCCGACTTTGTCGCATCCCTGTTTGAAAGCCGAGCGGATGTCCTCGACACCCTCTTGTCGGCAACGACGGCGCTCATCGCCATCGCTGTTTACATGGAAGCAAGGCGCATCCGCAGGGTCGAGTGGTTTTCGAAGACATCGAAAAACTGGCAGGACTTCAATCGCCTTATTCTCGATACGGATATGTCGGACCGCTGGCGCGATATCATTATCGGGAAAGCGCCATGGGATGCCTTGTCGCAAAAAGACATGATGATCATCTACAGTTTTCTGAACGTTCTTGTTTTTGAGTTCAACGCGAAGTCAAAAGGCCTTCTGGCCTCGCGCTACGCTGAAAAATCCATCGGCGACAACATCAAATATCTCAAGGCCGTTTGGCCGGACCTTTACCCCCATCTGAAAAGCGACGGATGGCCATCGGACTTCCTGCACTTCGCCAACCGGAAAATCCGATAGCCGCCTGACGCATCGCTAACGGCGTTTAACCAGCACCACCGTAAACCGCCAAGGAAGAAACCCATGTTCCAGACATTCGATCCCGTTTCCGACCGTTCTTTCGCCGGCGCGCATCTGCCGCTCCTGCGCGCGGAAATGAAAAAGCAAAACCTCGATGGGTTTATCATTCCGCACGACGATGAGTATCAGAATGAGTACACGCCGGCATATGCGGACCGCCTGATGTGGGCGAGCGGTTTTTCAGGCTCCGCCGGTTCGGCAATCGTGCTCACGGATACAGCCGTCATCTTCACCGACGGGCGCTACACGCTGCAGGTGCGCGAGCAGGCCGACGGCGCGTTTTTCGATTATGTCGATGTCACCGAAACCCCGCCGGTCGACTGGCTTGCAAAAAACGCCAGGAAAGGCGCACGCATTGGATACGATCCCATGGTGCATTCTCTGGCGGGACGCCGCAGACTCGCGGCCGCTGCGGCGCGCGCCGGTTTTGAGCTTGTGGCGACGTCGGAAAACCCGGTCGATATCGCCTGGGGCGCCGACCAGCCCGCGAAACCGATGGCGCCCATCAAACCGCATGACATCAAGTTCGCCGGCAAAGCGGCCGACGAAAAACGGCGCGATGTCGCCGCCGCTATCGACGCCGCGGGCGCGGACGCCGCCCTCATCACCTCGCCGCCGTCAGTCGCCTGGCTTCTTAATGTGCGCGGCGGCGATGTTTCGCGCGCGCCCATGCCGCTCTCGCGCGTCATTATCTCGAAGGACGGAACGGCGACGCTCTTCGCTGAGCCGGCAAAAATCGACAATGCGCTGCCCGGCTTTCTCGGCGACGATGTCGACATCCGCGCCGAAAGCGACGTGACCGCGGCCCTTGAAAAACTTGGGAGCAGCGGCGCACGGATCATGATCGACCCGACGGCGGCGCCGGCGCATTTTGCAAGCATTCTCGAAAAGGCCGGCGCCAAACTCATCGAACAGGCAGACCCGTGCGCCCTGCCGCGAGCGATGAAGAACGCGACGGAAATCGCCGGCGCCCGCGCCGCCCACATCCGCGACGGCGTCGTGGTCACAGAGTTCCTGCACTGGCTCGACACCGAAGCGCAATCAGGCGATTGCGACGAAATTACCGCCGCCCAAAAACTTGAGAGTTTCCGCCGTCAGCTCACGGAATTACGCGACATCAGTTTCGACACGATTTCCGGCGCAGGCGCGAACGGCGCAAGCCCCCACTATCGCGTTTCTACAGAAACCAACGCGACGCTTGAGCGCGGCGGGCTTTATCTGGTCGATTCCGGCGGTCAGTATGAGGACGGAACGACGGATATCACCCGCACCGTTCCTATCGGCGAGCCGACGGCCGAAATGCGCGACCGCTTCACGCGCGTTCTCAAAGGCCACATCGCCCTTGCGGTCATGCGGTTTCCGGAAGGAACGACGGGCCACCAGCTCGACGCCATTGCCCGTAAACCCCTATGGGACGCCGGGCTCGACTACGACCACGGTACAGGTCACGGCGTTGGGTCGTTCCTCAGCGTCCATGAAGGGCCGCAGCGCATCGCGAAGGCGCCGAATGACCAGCCGCTCAAACCGGGCATGATCCTTTCCAATGAGCCTGGCTATTATAAAGCCGGCGCTTTCGGCATCCGGATCGAAAACCTCATCGTGGTAACGACGCCGCAAACGCCGCAAGACGGCGAACGCGCGATGATGGACTTTGAAACGATCACGCTCGCGCCGATTCACTTGTCGCTCGTCGATCCGGCATTGCTGACCGATGATGAGCGCCAATGGCTGAACGACTACCACGCCCGCGTCAGCGCAGTCTTGAAAGACAAGCTGCCGCCAGCGTTGAAAGACTGGTTCGAAAACGCAACGAGAGCCATATAACCGGTCGCCAAAAAGCATCACAGATGGGCAGCGCCCTGCGGCAAGGCAATTGCGCTTGTTCCATGTCCCGCGCATACGGCGCGATACCCGCGTTAAGCTCGATGGCGCAGATTCCCAGCCCATCGAGCCAGACCATCAAGCAACGGTAGAAAAACTCTAAAACAGTATGTGGGCAGATCGGACGGAAGGCCGAATACCAAGCCGAAGCGCTGCCGAAAGCCTTAAGAAGATCGCAGGCCAAAGACCGGTTATCCGCCGTCACTCAAATCGTCTGTTAGAGCGGGTTGCAGCAAAAGTGGTTCACCGGTTTTGCGTCGCAACCCGCGCAACCAAATACTTAGAGCCGTTTGCATGACTCATAAGGAATGCAAACG
>JBCCXE010000009.1:0-108368 GCA_039192395.1 Pseudomonadota bacterium
CCGGGCGGCGGTCGGGCTTGGCGGCGTTATCGAACTTGGTGAGCGGTTGAACATGCAGGCGCGCTATGACGGCGTCATCGATGCGGCGGCCGCTGGCGACCATCGCTTTACAGCCGGCCTTTCCTGGCGGTTCTAAAAAAAGTGTTTAGTCCCGCGGAGTGATGGAATCGCTTTATGCAGTGATCCGTCATGATGGAAAAGCCTATGGGAAAGGTATAACGCGATTGCGCCACGACCACGCACGCCGTCCGAAAAGCAATACAGCGATCGAAAGCTTCGGTCTCGGACTTAGCTGATCAATACGGGATCAATCAGAAGACAGTTCGCAAATGGCGAGCGCGCAAGAGCGTTGAAGATCTACCAATGGGCCCGAAAGAGCCGCGCTCGACAAGTTTAACGCCAGAAGAAGAAGCGGTATGCGTCGCTTTTCGTAAGCATACGCTGTTGCCGTTGGATGACTGCCTTTACGCCTTGCAGGAAAGCATCCCACACTTGACCCGTTCAAGCTTGCACCGACTCTTTCAACGCAATGACATATCGCGCTTGCCTGATTTGAAGGCGGAAGCTTCCCCGAAAAAGAAGTTCAAATCATATCCGATCGGCTACTTTCATATCGATATTGCTGAAGTCCGCACCGAGGACGGCAAACTCTATATGTTTGTGGCTATCGACCGCACATCAAAGTTTGTCTTCGTTGCGCTTTACGAGAAAGCCGGCAAGATGAATGCAGCGAAATTTCTTCGCCACCTGATCAAAGCCTGCCCTTACAAGATCCACATCGCTCTCACCGACAACGGTATCCAGTTCACTGAGAGAAAGGGGAACTCTCTTGCATTCGAGCACATCTTTGATCGCGTCTGCAGGGAAAACGAGATTGAGCATCGGCTAACAAAGGTCAACCATCCCTGGGCGAATGGTCAGGTCGAAAGAATGAACCGGACGCTGAAAGAGGCGACCGTCAAGCGATATCATTATTCATCCCATGAACAATTACGCGAGCACATTCAGACCTTCGTCAACGCCTACGATTTCGCCAAACGATTGAAGACGCTAAGGGGACTTACGGTCTTCGAATACGTCAACAAATGCTGGACCGAACAGCCAAAACGGTTCATCAATCATCCAGCCCATCACTTTCCGGGACTAAACACTTTAGCATTGCGCTAGTCCAAAACACGCTTTACTAGCTACGCGAGCGCGTCATCCTGTTTTCTAATACGTTGTTTTTATTTATGAAAAATGGTGCCGCATGGGTGACTTGAACACCCGACCCCATCATTACGAATGATGTGCTCTACCAGCTGAGCTAATGCGGCGTCGCGCTGTTTCGCGAAAGATCGTTTCAATATCGGCTGAAGCGCATATGCGCAAGTGTTCCCGTAGAGGGATAAAGAATATAACCGGCGACGCGGGTTTTGATCGCCTCGTTCAGACCCGCTAGGCGGCGCGCATCGCACAACACGCTCAACACACAAGCTTCACCCAGGCGCGCCTGCCCCAATGCAGATCATTTTACCGCCCTGCCCGGCAAAACCCTTAGCGCGCGCCCCAGCCGACCGATGAAGTCGGCGACCTTGGGGCGGCGACCGCCGCTGCGAACCCGCGCCCTAAGCTGCGCCGCCAGCCGTTCCCTGGGCGATATTCGTCAACGCACCGACATCGACGCATCCATGCTCGGTCCCATTTTCCGCGCGGACACTTTCGTCGAACTCTATGCCGTAGAGGTCGCCATCGGCGCGCACGACGCGCCCGCCTGTCTTCCCGACGATGACCCAGGCGCCCATGGCGATCTCACCTTCCACACGGATGGCGAGCCCATTCAACGACATGTCCACAACGCGGCATTTGAAAACGCCGTCCGCCGTCCGACAATAATTGTGCCCTTCCGGCCCAGGCACGCGCTCGGCGATCCGCCGATCACCGCGCACGCGTGTTGGCGGGTTTTCATCATGGCTCATCATATCAATGTTCTGTTTGAGTTTCTCCCGACGCGAGGCGCTGATTTCGAGCGCAATGCAAAACCCTTCGTCGATGAGTCGGACGACGGCGCCCTCCACGCGCATGGCGCCCGCCAAATGCAGGATGATATGGTCGCCGATCTGCACCGGCGTTTCCGACGCGATAGCGACCCCGCCAGCTGAAATATTGATAGCGACGCCACGACCGGATTCCTCACTGTTGACCAGAAAACGGGCGGCGATTTGAGTGTCGATGCGCGGATGCGCGCGGGCCTGGGACGGATCTTCCATTGATTGCGCCTTATTTAAAAACACAACCAAAGATAGAATAAAAGCTCTGGATAAAGCGCTAACCGGCTTACGAAATCCACCCGCCTGATTAAAACCTGCGGTTAACCATATCTAGCGGCGCCCCCATCACCGCAGGCGAAGGAAAGACGTCACCCAGAGTTGAGGGCGGAGCACGATGTCATCCGCGCAAGGCGCCGCCCGTCGCTTTTTCCACCTGCGCGATCACACGCGCCGATATAGTTTCGATCTCTTCATCCGTGAGCGTTTTTTCTCTGGGCTGAAGAACGACCTCGACTGCAAGCGATTTCTTATCATCCGCAACGCCGGCGCCCTCATAAACGTCAAAGATATGCGCGGAGACGATGAGCTTTTTATCGGCGCCGCGCACGGCTTTCAGGAGCGTCTGCCCGGTTACATCCTTGTCCACGATGAATGCAAAGTCCCGAGACAATGGCAACAGCTCGGATGCATTGAGCGCGACCTTTGTTTTGCCTGCCTTCTTTTTCGACGGTGCGATCCGGTCGAGAAAAACTTCAAATCCGAAGATCGGCCCTTCCACATCCATCGCCTTTAAAACCCGCGGGTGAATTTCACCGAAATAGGCAAGCTCATTGGGACCGAGGCGCAGCACACCGGAACGTCCTGGGTGATACCAGTGCGGCGCATCGGCGCTCACCTGAAGGTTTGCGTGCGGCGCGCCCGCCGCTGTGAGCGCTGCAACAGCGTCCGCCTTCACGGCGAAAACGCCGTCGCCATCACCCGATGGCGCCCAGTGGCGAGGCGGACGCATACGCCGCGCGCCCGATGCCGCAAGAAATTGATCCGTTAGCTGATCGCCCTGATAGATTGGCGCCACTTCAAACAGCGCAAGATCTTCGCGGCCATGATCGGCGTTCCGCTGCAACGCCGGAATAATGTTGGCGAGGATCGAAGGACGCATGACGGATAAATCCGAGGAGATCGGGTTTGCAAGCCGCAAGCCTTGTGCGCCGAGCCAGTTCGGGCCGTCGCAGAAAAGCGCCGCGTTTTCTTCGCTCGCGAACGACCATGTCACCGCTTCAAGCATGCCGCGCGCGGCGAGCGCCCGGCGCGCCGCCGACCGGCGGCGCTGCGCTTCGGTGAGCTTCGGCGCCTCGACCGCATGGCGGGGCGGCAACGTCGCCGCGGGCAGATTATCGAACCCGGCGATACGTGCAATTTCCTCAACGAGATCAGCTTTTCCGTGAATGTCAGGACGCCAGCTTGGCGCCGACACCTGCCACGGGTCGGACTTTGAAACAACAAACCCAAGAGCGGATAGAATTTCCTCCTGGCGCGCCGGATCGATCTCCATGCCCGTAAGGCGCGCGACCTCGGACGGCGTGAACAAAATTGTTTTGTCGAACGCCGGCGCCGCGCCCGCCGTGATAAACTCGCTCGGCTCGCCGCCGCAAAGATCCAAAACAAGCTGCGTCGCCATCTCCATGCCCGGCGTCACAAAGGCGGGATCGACGCCGCGTTCGAAACGATATCGCGCATCGGATTGAATGCCGGTCTTGCGGCCCGTTTTCGCCGTGCGTAGCGGATCGAAATAAGCGCATTCGATAAAGACATTGACGGTGGCGTCATCGCACCCGGTCGTCTCACCGCCCATGACGCCGCCAAGGCCAATCACACCGCGATCGTCCGTAATGGCGCTCATGGTCTCATCAACGTCGTAGTCTTTGCCGTCAAGGGCGGTGAAGCTTTCCCCTTTCTTGCCGAGCCGCACGCGCACCGCGCCCTGCAGTTTGTCGGCGTCATAGACATGAAGCGGGCGAGCTCGATCATACGACATATAGTTTGTGATATCGACAAGCGCATTGATGGGCCGCAGGCCGATGGCGCGAAGTTTCCGTTGCAACCATTCCGGTGACGGACCGTTTTTAACGCCGCGCACAAGACGCCCGACAAAAACCGGGCATGCATCCTCCGCCCCGTCCGGCAGATCGAGCAACACCTCCTGCGGACATGGGAAGACGCCATTGATGGTCGATGGCGCAGGCGTTTTCAAACGCCCGAGCCCGGCCGCTGCAAGATCGCGGGCAACACCGTCAACGCCGTTGGAGTCCGGTCGATTGGGGGTCACCTCAAAGTCGATCACAGGATCGTCGGCGCCGAGCCATCCGGCGACCGGATCGCCGACCGCAGCCTCCACCGGCGCCTCGATGATCCCGTCATGATCGTCACCGAGTTCAAGCTCGCGCACCGAACACATCATGCCCAGGGATTCAACGCCGCGGATTTTCGCTTTTTTGAGCGTCAGATCGATGCCCGGCACATACGCGCCGACTGGTGCGTAAGCGACTTTGATGCCAGCGCGCGCATTGGGCGCGCCACACACGATCTGCATTTCGCCATCTTTCGTTGCGACCTTACAGAGTTTCAACTTATCCGCATCGGGATGTTTTTCCGCTTCCAAGACTTCGCCGATAGTGAATGCGGCCAGCCGCGCCTTGGGGTCGTCAACGCTTTCGACCTCAAGCCCGACTTCGACCATCGTATCGACGATCTTTTCAAGCGATACGTCGGTTTCTAAATGCTCTTTGAGCCAACTAAGGGTGAATTTCATTTTATGACCTACTCAAGCCCACAGCCAGGTTTGGCTGGTCGAGGGCGTCAAATCCGTAATGCTCAAGCCATCTTGCGTCGGCGGCAAAAAAGTCGCGCAAATCGGGGATGCCATATTTCAGCATGGCGAGGCGGTCGACGCCCATGCCGAAGGCAAAGCCCTGAAACTCGTCCGGGTCAAGGCCGCAATTGACCAGGACATTGGGGTGCACCATGCCGCAGCCCAAAATCTCCATCCACTTGTCGCCCGAACCGATACGGATCTCATTGCCAGCGCGCTCATAACCGATGTCCATTTCGGCGGAAGGCTCCGTAAACGGAAAGAAGTGAGGGCGGAAGCGGGTTTTGACCTCATCGATCTCGAAGTAAGTTTTCGCGAACGCCTCAAGCGTTCCCTTGAGATGGCCCATATGGGTTTCACGGTCGATGACAAGTCCCTCGACCTGATGGAACATGGGCGTATGCGTCTGGTCGGAATCGCAGCGGAACGTCCGCCCGGGGATGATAATCCTGATTGGCGGCGGGGTCGTCTTCATGGTGCGGATCTGCACCGGGCTTGTATGCGTTCGAAGGAGCATGCGTTCGCCGTCGTCCTTCGGTTCGAAGAAAAACGTGTCGTGCATTTCGCGCGCCGGGTGGTCGGCGGGGAAGTTGAGCGCCGTGAAGTTATGGAAATCATCTTCAATGTCCGGCCCTTCGGCAACGTCAAAGCCCATGGCGGAGAAAATCGCGATGATCTCCTCCGTCACCTGACTGACGGGATGGATCTTGCCGACAGGCTCGGGCCGCACGGGCAAGGTCACATCGACTTTCTCAGAAGCGAGACGCGCTTCCAGCGCAGCCTCCTCCAGAACAGTCTTTTTTGCATCAATCGCTTCGGCGACACGCGTTTTCAGTCCATTGAGCGCCGGGCCCATTTCCTTCCGCTCTTCGGGACTCATCTTGCCAAGCGTTTTCATCCGCTCAGAAATAACGCCCTTCTTTCCGAGCGCGCCGACGCGGATCTCGTCGAGCGCAGTTTCCGTTTCAGCGCCGGCGATTTTCGAGCTTAAGTCTTCTTCAAGCGCATTTAAGTCATCAAGCGTGGTCATGAGACACTCAGTCTTTCGTAAGAGAACGGTCAAGAAGGCGCGCAACGCCGGCGGTCATGGCAAGGAGTTTCAAAAACACAAAAACGGAAAGAAGCGCCGCAGCGAAACCAACCCAAAGCAGCGTGTAGTACTGCGCCGTCCATATGGCGGCGCGAAGGAGGCGCCCTAAAACGCCGGACCCCTCATCCGTTCGCTGACGTTTTTCGATCAGCGAGAGCTTCACGGTCGAGAATTCATTTTCCGCATCGAAATCGCCGAGATTAACGCCCAGGGCCTGAATTTCCTGCTCCAGCCCCAGGATGCGGTTTTCCAGGTTGATGAGTTCGTTCACATCGCCATCGCGCGATTTTAACTCGATCAGGGAATCCCGAGACTTTTCGAGGCTCACTTTCTGCGCCTGCAGATCGCGATATTCATTTGTCTTATCGGTCTTGTCGATTTGTAGCCGACTGATCTCGCCAAGCTTCTTCAAGTCTTCAACGAGGTCGTCGAAACTGGCCGGCGCAACGCCAATGGCGAGTTGCAATCGCCGATAACCGGCAAGCCCGGAGCGCTGCTCGAACTGGATGAGCGCAGCATACGCCTCAACATGCGCACGCGCGCGGGCTTCGTCTTCTTCAAATGCCTTGGTGCCGGCGCCGATATTGGCGATCTGCTCATACTTCTGATCGCTCGCCGCTGGCGCCGCCGCGCTGCGTTTTTGAGTCGCAATATTGCGTTGACCCGAGGAGAAATCGCTATAGGCGATGTTCATCGGCCCCAACAGCGCGCCTTCGGTCTCTACATTTTCCGACGTGATCGTCACGAAACGCAAACCGGTGAACAAGGCAAAGCCGGCGACATACAACAGCAATGTGGTTCGCAGGAGTTTCATCAAACCGCTCCCAAAAGAGGCCCCAAGATAAAAAAAGCGTCACCCTCGTCGGATGACGCTTAATCTATTTCTTCAAAAAACGTCACCCGGTTCCTTGAGATGGCGAATCCGGGCGGAAATTCTGAGGGTTAAGCGAGGGCTGCTTTCGCCTTTTCCGCCAGGGCTTTGAACGCCTCGGGCTCCTTGACGGCGATATCGGCGAGGACCTTGCGGTCAACCTCGATACCGGCCTTCGTGAGCCCGTTGATAAATCGGGCGTAGGTGAGACCCGTTTCGCGCGCAGCGGCGTTGATCCGCTGGATCCAGAGCGCGCGGAAATTGCGCTTGCGCGCACGGCGGTCGCGATAAGCGTACTGACCTGCCTTCTCAACGGCCTGGTTCGCCGCAGAGAAAATGTTCTTGCGGCGCCCGCGATAGCCTTTGGCGCGCTTGATAATATTACGGTGACGGGCGTGGGACGCTGGGCCCCCTTTGACGCGTGACATGGGCTCAGCTCCTTACCGGTTATAGGGCATGTATTTTTTGACGATCTTCGCGTCACAATCGGCGAGCACATCCATGCCGCGGTTCTGGCGGATTTGCTTGCTGGTGCGTTTGATCATGCCGTGGCGTTTACCGGAGACGCCGGCCTTCACCTTGCCGGAGGCCGTCATCTTGAAGCGCTTCTTCGCGCCTGACTTAGTCTTCATTTTGGGCATTTCGCTCTTCCTGCAATGGCCCTTTCGGGGGCGTTATAAAACCGCCTGGGCATGCCGTTCGGCCCGGCGATTTGGTCAGAGCGGGGGTGTATAGCAGAGAATATGCGGCACGCAAGCACTCGCAGCGCGAAAAGTAGGCTGCGCGGGACGACCTGCCGCCCATAAAACGACGGCAGGGCGCGCATTAAAACCCCTTATGTCAGTACCTGCCCGGCTGGCGGCCCGGCGTAAATTGAGTAAACTACTCAGGCGCGCCAGCTTCCCGGCGGCGCAATGTTTCCAGCGACGCAATGTCCGAGGTCGCCATGCGTATCATCCCGGTTCTCGCCCTCATATTGATGGGTCTTGTCGCCGCGGCGATCCCCGGCGCGCAGGCGCAGAACCGCGCCACGACAGAAGACAGCGCGCCCAACCCGGCGACAACGCTTCCCTACCGCATCGATTATAATGGCTGGTTCACTGTCGAGGTCTATGTAAACGACCAAGGCCCTTATGACTTCATCATCGATACGGGAGCGACACAATCTCTGGTGTTTCAGAGCCTCGCCGATGAACTCGGCTTTTCGCGGACCGGCGGTCCTGATCAAACGGTCCTCGGGCTTGCCGCGGCCGGCGCCTTCCCGCCCTTCCTGGTCGGCGAGCTGACCGTCGGCGGCGTCTCCCTGGAAAAACTCGTCACGGTGATCCTGCCGGACTGGGAGGTCGAGCGCCGGCCTCGGGGCGTTCTCGGCCTCGATTTCCTGCGCCAGTATGTGAGCGTTTTCGACGCCGAAAACGGCGTCCTGAAGCTCTACCATGCCGGCAATCCGCCGGCCCGCTTTCGGCGCTGGCGGCGCGTACGCATGAAAGCGGACAATTTCGGTCTGGAAGCGAATTACCTCTATACTATGGAAGGGCGCATCAATTCGCGGCGCGTACGCTTCCTTCTCGACCTTGGTGCGTCCGGAACGCTGGTCAACCGAACCGCGGTCGCCTCGATCATCAAGTCAGGGCTCGCCGTCACGGTGCGGCCCGCCGGCGCCGGCGAGCGAGTGCGCGTCACCGACGCTCTTGAAAGATCGACAAATGCAAGGGCCATCACCGTACAGCGATTTCAACTCGGCCGCACTTATTGGTACCGCCGTCGCTTCGGCATCCACGACGCGCCGATCTTCTCGGAACTGGGCGTCCAGAACAAACCGTTCGGTCTCTTCGGCGCAGATCTTGTCCATGAATACTCCTTCGCGCTCGACTTCGAACGCGAGTTTTTCTGGCTTGGCCCGCGCAGCAAAAACCCCGAAGCCCTGCGCACGGACGCTGCAGAAAGATAAGCAACCGCGACGTTAAGATTATCAGTAAACAGAGTAGTCATGGGGACGCATTAATGAAAAAGAAAAAGTTGACGATCGCCGCAGGCATTGCGCTCGCATCAGCCATGGCGCCAGCTTTTAGCGCCGATATCGCCATCCTTCATGCCGGTCGCCTGATCGCAACGCCGGGCGCGCCGGCGACCGTGAACCAGACCGTCGTCATCCGGGACGGAAAGATCGAGGCGGTGCGGAACGGTTTTGTTGACGCGAGCGCCCTGGACGCTGGCGCCGACGACACAGTCACGGTTCACAACCTCAAAACAATGACCGTTCTGCCTGGGCTGATCGACGGACATGTGCACATCACATCGGAAAACAATCCCAAAGGGCGCCTGCAACGCGTTGAAATGTCTGAGGGCGATACGGCCATCGCCGCCGCCGGTTTTGCGCGCAAAACGTTGCTGGCGGGCTTCACCACAGTACGCGATGTGGGCGCGGGGTCGAGCGACGCCGTATTTGCGCTGCGCGACGGCATTGTTCGCGGAGATGTCATCGGTCCGCGCGTCTTTTCATCCGGGTCCACCATTTCCGTCACCGGCGGCCACGGCGACGGCACGCAAGGCTACCGCGACGATGTCGCAAAACTCCTGCACCAGACCGGCGTTTGTAACGGCGTCGGCGACTGCCGCCGCGCGGTTCGCGAGCAGGTGCGCCGCGGTGCGGACCACATCAAACTGACGGCGACCGCTGGCGTTTTATCGAACACGGCGGCGGGCCTTGAACAGCAGTTTTTCGAAGACGAACTGAAAGCGATTATGGACACCGCCCACGCCATGGGCCGGCGCGTTACGGCGCACGCCCACGGCGTTGAAGGCGTCAAAGCCGCGCTACGCGCCGGCGTCGACGCCATCGAACATGGAACGTATTCGGACGATGAAGCGTTTGCGCTTTTCAAACGAAAGGGCGCCTATCTCGTGCCGACCTTGCTGGCAGGCGCCACCGTCGTTGAATGGGCGAAGGACCCGAACTCCTTCCTGCTGGCGCCGCAACGGGCGAAAGCGCTGCAGGCAGGACCGGAAATGCTGGACATGGTCCGCCGCGCCCATAACAGCGGCGTCAAGATCGCCTTTGGCACCGACAGCGGCGTTTCGCGCCATGGCGACAACGCCCGCGAATTCGCGCTGATGGTCGAAGCCGGCATGTCGCCGATGCAGGCGATACGCGCGGCGACCATCGTCGGCGCGGAAAATCTCGGACGCACCGATACGCTCGGCTCTATCGCACCCGGAAAGTACGGCGACATCATCGCCGTTGACGGCGATCCGCTTGCGGACATTCGCGAACTTGAAGACGTCGATTTCGTCATGAAAGGGGGCGTTGTTTACAAGGCGCCATAATAGGCTCGACGGGCTCGCGCGTCATTGCGCCAAAAATCGCCGCGTGCGCGCCATGGCGACGCCGTCCCGGACATTGAGGCCGATCAACACAAGGTTGACGGCGCCGGCGATCAATTCCAGCGTCTGAACCCCGTAAAACAACCGGTCGAACTCACCGGCTTCCGCTTTCGCCGCAAGAAAGAACGCGGCGGGAACGAGGACCAAGAGCCCGTTTAGCGTAATGATTGGCATACGCCGCTTCTTCGCAAGTGCGGGCGCGTCTCGTCGCTTGCGCCCCAGCCTCATCCCGGTCACGCCCACAAGGGCAAGGGTGGGAACAAGCACTATCATAGCGGACCGAATTGCGGACTTCACTGCAGCGATCGCGGCCTCGGCCCCCGCAAGCTCAACCCAGACCGTCGATGTCCAGAACACAGCGATAAGGAGAAAACCGACAACGCCTGCGACGGCGTGCATGCGTTTCAACATGGGATAACCTCCATTACATAGCATGCTATTTAATATAAAGTAGACAGCACGCTATGCAATGGGCAGGATCGCCGCATGCCTTTCAAAAAATCTCAGTCGGCCGGGTATCTCGCGAACCACATGGCGCGCCTCTTCGCAAACGGCCTGCATCAGCGCATCCGTCCTCTCGGCCTCGCGCCCGCGCAGTTCATGACGCTCATTGAGTTATGGACCGACGACGGCCTGACGCAGGCGGATCTCGTGGAACGCCTTGACGTCGAACAGGCCACCATGGCCAATACACTCAAAAGGATGGAGCGCGACGGCCTCATCGAACGACGACCGCACCCGGACGACAAGCGCGCGCAGCAAAACTGGCTGACAACGAAAGCGATCAATCTGGAAAAGCCGGCGACAGCGGCCGCAAACGCTCAAAACGCAGTTGCGCTGCAAAACCTTACACCTCAGGAACGGCGCACATTTCTGAAGTTTATGGCTGCCGTTATCGGCGCCATGCGGACGCATTGAACAAGCGCCGCGCCGCGGCGCTCAAGTGTAGTCGAGCGGCATCTCGGTCGTGTCTTTGAGCTGCTCCATAGAGAACGTCGACGTCACGTCGGAAAACGCCGCCGTGGAGATCAGCTTCTTATAAACCGCATCGAAACTCTCCATATCCGGGCAAACGACCTTCATGAGATAATCTGTCTCGCCACTCATGCGGTGCAGCTCCACGACTTCCGGTACGCGGCGCACCTTGTCCGCAAATTCCGCGAGCCAGGCGTCCGAGTGATCGGCCGTTTTCACCGCCACAAACGCCGTCAGCTTCAAGTTCAGCGCAGCGCGATCCGCGAGGGCGACCCGGCGGATCACCCCGTCCTCTTCCAGCTTTTTGATGCGCCGCCAGCAGGGCGTCTGCGACAGGCCCACCGCATCGGCAATTTCCCCTACAGGAGCGCTCGCATCCCGCTGTAAATACCCCAAAATGGCTTTATCGATGCTATCCATTCTAATATAATTGCATTTTTTAGAAAAAAATTGCAAGCAATAGTTTTTCTACACAAAAATATAGATAATTTTTTCATCCGCTCCGTTCTAAAATGCAGCCATAGACACCACCAAGCAGGAGATCGCCTCAATGTTGAAACGCGCGTTCACGGAACACCCGGCAAGCGTTGGCGAAACCTACTTTCAGCATATGGGCATGGCGTTCGGCTTCGGCTCGAAAATGGTCGTTTCCGGCCTTGCGTGCCTCCTGCATGGGGTCTTTCCATTTTTGTTCACGACGACGGGCAAGGATTGCATCAAAACGCTGCATGACCGCATGGTCGTTAACCGCAGTCGCATTCCCACACAGGATCTCGCGACCCTCAGTCGCCCGGACAACGCCTCGCAAGCGGCCGAATAGGCCCTCCCTCCCTCGACCGGCCGCGAGAGGCGTTGCCCGGTTTTTTGCCCGATATTAACCATCATCGGCGAAGTTGCCTGCGAATTGTAATTTGCGAGGCGACTTTGTTATGGCCAGTCAAACCATTGAAACCCAGATCGCAGCCATCGGCTCCAGCGCGTATGTCACCGCCGACGAAGTAAAATTCCTGCGTGAGACCATCTTCGCTGACGGCATCGTATGCGGGCGTGAACTTGACGCAATTTTCGCGCTCGCCAATCGCGCCCCAGATGGCGACCGCGAATGGCCGCAGCTTTTTTCCGAACTGGTCGCGGACTTTTACCTGCGCGAAGAAGAACCGCGCGGCTACCTCACCCAAAGCGAATGCGACGCATTGCGCCTGCGGATCGGCGACGACAACGCCAACGACCTGCATGTGGGCATGTTGGTGGAGCTCATGGAAAAAGCCGCCAAAACACCGCCGACATTGAGCGCCTTTACGGGCGCGGCCATCCTCGGCGCCATTAAAAAACGCGGCGGCGCGGTCACCAAACAAGACGCCGCGCTCATCAAACGGCTCCTGTTTGCAACGGGCGGCGCCGGCAATATCGCCGTCACCCGAGAGGAAGCAGAACTCCTATTCGACATCAACGACGCCGGCGCCGACGCCAAGCATGATCCAGCGTGGACGGAGCTCTTCGTCACCGGCGTCATCAACCACCTGATGGCGCATCTCGGCTATCAGGCTACCAGCCGCGAAGAAGCCTTCCGGCGCGACGCCTGGAAAAAAGACCAGTCGGTCAATATCAGCGGCTTTTTCTCCCGGATGCTGTCCGGTGGACTTTCCGGTCTCACCGGATCATCAAACGGAAAATCCGTATACGCCGCCTATAACGAAATGCGCGACGAGAACGCCGAAGAGGCCGCGAAGATAACCCCAGAAGAAGCTGACTGGGTGGCGGACCGGATCGGCCGCGACGGCGATTTCAACGCGCGAGAAAAAGAACTCATCACACAAATCAGCGAGCTTGCGGAAAAACTGCCCGAGAACCTGAAATCGCTGGTCTCGAAAGCCGCCTGAAGAAACCGCTGGGAGCGCACTAGCGCCCCTCAAGCAGGCGCCGTCGTCAGCACCTGACGCAACGACGGCATAATGCGGCGACTGACGGGAACCTCGCTGCCATCGCTGAGCGTCAGCGTCCCGTTGCCCTGTGGATTGCGCTTAAGGGTTCGAATATAGCGCGCGTTCACCAGATGCGAGCGATGCACCCTGACAAAAGTCGCCGGCGCCATCGCTTCCAGATCGGCCAGCGTTTGCGTATGCAGAAGATCGCGGCCGTCATCCGTCAGAATACTGACATATCCCCCGACGCTTTTGATCTGAATGATCTGGTCGGAACCGATGGTTTCGATCCTGCCGGCGCTTTTGATTGACAGCTGAAAAGACCGATCTCCTTTCTGCGCCTGCTCAAGCGCCAGCGCCAACTGGCCAGCCCGCGTTTCCGCCTCGCGCCGCGCGCGCTCATCTCTCGCCGCATTGACGGCCTGTTCCGCCATAAGGCCGACGAGAAAAAGCGCCATGACGTAGAAAAATACAACGTCCAGAAAATCCGAATGAAACACCAGGTTTGCGGCAATGAACACGCCTGTAATCATGGCGTAGACGTGCGCGCGCCGGTTCCCTTTAAACGACCGAACACAAAGAAGGGCGACACTCAACACCATGGGCGCGAGCATCGCCGCCGCCGCCTTTTGGTCGAAGCCGCTCATTGAAAGGGCGCCGATAAGACTGAGGAGCCCCGCCCCCAGAGTAAATGCAGCGACGCGCGCCGGCGCAAAGATCGTCGCTACAAGAAACGAGAGCGTGACGCCGATGCCTGCGGAGAAAACGGCAATCACGATCAGCCTCCAGTCGTGAAGATGGTATGGATACGCCACAAGACCGCGCGAGACTTCCGCCACTAATTGCAACGCGGCGAAGCAGCACAAAACAAAAAGCGAAAAGTTCGCCGCCCGGCTGCGCCCCAAAAAACCGGAGACCGCAAAGTAAATTGCGGCGAGCGCGAAAAGCCCGAGCGTTGGCAGCGACGGCCAGTAGTGAACGAGGAACCCGTTTTGCGGCCGCTCCGCCGGCGCCAAACCCAGCCAGTGGATGGGATGCGCGAGCCGCAGGGCGCCATGGTAGGACGAGGCTTTCAAAACAAGGACATTTTCGCCCGCCCGCAACAGACCCGGCGGCAGGAAGACGACCGCATCCATGCGGCCCGGCGTTTCCGTCGCCTTGTCCATGCCCGGCGCCCCATTGGCGCCCACCGCGTCGCCATTGAGATAAACTTCCGAAGAGAACTTTCCCGATAGCAAAACGGCCAGCGGCTCTCCGTTGGCGCCGTGAGGGCGATCCAGCGAAAAACGTGCTTCAATCCAGATCGCGCGCCCCTGAATGTCCAGCTCATAAAGCGGCACGGTTTCGCACGCCGCACCGTCAAAATCCGGAACCGGTTCAGACGGCGCGGCGACGGGGCAAACGGAAACCTCGCCGTCTTCGGGCCAGAAGAACTCAGGCGTTTGCGCACGGGCGCTGAACGAACACGCCGCCGCCCAAAGGAAAACACTCAACAAAAAGAACCTTGTCATGGCCCTGACCTTAAAGCGGTTTCGAACAGTCAAACAAAACCGTTCACCGGCGCCAACGCTACCGTTCGCCAGATTACCCCTTTTACCGCCCGGCGAAGGACGGCCCCATTGAGGCGAGACAATCAATGGAGTGAAGAATGGTTCGAGCGATCGGGTTTGCTGGCATAGGCATGTTGTTTCTGATGTCGATAGGGTGCGCCGCCGCGACGGACACCGGGGAGAGCGTTGATGCCACAGCCGCCGAAACGCCTGCCGAAACCCCCATCGTGTTCGAAGCGTCGTCGGGCAAGGCCGCCAACGCCTTCGCCGGAACCTTTCGTGTACCGGAGAACCACGACGATCCGGAAAGCCGCACGCTCACCCTTCATTATGTCCGCTTCCCCGCGACGGGCGAAAATCCGGGCGCGCCCATCGTCTATCTCGCCGGCGGCCCAGGCGGTTCAGGCATTGCAACGGCGAAGTGGAGACGCTTTCCCCTCTTCATGGCCATGCGAGAATTTGGCGACGTGATCGCCCTCGACCAGAGGGGAACGGGCGCCTCGAACGACCTTCTCAAATGCACATCCCCGATTGAAGCGGATGAAGCAAAGCCGCTGACCGACGACGCCTATATCGAACGTCATCAACGAGCGCTGAAATGGTGCCTCAACCACTGGCGCGCGCAGTCCTTCGACCTTGAAGGCTATACGACGGTTCAAAGCGTCGCCGACCTTAAAGCGCTGCGCACGCATCTTGGCGCCGAGAAACTTACGCTTTGGGGCACCTCCTATGGCTCGCATCTCGCGCTCGCAGCGGTCAAAGAGATGGGCGACGAGATCAACCGCCTCGTCCTTTCAAGCGTTGAGGGGCTCGACCAGACCATCAAACGCCCGGCGCGCACAGACGCCTACTTCGCGCGGCTCCAGGCCGCCATCGATAAAGATCCCGCGCTGCGCGAGACCTATCCTGATATCGTCGCTCTGATGGAGCGAGTGCACGACGCCCTCGACAAGAGCCCCATACGCGTCAGTCTGAACCTCAGAAACGGGGAAGAGGCCGACATTCTCATTCAGAGCCGCACGCTTCGCCGTTATATGTCAGGCCTCATCTCCGATCCTCGGAGCGCGCTCCAGATGCTCGCCGTTTACGAGGGACTGGATAACGAGGATACGGGGCCGGTCGTTTCGCTCATGGAGCGGTGGCATGAGCCGGAAGACACGATCTCTTTTCGGCTGATGCCGACGGTCATGGATGTCGCGTCGGGCATCACCGCAAGGCGGCGCCTGCAGATTGAAAGAGAAGCCAAAACCGCCGTACTCAGATCATTCCTGAACTTCACCCTTCACTATTTTGACGTCGCGCCCGAACTTGATCTCGGAGACGGCTTTCGAAAAAAGCCTGCCTCCGATATTCCGCTGCTCGTCTTGAGCGGCACGCTCGACGGGCGCACCTATTTAAAAAGCCAACGCGAAGCGACGTCAGGATTTTCCAATCGTCAGTCCGTGATAGTCGAAAATGCCGGACACAACCTTTTTATGGCGTCGCCTGATATAACCAAAACGATTGAGGACTTTATGCGCGGTGACAATGTGGACGGCCGCGGGATCGCCATCGACTTCCCGGGCGAGCGCTGAAACCCTCTACAGAGTAAGAACAGTCAGCACAATCCGCCGGCAAAAAGCCTCCCAAACGCAAGCACAAAGAACCTCTCAACAAAGACACTATCAAAAGGAGATGTTAAACAATCTCCATGATCAAGCTTATTCTCGCGAACACCCTCCTGCCAATGATTTTGGCGCTTGTTCTGATCGGCATCGCGACCGATACGACAACGACCTTACGGATCGCCCTTGCAATGGCCGCCATACTCCTTGCCGTGAACATCTTTCTTTTCAAAAGTGATCCGGAGCGCCGACTTATCATCGCAGGCATTGCGGTTTTAAGTATCTTAGCCCTTATCTTCTTTGGAGAAATCAGTTTCTTTACTGCTATTCCGGGATGGTTGAACTACCTGCCGGGCGGGCCGTTCTTCTGATATTGGGTGGCTTTTTTCTCAAACAACACAGTAACCACACATTGAAAATTTGCCGAACGGGCGCTGCTTGGTTATGTTTTGTTAAGAGCAAATCATGGGCGCCACTATGCCACCAGAGAAAAAAGGTAGTTTTGACATCTTTGACCCGCCGCTTTGGGTGCTTTTCCTTATTTTCGTTTTCATTTTTACCTATCTGGTGACGACAACTCCAATCTCCGGCTCATTGGCCGATACCGTGGTCGTTCACGCTCTCGCTCTTGGCGCAGCAATGATTGTATTTTATGCAGTTCCGGCGATCATCCGGAGGCTGCTTCACAAGTGCTCGAACTTTAACGCGGAAGAACCGACCCTTCTAATGTTCTCGATAAAGAGTATTTGCTTCCTTGCTGGCGCCGCCATCGCATTTCGCATTATCGATGGTGCAGCGACGTAAATTTAGGAAACGCCCTGTCTCCCGCGGCCATTCCAACGTTATCGCCTCTGAACTCATTCCCATCCGTCATCGTTGTCCGCCTTTCGAAGATAACTTGATCCGTGCAGATCAAGATTACCGCCGCACACAGACAACGAGGACAACTGTCCCCCGACACTGGGAAATATGGAAGAATTCTACAGATTTGAGGTGTTGAGGGCGCGCCGCTCCCTCACAGCACGATGGTAAAAACCGCGCGCAGCATGTTTTATCTTAGCTGGATCCCTGCGTTCGCAGGAATGAGCGGCGCCAACGTATCGCCGGTCGCCCTTTTACGAGCCCGCGTGGCCTTCCTTGAACTCGGTCACGAAGGCGGCGATCACATCGGCCCAGCGCCCGATATTTTCGGATAGATGATCGTTGGAGACGCCGCCGCCAAGCTCGATCACATAATCGACGCCGACGGTGTTTTTGCCTTCGATGATGTAAGCGCGGCCAAAGACCTGGCTCTCATTGAACTGATTAACGATCTGATAGTCGCGCGGGGTCGCCGCCCGGCCGAGATTGAAGTTCGCAAAGAAAAGAAGGTTCTCGCAGGCCTGCGGCGCGCCGGAACAGGAAAGCGCGCGCACGAAGAAGAGAAACTCACCCGCCTTGCCCTGGCCGACGGGCGCGCCCGTGTCGGCGTCGAGGATAATTGACGGGTCGAGGCCGGCCTCATCGAGCGCCGCCTCAAGCTGTTCGGCCGTCACGGCCTCGATCATTTCCGCGTGAGCGCCCGAAACCGCTAAACCCGCACCCGCCAACGCAAAGAGCGCAGCGCCTGCGCTCGACCGAAACCACCGCATAACAATCCCCTTCAAACGCGACACCCCAATGAGGTCGTATCTTGCCGAACGGGGCGGAGTTTGGCAAATCATCGTGGAAATCTGCCGCTTTTTGGCGGTTCGCGTCGCCGAACCGCCTCTTTGACGCGTTGACTTCGCGCGTTCCCCGCCTAGGTTCAGCGGGACACCCGGCTTTTTACGCAAAAGCCCTAAAATACAAGGGTCTACCTTAATGGCTAACACCACGCCGGCGAACCGGCCCCTTTCCCCGCATCTACAGGTCTGGCGCTTCACGCCGACCATGGCGGCGTCGATCACACACCGGATTTTCGGCGTCGGCCTTTACACTGGCACCGTCGCCCTCGCCGCCTGGACAGGCGCCATCGCCCTCGGGGCTGAAGCTTTCGCGCCCGTGGGCGCCTTCTTCGCCTCGCCCTTCGGCAATTTCGTGATCTTCGGGTATATCTGGTCGCTGTGCTTCCATCTCCTCGCCGGCATCCGCTACCTTTATTTCGATTCCGGCCGCGGCCTCGGTCCAAAGACCGCAACCCAAACCTCCATCGCCATCTTCGCCGGATCCATCGTCCTGGCGATCCTGATCGGGCTCGCCGCTCTCGCAGCGCGCGGCGCAAGCTAACCGGGAGAGAAAAAGACACATGTCAAAAAAGGGCACCCCCACTTTCGTGATGCAGCGCGCAAGCGCTGTTATTCTGGCGCCGCTGGCGATCTGGTTCCTGTGGAGCCTCACGGTGAACGCCGGTGACGATTTCACCGCCGCGCGCGCATGGCTTTCCGATATCAAGAACGCTCTCCTGCTCGGCGCGCTGATTGTCGTCGGCGCGTTTCACATGCGCATCGGCATGCAGGAAATCATCGACGATTACATCCACGGCCGATTGAGAGGCGCGCTCCTTGCGCTCAACTGGCTCGCCGCCATCGCTATCGCCGCCGTCACTCTTTTATCAATCGCGACCGTCGCATTTTAGGAACCACGCCTCATGTCGAACGCCTATGAAATTGTCGATCATCAGTATGACGTGGTGGTTGTCGGCGCCGGCGGCGCGGGCCTGCGAGCAACGCTCGGCGCGGCGCAGGCCGGCCTGAAAACCGCCTGTGTCACCAAGGTCTTTCCGACCCGCTCCCACACCGTCGCCGCGCAAGGCGGCATCTCCGCCTCGCTCGGCAATATGGGCGAAGACGACTGGCGCTGGCACATGTACGACACCGTCAAAGGGTCCGACTGGCTGGGCGACCAGGACGCTATTGAATATCTCTGCAAGCACGCGCCGGCAGCCGTTTACGAACTGGAACACTGGGGCGTGCCTTTCTCGCGCACGGACGAGGGCAAGATCTATCAGCGCGCTTTTGGCGGCATGACGCGCAATTATGGCGAGGGCCAGGTGCAGCGCACGTGCGCCGCGGCGGACCGGACCGGCCACGCGATCCTGCATACGCTTTACGGCCAGTCGGTCAAAAACAACGCCAAATTCTTCATCGAGCATTTCGCGCTCGACCTCATTATGTCAGACGACGGAGAATGCCGCGGGCTCATCTCCTGGGAACTCGACACCGGGATCATGCATCGCTTTTCGGCGAAGATGGTGATCCTCGCGACCGGCGGTTATGGCCGGGTCTACTTCTCCTGCACATCGGCGCACACCTGCACCGGCGACGGCAACGCCATGGTGTTGCGCGCCGGCCTGCCCCTGCAGGACATGGAGTTCGTGCAGTTCCACCCGACCGGCATTTACGGCGCCGGGGTTCTGATCACCGAAGGCTCGCGCGGCGAAGGCGGCTATCTCACCAACTCCGAAGGCGAGCGCTTTATGGAGCGCTACGCGCCTTCCGCCAAAGACCTCGCCTCGCGCGATGTCGTTTCGCGCTCCATGACCATCGAGATCCGCGAGGGGCGCGGCGTCGGCCCCAAGGGCGACCACATCCACCTCAATCTCAACCACCTCGATCCGGCGATCCTCGCCGAACGCCTGCCGGGCATTTCGGAATCGGCGAAAATTTTCGCCGGCGTCGACGTCACCAAAGAGCCGATCCCGGTTCTGCCGACCGTTCATTACAATATGGGCGGCATACCGACGAATTATCACGGCGAGCTTGTCACCAAGCGCGGTGACGACACCGACGCGATCGTGCCGGGTCTTATGGCCATCGGGGAGGCGGCGTGCGTTTCGGTGCACGGCGCCAATCGCCTCGGCTCGAACTCGCTTATCGATCTTGTCGTCTTCGGCCGCGCGGCGGGCCTGCGCTGCGGCGACGTTGTCAGCGCGGAAGGCGCAACACCCGATCTGCCGCAACAGGCGACCGACGAAGCGCTCGCGCGGTTCGATCGGTTCCGTTACGCGTCTGGCGATACGCCGACGGCGCAAATCCGCGCCAATATGCAGGAAGTGATGCAGAACAACTGCGCCGTCTTCCGCACCGGCGAGGTTCTCGAAGAGGGCCGCGGAAAAATTCATGAGGTCTACAAACAAATTCCCGATATCGGCGTTTCAGACCGCACGCTGATCTGGAACACGGACCTTCTGGAAACCCTTGAACTCGACAACATGATCGGCCAGGCCATCGTCACCATGGAATCAGCGGCAAACCGCAAGGAAAGCCGCGGCGCGCACGCCCGCGAGGACTTCCCTGATCGCGACGACGCGACGTGGATGAAACACACCGCCGCCTGGTTCGCGAACGGCAAGGCGACCCTCGATTTCCGGCCGGTGCACGACTACACGATGACCAACGAAATCGATTATATCGAGCCGAAGAAGCGGGTTTACTGACGCGCTCGCAGGGATAACGTCTCTAGAAGAAAAGCGGAGTCCCGTCGTCGGCGCGCGCGAGACGCGCTTGCAAAAGCGCGGCGTTCCGGTCGATATACGCGTATTGCGAAAGACCGGTCGCCCTATGTCCATACCCCGCATCCTTCATTTCTTTTGGCACGATGTCGCGGACATTCCGCCACCGATCCAGGACGCCATTGAGACCACCCAAAAGACCCATGACGATTTTGACGTCATGATGAGCAGCGATGAGACGGCGAAGGCGCTGATGGAAGACCTGTTCCCCCCGCTCGCGCCGCTTTATGAACGCATCCGCATTCCTGCGGCGCGCGCGGATGTTGCCCGCATGGCCCTCTTATATAAACATGGCGGCGTTTACATCGACGGCTCGAAGGCCATGTATAAACCGTTTACGGATATTTTCGACTTCGCCAAAAGCCACGCACTCCTGCGCCGCGATGACGGCGCTCCGTACAAAAACCGCCCGCACGCCGCACATTTCGTGAACAGCGTTCTCGCCGCCGCACCCAGCACAAACTTTATCAGTGACTGCATCAAACGCATTCACTTCAATCTGGCGTCGGGCATTCACAATTTTCACGTCCCCGCCGCCACCGGACCGCTGATCGTGACGCAGGCATTCAGAGCGCGCCGGCATCTTGACGATCTCCCAGTCTACAACTTCTCACAATTAAGCAATTCATTCTTCCACTCGCAACGCGTCGCCGGCGTCAACAACACGTGGCTGGAGCAACAACTCGACGGGATTATCGATCCCGCCTATTATGGCCATGAAGGACTGAGCGAGCGCGTGTTGGCGGCTTACCCGCTCATGAAGGAAACACCAGTGGCGCGCCTGAAACGGCTGTTGCAACTGAAAATCTGAGCGCGCCGAAAAGCATACAACGTTCAACAACGCGAAGGAGGGAGCCAGCATGTTCACAAGACGTGACGCTTTTCGCCTTGGCGGCGGCGCAGCCGCAAGCGCAGTCGGCGCCAGAACCGCCGCACAGGCAACGACACGCGCACCGTTGAACGACCGGCTTGCGCGCCTTTATGACAAGGCCATTGTCATCGACGCCCTCGCCTTCGCCCACAAATGGGACGATGAAGAATACGCCGCCGTCCAACAATCCGGCTATACCGGCATTATCACGAGCCTTGCACGGCGCGACCTACAAACAGCGATTGGTGAAATCCTTGCCTGGAAGGCGCGCATCGCCGCCTATCCGGACCGATATATGATGGCGTTGACCGCGAAAGACTTCGAGCGCGCCAAGCGCACGGGACGCCTCGCGGTAGTGATGAACTTCCAGAACGCCACCATGCTGGAAGGCGACGCCAATAATGTCGACGCGTTGCACGCTCTCGGTATGCGCTGTTTTCAACTGACCTATAACTCCCGCAACCTCCTCGGTGATGGGTGTACGGAGCGCACCAATGCCGGCCTGTCCGAATTCGGACTCGAAGTCGTCAGTAGAATGAACGACGTCGGCGTCCTGATCGACCTCTCTCATTGCGGCGCGCAAACAACGATGGACGGGATCACGCTTTCCGCCAAACCTGTCGCCATCACCCACACCATGGCGGAGCCTTTGCGCCGCGGCCATCCGCGCGCGAAGACCGATGCGCACCTGAAAGCCCTCGCGGACCATGGCGGCGTCGTCGGTATTGCTGCGCTCGGTTATTTTCTCGGCAAGAACCCGGGCGTCGATACAGTCATCGAGACCTATGCGAACCATATAGAGCACGCGGTGAACGTCGCCGGCATCGAGCATGTGGCCCTATCGACAGACTTCCCTATTCGCGGCATCGCATCCTGGGCGACGAAAGAAGACTGGTACGAGCCGCGCCTTAAAGTCTTCAAACCGAGTTACGACGTGCAATGGCCGCCCTATGTGCCAGCGCTCGATACGCCGGACCGCTTCCGCAATCTGATCGCGGTTCTTGACCGGCGCGGCTGGAAAACGCGCGATATGGAGGCGCTTCTGGGCGGCAACTGGATGCGTCTCTTCAAGGATGTTTTCGGCGCCTGATCAACGGGCGTTTGGAGCATCAGGCGTTAAAGTAGCGCCGCTCATTCCTGCGGACGCAGGAATCCAGTCAAGATAAATATACTGCGCGAAGCGCGACTTTGTATCTCGCACTGGGTATCTCGTACGGGCCCCGGGCTTTCGCCGGCGTGAGCGGACGCGGATTTTGAATGACGCCGGTTTGTCGCCTGATGATCTAAAGCACGTCGACTGAATCCGTTCAATTGAGGCGTGTTTCAGCGGTCGAACCGGACGGTGGCGCGCTTGCCAATTTCAGGACGCGGCGCGCCGTCCACCGTGCGCGGATCAAATCGCCAGCGCTTGACGGCGGCGACCGCCGCGGCGTTGAAGCAGCCATTCGTTGTCTCGCCGACCCGGACATTCGCCGCGCGCCCGGTCGGGTTGACGTCGAAAACGACCGTAACATTTTCCACCGCCGCAGCATTACGCTCACAGCGATTTGGATATCGCGGCGGCGACGTGCGTGTGACGCGCGCCGCAACAACCACTTCGCGCGGCGCGGGACGGCTTGGGCGGCGCCGTTCGGGCGAGCGCCGCTGAGGCCGCGCGGCGACCGGCTCGGCGGGCTCGTCAAGATCTTCCGCATCCGACGCAATCAATACGCTGTCAACGCTTGCAGGCGCAGCCCCGGGCGCGGCCGCTTGGGTATCGGACACAACGCGCGGCGTTTCTTCTTCGCTGAAGGCATGCGCATCGTCCGCGACGGCGTCAAAAATCGGATCTCGCGCGGCGTCTGGCGCAGGGGCCTGCACTTCGGGCGCCGTATTTGAGGCCGCGGCGTTAGCGGACGGTGTTTCTAGGGTGAGCGGCGCGTTTTTAGCCGGCGACGTCTCGGCGACCGGCTCGGCTTGCGCATCGATCACCAAGCCTTCAGTAACCGACGCCGTGTCCGCAGCGGGGCTCAACGCGGCAGAAAGCTCCTGCGTTTCAACCGGCGGCGCCTCGCTCGCTTCAGTCCGTGCAATGATCGCTGGCGTGGGCGTCGCGGCGCCCGCCGGCGCCGTTCCCAACGTAACGCGCGGGCCAGACTGTGCGGTGCGCCGCCCCTCGCTTTGGGGGCCCATAATCTGAAACCCGATCCAGATGGCGAACACGATGATGGCGCAGATCCCCATCAGCGAGATGAGACGCACGCCGTCGCCGGCATAGGACGCGACCGGCGTCGCCGCGCGCGCGCGCGGCGCCGGAGCGGGCTCGTCGCGGCTCTCTTCGCGCACTGCGATATCTTCACGGAACCGCTTCGCCAGCGCATCGCCGTCAAGCCCGAGGAACACGGCATAAGCTTTGACGAACCCCGCCGCGTAGGGCGTCGCCGGCAGGGCGGCAAGATCCCCCGCCTCTATCGCCGCAAGGTGAACGAGCTTGACTTTCGTACCGTCTGAAATTTCCTCCAGGGAAAAGCCGCCGTCGCGGCGCGCCGCCGCAAGGACCGCCCCGGCGGTCTGCCCGCCGTTGAGGACCGACGACGCTTCGTCCTCTCCGGCGCCGGCTTCCATTGTCGAGGGCGCGCCGCCGCCGTCGCCCGCCGAACGCTCGCGCGCGGAATTTAACTCGATGATTTCAGCGGCTTTTTCCTGCGACATGGGACCCGAATACAAACAAAAAAACAAAGGCGTAAAACCAACGACGCGTGCGCCGGTTAACCATAACCGCGGTCTTGCCGGCACGCGCCAGTCGACGAAGCACATTCCGCGCCACACCGGGCAAAGGCTGGAAATTCCGAGCAGTTAAAACTGCATAATTCTCAAGCCGGCGGGGCGAATTCTGTTTACCATACACCAAGTCGCACGACGACCGAACCCTCTTGCAACGGAACGCCGCCTTATGCCCGCAAATACATCGGAAAAATACGAAACCTTCACCCTTGACGTCACAGACGCCATTGCACATTTGCGGTTTTGCCGGCCCGATAAGGCGAACTCCATGACGCCGGCGTTCTGGCGCGAACTGCCTGCCGCCATCAAAGACATCTCCGACAAGGGAGAGGCGCGGGTGATCGTCCTCTCCGCAGAAGGAAAGCACTTTTCGTCGGGCATGGACATTTCGGTGTTCATGGAAAACGGCGCGCTGTTCGCCGATGACTCGCCGCGGGAAGTCGTCGCCGAGCGCTTCCGCCATTCTGTGAAAGAACTGCAGGACACATTTTCAGCGCTTGAAAACGCACGCCAGCCGGTGCTCGCGGCGATACAGGGCGGCGCCGTCGGCGCCGGCGTCGATCTCGTCACCGCCTGTGACTGCCGCTATGCGACGCGCGATGCGTTCTTCAGCGTCCACGAAACGGCCATCGGCATGACGGCGGACGTGGGCACGTTTCCGCGGCTCGCCAAGCTCATCCCCGAAGGGATCGCGCGGCAAATGTCGTATACGGCGGAACGCCTGCCCGCCGACAGGGCCAAGGCGGCCGGCCTCGTCAACGAAGTATATGACGATGCGGACGAAATGCTCGCCGCCGTCATGGAGACGGCCCGCCAGATCGCTCAGCATTCGCCGCTCGCGGTTACGGGCGTCAAACGTATGATCACCTATTCGCGCGACCACACCACCGACGACACGCTCGATTATGTGGCGGTGTGGAACGCCGGCATGTTGTCGATCCGCGACATCCAGGAAACTTATACGGCGAAAGCCGAAAAACGTTCGCCGGACTATCCGGCGCTGCAATCCCTTAAGCACAAAGGTGCTTAGGGGACGCTTAGAGGCCGCTTATGGCGCCAACCGCGAAACGCTGCAAAGCGCCCTATAAAACTCCGCTTTGACGGCGTTTCTTACCGTCACTTTGACAATGTTTATCACTCTCAATCTCGACTTGTA
The DNA here is from genome assembly GCA_039192395.1 of Pseudomonadota bacterium. Lineage (GTDB taxonomy): Bacteria > Pseudomonadota > Alphaproteobacteria > Caulobacterales > Parvularculaceae > Hyphococcus. Next base: position 25,557 of record JBCCXE010000009.1, read on the forward strand.
CGGCGCCGGCAACGCCCGACCGGCGCCAGAAAAACATTCCGTCGCTGGGCCGGCAATGCGCGGCGACAAGCCCCAGGCATATTGCACCGCAGAACGCTTTCCTAAAGGATCAGATTTGTTATAACGCCGTGAAAATTGCGGCGTTTTCGTCGCAGACGCCGACAAAAAGACAGGTTTCATGGTTGAACTGACGCTCCCGAAAAACTCCAAAATCTCCTCCAATGGCAAGACGTACAAGGCCGAAGGCGGTGGGCAGATGCGTACTTTCAAAGTCTACCGCTATGACCCGGAGAGCCCGGAGAACCCGCGCGTCGACTCCTATGAAATCGATATCTCCGACGTCTCCATGGTGCTCGACGCGCTGATCAAGATTAAAAACGATATCGACCCGGGTCTCGCCTTTCGCCGGTCCTGCCGAGAGGGCGTGTGCGGGTCCTGCGCCATGAACATCAACGGCGCGAACACGCTTGCCTGCACCAAGGGCATGGACGAGATCGGCTCCGGCGACATTGCCGTTTATCCGCTGCCGCACCAGCCGGTGGTGAAAGACCTCGTCACCGATCTCACAAACTTCTACCGCCAGCATGCAGAAATTCAGCCTTTCCTCCAGGCGAAGGAAGCCGAACCCAAGGATGAATGGCGCCAGACCCAGGAAGACCGCACCAAACTAGACGGCCTTTACGAATGCATCCTATGCGCCTGCTGCTCCACGTCATGTCCGTCCTATTGGTGGAACGGCGACAAGGAAAACCACGAGGACGAATATCTCGGACCCGCAGCGCTCCTTCAGGCCTATCGCTGGCTCGCCGACAGCCGCGATCAGCACACCAATGAACGCCTCGACGGCCTGGAAGACGAATTCAAACTCTATCGCTGTCATACGATCATGAATTGCGCGCAGGTTTGCCCGAAACACCTTAACCCTGCAAAAGCCATCAGCGAGATCCGAAAACTGATGGTGAACCGCCCGCCGAAAGAGCAGCCGGCAAAGTAAGCAAGCCTGAAACGCGCGGCATCGTTTGGTCCCGCCCCAGGCGCAGTCCGTCCCGGAGCGTACAGCGCGCCTTGAACTCGCGCACCAGCGCCCGCATAGTCGTCCAGTTACGAAATTTTCGAGGGCGACTTACATCATGACGCGACACAACCTCATCGTCACCGTCAGCCTCGCCGCGCTCTTAAGCGCGTGCGGCGGTGCAGACACAGACACACAAACGACGGGCGATCCCGCCAACACCGCCCAAACCGTTGAAACGGCGCCGGCGGAAACACTTGACCCGGGCGCAGCCATGGCGGCCGAAGACGCACGCCTCGCCGCGTTTTTCGAGGAGGTTTTTGAGCGCGACGTTGCTTTGAGCCCAATCGCTGAAGCACAGCTCGGTCGCAAAACCGCGCGCTATGGCGAATGGGACGACCTGTCAGACGCCGCCGCCGCGGCGGAAAACGAACGCCGCGCCGACGATCTCGCGCGCCTCGAGGCGGAATTCGACTATACCGCCTTAAGCGCCGCGGCGCAGACGAGCTACGACATTTTCGTCTACGACACCGAACAGGCGATGCGCAATTACGAATTCCGCGGCAATCAATACATCGCGCACCATACGGACAGCGACGCGCTCTATTTCCCTGTCGTTCTACAGAACCTTCACAACATTGAAACGCCCGCCGACGCCGAAGCCTATGTCGCGCGCATCGAAGGCGTTAAGCCGGCGCTCGAAATCCTCGCTGCGCGCCTTGACCAACAGACCGCTGACGGCGTCATCGCACCGGTTTTCGTTTATCCGAAAATTCTTGCAGGTCTTGAAAACCTCTTGACCGGCGCGCCGTTTGAAAAACCCTATGAGGACGGGCGCGCAAATGCGACCTACAAGGACTTTTCTGAAAAAGTCGCCAAGCTCGACATTGCGGAGGATGAAAAAGAAACGCTCCTTGCAAGCGCGCGCACCGCGCTGACCGGCCCGTGGAAGGAGGGCTATGAGACCTTCCGGGCAAGCGTTATCGAAGCGCAAAGCCTCGCCGACGGTAATGACGGCGTCTGGGAGCACGCCAATGGCGCGGCCTATTACGACAACCGTATCGGTCATTACACCACGCTCGATATGAGCGCGGACGAAATCCACGATCTCGGCCTTGCGGAAGTCGCCCGCATTCAAAAAGAGATGGAGAACATCAAGAAAACTGTCGGGTTCGAGGGAACCCTACAGGAATTTTTTGAGTTCATCCGTAACGATCCGAACAATTATTATCCGAATACGGCCGAAGGCCGTCAGGCCTTCCTGCGCCGCCAGCAAGCGCTCGTCGACGGCATCTACGCCGTTGTGGGCGACTACTTCAACCTCGTACCAAAAGCAACGCTCGACGTGCGCGGCGTCGAAGCCTATCGTGAAGACACAGCCGGCATCGCCTTTTACAACTCCCCGTCCGCGGACGGATCGCGCCCCGGCATTTATTACACGAACCTGAAAGACATGGCCGCGGTGCAAAAGTACGTACACACCGCGATTGCCTATCACGAAAGCGTGCCAGGCCATCACTTTCAGCTCGCCCTGCAACAGGAAATGGAAGGCCTGCCGAGCTTTCGCAAATATGGCGGCTTCGGCTCCTATATCGAAGGCTGGGCGCTCTATGCGGAACTCCTCGCCAAGGAGATGGGGTTCTATCAGGACCCGCTGGAAGACATGGGCCGCCTGCAAAACGAAATCTGGCGCGCCGTGCGCCTTGTGGTCGACACGGGCCTCCACACCCGGCAATGGACGCGCGAACAGGCGATCGATTACTTTCTGGAAAATACGCCCCTTTCGGTCGGCGACGCCACGACGGAGATCGAACGCTATATCGCCCGGCCGGGCCAGGCGCTCGGCTATAAAATCGGCATGCTGAAAATCCAGGAACTGCGCGCGCGAGCCGAGACCGCCCTTGGCGACAAGTTCGACATTCGCGCGTTTCACGATGTCGTTCTGGAAAACGGCGCCGTGCCCCTGCCGACCCTGGAACGCCTCGTCGATCAATATATTACCGGGGCTGGCGCGGAATAAGAGAGAAGCGCGCGGCCCTTCCGGCGGTATTCCACGCGGCAACAGCCCACGCCATATGAGCGGGCCCAGGTTTTGAATGATACCGGCTTATTGCTGGGCGCTTTTAGTTCTGCCAGCAATAAGCCAACTACTCCGTTTCATTCCGGAAGCCGAAAATGCCGAAATCGAAGATTTCGATGCATTTTCGCGCTATCCGGAATCCAGAGCGGCTTGCTCCGTGTATGCAGCCCGCCAAAGGCTTCGCCTTGGATCCAGATCTAACAAGTGCGAACCAAAAACCTAAAGCCACTTCGCTTCAATCGGAATCGCTTCGTTGCTTTAGGTCTTTGTTTTTACGCGTTTCCTGACGGCGAACCGCCCACACTTCGCCTGGAAACGCTTTAATGTTTTTGGGCGCTTGTAACGTTCGGAATGATGGTGGAAGTTCCGGATACCCTCAGACCTTAACGCAAATGCGCTACGTTCATTGATTTTTCTCAATTCCCACCTTGATTTTTTTTGATATTTCCATAATTATCAAAATATGGAAACGCAAAAAGCTGTAACAGCCTTTTCAGCTCTCGCCCAGGAAAACCGCCTCGCGATCCTGCGACTTCTGGTTCAGGCGGGCCCCGCCGGCCGCCAGGCCGGCGCCATCGCCGACGATCTCGGCGTCGCAGCGCCGACGCTCTCCTTTCACTTGAAGGAACTCGTCCGCGCCGGCCTCGTCCTGTCGCGACGCGATGGGCGGCGGATCATTTACGCCGCCGACTATGGCGGCATGCGCGAGCTGATCGACTTCCTGCTCGCGGACTGCTGCCGCGGGGACAAAAGGCTTTGCGGCCCTTACGTCATAAAGGAGACAGCCTGATGAAACGCCTGCATATCCACATCAAAACCGACGACCTCGAAAAGTCCGTTGATTTCTATACCGCTATGTTCGGCGTGGGCCCCGATCAGCAAAAAGACGACTACGCCAAATGGCTCCTCGACGACCCGGCGGCGAACATCGCCGTCTCGACCAAATGCGGCGCGCGCGGCGTCGATCATGTGGGCTTGTCCCTCGACAGCGGCGCAGAACTCGACGCCATCGCGGAACGACTCGGCGCGGAAGGCGCCTCGCTCATGAAGCAGGACCAAACCACCTGCTGCTACGCCACGTCGGACAAATATTGGGCCCGCGATCCGCAGGGCGCCGTGTGGGAGCTTTTCAGAACATTCGGCGACAGCGAGACCTTCGGCGCACAGCCGGACCGCAGCGTCCTCGCCGCGCACGCAGTAAAGCAGCACGCCTGCTGCTAAGCGGAGAGCCCTGAAAGACCGATCCATGCGCAATATCCTCTTTCTCTGCACCGGCAATTCCGCCCGCTCCATCATGGCGGAAGCCTATATGAACCACGCCGGCGAGGGCGTCTGGCGCGCCTTTTCAGCCGGATCGAAACCGACGGGCGAGCCCAACCCGGCCGCGCTCCGACTGCTCAGCGAAAAGGCCCTACTCAAGACGGACGCACCAGAACCGCAATCGAAAAGCTGGGACGTTTTTGCGAGCGCAGAGAGCCCCGTCATGAATGTGGTCGTCACCGTCTGCGATAACGCCGCCGGCGAGGTCTGTCCGGTATGGCCCACGGACGCGGGCGGAACGGCGCCCGAAAAACTTCACTGGAGTTTCCCCGATCCCGCTGCTGCGACAGGCGATGACGCAGCCATACGGAACGCCTTCGAGACGGTCTTTGCGGGCATCAAGAAAAAGATCGACGGCTTTCTTGAAACGGGCCGGGGATGACCGGGCGGCCCCGGTAGGGCCCGCCGCTACGCCGGCGTTACCAAGGCCCTACCCGCGCGCTACCTGCCCGTGACGACGCGGACGGATTGGGCTATAGGCGCGCCGATGAAGAAAGGCCCCGCCAAACGCTATCGAGACCTCGTCCGGTCCGGCGCGCTGCAGCCCGACCCGGCGCAGGAAGAGGCGGTGACGCGCCTGCAAGCGCTGCATGAGGCGGTTTTGAAATACGCGAGCCGCCGCGATGCTGCATTTCCCATGAACCTTTTTGCGCGCACGCCGTCGGCGCCGCGCGGACTTTACCTCTGGGGCGGGGTCGGGCGCGGCAAAACCCTCCTCATGGACCTCTTCTTCAACAACACGGATGTCGCCGCTAAACGGCGCGTACATTTTCATGAGTTCATGGCCGACGCCCATGCGCGTATCGCAAAATGGCGCGGCGCGGACGAAAGCGAACGGCGCCGGCACAAGGCGTTCGATAAAAAAGCGCCCGACGACCCTATCGGTCCCGTCGCGCACGATCTCGCCGACGAGGCGATGTTGCTCTGTTTCGACGAATTCCAGGTCAGCGACATCGCCGACGCCATGATCCTCGGGCGCCTTTTCGACGCCCTATTCGCTCACGGGGTCGTCGTCGTTGCGACCTCCAATCGCGTGCCTGACGATCTCTACAAGGACGGTCTCAACCGCCAGCTTTTCGTTCCCTTCATCGAAACACTGAAAGAGCGCCTCGACGTTCACGAACTGCGCGCAAAGGAAGACTACCGTCTCGCGAAATTCGAGCGCGCGCCTGTCTACTATCATCCGCTGGGACCAGAGGCGGACGCGGCCATGGACGCCGCCTGGGCCGATCTCATCTGCGGCGCGACCGAACAGGCGGAGACGCTGGAGGTGCAGGGACGGCGCTTGGAGGCGCCGCGCACCGCCCGCGGCGCGGCGCGTTTCGCTTTCGCGGCGCTCTGTGAAAACCCGCTCGGCCCAAGCGACTACCTCGCCATCGCCGGCCGGTATTCGACAGTCTTTGTCGACGCCATTCCCATGATGGGGCCAGCGTCACGCAACGAAGCAAAACGCTTTGTGACCCTCATCGATGCGCTCTATGACGCCCGCACGAAGCTCGTCTGCTCCGCCGACGCCGAACCGGAAGATCTTTACCCCGCCGGCGACGGCGCATTTGAGTTTGAGCGCACCGTGTCGCGCCTCATGGAAATGCGCACCGCCGACTATCTCGCGGCGGCGCACGGGCTCCAAACCACGGAAAACGGTTAACCGGCGCGTTTTCTCGCCCTGCCGAGCGCCGGGTGCGGCGAGCCGTTTGGCCAGGGCAAGGATTTGCTTATAATACTCATGCGAAAAGGCGAAGCGGCTTTGCACCCATGGGCGCGAGGCCTTCGCCAACGATCAGGTGCGATCACGAATGAACAATATCAGAACCCTCGCTGCGATGACTGTCGGCGCTATTCTTCTGTCGGTTTTTTTCGCCGTGGCGCTGAACGACACGACCCGGGAGGTCGATATCGATGGCGGCGAAGAGCGCTCGGTGCAGCATGTCGAAAGCGGCGACGAGGGCGAATTTATCTTAAAGGACGAAGGTCGTTTTCTAAAAGCCAAATGGCGCGGCCCTTTCAAGGTCTCCGCCTCGGGCGCCGATATCGAAAAGCTTGAGCGATATCTCGAAATCTTCCTGAAAAAAGACGGGGTCGAGCGACGCGCGGTCTTCAAGCGCGACGACGAAGACGAGATTTCGCGACGCCTTTATGTCGATAACGAAAAACAACCTGTCAGCGCCGAAACCGATGAAGAAATCGCAGTGCTCCTCAAGGGATTTTTGCGCGCAAGCGGCATGAACGCGAAAGAACGGGTCGCGGCGCTTGTCCGGATCGGCGGCGCCGACGCCGTACTTGAGGAGATCGCACTGTTAGAAGGCGATCATGCGCTTCGCCGATATGTCATGGCGCTGACCAAAACCGCCGACCTCGACGCCGAGCAAATCGACGCGCTGATCGGCTATGCAAGCGCCATCGAAGGCGATCACGAACTGAGCCGGTCTTTGCAGGCGATCCTGCAATATGAGGACGTGCCCGCATCGTTGACGCCGGCCCTGTTGACGGCGGCGGCTTCTATCGACAGCAGCCACGACCTCAGAAAGCTTGTGGAAGCAATCGCCAAACGTCCCCTCGACAACGAAACCACCGATCTCGCTCTCGATATGTTCCGGCGGATCGACAGCGATCATGACCTGCGCCAGGCCGCGCTCGCGCTCCTCGACAATGACGCGCTGATGGAGGAAGGCGCGCCGCGCATTCTCGCCGCCGCCGCCCGCGCCATCGACAGCGATCACGACATGCGCACGCTTTTGGAAATTACCGCGCCGGACTTTACGAAAAACGCCTCCTTCCGCGACGCCTGGCTGGACGGGCTGGGCAGTATCGATTCCGACTACGACAAGCGCGTCTCCATCGAAAGGGTCGTGTCGGCCGGCGGCGTTGCGCGAGCGGAAGACTGGCGCGCGCTGATCGACGCCACGGAAGATATCGACGGCAGTTATGACAAGCGCCTCGCGCTTGTGGCGATTGCAGAAAAATTCGACGCCGCGCCGGAGCTTCTGGTCGCTTATCGGGACGCAGCGGAAGGCATCGATTCAGATTTTGATCGCGAAAACGCCCTCGAAGCGCTACTCGACCGATGACTGGCGGCTCTTTTCAGGGCCCTCATCGCCAATACCGAGACGCCGCTCCAATATCCGCATGCGCGCGCCATAGATAAAAATCAAAATCACGAAGGTGATGATGGAGCCCTGCTGCGCAAACCAGAAGCCGAGCTTGAACCCGCCGAGGGTGATCCGGTTGAGCGGCTCAACCAGTAAAATGCCAGCGCCGAATGAGACGGCGAACCAGACAGCAAGCAAAACGCACAACAGCTTCACGTTCTCACGCCAGTAAATTTTCGCTGTTTCCGCGGAAACGGGTTTTTCTGGACGGACGCTGTTGCGCGCGCCAGCGCCGTCGCCGCCGGTTTGATGTTCCGCCATTGCGTCCCCTTTTAAAAGCGCATCCCAAAACGCCGCGAACGGGAACTTTAGCGCCGTTTTCTAAGCGCCGCCACAAACCACCAGCTGAATGCACATCGCACAAAGCATTGCCATTCATCGCGCGGCGGCGTAACCGGGCGACATGACACAAGTTACCCCGTCGCCGGCCGAAGGCGCTGCAAAAACGCCCAACATGGCCTTTGCAGAGCTTGTCGGGCTCGTCGCCGCCGCCATGGCGCTCAACGCACTCGCCATCGACATGATGCTGCCCGCGCTCGGTCAGATCGGCGCCGATCTCGGCGCAGCGCAGGATAACGACCGACAGTTGATCATCGTTCTTTATGTGGTCGCCAACGGTCTGTCACAATTGCTCTTTGGGCCGATTGTCGACCGTTTCGGTCGCAAGCGCGTTCTGCTCTGGTCGTTGGCCGGTTACACAATGGCGTCGGTGTTTTGCGTCATGGCGCCGACATTCACGACGCTTATCGTGGCGCGCATGATCCAGGGCGCGTCGACGGCCGCAACGCGCGTCGCCGCCGTCGCTATTGTGCGCGATCTCCATTCAGGGCGCACCATGGCGAAGGTCATGTCATTCGCCGTAACCGTTTTCATGGCGGCGCCAATCATTGCGCCCGCACTCGGACAAATCGTTCTGGCGTTCGGCCCTTGGCGGATGATTTTTGCAGTGCTGCTTTTTTACGGCGTGGCGCTGACTGTCTGGGTGGCGTTTCGCACGCCCGAGACGCTAACGCCAGAAAAGACGAAACCCATTGACGCCCGCGTTATCGCGGCGACCTACGGCCAGTTCCTCGGCAACAAAACCGCCATGGGCTACACCATCGCCGCCGCCTTCTGCTTCGGCGCGCTGTTCGGCTACATCAGCGCTTCGGAACAGATCTTTCTTGAAACGTTCGAGATCGGCGACCGGTTCGCGATCGCGTTCGCCGCCATCGCGATTTCGCTCGCCGCCGCCTCTTTTTTAAACGCCTCGCTCGTGTCGCGCTACGGCATGCGACGATTGACGCATTGGGCCCTCGCTCTTTTCATCGTGGTCAACATTATTCACTTCGCCATCGTCTACATGCTCGGCGACAAGTTTCTGGTGTTTATGACCTGTACGTCGCTTTCGTTTTTTGCGCTCGGCCTTATCGGTCCGAACACCAACGCTATCGTGATGGAGCCCATGGGCCATATCGCCGGCGCCGCCGCAGCCGCGCACGGTTTTGCCGGTACAACGCTCGCGGGCGCGCTCGGCGGTCTCGTGGCGCGCGCCTATGACGGCACCACACTGCCGATTGTGATCGGCTTCGTAGCGTTCGGCGCCATCGCGCTCGCCATCGTTTACTGGACCGAAGACGGCAAGCTCTTCCAGCCGCATCATTCGGACGACGCGCCTTGACGAAGAAAGCACCGAGCCCGGACGAACGCCGCGTTTGCCTTGGCGCCATCGCCGGCGCCCACGGCGTGCGCGGCGCAGTCAGGATAAAGAGCTTCACCGAAATGCCTGAAGCCGTTGCGGCCTACGGGCCGGTGACGAGCGAAGACGGCGCGCGCCATTTTACGTTGCAGGTCACCGGGCTTGCAAAACAAGGCATCGTCATCGCCACCGCGCCGGAAATCACGAGCCGCGAAGACGCAGAAGCGCTGAAGAGCGTACGCCTTTATGTGGCGCGCTTGGCGCTCGATGCGCTGGACGAAGACGAGTTTTACCTGGACGACCTCGTCGGTCTTACCGCCATCGACGAAGACGGCGCACCCTTTGGCCAGGTTTCGGCCGTCTTCAATTTCGGCGCCGACGACCTGATCGAGCTGGACAATATTCCGGACGTCAACGGCAAAAGGCTTTTTGCGTTCACAAAAGAAAACGCGCCGCTTGTCGACATCAGCGCACGCCGCATCACGGTGCGCCGCGACGCCATCAACATCGGCGACGACCCGCCGGCGGGCGATGGCGCGCCGAGTTCAAACGCCCCCGAAAAGTAATGTTGCAGACGCCTAACCCCACGCAAGCGGGGAAACGTCCCTTCTTTTTTTGGTTTATTTGCCTCGCGGCCAGGCGCTACGCGCCAGCCTCCGGCGGGGCGCCCTTGCGGGCGGCGGCCAATTGGCCTTGCGAACCCTTCCGGGCTCGGTGGCGCATCAGAACGGAGGGGAATACAAAGCGGCAGGAGACGCGAAACCGCTAAATCGCTTTCCTGCGCACGCCCTGCGATTGACCGAGAAAGCCGTTCAGGAGTTCCGGCGCGCGGGCGGCAATCGCCTTGCGATAAATGTCGTAATAGAGCGCCTCGAATGTCATGCGCCATGAGAAGTTATCAAGAATGTGCTGGCGCGCATGATCGCGCATGGGCGAGAGGCGGTCCATCCAGACCGCGGCGATGTTCGCCGCCATCTCGCCGGCGTCGCCCGGCGCGCCGAGACGGCCAAGATGGGGGCGCACCCGGTCGACCATGGCGCCGGCGCGCACGCCAACGACAGGCAAACCGGCCGATTGCGCCTCGACAACAGAAATGCCGAACGTCTCGTCTTCCATGGCCGACACATAGATATCCGACGACGCAAGATATTTCGCGAGGGTCTGGCGATCATCCACATAGCCCGGAAAATGCGCGTTATAGCCTTCGCATTCGCGCACCAGGGCTTCTCGCTCATTACCGTTGCCCAGCATCACGAGGCCCGTGCGCCAGCTCGCCGGCAGCTTTTTGAACGCCTCAACGATGACGCGCGCTTTTTTCTCCCGATCGATGCGCCCGGCGTAAATCAGGAGCGGGCCGTCATCGCCGACACCCAGTTCTGTGCGCAGCGCTGCGGACCTTTTATTAGGATCAAAGCACACTGTGTCAGCGCCCAGCGGCAGGATTTTCGCGCCCGGTGTCCGGAGCGTCTCAAAATGCGCGGCCGCGCTTTCGGTCAGCGTATAAAACGCGTCAAACCGGCGATAGAGATTGGCGGCGTATTTGTAGGAAAGGGACTTCATGCCGCGCGCAAGCGTTTTACCGACGCGTTTGGCCAGGAACTTTTCTACGTAAACGGTTGGAAAATCCGTGTGATAGCCCGCAATCAGCGCCGTACGCGGAAATTTGCGCCGGTGATAAAGCGCCGCCCATGGCAGATTATAGGCGTCGAGACATTCAATCGTATCCGGCATGACGTGGCGCAGCGCCTTCACAACCGCCGGCGAGCGCAGAAGCAGGCGATAATTCGGGCTGCCCGGCACCTTCGGCGAGGCGATCTCGATACGGCTCCAGCGCCCTTCGTCGATAATCCGGTCTTCTTCGCCCGGGACGATAAGACAGTGATGGGCGTCGGAGTTTTCAATGAGAAACTGCCGCTTTTCAGCGAGATACGTCCTGATCCCTCCGCCTTTCGCAGAGTAGGACTGCGTCAGATCGCAAATAACTGGCGTGCCGGACAAAACTTGGCTCTCGCTCGTAACGATGGAAATCGATGAATAGGCCCCGAAAACGCGTGGCGACGCCAGCGTCATAACACGGACATTTCGTGTTTAAGGCCCTTAATACAAGTTAATTCTTCAGGGCATATGCGCATATTGTGCGCCTTTGCCCCGAAATTGGCGAAATTGCGGCAAAACACCGCCACAAATTTCCGTGAGCCGGCGCGGCCGAACGGCGCGCTGTTCGCTAGCTTGCACCGCTCCCACGGCCATGCGAAGGCAAGCTCATGTGGCGCGCGACCGTTCTTACCCTTTACCCGGAGCTTTTTCCCGGCCCCCTCGGCGCTTCCGTTCTCGGGCGCGCCGCCGGCGACGCGCGCTGGGCGCTCGACACGGTCAATATTCGTGACTTTTCGGACAATAAATACGGTTCCGTGGACGCGCCGCCCGCTGGCGGCGGCGCCGGCCTTGTCATGCGCGCCGATATTCTCGCCGCCGCTATCGATAGCATTCCGGCAGACGGGCGCCGGTTGATCTACCCTTCCCCCCGCGGCGCGCCGTTAACCCAGACCCGCGCGCGCGGGCTCAGCGTCGAGCCCGGCGTCGTCGTTTTATGCGGGCGTTTCGAGGGGGTCGACGAGCGTTTACTGGGGGCGCGCAACGCCGAGGAAATCTCCATCGGCGATTTTGTCCTCGCCGGCGGGGAAATCGCCGCCATGGCGCTGATCGAGGCTTGCGTCAGGCTTATCCCCGGGGTATTGGGCTCCACTTACTCTCTGGGGGAAGAAAGCTTTGAGGGCGGGCTTTTGGAATATCCCCAATATGCGCGCCCACGAGAATTCGAAGGCCGGGCGATCCCGGATGTGCTGCTATCGGGCGACCATCAGAAAGTCGCCGCCTGGCGGCGCGAACAAGCGGAAGAAATAACGCGAACGCGACGACCAGACCTCTGGGAGAGGTTTCAAGCAGACGGTCCTATCCGGCGCGACAACAACAAGGAACCGAAGCGATGAACATTATCGAACAGCTCGAAAAAGAGCACATGGAAGAACTCGGCAAAGACGTGCCGGAGTTCGCGCCGGGCGACACCGTCCGCGTCAATGTGAAAGTGAAAGAAGGCGAGCGCGAACGCATCCAGGCGTTTGAAGGCGTGTGCATTGCGCGCGGCGGCGGCGGCCTCAACGAGAGCTTCACGGTTCGGAAAATCTCCTTCGGCGAGGGCGTCGAGCGCGTCTTTCCGATCTATTCGCCCTTGGTCGATTCCATCAGCGTCACACGGCGCGGCAAGGTGCGCCGGGCGAAGCTTTACTATCTGCGTGAACGTCGCGGTAAATCTGCGCGCATCGCCGAGAAGGTCGATCACCGCAAGAAAAAAACCGACGACTGACGGACTGACGAGCGCAAGCCTCCTTTCGTCGAAACACATTTTGGCCTCACCAAACGATGCGCTACCCTTCGGTATGCGCATCGTTTTTGTTCTCGCTCTTGTTTTTCTGACAGCATGCCGGGGCGATCAGAGCCCCTGGCGCCTCGCTCTTTCCCATGATGCAAACGGCGCGGTGATCGAGGGCGACGCTGCGCACCTTGTGTCGGCCATACGGCATGGATGCGATATCCGTGTCGCCTGGGGCGCGCGCGGCCGCGCCAATCCAGACCGCACCATCGAACATGTCTCCACGCCGATCTGGGTTTCGGTGCGCAACGACACCGATGTAGAGGTTCAGCTCGACGCGTTCGCCATCAATCTCGCTGTTCTCGGCGAACCGCCGGCCGATCATGAAAATCTCGAGCCCTATGGCGGCGTCGAGCGCATGGTCAAATGGCGCGCCACGCTGAAGACCGACGGGACGTTCGATGCGGTCTGGTACTATCCCCATAATGGCGCTTTCGTCGCGCGCGTTCCCCAGCGCCATCCAATGCGGTGGTTCGTGAATTGCGCCCCAGGCCCGGCCACGCCGCTTTACCCGCCCAAACCTGTGTCCTGAGCGTTTTGAAATTTCGTTTCGGATTGAAAACCGGATATTCCAGGGTTGAATTTTAAGGCGATGACGTCCGTGCGCTTTTCCGGTATGGTTAACCTCGGGAAAAGGGAGTTATCGACCATGATTGGCAAGATCCTGGGCGGCATTGTCGCCCTCATCGCTATTTTAATCGTTCTTGGATTTGTCCTGCCAGACAAGGTCCATGTGGAGCGCGAAACCGTCATCGCGGCGCCGCAAGAAGAGGTTTTTGCGCTTATCAGCGACTTTGGTGCCTGGGATGCTTGGTCGCCCTGGGCAAAAATCGACCCCGATGCAAAATACACGCTCACGGGCGCGGGCGTCGGCCAGAAAATGGCCTGGCAAAGCGACCATCCGAAAGTCGGCAACGGCTCTCAGGAAATCACCGAACTCGAAGCGCCAAGCCGTCTCGTCACGCAGCTTGAGTTTGACGGGATGGGCGTTGCGGAGGCGACGTTCAAGCTATCCCCCGCTGCAGACGGCGCAACCAAGGTGGTGTGGTCGCTCGACACCGCCATGCGCGAGGGCATGGCGATCCACATGCAGCCCATGGCGACCTATATGGGCTTCTTCATGGACGACATGGTGGGCAAGGATTATGCGCGCGGCCTCGAAAATCTGAAAAAGGTGGCCGAGGGTTCATAACCCCTCATCTTTTGATTTAATTACGCAAAAGCGTTTTTCGGCCGATGGGAACCGTCCCAACCGAGCCGGAAAACGCTTTTTTCATGCTCAATAGCACCTTTTCAATCGTGAACAAGCGCATCCTCGTCCGGCATCGCCACCATATGGAAACCGCCGTCGACGTGGTGCGTTTCGCCGGTGCACGACGCGCCGAGGTCCGACAGAAGATAAAGCGCCGCGCCAGCGACGCCTTTGGGATCGGTGTCGTCGCGCAAGGGGCTCGCCGCGCGATTGAACGAGAACATATGGCTGCCCGATGAAATGCCCGCCGCCGCGAGCGTCTTGATAGGCCCGGCGGAAATCGCGTTGACGCGGATGCCCTTGGGGCCGAGATCACGCGCGATGTAACGGGTGGACGCTTCCAGGGCGGCCTTGGCGACGCCCATGACATTGTAATTCGGGACCGTCCGTTCACTGCCGAGATAAGTGAGCGTGATCATCGATCCGCCGGGCTTCATCATACCGGCCGCGCGAGCAGCGGCGTCAACGAATGAAAACGCCGACACGTCCATCGTGTCTTTAAAAATCTGCCGTGTCGTGTTCTCGACGAAAGAACCTTCCAGCGCCGTTTTATCGGTGAAGGCAATCGCGTGAACGAGGAAATCGATCTCGCCCCATTTCTCGCGCACCGCCGTAAATGTCGCCTCCATGGAAGCGTCCGACGTCACATCGCATTCTAAAATAAGGTCAGCCCCAAGACTTTCCGCGAGCGGGCGCACGCGCCGCTCCATCGCCTCATTGAGATACGTAAAAGCGATATCGGCGCCTTGCGCATGCAGCTGCTGAGCAATCGCCCAGGCGATGGAACGCTTGTTGGCGACGCCCATGATGAGGCCGCGCTTGCCTTTCATCAGGTCGCCTTTCGGAAAAGTAGCTTCGCCGGTCATAATAGAATCCTTGCTGAATATTAGCGTATCGACGCTCGCTCGAAGCGCGCATGGGCTGTGCGATGAGCGTGCTATTTGCCGGCGTTGTAACGGAATCAACCGCTGGACGAAAGTATGAGCGTGCGAGTGCGTTTTATTCTTGTTGTTCTTGGCGATTTTCAGTCGATAATCGCGTGTTTTCGAAGCCATGGCTCGATGACGTCGACGAGATCGTACCGCTCGCCCGTCGCGAGATTGTTGAAGCTGTGGTCGCCAAACGGGAGCACGACCACGTCGTTATTGGCCTTGCCATCGCGAATCAGGCGTTCAAGACGTGCGATCGATGGCAATACAGGAATAACGGCGTCCCGGAGACCAAAAATCCATAAAACCGGGATATCGAGCGCGAGGAGCACGGGTTCCGGATCGTACCCTTCCACGCCATCGAACGCGGCGATAAAGGCGTCCGCTGCTGCGATGAGGACGGGAGAAACATCGCCGTCGACCCCGCCGCGCGCCATCAGGTATTTTTCGTGGGCGTTTTCTCTGCCGGCGCTGAGGGGCACGCCTTCGCCGATGACGATAAAACTGACGATCGGCTCCTTCGAGGCCGCGAGCGGCATGATCCATCCGGCCTGACTGCCGCCGAACAAACCGATGCGCGACGCGTCAATGCCGTCCTGCGTTGCAAACCAGCGCACCGCGTGGGCGACATCAGATGCGAGATCGTTGAACACTTGGTCGCTGCTTTCGACGTCGAAAGGGTAGTGCTGTCCGGATGTTTCCCCCACGCCACGTTTGTCGAAAGACAATACCGCAAACCCCATTTCGAGGGCGCGATGGGTGTAGAAGCCAACACCCTCCCTGGTAGACGCGGCGGAGCCATGGGCCGTGACGATCGCCGGCAGGAGCCCGCGCGCGGTTGACGGCCGATAGAGCGAAGCGCCCAGAACAACATCGCCGGCTTCGATATGAACGCGTCGTTCGATGACGCTTTCGGCCGCCATGGAGCTAAGCGGGAAGGTCAGCGACATGGCGGCGAAAAACACCCGTATTATGGCTCGGATTGGCATTATGGGCTCCTTGCGCGTTGACCGGCAATTCGCCACTCTTGTCCCCAATCGTTCTGTTGTCTTGGACGTTATTCGGATGTGTCGATGAGTAAGAAGAACCACGCGCATGCCGCGAGGCGTTTCAAATCAGCGAGCCGCACCCTCTGCGCGGGCGCTGAACTTGTCGACGCCGCGTGCCGGGATTTTGAGTTCCCGCCCCATGTCCATGACGGTCTGACCCTCGGCGTTGTCACGGACGGACGCGAAACCATCAGATACCGCAACGAAGATATTCCGGTTGCGACAGGCGTAGTCTATCTGATCCCGCCCGACACCGTGCACGGCGCGCGATCCTATGAACGCGGCGCCTGGCGGTATGCGTCGCTCTATCTGACACCCGCATGGTTTCAATCCGTCGGCGGCGAAATACACATGCCGTCTTTTGAGAAAAAAGCGCCCATCATCGCCGGCGCCGCAGCAAACCAGCTCGCGGGGAAAATCCGCAACATCGCCCGCGATAAAGATCCGATGGCGATTGATATAATCCTTATAGAGATTACCTCCCTGCTGCGCGGCTCGCCTGGCGACGATCCACGGCCCTACGCCACAAGCGCCTGGGAAAAGAAGGTCACGGAGGCGCGCGACTATATCGACGCGTTTTACGCGCATAGTCTTTCACTCCATGACCTTGCAAAACAGGTCGGGTGGAGCGCACAGCACCTCATTCACATGTTTAAAAAACAGGTAGGCGCAACACCCTATGCGTATCTTACGGCGCGGCGGCTCGCGGCGGCGCACCGGCAAATCGGACGCGGCGAAGCGCTGCCGGATATCGCGGCGTCGTGCGGGTTCTACGATCAAAGCCACCTGAACAGACATTATGTCAGAGTGTTCGGGCAAACACCGGGCGCCTATGCGCGCAGCCTGTCGAACATCTGACTCACAAGAAAAAACTTCTTTGTCTGGAAGCGGCGTTGGGCGTCAGCCGTCGTAACGCGCGATGGAAAGGCACCCATTGGTGCCGCCGAAACCGAAACTATTGGTCAAGAAGCAGTCGATTTTGGCGTCGTCGACACGTTCCTGGATGACCGGCAAATCGGCGAACTCCGGATCGAGTTCATCGATATGCGCCGACGCGGCGAGGAACCGGTCGCGCATCATGATGAGGCCGTAAACGGTTTCCTGCGCGCCTGTCGCACCGAGGGAATGACCGGTCAGAGACTTGGTGGACGAAAAGGGCGGGACCTTATCGCCAAACGCCTCGCGCAGGGCGCCCGTTTCGCGGCTGTCGCCCACCGGCGTCGAGGTGCCGTGGGTGTTGATGTAATCGACAGGCTGACGCGTCGTTTCAAGAGCAAGGTTCATGCAGCGCACAGCGCCCTCGCCAGACGGCTGCACCATATCGTAGCCATCAGAGTTAGCACCATAACCGACGACTTCGCCGTAGATGGTCGCGCCGCGCGCCTTTGCGCGCTCAAGCTCTTCCAAGACCACCACCGCAGCGCCGCCAGCGATGACGAAACCGTCGCGGTTTTTATCGTAAGCGCGGCTCGCGCGTTCCGGCGTGTCGTTGAACTTCGTCGACATGGCGCCCATGGCGTCGAACAGATTGGCGAGCGTCCAGTCCAGCTCCTCGCCACCGCCGGCAAACACCACATCCTGCTTGCCCCAGGCGATTTGCTCGACCGCCGCGCCGATGCAATGCACCGATGTGGCGCAGGCGGATGAAATAGAATAATTGACGCCAAGAATTTTGTACGGCACCGCGAGCGTCGCCGCATTGGTGGACGACATCGCCTTCGGCACCTGTGTCGGGCCGATTTTGCGCGTATTGCCATTGGCGCGGGTCTTGTCGGCCGCTTCCACAATGGCGGCTGTCGACGGCCCGCCCGAGCCCATGATGATGCCGGTTTTCGGATGCGAGATTTCATCGTCCGCAAGACGCGCATCGGCGATCGCCTGCTGCATGGCGATATAGTTCCACGCTGCGCCGACACCCATGAACCGGCGGGTCTTGCGGTCGAGCGCTTCTTCTACGTCGACTTTCGGACTTGCATGCACCTGGCATCGAAACCCGTGCTCAGCAAAGGACGCCGCATGCGTGACGCCGGAGCGGCCCTCGCGCAGAGACGCCGCGACCTCATCGACATTGTCGCCAATCGGCGACACGATACCCATTCCTGTGATGACCACGCGGCGCATAAGCCCCGTCTCCCTTCCGCGGCGATCGTCTAGTCAGCGCCGCTGTTTAACTGGCTATCGGAGAAAAGCCCGACCCGAAGGTCTTTCGCCTGATAAATGGTCTTGCCGTCGGCAACGAGAACGCCGTCGGCAATCCCCAGAACCAAACTTCCTTTCATTACCCGCTTGACGTCAAGTTCATAACGCACAAGCGAACAGTCCGGCTCAACCTGACCGGAAAACTTGATTTCCTTGGCGCCCAGCGCGCGTCCCTTGCCGGGCAGGCCCGACCAGGTGAGGAAAAACCCGAGCAGCTGCCAAAGCGCGTCAAGCCCGAGACATCCCGGCATCACCGGATCGCCGGGGAAATGGCAATCGAAAAACCAAAGGTCCGGATGCACGTCGAGTTCGGCGACGATCTTGCCTTTTTCATAAGAGCCGCCGCTTGAATCGACATTGGTTACGCGATCGAACATCAACATAGGCGGCACCGGCAATTGCGCCGTGCCCGGCCCGCGGAATCCATGATACCCGCATTCAAGCAGTTCTTCGCGGTTGAAGCTGTTTTTTTCAGTCATAGGCTGACGTTGCGACCCCGAAACCACGGCCTCGCAGCCGTTTGTTTAACATTTCGCGCGAGGGAGCGGTGAAATTAAGGCGGCGCGCATTCAAACCATACGGCGCCGGACTTTGCTTGAGCCTTTTGCGTCGCAAAACGCGCGCGCTGCTCGCTCGCGAATGCGCCTTAGGTAAAGGCGGCGGCGGCGATCGTCAATCGCGGCGAACCGCGGCTTCCGCGGCGCCGGCGCCCCAGACATGCTCCGCCTTCGTCCAGCCGCGCATGCGCCCGACAACGACGCGCCGCCAGGGTCCGCGCGACTTTTCGATCGCGACAATCACCCCCGGCCCAAGCTCCGCCGTCACCGGCGCCGCCTCGGTTGGCCGGGCGAGAAGCGTCGCGCCCCCGGCAGCGATCAGTCCAGTGTCTACGCCGGAAAGTTTCGACTTATGGGTCCAGCAGGTATCGCCATCGCGGTCCTGAATTTTTCGCCAGTGATCGCGGGTTTCCGCAACGATGATGACCGGCAGGCCCTTGCGCAAAAAGGTGACGCGCACGGGATGTTCGAAACTCGGCCCGATGCGGCAGAAGGTTTTCGGCGCCTTGAGGGCCGCGAATCGCGGCACGGGCAAACGCGAGGGCGTATCGTGGCGCACTTTCGCCGGCGTCGTTCCCGCAGCAGCTACGGCTCCCGCCTCGGCAGCCGTCGTTTCGTCCGCAGCCGCTTGCGCCGCCGGCGCCGACAGGCTCAAACTCAAAAAAGACGCGGCCGAAACCGCTAATAGAAGTAAAATCGGTCGAGACATGCTGTAGGGATGAGCCAAATTAAGTGTTAAGAAAAACTTACCTACAGCGCCCAAGGTTAATCACCGGTTAATCACTCGCCGGCAACGACTGGCGGCGGCCGGAAAAAGCGACGGAAAAACGCGGACGAAAAGGATGAGCGGGACCGCCCTTCGACAGAACGCGAGACGATGAATGCGAGGCTATGACGACAGGTAAAATCAAAGTCGCGGTTACCCGCAAGCTGCCGCCAGCGGTGGAGGAGCGCCTCGCCGATCTTTTCGATGCGTCACTGCGCGAAGACGATGCGCCGCTGACGCGCCAGGCGCTGATCGACCATGTGCGCGGCGCAGAGGTCATCGCACCGACCCTCGGAGATCATCTGGATGCTGACTTTTTTGAAGCGGCAGGCGAAGACTTAAAACTCGTTGCGAATTTCGGCGCCGGCGTCGATCATATCGACATCAAAGCGGCGAACGCACGCGGCGTCACCGTAACGAACACGCCTTCCGTTCTCGCCGAAGACGCCGCCGATATGGCGATGGCGCTTATTCTCGCAGTGCCGCGTCGTCTGGTTGAAGGCGTACGCGCCCTCGAACAGGGCGCATTCGAAGGATGGTCGCCGACCTGGATGCTGGGGCGGCGCGTCCGCGGCAAGAAGCTTGGCATTATCGGGCTCGGCCGCGTGGGGGAAGCCATCGCCCGACGCGCCCGCGTTTTCGGCATCTCGGTCCATTATCACAACAGAAAGCCCATCAATCCGCATATCGAGCAGGAGCTGGAGGCGACCTATTGGGAAAGCCTCGACCAGATGCTCGCGCGCATGGACATCATTTCCGTGAACTGTACGCATACGCCGGCGACCTATCATCTTCTGTCGCGGCGCCATCTCGGTCTCCTGCAGCCGCACGCCTATGTGGTCAACGTCTCGCGCGGCGAGATCATCGACGAAAACGCGCTCGCCGACCTTATCGAAGAAGGCCGCATCGCCGGCGCTGGCCTTGATGTGTTCGAGCGCGAACCGAGCCCAAATCCGAAACTCCTGAGCGCGCCCAACGTGGTCCTACTGCCGCACATGGCCTCCGCCACGGTTGAATCGAGGATCGACATGGGCGAGCGGATGATCATCAACATCAAAATGTTCGCCGACGGCCACAAACCGCCGGATCGGGTGATTTTGGGCCTCAGCCGCGCAATCGGATAGCCGGCGCGGCCCCCGCAACCTCTGGCGGCGCCTGGTCATACCGCGCCGCGTCGGGTGGAAACACCGTGGCTTTGTGGTCACAAGACCTCGCGGTTGCGTGATTGGGCGAATTTTTAAGTTGTAAGCAACGCTTTCGAGGGCAATTTAGGGCGGGACGCCGGTGCTCACGGGCTCCGGCGAACCGCCGATGAGACGGTTATTGCCCGAAGCGGGGCGCGATCTGCGAGACACGAATACGATGGAAGCGACATTGAATGCGCGTTTGGGGCTCGCTGTTGGGCTGCTTTTCGTCAGCGCGACTGCCGCCATGGGCGACAGCCTGCCGCCGGCCGACCCATTTCAACGCTATGCGAAGCCCGATGCGGTCGTCGCCGCCATTCAAACGCGGTTCGACGCCGAACCCGGCCAGTCGGTGCGCATCTCTGTCTACGCCAGCGAACAGGACTTTCTCGATGTTGCAGCCATGAAACACGGCGCGCTCCTCGACGACACCGGTCTTGCCATCGTCACGCTGCGGGGGCTCGCCCCCGGCGAATACGCGTTCGCCGCTTATCTCGATGAGGACGGCGATGGCAAACTCGACCGCAGCGCGCTTGGACTGCCGAGCGAGCCTTTTTCGTTTTCCAACGATGTCGTGCCGAAACTGCGCCGTCCGACTTTTGACGAAACGAAAGTCTCCATCGAGCCCGGCGCTGTGGTGGTCATCAATCTCGACGATTAGGGTTTTGACGCCTCACGGCCAGTCGGCCTTGCGAACCCTCCGAGTTCGGCGCTTCTAACATCCTCCAATCATGGAAGACACATCACATCTCAGGACTCAATCGTCTCAAGCGTCAAGTGATCGTTCGTATACACACAAATAGACGCCGCCACCGCCATCGCCTTGCGCACAATCGCGTCGGCGCTCATCTCCGTCTCGTCATAAAGAGCGCGAGCAGCGGCGCGCGCATAGTCACCCCCGGAGCCAATGCCGGTGACGTGGTTTTCCGGCTCAAGAACATCGCCGACGCCTGACAGCGTCAGCGTCGTTTCCCGGTCGGCGACAATCATCATCGCCTCAAGACGGCGCAGATACCGGTCTGTGCGCCAGTCTTTCGCGAGTTCCACCGCGGCGCGCGTCAGCTGGCCGGGATACTGCTCCAGCTTCGCCTCAAGCCGTTCCAGAAGGGTAAACGCGTCCGCCGTCGCGCCGGCGAAACCCGCGATGACCTTGCCGCCCGCGAGGCGGCGCACCTTCTTGGCGTCGCCTTTTGCAATGGTCTTGTCCATGGAGACCTGGCCGTCGCCGCCAATCGCGACCAAGCCGCCCCGGCGAACGGCGAGAATAGTGGTCGCATGCATTTCGGGTCGTCCCATGGTCGTTTCTGCTCCCTTTTGGCGCGCAGCAGCGCAAAAAGTGGACGCGCCCGCCAATCTTCAATAGATTTCAACCTCTTCGGCGGCTCTATCTCATGGATACCGCCGCTGCGTCAAAGGAGAAGATTGCGACTTATGGCCGGTTCCGACACACGCGCCGCGACCCAGGAGCGCAAAACCCGCGAGACGGAAATTTTCGTCGCCGTCGAACTCGACGGCGCGGGCGACTACGATATCGAGACGGGCGTCGGCTTTTTCGACCACATGCTGGAAGCGTTCGCCAAGCACGCCATGATCGATCTGAAAGTCCGCTGCGAGGGCGACCTTCACATCGACATGCACCACACCGTGGAGGACACCGGCATCGTCATGGGCCAGGCCGTCTCCAAGGCGCTCGGCGATTGCGCGGGGTTGCGCCGGTTCGGACACGCCTATGTGCCCATGGACGAAACCCTGTCGCGCGCCGCCATCGATATCTCCAAACGGCCTTACCTCATCTGGAATGTCGTTTTCGAGCGCTCGACCGTGGGCGAGATGGATACCGAACTCTTCAAAGAATGGTTCCACGCCTTCGCCATGAATGCGGGGCTCTGCCTGCATGTGGAAAACCTCTATGGCGAGAACACGCACCATATTATTGAAAGCTGTTACAAGGCGACCGCGCGCGCGTTCAGAATGGCCTATGAGCGCGACCCGCGCGCCGGCGATGCGCCGCCTTCCACCAAGGGCGTCCTCGGCGGGTAAACCAGCATGCATCGCGCAAAAGCGGGCATTGGTTGAAGGCTCTCCGGCGGCGCCGTCGTTTTCCCGAGATTGTTTGTGACCGATCGGTAATGCGCAGAATACGCACGCAACTGCATTCTTGTACGCTCGGTTATTGACGCGGACGCGCGGTCTGGTTTTGATCGTGGTGCCTTTTGGGGCAAGAGGCGATTGCTACAAGTTGCGTATGCCCGTTGCGCTCTGAACTCGGCTCCCGGAAGCCCTGACCGGCGATCCCGGACCCGAAGTCGCTTAAAATGGAGGAACTTCTACCCATGAAAAAACTGCTCGTGATCGCCGCCGCTGCTGGCGTCTGCTTTGCATCTGCGAACGCCAACGAACTCGAAGAACGATGCCTCGCCTATATGACTGAAACTGGCGGCGATGCATCAGGATGCAGCTGCATTGGCGAAACCGCCGATGATGCCGTTTCCGCAGAATTGCTTGCGCTCGCAGAAGCCGGCGGCGACGAATCATCGCTGAGCTCGGCCGCCGTGGCCGCGCTGGACGCCTGCTGGCCGGATCGCGCAAGCTAATTTCCTCTCTTGGAAAAACGCACCCTTCGGTGCGCAGGACATCGCCGTTCCGAATAGCGATGTCTCTTTTGTCCGAAACCCTGAAAGCGGCCCCTGTGGGGTCGCTTTCTTTTTGGCGACCGCTTTCGCGACAGGCTTCGTTCTGCTTAAACCCTCGCCATGACGGAAAAGATCGCCATTATCGACTACGGATCGGGTAATTTACGGTCCGTTGAAAAAGCCTTTGAACGCGCGGCGCAAGAAACAGGCGCGAACGCCCTGATTGTGCAAACCGACGACCCCGCCGCAATCGCCGGCGCGGACCGGGTGGTCCTGCCAGGGGTCGGCGCATTCGGCGCCTGCGCGGCCGGTCTGAAAGCGCGCAAGGGTGTTCCCGAAGCGCTTCAAAACGCCGTCCTGGCAAAGAAACGACCCTTTCTGGGCATTTGTGTCGGCATGCAGCTGATGGCCGAGCATGGTGAAGAATATGGCCGTCATGAGGGGCTCGGCTGGGTCGGCGGCGCGGTACGCCCCCTCGCCGACGACAGGCCGGATATGCGCACGCCCCACATGGGCTGGAACCGCGTTTCATGCGCCGCAGATCACCCGGTGCTCGAAGGCCTCGACGGGGCGGAATTCTACTTCGCTCATTCCTATCATCTTGTTACGGACAATGATCCGGAGCGCGTCGCCACTGCCGACTATGGCGGTCCGGTCACCGCCGCCGTCGCGCGCGACAATCTCATCGGCGTTCAGTTCCACCCCGAAAAAAGTCAGAAAGCGGGCCTCGCGCTGATCGGGAATTTCTTGAAATGGCGTTCTGCTTAAAGCAGGCGCCAACCAGCTAATAGGTACACAAACTAATGAGCGCATTCATCGTCTATCCTGCAATTGACCTGAAAGGCGGCGCATGCGTGCGCCTTCTGCATGGGCGCATGGAAAGCGCAACGGTCTATAATGACGAACCGGCGGATCAGGCGCGCCTCTTCGAACAGTCCGGATGCCGCTGGCTGCACATCGTCGATCTCGACGGCGCGTTTTCGGGCCGCAGCGAAAACGCCGCCGCGGTTTCCGCCATCGTCGAGGCCGTGGATTTAAAAATCCAGCTTGGCGGCGGCGTACGCTCCATGGCGGGCGTTGAAGGCTGGCTCGACGCGGGCGTTCAGCGCGTTATCCTCGGTACCGCAGCAGTGCGCGATCCGGCTTTCGTCAAGGAAGACGCGCGCGCCTTTCCCGGCCGCATCGCTGTGGGCGTCGACGCCAGAGACGGCCGCGTGAAAACCGATGGCTGGGACGGCGACACGGAATTTACCTCCGCCGATATCGCGCGACGCTTCGAAGACGCCGGCGTCGCCGCCGTGATCTTCACCGACATCGGCCGCGACGGCGCGCTGACGGGCGTTAATGTGGAAGAAACCGCAGGCCTCGCCGAGACCGTCTCGATCCCGGTCATTGCGTCGGGCGGCGTTGCGAGCCTCGATGACATCACCGCCTTGCGCGAGGCCGACGCCGGCATAGACGGGGTGATCGTCGGGCGCGCGCTTTATGACGGGCGCATCGATCTCAACGCCGCGCTCGACGCCGCGGCGCGCTGATTTGAAACTGGTTTTGCGCGCATAAACGGGTGGTCGCCCGGCCTCTTTGCTTTAAGATCGCCGACGAAGGAGGCCAACTTGAAGCCCATCGACCCAATGCGGCGCGTATCCGACAACCGTTGCGTATCCGAAATAGCATTAAGCGGCTCCGTAGAAGCGGTGTCGGCGTTTCGGCGCAGTGCGCTCATCAAAGCGCTGCGGCACAGCAAGGGCGTTTGGGCGCGTTCGGTGCGTACGCGTTTTGAAACCCGCGACCAGGACCTGGCGGCGCGCGGCTTCACCATCGAGATCGAGGAAACGCCGAACGGGCGCGCGCAGGTGATTTCCAGAACGAACGCGTTCAATGGCATTCTCGGCCAGAACGAGGTCACAACACAACTTGACGACGACACGCCATTTCCCGCGCCCAGCGGTGTTTTTGAGTTCGACCAACCGGTGGCGCAAATGGGATCGACCCTCGGCCCGAGGGCGAAGACAACGACCGAGAAATGGTCCGTCGCGCTGACTTATCGCGGCGCACTGATTGACGCGGCGTTTCACTTCACCACCAGGGAACGGTGGGATGCGCAAGGGCTGCGCCAGACGACGCCGATCGCCTTTGTGCGTCTTGTCGACCCGAAAGGGCGCGGCGGCGCGGTCCTCGATTTCGCGCGTGTCGCGGTGAAAGAGGCGGGGCTTTTCCCGGATTTGCGCGCCCTTGAGAACAGCGAAGAAAGCTTCGACGAGCCGCAGGAGATCTCGCGCGCGCTGAAAGTCCGCGTCAGCCCTGACGATCTCGCCCACGAAACCCTCGGGCAAACCATCGACATTGTCGCAAACCGGTTGATCGAGCTACGGCCCGCTGTCCTCGAACGGCGCGACCCAAGAGGCCTTCAGCAATTACGCGTGGCGCTCAGGCGCCTCAGGGTGATTGAACGGCTTTACCGGCCCTATCTGACGGACCCGACCCTGCTCGGGCTCGCGAAGCGCGCGCGGCGCCTGACGCGCCTCTTCGGTGTAGCGCGCGACTGGGACGTCTTTCTCACAACCATTCTGCCGGACGCCGCCGAGGGCGCTTATCCGCCGGCGGGGTTTCAGGGCCTGCGCCGGCGCGCGGAAGCCGAGCGCGCGGAAGCGTGGGACGATGTCATCAACGCCGTTCTCTCGCGCGGGTTTGGGCGCCTTTCCATCGATCTTCTTGACGCCGGGCGCACGCGGCCCTGGCTGAAGGGAGCAGACCCCGCCTTGCGCGCGCCCGTCCTCGGCTTTGCGCAAACCGTCCTCGACGACGCGCTCGCCAACGCGCTTTTCGTCGGCGCCGATATCGACCGGCAAAGCCTGATCGGGCGCCACCCGTTGCGCATTGCGCTGAAGCGCGTGCGCTATGCGGCGCAAACCTTTCGCGCGCTCTTTCCCAAAGAACATCGCAAGCCCTATATGGCCGAACTGTCGCGGTTCCAGGAAGCGCTTGGCCAGATCAACGATGTGGCGACCGCGCACCTTCTCGCCGACCATGCCGCCAAAGGCGGCGGCGACGATGTGATCCGCGCCGCAGGGTTTCTCTATGGCGTGCAGGCCCCGCAGGCCATTCTCGCAGCCGAGGCGGTCGATAACGCATGGGCCGCCTTTAAAACCAAAACGCCGTTCTGGCGCCTCGTTCAGGAAATCTGATGCTTAATATACGGATTATCCCTTGCCTTGATGTGAAAGACGGCCGCGTCGTGAAAGGCGTCAATTTTGTCGACCTGCGCGATGCGGGCGATCCGGTCGCCGCGGCGGCGGCCTATGACGCAGCCGGCGCGGACGAGCTTTGCTTTCTCGATATTTCCGCAAGCCACGAGGGGCGCGGCATACTTCTGGAGGCCGTCGGCCAGGTCGCCGAGCGCTGCTTCATGCCACTCACGGTGGGCGGCGGCGTGCGCTCGGTCGATGATTTTCGCGCCCTCCTCCTTGCCGGCGCAGACAAAGTGGCGATCAACACCGCAGCAGTGAAAAACCCCGACCTGATCCGCCAGGCCGCGGAGATCTTCGGCGCGCAATGCGTCGTTGTCGCCATCGATGCAAAAGCGGTCGGCGATCACTGGGAGATCTTCACCCATGGCGGGCGCGAACCAACGGGGATCGATGCCGTCGATTTCGCCCAGCGCGCCGAAAGCCTCGGCGCCGGGGAAATCCTCCTCACCTCTATGGACCGGGACGGGGTCAAGACGGGCTACGATATTGCCCTGACGCGCGCGGTTTCAGATGCGGTCAATGTGCCGGTGATCGCGTCTGGCGGCGCCGGCGAAGCGGCGCATCTCGTCGACGCCGTGCGCGACGGCGGGGCTTCCGCCGTTTTAGCGGCGTCGATTTTCCACTTCGGCGAGGTTTCCATCGACGCCGTCAAAACCGCGCTGCGCGACGCCGGGCTCCCCGCGCGCACGCCGGTGGCGTGATTACAGCGTACAAAGATGAAAGGCGGCGTGCGATGACGACGGATACTCTCGGCGAGGTACTATCGAGGCTCTACGCCGTGATCGAGAGCCGGCGCGGCGACGATCCGAAAAGCTCCTACACCGCCTCGCTTTTGACGGCAGGCGGCGAGCGTTGCGCCAAAAAGTTCGGCGAGGAAGCGGTTGAAACCGTGATCGCGGGCGCCGCCGGCGATAAAAGCGCCTTGCGTGAGGAAGCCGCTGACGCGCTCTTTCACCTGCTCGTTTTGCTGGCGAGCCGCGGCGTGACGCCAGACGAGGTCGCATCCGTTCTCGCCTCCCGCGAGGGCGTGTCCGGCCACGCGGAAAAAGCCTCGCGGGAGAAATAAAAACCCCGCGTTGTAGCGCCGGGCAAAAAAGTGGTCACCGGTTTTTCGCAAACCCCGGCGCGACCGCTAAAAATCCAGATCATCGAACGTTTTAAAACAAACGCCTGATGATCTGAACGGCGGGGTTTTCACCGCTTTCATTTTAAAGAACCTCCGCGCCTACCAGCCGCATTGGCGCCCTTCATTCTGCTCTTCGAGCCAGGCCATGAGCGGCGCGAAGTAATCGACGACGGCGGACCCGTCCATGTCGCGCGCGCCCGTGAATGTCTCAAGCGCATCCGGCCAGGGTTTGGATGAGCCCATTTTCAGCATGGCGTCGAACTTTTCGCCGACAGCTTTTTCGCCGTAAATAGAACACCGGTGCAGAGGTCCTTCCCAGCCGGCCATGTCGCAGGCGGCCTTGTGGAACTGGAACTGCAGGATATGAGCGATGAAATAGCGCGTATACGAAACATTACCGGGGATATGGTATTTACCGCCCGCGTCAAAGTGATCTGAAGAGCGCGCGACCGGCGGACGCACGCCCTGATATTCATTACGCAGCGCCCACCAGCCGTCATTATAGGTCTCAGGCGTCAACTCGCCTGAAAAGACCTGCCAGCGCCACTTGTCCATCAACAGGCCGAACGGCATGAAGGCGATTTTCTCAAGCGCCTGCTGCATCAGAAGACCGACATCTTTCGATGCGTCCGGCACATCGTCGAGAAGACCAATTTCGTTGAGGTATTCCGGCGTAATAGATAGGGCGATCATATCGCCGATCGCTTCATGGAAGCCGCCATTGGCGCCGTCCTGAAAGATCACCGACTTGTCCTGATACGCACGCTGATAAATATTGTGGCCGAGTTCATGATGCACGGTCTTAAAGTCATCCGCATTAACATTCGTGCACATTTTGATGCGGATATCGTCGGCCCAATCGAGGTTCCAGGCGGAAGCGTGGCAAACGACTTCACGCCCCTCGGGCTTCGTAATTTGCGAGCGCTCCCAGAACGTCTCCGGCAGCGGGTCGAAGCCGAGCGAGGTGAAGAAAGTCTCTCCCGCCTCGACCATTTTTTTTGCGTCGTAGCCCTTTTCGTTCAAAAGCGCCGTCAGATCGAAACCGGGATCCGCGTTCTCTGGCGCTACGAGATCGTAAACATTGCCCCAGCTTTGCGCCCACATATTGCCGAGAAGATCGGCCCGGATGGGCTGGTCGAGCGGCACGGCGGCGTCGCCATAGTGCTCGTTCAGCTTAGCGCGCACATGGCACTGCAGTTCGTCATAAAGCGGCTTCACCTGCCCCCAGAGACGGTCCGTCTCAGCTGCAAATTCAGCGGGCGGAAGATCGTAGCGCGAGCGCCACATAGCGCCCACATCCTCAAAACCGAGCTCGCGAGCGCCTTCATTGGAAAGCGTGACCATGTCGGCATAGTCGGACTTCATCGACTTGCCGTTTTCGTCTTTCGCAACCGGCACCTCGCGCCACTTCGTCCAGATCTCCTGCAAACGTTGCGGATTGCGCACGGTCGCCATCATCACTTCAAGATCGTTACGCGCCACCAGTTCGCCATCGAGTTCGATCTTGCCGACAGCGTAGGTCGATCCCATGCGGGTGTTGATTTCCGCCAGTTCGCCAGCGGCGCCCGGACGCTCCGGCGCCGGCAGATTGAGACCAAGCTTGATCGCGTTGATCTTGCGGCGCATATCCGCCGGCAACTCGACATCGTTAAACTTTTTGGCTTCGTTAGCGAACTTCACACCCAGTTCGGTGCCTTCGGCGTCGACCTTCGTCAAAAGCCAGTTCGTATCGTACGTAATGTTGGTCGCCTGCACCCATGCGACCCGGGCGGAATACTCGCCGAACTCGCGATTGAATTTTTCGAACTCGGCGATGAGTTTTGCAGCATCCTCAATACTTGCGCCGGCGACGGTCGTTTCGCCGTCTTCGGTTTTGTTTTTAGCACATCCTGCAAACGTCAATGCAACACTGGCTGCGGCCATCATCGCAAGACGGCTTGGCCGAATGGTTTTCGAAATCATGTGAGTTCCTTGCATTATTGAGTGTTCATGGACGGCGCGCCCAAAAGAAACTGTTTTTACGCGTTGAAAGCGCCCTCACCGAAAAAGCGGAAACATGTGAACGGCGCCGACCGGCGCAACGGCGGCACCAATCCGCATAAGAGCCTTCAGCGAAATCATAACCGACGCCGCAGGCGCTCGCCAGAGCCGCCAGGGATGATGGGCGCGATTTTACGACGAGGCGATCAGACTTTTTCTGCAACCTTGATGGCGATGCGGCATCCGGCGGCGATGATCGCGCTTAAAACGCCGTGCAGCGGTGCGTCGGAGGCGCCAGCGTCCTGCGCGGTTTCCTTGTGAGCGAGCTCCTCGTCGCGAAACCGCATCAAGGTTTCAGCGAGGTCGGGGTCTGTGTCGCCAAGTTCGTCCGCCTGCGCTGCATAGTGCTCTTCGATCACGGTTTCGACCGCCTCTGTCGCCGCCATGGCGGTCTTTTCACCGATAAGCGCCGTCACTGCGCCAAGAGCGAAACCGGCGCCGTTCCAAAGCGGACTGAGAAGCGACGGACGCATGCCGCGCTCCAACAGAAGCCGGTCAAACGTCTCCAGATGCTCCGCCTCCCCCTCTTCCATTTCCTTGATCATAGCGGCGGTGCGCATTTTGTGGGGGACAGCGCGAAAAGCCGCGTGCTGGCCGCGGTAGATGGCAACAGCGCCATACTCACCCGCATGATCGACACGCAGGATCTCGGCGATCCGCTGCGCGCGCGGCCCCGGCTGCATGCGGCGCGGCTTTGACAACGCCGTTTTGGGCGTCGCGCTCATCCGAGACCGCCTGGCGCCAGGGGCGTCACCGGCGCTGGCGCCTCACGGCGGAGGCTTTGCGCCGCGCGCGTCTCAGAAAGCGCCGCGAGCAATGTCAGCGCAAAAAGCCCGGCGGAAATGAGCATGTTAAAGCCCGCCATGGAGACGCCCAGAAAACGCCACGCCGCCTCATCGCAGGCCGGCGCTTCCACTGGCGCACTCAAAGACTGGCCGATCGACGCAAGGTCGGTGATGATGGCGCCGGCGCCGCCCGAGCAAGTCGCAGGACCGGGCCAGAATTTGTATTCAACGCCGGTATGGAAAAAGGCGAGCCCCGCGCTCAACGCATAAATGAGCGCCGCCGCGCCCACCGCGGCGGCCGCCCCCTTTTTCGCTCTGAGAACAAGCGCCGCCACCAGCCCCGACGTACAGATGCCGAGAGCCGCCCAATGGGCTTCGCGCTGATCGAGGCAGAGCGCACACGGCAGCAGACCGACGACACGCTCGAAGAAATGCGCGCCCGCAAGCAGCAACGCACTCGTCACAAACGCCGTCAGCAGCGCCCGCTCTGTCAGAGAATATTTTGAGAACCAACCTACCATACTGTGACCTTACCCCGAATGCGCAATCGGCGCCCGGAGCGGATCGTCACAGGGGAACGCAAAAACCCGGGCCGTCGCCAATGCGGCCTGCGTTAAAAGCGCGCTGTCAGCCATTCCTTGATAAAATGGGCCGCTTCCACGCCGAGAAACAACAGGAGCGCCACCCAGCCCAGGCCAATGATGAGGCCGGCGATCACCATCACCCCGTCCCGCTCAACGAGCCCTACCGACGCGATGGCGACGCCAATACCCGGCAGCGTGTTGGTCGATGGCAGCGGCGTCAGGATGGATGCGACAGGCGCAAGCAGCAACACACCGACAACGCGCGCGCCGATGGGCCCCGTGACAGCAAGAAGACGCGGGCGCGTGAACCGCTCCACCCAACCGACATATTTCGCACTGCGATCGAGAACACCGCGAAAGGTCGCAATGGCGAACGTGCGGTCATGCAGCTTTTTCGGCAGCCAGGGATGGTGTCGCCCCACGGCGAGTTGACCGGCGAGCGCGAGCATGGGCAACGCCACAATTTGCGGGAGGATGTAAACAAAGGGCAGGCAACAGGGCAGCGCCAGCAACAGAAGCAACAGCCCGAAGGCGCGCTCGTCAAGTTCGTCGATGACGTCGCCGAGGCGCGCGGTCGGCCCCGCCTCGGTCTCATCCGGCGCTGCTGGCTCGCCGTCGTCAGAGGCGCCGGCATGGGCCGCACGCGCCGCCAGCCGGTCGAGGATCGCGCCCAGAATGGCGACCGCGCCGGCCTTCTCGGCATTTTCGGCGTGGGGCGGTTCCTGCGATAGAGCTGCATCGCGCATTTCTAAGTCCTCGGCGGTCATCGGCAGTGCTCGCATGTGAGATAGACGGAAGCGCGCACATGTTCAAAGCTGGATGTAAATATTTCCTATCTTTCACCGCTTGACCCGACGGACGGGGCGCCTATCATCCGCCGTTCTCGCGTTCCTAAGCCCCTCTGGCGGAACTGGTAGACGCGCTGGATTCAAAATCCAGTTCCTTTGCGGGAGTGCCGGTTCGATTCCGGCGGGGGGCACCACGAACCGTGACCGTTCGCGAAGCGAACGCAGCAGGGTGAGATCACGACCTTTCGACAAAATGCGCCTGTATTTTGGACCTTCTCCTCAGGCCATTTTCAACGCTGCTCAAGAGAACATCAGTGGCGATGATCGCCCAAGGGGTTGGCTGCCTTTTCACAAATGGAGCGAACAACCGTCGCGATTCGGCAAAATAATCTGTGGACAGATTACAATAGCGCTAGATCCACAACAGCCCCTCAACACTCGCTAACTCTGTAAAACCCCATTACGACACCATTGGACAAAACGCGGGACTTGACGAGCATGAGGTTTGGCGCCGCGCTGGGCGTCTCGAACAGGCGCTTGCCGCTACCCACGACAACGGGAAAAATCCATAAACGGAATTCATCAATCAGTCTGTGCGCAAGCAACGTTTGTATGAGGTTCTGGCTGCCGTGGATTTGCAATAACGAGCCGTCTTCGCGCTTCAGGCGCGCGACCGCCTCAACCACATCACCATCAAGCACGTGGCTGTTTTCCCACGATGGCGCTGTCAGCGTTTTTGTCGCGACATATTTCGTCGCGTGGTTCATCATCGCGGCGCCGGGATCGTTCTTCGGGGCGGTCGGCCAGTGGCCGGCGAATATCTCATAAGTTTTGCGGCCAAACAGCATGTCGTAAGGCGCGCTCATCGCCTCTCCGCCCACCGACTGCATGACCTCGTCCCAATAGGGCCGCGCCCATCCGCCTTGCCTAAAACCACGGGATCGGTCTTCTTCCGGCACGCTCGGCGCCTGCATGACGCCGTCGAGCGTTACGAAGGCCAGAACGGCTAGTTTCCGCATGGCTCATCTCTCTGCTTGTCCGCTAAAATCCAGTGACGCGCATCCTTCACAAAATGCTTGTTCGTCGTGAACAGAACGGGCGTCGATCTGAAGACGGATACCACGCGCATCGTTCGACAGACGCTCAAAGAAAAACCCCCGGGACAAATCCCGAGGGCCTTTAGTGCGATAGAATGTACGCTGTACTGCGCTTTACAGATCCGCCGAGAAACCATTCGGCGGCAAGGATTTAATATCGATCGCGGTTGCGACGCTTCTTTTTCTTGCGCTTCTTGCCGCGCGCATCGTCGCCGTCATTGTTGTCAATGAAGTTGTTGGTGACTTTCGGCTCAAGCCCTTCGCGCACGAAGATCGAGAGACCGTGATTGCCGACGATGTCATTGTCTTCGATAACGCCGTTGACGCCGAAGGGCACCGCGATGCCGTCGCCGTCATTCTGCACAATCTCGTTGTAACGCACGAGGGAAAGCTTGGCGTATTTATCAAGAATGATGCCGGAGCCTTTATTGTTCTTGATCTTGTTGCCAATGAGCTTCGCCGATCCGTAGCCGGAGGATTTCACGCCGCTGTCGAGATTGTCGAAAATCTCATTGCCGGCGACAATCACGTCCGCGCGGCTGCCTGAGGCGATATCGACACCCACCTTGTTCTGCAGGATCTTGTTGTCGACAATAAAGCTCTGAGACAGAGAATGCTGCTGTTCGACAAAAATGCCTTCAGAGCCGGCGCTGATGCGGTTCTTCTCCAGCATCACCGTGCCGCCGGAGATGCGCACAGCGGGCCGCACGCCGGAGCCAAGAACGTCGCTTTCTTTCAGCGTGAAGACGCCCTGATGCACGTCAACGCAGGCCGATGCGCCGGAGTTGATCTTCGCCGCAAACTGAACGTTTGCAACAACCGCATGCGACGTCGGCTGTTTCGGCGCGAACTTGATGCAGGGCTCGTTCATGGGCGCAGAAATCTCAACGCCGGAGCCCGGCCCGCGATCTCCCTGAATGAAGATCGACTTATCGAGCTTGATCGATTCGTTATAAACGCCGTGCATCACGTAAACGACGCCGCCTTCGGCGACATCATCGATAGCGTCGGAGATGTTCTTGTAGGGGCCCGGACCATTCGCATCGACAATGATCTGAAGCGGGCCTTTTTTGCGTTTGGCGCTCGCCTTGCCGCCGCCCGATGACGACGTGCCGGCGCCCGGTTCGCGGATCGGAAAGCCGCCGAGGGAGCCTTGCGCGTTCGCTGCGTCGGCCAAAAGGAGCCCTGCGGCGCACATGGTCGCGACCGCCGGACTTACGATTTTTTTCAAAGCGCGTTGCATCTTAACCCCTCTAACCTACTCGATATCGCGCGTATATTCGAAGCTCAGCCGGCGCAGCGCGTCATTCGCCGGTTTGTACCCAAGAGCCGAAGCCTGCGCCAAATGCAGCGCCGATTGCCGCTCGTCCGGCGACACTTCGTTGAGGCCGGTCGTGCCGTCGCGGAAAATGACGCCGAGCGCGTAATGCGCGATGGCGAGGTTCTGATCCGCGGCATTCGCGAGCCATTTAACCGCCGTCTTGCCGTTCTGCTCAACGCCAATGCCGCGCACATGCATGATGCCGTAAACATATTGCGACATCGGATGATCCGACGCAGCGGCGTCTTTGAAGAGTCGCACTGTCTGGCGCGGCGTCAGGACGCCGGTTACGACGGCCTGCTTTTCATTTTCCGACATGTTCCGGTCTTTGGCGACCGTTGAATACTGGAACCGGCGGATCGCCGCGCGCGTACCTGCGCCAAGGCGATTGTCGACAACGCCGGCGCGGAAGCCAAGCGCGTTAAGCGCCCGCTGGATCAGCTCGACATCGATGTCCGACACCGCTTCGAGCGCATCGGCCATCTTGATTTCTTCAAGCTCTTTTTTAAGTCGCTCAAGCTCTTCCTGCTGGCGGGTCTTGCCCGTGTGCTCGATGGGGAGCGGCGGCTGCCAGTTTTCGACTGCCTTGGTCGCGGCCTTGACTTCGGCGCCCGTCATTTTCGGACGGAGATACTGATAAGCCTCGCTCGCCTCCCCGACGCCGCGGTTTTCCGCAAGGGCGTACATCTGCAAGGCTTTGGTGTTGTTCTTGGCGATGCCGGCGCCGCGCTGATACATCTCGCCGAGGCGGTAGAGGTCGTAGGCGCTGCCGGACTCAAAAGTCTGTGCAATGAGTTTTTCGGCCTTCGATACCTGACTTGAACTCATCCGGAAACGGATTTCGGTGATACGGTCGGCGGCGAGAATTTTCGCGTTCACCTCCTGCGCCGTCGGCTGTTGGTATGCGGAGAAGTCATGATAGCCGGCGAGCGTATACCACAGGAGCGCCTGAACATTATCGACCGGCACTTCCTCGAGCGGCACGGCCGCGGCGCGCTTTGTCTCCAGCGCCATGCCGGAATAAACGTCGCCCAGGATTTTCATGGAGCGCACATCGCCAGCGAAAGCGAACCGGCGCCAGATGTCGAGCGCCTGCTGATACTGACCGGAGTGATAGGCCTGCAGGCCCGCCTCATAGGTGGCGTGCGCCGGTGAGAGCGCCGTCAACGACAGCGCAGAGGCCGCCGCCATTACGCCGAGCGCAACCCGCGCCTTACGAACGAATTTCATATGATCTCTCTTCATATCCCCAGCTTCCCCTCGAACCTGGCGTGCGAACACGATGATCGTTCGCGCCCCCGCCGCCAATCCGACGTTTCCACCAAATTGCGGGCCGCTCAACTCACGAGCGACAAAAACCCGCCGCGACGCCTAGTAAAGCACGCCTTGCGGCCGTCATCCAGATTAACCTTTACCATTTATGAAAGCAAAATGGCGCCCCAAAAACGGCGGTCATGAGGCGCGTATCCGTCTGGGCGGCGCATTTTTCGTCAGGGCGTGGTTTTCGCGCCGCGTATCACCTTGAAAATCAACGTTTCTTGCGCGCCGTCGGGGCTTGGCGCGCGCTCCACCGAATGACCGCCCTCGGCGCAAAAATGCGGAATATCGACGGCCGCCACCGGATCGTCGGCAAGGACGCGGAAGGCCGCGCCAGGGTCGGCGCGCCGCAGCGCCGCCTCCAGCCGGATCACCGGCAGGGGACAGCGATAGCCCCGAAGGTCCAGCTCCTCCATGCTTTGTTCTTCTTCCGAAATGACCTTACTCCCCGAGGATTTTCAGGATGTCGCCGCCAAGCGACAGGGGATCAATCCCAAACGGCGCGGCCAAGATCGGCTCGCCGCGCCACATGGCCAGTTCTGGAATAATGTCGCCCGGCGGCGCGACGTCCGCGGTCGGTTGGCTCACGACCACAAGAGCGGTTTTCACCGAAACCTTATCGAGCGCTTCCATGGCGCTCAGCGTATGGCTGATCGCGCCAAGATAGTTAATGGTGACGAGGATCGCCGGTGCGCCAAGGGCGGCGGCGAGATCGCGCTGCAGGAGACTGTCCGTCGCCGGGGACATCACGCCGCCTGCGCCTTCAACGAGATGCAGTCCGTCGGATGAAGGCGCAGAGCGACTCACAAACCGAATGAGCGCATCGTCATCCAGGGCGACGCCGGCGTTGCGCGCGGCGATGTTCGGCGCGGCGGGCTCTTCGAAATTATGCAGGCAGATCCGGGCGAGGTTCGCCTCTGTCGACGCCTCGCCGCAGGCGTCGAGGAGGAGACCGGCGTCGCTCTCCGCAATGGCGCTCCGGGTGAAACCGCTCATCAGCGGCTTTGACGCTGAGACGGCGCGCCCCGCCGCCCGCGCGGCTTTCAGGATCGCAGCGCTCACGTAGGTCTTGCCGATTTCCGTGCCAGACCCGGTGACAAAATAGGCGCTCACGACATCTCCATTTCTATTGCGAGCGCGTTCCTGACGGCGCGCGCCAAAGCCTCAACATCCTCCGCACGATGGTCGGCCGTGAAGGTAAAGCGCAGCCGCGCCGTCCCCGCCGGCACGGTCGGCGGCCTGATCGCGCTGACAAGGAACCCCTCATCCGCCAGACGCTCCGAAATGGCGAGCGCCCGGTCCGCAGCGCCGATGACCAGCGGAACAATCGCCGCAGCGGGCGCCGGAAGATCGAGCATTTCAGCAAAACGCCGCGCATGGGCGCGCGCCGCCGCGCCGAGCGCCGGCTCGTCCCCGATAATCTCCACCGCGCGGAGCGCCGCGCCAAGGACCGCCGGCGCAAGGCCTGTCGTATAAACGAAACTTCTTGCACGGCTGACAAGAAGCTCAGTGAACGCCGCCGGCCCGCAGACATAGCCGCCATAGGCGCCCGCGGCCTTCGACAGAGTGCCCATCTGCACCGGCGCAGGATTATCGAGACGCGCGACGCCAAACCCGTGGGCGTCGTCGGTCATCAGCCAGGCGCCTTCCTCATTGCACAGAGCATTGAGCGCCGCGAGCGGCGCCCTGTCGCCGTCCATGGAAAAGATCGTTTCCGTGATGACCAGTGCGCGGCGCCGTTCCGGATGCGCCTTTAAAAGGCGCGCCGCGTCTGCAACATCGTTATGGGCAAAGGTCGCAACATCGGCCCCGGAAAGCTTCGCGCCCGCATGAAGACAGGCATGCGAAAGAGCGTCCATGACGATGAGATCGCCGGGCCCGGCAAGCACCGGGATGACGCCGACATTCGCCATGTAGCCGGAGCCGAACAGCCGCGCCGCCTCAAGCCCCTTTAGCGCTGCAAGCTTGGTTTCGAGTTCCCTGTTGAGCGGACACTCGCCGGTGACAAGGCGCGAGGCGCCCGCGCCGGCGCCATAAAGACCTGCGGCGTCGCGCGCCGCCTCAATGACGCGCGCATCCGTCGACAGGCCGAGATAATCGTTGTCGCAGAAGGAAAGGAGCCGGCGCCCATCCCGCTCGGCGCCGCCCTGCGGCAGGCGCTTTGTGGGAAAAAGCCGGCGACGCAAATGCGCCGCCTCCAGGCCGGCGAGCTTGTCGCGCGCGAAGTCGTCGATATCGTCGGATTGGGTCATCGCGGCGCAATCAAGCCCACGCGGTTTTCTTTGACAAGTACGCGTCGACAGGCGCCCGTCGTTGCAAATAGCGGCCTGTTCTTTTTCGGCCTACTCCTCGGGCGCTGCATGCAACAGGCCGGCGCTCTTTATGCCCGCCTCAGCGCAGGCGATATCCTGCTTCGACGGGCTGCCGGAAACGCCGACACCGCCAATCAGTGCGCCCGCCTTCGTAAAGATCGGCAGGCCGCCGCCAAGGTTCGCCATGTGGGGCGCCGACATGACGAACGCCGTCTCGCCACGCTCAACGGCTTTTTGGTTGTTCTCAGTCGGCCAGTGCCACGCCGCCGCCGAATGGGCTTTGTCGATGGCGAACTGCGCTGCGCCTTCGCGAACGTCGTCCATCCGTCGGTATGCAAACATCGAAAGCCGATCATCGACGATAGCGACAGCGATGCGCAGGTCTTTCCCGGCTGCACAGGCGACCACGCCGGCGGCGACCGACTGGCTTTGGTCATGCGTTAAACGTTCTGCGTCCGCCGCATGCGCCGCGCCCGCAAGAGCAAAAACCGCGGGCAAAAGCCGGCTCATCGGACGTTGCAAATTTTTAAAGATGTTCATAACAGCTCCAATGCTGGATTGACGTGCATGCCCTGGCGCCGGCTCGCCAGGAGAGCGCAAGAATAGAACCGACGCGGCCCAATGGTAAACGCCAAAAACACCGCCGTCCCACCGGAAGGCCCCTTCATCGAAAAAAAATCCGAACGAATGTGCTACTCCGCTTATACCCAACATGCTTTAACGCGGCGCAAGCTGGAATGAGGACGACTGTGACGGATACGGACTGGCTCGAACGCGGCGCCGCGCATCTCTGGCTGCCCTACGCGCAAATGAAGACGGCGGCGAAGCCGCGCGCAGCAGTCATGACCGACAAAACGCGCATTCGCCTCGGAACCGGCGAAACGCTGATCGACGGCGTGTCGAGCTGGTGGACGGCGGCGCATGGATACAACCACCCGGCGCTCACTGCAGCGATCGCGGCGCAGATGCAGACGATGCCGCATATCATGCTCGGCGGCCTCGTTCACGAACAGGCCTGCCGGCTTGCAACGCGCCTCGCCGCCATCACGCCGGGAGACCTGTCGCGGGTGTTCTTCACCGAATCCGGATCGGTCGCCGTCGAAGTCGCCATGAAAATCGCCGTGCAGTATTGGCGCAACAAAACCGGCGCGGAAAAAACAAGGTTCGTCTCGTTTCTCGGCGGGTATCACGGCGACACATTTGCAACCATGTCGGTGTGCGACCCGGAAGAAGGCATGCATGCCTTGTTCGCTGGCGCGGTGACGCCCCAGCACCACCTCGGCCTACCGTCTACTGACGAAACTGCTGCGCGCCTCGATGAAACGTTGCGCGCTCATGACGATATCGCCGCGGTGATCGTCGAGCCGTTATTGCAGGGCGCAGGCGGCATGCTGATGCATGACGACGCGTGCCTGAAACGCATGCGGGCGATATGCGACGCCCATAAGGTTCTGTTGATTTTCGACGAGATTTTCACCGGGTTCGCGCGCACCGGCGCCATGTTCGCGGCCGAGCGCGCGGGCGTTACGCCCGACATCATGGTGCTCGGCAAGGCGCTCACGGGCGGCGTCGCCCCGCTCGCTGCGACGCTCGCAAGCAGCGATGTCTATGCAGCGTTCCACGACGACGACCCCGAAAAAGCGCTGATGCACGGGCCGACCTTCACCGGGCACGCGCTTGCGTGCGCCGCCGCCAACGCCTCGATTGATCTCTTCGAGAAAGAGCCGCGCCTGCGTCAGGTGGCGACCATCGAGGCCGCGCTTAAAACCGCATTCGATCCGCTCAAGGACCTTCCCGGGGTTGCGGATGTGCGCGTCCTCGGCGCGGTTGGCGCTGTTGAGATGGAAAACCCGTTCGATATCGAACAGGCGCGAGAGGACTTTATCGCCGATGGAGTGTTCGTGCGCCCCATCGGCCGGGTGATCTATCTCGCGCCGGCCTATGTCATCGAGCCCGACGATCTTGCGGTTCTGACGCGCGCGGTCGCGGGCCGCGTGCACGCGCTTTCGCGCCAATAGGGCCGGTCGTTATCGGCCGTTATTCATGAAGCCGCGCACCTGATCGGGCGAGAACGGGAAGACAATCGTGTTGGTGCGGTCGCCGGCGATTTCCTGCAGCGAGTTCAGATAACGCAGTTCCATAGACCCCGGCTGAGTGGCGAGGATGTTCGCCGCTTCGGCCAGTTTCGCCGCGGCCTGTTCTTCACCTTCCGCGAGGATGACCTTCGCGCGCCGTTCGCGTTCGGCTTCGGCCTGTTTGGCGATGGCGCGGATCATCGACGGATCGACATCCACATGCTTGATTTCGACATTGGAGACCTTGATGCCCCACGCCTCGGTCTGATGATCGAGGATTTCCTGAATGTCCTTGTTGAGCTTGTCGCGCTCTTGCAGCATCTCGTCGAGGTCGTGCTTGCCGAGAACGGAGCGCAAGGTCGTTTGCGCGAGCTGGCTCGTGGCGGCCATGTAATTTTCGACCTGCACCACCGCGCGCACCGCATCGACGACGCGGTAGTAGATCACCGCGTTCACTTTCACCGAGACGTTGTCCTGTGAAATAACATCCTGGGTCGGCACGTCATGAACGAGCGTGCGCATGTCGACTTTTCGCATCTGCTGAACGATCGGCACAAGGATGACGATGCCCGGACCGGCGGCCTTACGACCGACGCGACCGAGGGTGAAGACGACGCCCTTTTCGTACTCCTTCAGAATTTTGATGATGTTGGTGATGATAATGAACGCCACAAACAGAAGCGGCAGTAAAAACCCTATTCCACCTGGCATGAATGTCTCCTTTTTTGACAAGCGCGCCGGCCGTTATCGGCGCCGAAAGAGTTACGGGGAATTCTTGACGACCCTTAGAACGAGTCCGTCCATGGCGGCTACTGTGACGTGGTCGCCGGGCTTTAGCGTATCTTTGGACGTTGCGCGCCAAAGCTCGCCGCCGGCGTCCACATAGCCTTCGCCGTTCGCCCATTCGCGAACCTCGGCGCGGTCGACATTCATCGCCTGCCCGACCCGGTGTTTAGACGGGCCGTTCATGAAGAAAAAGCCGTAGAGCTTGGCGACAACTGTAAGGCCTGCGCCGACGACGCCGGCGCCAAGGGCCCAGAGCATTGGGTTTTCCGGCATGACGACGCTACGCTTCGCTCGGCGTGAAGGCGTTCAAAAGACTGCCCGCCTTGGCTTGCTTGACCACAAGCACGAGCCCGTCAATTTCAACAACGCGGATCTTGTCGCCCGGCGACAGGGGCCGGTCGGCGCGAGCGCGCCAGCGCTCGCCCTCGACAATGACCCAGCCTTCCTTGCCGTCCCAATCGTCGACGACGCCTTCGCGCTTGCGGATCGCCTCGCCGCCGATCATTGGCCCGTGGCTGCGCGAACCGACAATCGCCATCAGAACGAGGGCGAGAAAACCGCCGGC
Source organism: Pseudomonadota bacterium (assembly GCA_039192395.1). GTDB lineage: Bacteria > Pseudomonadota > Alphaproteobacteria > Caulobacterales > Parvularculaceae > Hyphococcus. The sequence continues at coordinate 66,839 of JBCCXE010000009.1, forward strand.
CGTCGCCATGATCGTGCCGATCACCGCGGCGGAAACGCGGAACCCTTCCGGGAACACGACAAAGAGGCCGAAACCGAACGTGATAAGCCCCGCCAACCCTATCAGCCCGAAGGTCGGCGTATAGGCCTCCACGGCCATGAAGATGACGCCCACCCCCATGAGGACGAGACCGAGCCAGTTGAACGGCAAAACCTGGAATGAATAAAAACCGAGAACGAGACAGATTAGACCGAGCGCGCCGGGGAAAATCGATCCCGGGTTCCACATTTCGATGATGATGCCGGTCGTCGCGAGCGACATGAGGATGACCGCCACGTTCGGATCGGCGATGAACGACAGAATGCGCTCGACAGTCGTCGGTTCCGCGCGGCGCAGCTGTATATTTTCAGTATTCACCGTTTTTTCGCCGGACGCGACTTTCACTGTCTTACCGTCAATCTGCGTCAGGAGATCGTCGATATTGTCGGCGACAATGTCGATAACGCCGAGCTCCAGCGCTTCGCGCGATGTGATGGAAACGGCGTCGCGCACCGCGGCTTCGGCCCAGTCCGCGTTACGCCCGCGCTCTTCCGCAAGGGCGCGAATATAGGCGACGCTATCATTAATCGCCTTGGCGCGCAGCGCATCGTCGTTCGACAATGGGCGTTCTTCGGGAGACGCCATGGGGCCGGCGTCGCCCAATTCATCGATGGCTTCTTCGGCAGCCTCAACCGTCTCGTCAGAAACGGCGCCGCCCGCGCCTTCCTCCGTGCCGCGCGCTTCTTCCCCGTCCGCGGCTTCTTCGCTGTCGTCGCTACTTCCAAAAGGATCTTCTTCAAACGGATTATCGTCCGACGGCTCGCCGCCGCCTACCGTCACCGGCGTCGCCGCGCCCGTATTGGTCGCCGGCGCCATGGCGGAAATGTGTGCGGAGTACATGATGTAAAGGCCGGCGCTCGCAGACCGCGCGCCCTGCGGCGACACGAATGTCGCCACCGGCGTTTCCGATGCAAGGATCGACTTGATGATCGTCTTCATGGAATCGACGAGGCCGCCCGGCGTGTCGATTTCGATGATGACAAGCTCGGCGCCGGCGTCGGACGCTTCCGCGATCTCCCTGGAGAGATACTCCGCCACGGGCGGCGACACCGCGCCGTTCATGGTCAGGATGACGCCTTCCCGCGTCGTGCTGTTCTCCGATGTATTCTCCGATGCATTCTGGGCGAACGCCGACCAGCCGAGCGCCGCCGCCGCAAACGCGAAGATGATCGAGAAAACCCCAAGCCGTCCGACCGACGGTCGACGCTGATGCCGCATAAGCGAGTACCCCTTCCGTGCCGCTCATTCACGCCTCAAGATAAGGGGAAAATGCAGATTTTCAACGCGCGCCGCGTGCGCCGGGCGCTCGCCGCCACGCACGCGGCCATCGATTGCGCCTCGCTCGGACCGATAAACAAACGAAAAACCCCCGCCTGACGGCGGGGGTTTCAGTATCTTTCAAATGGTTGAAAGAGGACTTGTCCGCTTAAGCCTGCTTGCGGCGACGCGATGCGAAGCCGAGACCGGCGATGCCGGAAATCAACAGCGGCAACGCAGCCGGAACAGGCACTTCGTTGACGCTCAGTTGCGCAACCGTGAAGCCGCCGCCTGGCGTCAGCGCCGTCAGAACAAAACGCGCGCCCGTGCCGAGGATCGGCAGAACGTCGGTGTTCGTGATGTCGACCGTGGTCGAAGAAACCAGCGCATCGCTGAGGTCAAAGATGTCCAGACGGAATTCGCCGCAGACGCCTTCGCCGCTGCCCGCAGATGCGATGGTGCAATCGCGGTCGCCACCAGCGTTGAATTCTACATTCGTCACCGTGCGGACGACGCCGAAATCGAACTCAAGCGATTCACGGGAATCGAACTGGGTCTGGTCGTCGCTTGTGTTGTCTTCGGAAAAAGCGCCGAGACCGGAGTCGCCAGGAACGCGGTCCTGAATGAGGCGTGTCGCATTACCCGCTGCATAAGCAACGACATTCAGATCAACACCGCCGAGGGAATAGTTCAAACCGCGAGCGTGATCCGGCGTCGAGCAGAAGTCACCGCCCGTTGCACAGTCATCGACAAAGTCCGCGCCGAGCGTGCCAAGTGGCGTTACGTTGCCGCCGTCGCCCTTAAAGACGAACGTAACAGCGCCCGCCTGGGATGCGAAAGACAGGGCGGCGACGCCTGCGATTACGCCAAGAATTTTGGACATGAAAAGTCCCCTTTAACAATACTCTCACAAAAAGCCGCCCACTCAATTAACCAAAAGCGTGCGCAACACTTAACTGATCGACGCTACTGAAAAACGCCGCCATTCGCCCGCAGCACTGCAATGCTTGTGCCCTTGGCGATGGGGCGGCTTTTTTGACGAACGAACCCTAAAAGTCAAACGTAAAACTGTGTTTTAACTATAAAAATTTCATTAATGATTAAATCGCAACCGACGCGCGATCCAAATAGGGACGTCTCGCCCTGCGACAGGTGCGAATGTGGCGGAAAGGGTTTCAATCAGGGCGAAAAGAAGGCGAATACGGCGTAATTATGGTCACCGATTCAGCCGTCAGTATGCGGCGATTTCGACCTCGTAACCGGCCTTCGCGAGACTGGCGATAATGCTGTCGAGATGATCGCGCCCCTGAGTGTCGATCGTCACATCCATGCAGGTCATTTTCGCCGGCAGATCCGAATAGGTCCGGTGGTGGCCGACATCGATGATGTTGCCGTCCTGTTCAGCGATGATCGAGCCGACGCGTACAAGCTGCCCCGGCTTGTCCACAAGCTTGACGCGCAGCCTCGCGAGGCGGCCTGCGCGCGCAAGATCTCGCATGATGATCATCGACAAAAGCCGCTCGTCGATATTGCCGCCGCACAGGACAAGGCCGACGGTCTTGCCTTCAAAGCGCGCCGGGTCCGCAAGCACCGCAGCAAGCCCCGCCGCGCCGGCGCCTTCCACAAGAAGTTTCTGATCATGGATCAGGCGCGACAGCGCGCGCTCCAGAACACGCTCGTCCACCAGTACAATGTCATCGACAGTTTCCCTGACAACGCGCCTGGTGAGCGCGCCCGCTTCCTTGACGGCGATGCCTTCGGCGAGCGTCGTGCCGCCGGTTTCGCGCGCACCGCCATCAAGCGCATTGACCATGGACGGGAATAGCGCCGCCTGCACGCCGATGACCTCGGTTGCAGGGCTCTTTTCCTTAAACGCGAGCGCCATGCCCGACAAAAGGCCGCCGCCGCCGATGGGAACCGCAATCACATCGAAGGCAGGCCCGTCCTCGATCATTTCGAGCGCGACCGTGCCCTGCCCGGCGACGATCGCCGGATCGTCGAAGGGCGGCACGAAAACGAGATCCTTCTCCCGCTGGAGATCGTGCGCCGCGGCGCTCGCTTCGTCATAATCATCGCCGGCCAGCACGACCTCGGCGCCAAGCTCGCGGGTCTGGCGCACCTTCACGTCCGGCGTCATGGTCGGCATCACAATGGTCGCCGCAACACCGGCGGCGCGCGCATGATAGGCGAGCCCCTGGGCGTGGTTGCCCGCCGACGCCGCAATCACGCCGCGGGCCTTTTCCGCATCAGTCAGGAGGAGAAGTTTGTTCAGGGCGCCGCGCTCTTTAAAGGCGCCCGTATATTGCAGGTTTTCGAGCTTCACCCAGATGTCCGCGCCGGTCATGGCCGAGAGTTTGCCCGCGCGGACGAGCGGCGTTCGCATAACCCGACCGTCAATGCGCGCGGCAGCGTCGGCGACATCTTGCGCTGTTGGCAGGCGCGGCTCATCTAACGCTACGGTGGCCATGTTCGGTCTGTTCTTTCTCGCTCGTGCAAAATCCGCCCCTATTGGCGTGAATTTCCAAAAAGGTCCAGAAAAATGGAGGAAAACTATCGTCCGGCGCCGGTTTTTGCCGATCTCGGACAAAATGACGGCGCGCCGTTCTGTGACGTCGTCACACCCGCATCGTTTCCGAAGCATATTGTGCGCTACCGCAACCAGCGCTGGGCGGACGCCGTCGGCCTCGGCGATCTCGACGAAGAAACGTGGATCGCGCATTTCGGGCGGTTCGAGCCTTTGCCTCAAAACCTCTCCCAACCGCTCGCCCTGCGCTATCACGGTCACCAGTTTCGCAGCTACAATCCGGAAATCGGCGACGGCCGCGGGTTCCTGTTCGCACAGTTGCGGGACGGCGCCGGCCGGCTTCTCGATCTCGGTACGAAAGGCTCCGGCCAGACGCCCTATTCGCGCTTTGGCGACGGGCGTCTGACGCTGAAAGGCGGCGTGCGGGAAATCCTCGCCACCGAAATGCTGGAAGCGCTCGGCGTTTACACCTCAAAAACCTTCAGCCTGATCGAAACCGGCGAAGCGCTCGAACGCCAGGATGAACCCTCGCCGACACGCTCGGCCGTCATGGTGCGCCTTTCCCATTCCCATGTCCGCTTCGGCGCGTTTCAACGCCTTGCTTATGAAGAGAATAAGGACGCGATCGTCCGCCTCATCGATTACTGCATCGCGCATTTTTACCCCGACCTCAGCGAACTCGAAGGCGATGCCCGCATCGTTGCGTTCTACCGCGCCGTTGTCGGGAAAACCGCCCGGCTCGTCGCCGAGTGGCTCGCGGCTGGATTTGTCCACGGCGTGTTGAACACTGACAATATGAATGTGACAGGCGAGAGTTTCGACTACGGGCCCTGGCGCTTCGCACCGACCGCGGCCGCCGACTTCACCGCCGCCTATTTCGACCAGACAGGACTTTACGCCTTTGGCCGGCAGCCGGAAGCCGGCGCGTGGAACCTCGCGCAGTTCGGCGGCGCCTTGTCGCGCGCCGTCGAGCCCGAAACGTTGAACGAAGCGCTGCAGGAATATTCAAAACTCTATGAAGAGGCCATGGCCAACGCCTATTTCCGGCGTCTTGGCGTCAAGCGTACGGGGAATACGGATGATTTTGCGTTCGTCGGCGATCTCCTTGGCTGGATGGCTGCAACCGGCGTATCCTATGAGCAGGTGTTTTTCGACTGGTTTGGCGGCGCCGCTTCCACCGCCCGCGCCGAGGCGAGCCGCATCGCCGAGCGCTATGCGCAGGAGCGCTTTGCGCCGATCAAAGCGCGCCTGATGGCGTTCACCCCTGTTGCGCCGGAGCGGTTGACGCATGCTTATTTTTCAAAACCACGCCCGTGCACAATGTTGCTCAACGAGGTCGAAGACATCTGGACGCCCATCGCCGAGAGTGACGACTGGCGCGTTTTCGAAGAAAAACTGAAAGCCATCGCGGAGATGCGCGACGCGTTTGGTTTTGACATACATGACCGTTGAAGCACTGCCAGCTTTGAACACCCGAACACCATTTCCGGCCTTCAGGCAAAATGGAAAGAGCTTGCGAAACTCCACAAAAAACTTACGAGCGGAGCTAAAAAAGTCCTTTGCCATATCGACCATATCGACGCCACGATCAGGCTGCTCGATCCCGATGCAGGCTTAGAACGCATCCGCCGCAATCGCTACGCCACAAAGCACCGAGCCCTCAAAGGCTAGCCGAAGCGTTTTGGCCCTCACCCAGGCTTCGGGAGGCGTCGGCGCTTGCGTACAGACTTGTGAGAATGACAGGCTTGTCGAGTACGCCGGTCAGACAACGGACTATGAAGGTTGGGACCCCCACAAGTTTTGGCGGGTGAGCAGGGGCGAAAACGCCGCCCCCGCTCTTTCGTGATTAAGCCGACGGAAAGTCTGTCGGCAAAGAGGTGGCTGGCGGGATGTCAGGGAATAAGCGTCCTTTCATCACATCAGCGATACGGCCCTGATTGATCTGAAAATACGCGGCAATCCGCGCATAGTTATACTTCAGCTCGCGGGCCAGTTTGATCACCGGAACCATTTCCGGTGTGACTTTACGGTCTTTCACATTCTGCCTTTCCGCAGAGTTGCGGCCGACCAGCGGGTTGACGGAATCCCCTATATGAATCATAAGGGTAGAGGTATTTTTTATTGCCCGTTGGGCGGTCTAAACTACTTCAAAAGTGGAGTTGAGGGTTTCGTCTCAACTCTGGTGGTCGCGGTAATTATATTATCATGGACCACCTCCCGGAACATCGGCTTTACGGCCTTGCGCTGGGGGTTCGTCTGAGCCGTCTTCTTGGCGGATGTCCGGCTCAGCGCTTGAAACATTTTCGGCGGCTGACTTTTCGTCAGTCGCCGTTTGCGTATCGGTGTTAGTTTTTTCGGCCTTGGCTCCAGGATACCACGTCAACAGGCCATAATTTCCATTAGGTAATCTATGGAAGATTTTCGAATTTTTGCGCAGCGTATTGCTGACGCTAATCTGTGCATTAGCTGCGGTTTTGGTATCGAACTGCATGCCGCCTTCGACTAGAGCATTATAAATCTCTTTTGGAGTGGTCGGTCCCATACTAGACGCTTTGCGCATGTCCAAGTATTCGCGCGCAGCAACCCCGATCGTCTTTCCGTAGAATGTGTCTGGGCGAATGGAAGACAAGGTCTCTGTTTTATGATCCGAGACCACATATTCAGGTGGGAGACCCGCGTGTGAACACAACGTATTCACAGCGTTTTTTGTCTCACGGATCTTCTCTTCCATTGCGTCAATGTCGGCCTTGAGTGCCGCGATGGCGGGCGCGAATGCATTGCTCATTGAGAAATCTCCTTGGCGGAATCGCCTTGTATCATCAATTTGCCACAACTTCAATTGCGCGGCTTAGCACTTCGACATGATTAGTGACAAATCTATTGCAAATATATGCACATTTTGCGCATTTGATACTGTAAAATAATAGCTTTATCAATAGGGTATGTTGTGGCTACGTTGACGCATGAAGTGCGTGATTGTGCACCCTCTAAAACCCATATTTTCGCGGTAGTCGCGTAACTTTGGAAAAATCATGCGATTCGTTTTTCGAATTCGCGCGACCGCCATAAACCGAACTAACGCATGCCGCGCAAAAGTGGTCACCGGTTTTGCGCATAAGACACGCGCAAAAACAAAGAGCTAAAGCACGTCGATCGAATCCGATTAAATGAGACGTGCTTTAACTAGGAAATTTTGAGGTCGGATCAGTGGCGCTCGACATAACAGCTCGGGGCGATGTCGGTAAGGTTGACGTGGTTACGTCCACAAATCACTGTTTCGATAACGATGCGGCTCGCAACGCCGAGAGATGGGTCTACTTGCCAAAGCGCATTGACGGCGTTTTTGCGCCGCGTTTGGGTGTTGAGGCACAGGTGACATTTGAACTAAACAATTAAGCGAGATGCCTTCGCCCCAACCGTCGTAGTACTTGGAGGGTACACGACATTCGGTCATTCACAGGGGTAGCGGGCAATTAAACACGAAACACGATAATGTAAGGGCCCTGCGGTTATTCGGTCTCCGTTTTGATGAGCGCGCGCACGCGCACAAAACTCCGGTGAAGGGCAAAGGCGGCCAATAGCGCCGCATTCGCTCCGATGAATCCGTAAATCAATAATTCCGTTGCGCCGATCGCACCCATTTTGCCTCTCTCCCAAGAGCAATTTATGTCAAACGACCGAGGGCGGCACACGCTGGCATGCCGTCTCAATATCCACTGATGGCGGTTTGTCTCCCTTGTCTACGCCGTCCCGTCCACGCCGGTTCACCCTCGCGAGCACAAGTCTTGTCGAAACAAATGAAAAATGTGCCTACCTTTTCGGGGTCGTTAGTTAGCGCCCGAGTAACCAAAAGCAAGCGCACGACCACCAGTAAGCGCCTGTAATTTAACGCTTTCAGGCAGGCGGGCGGGCGGGCCCGCCCAAGTTTTGCGGCGCCGGCGGGGCGCTTGTTTCCTTGCGCGTCGTTTGACGCTAACATCCCTCGAAAGCTGAGTTTTTGCGCCGGAACGGCGCGTTTTGGGGATCTTGTTGGTGAGGGGTCTTTGATGGTGAGGGGTCAATGACATCGGAAGTCGTATTGATGAACCGCCAGGCGGTGGCGATGGCGGCGGATTCGGCCGTGACCATCTCCGGGGGCGATTATCTGAAGACCTACCAGTCGGTCGATAAGCTCTTCACGCTGGTGGAAGGTCAGCCCATCGCGGTGATGATCTATAACAACGCCGAAATCATGTCGACGCCGTGGGAAACGATCATCTCCGTTTATCGCGAGCAGGCCCGCGGGCGCCCACTCGACACGGTGGAGGCGTATTCCCAGGACTTCATGGAGTTTTTGTCGGGCAACCCCGACCTCTTTCCGGCAGAACATCAGGATACGGAATTCTTCAAGGTCGTCGCCGTCGTCTTTACGGTGATCGCCGAGGAGTTCGACCGCCAGGTGCGCAAGTTCGAGCAATCAGGCAGCGGCGGGCTCAAAAATCATCTCTCGGCGATTTTTGAGTATATCGTCGGCCAGCTTCACGAGGATTATCAGCAAAACCCGGACGGCACGCCGCGCGGCGACCTGCCCTGCTTCCCGCAAGGCATGGCCGAGCAGGTGCGCCGGCGCTATGGCGGCGAAATCGATCAACTGATTGGTAGCCTAACGCAATCAATCAAAGGGCATTACCCGGGCGTCGCCATTTCGGAAACGACGATTGCGCGCCTGCGCGAAATTGCGGTCTTCGCCGCGACCAAGGACGCGTTTTTCGAACACTATACCGGCGTTGTTTTCGCAGGCTTCGGCGCGCGCGAGACCTTTCCCGCCATGCGCTCCTACCTCACATCGAGCGTCATCCTCGGCATTTTGAAGCGCAAGCGCGACCGCGCCGCGACCGTCAATGCGGAATCAGGCCCGGTCTTCCAGCCCTTTGCGCAGGACCGCATGATCCGCACGTTCCTCACCGGCATGGACCCATATCTGCGCATGTTCATGTTCGGCGAAACGCTGAAACTGTCGACGGGGCTTGTGCAGGATATCATTCAGCGCACGCCCAACCTTTCCGACGCGCAACGCAACGACATCGTCAAGACCTACACCGAGAACAATCTCGCCCGCGCGACGCGCGCCTTTTTCCAGTCGATCGATCAATATCAGTATGCGGTGCATACACGGCCGATTTTCCGGGCGATCAACTCGCTCCCGAAAAAGGAGCTTGGAGAAACGGCGGCGTCGCTCATCAAACTGAATTCGTTCCAGCAAAAAGTCATGCATTCGGTGGAAACCGTTGGCGGCCCCATCGATGTGGCGGTCATCACGCGTAATGGCGGGCTTGAGTGGAGCAAGGAAAAGCCGTCGCTTTAGGCGAAGCGGCGCAAAGGAGTGCAAAGACCCATGTCGGAACGATTGAAAGAAATCTGGTCGGGCTTTCAGGAAACAACATCGCGGCGCCTCACAGGCGGCGTCGACAAGATCAACGTGCCTAGCCGTATCGACTGGCAGGCGGAGGACAAGGCGTTTTTACCGGAAGGGTTCGACAGCCCCGCCGTCTCGGCGTTTGCGCAACTCAATGACGACCTTAAGCAAAAGGCCAAACTCTTCGCGCGCAAAGACAAGAAAAAGGCGAAAGAAGAAGACGCCGTCGATGTGACAGAGGCCGCACCGCTTGAAGCGTCTTTCGCCGGCGAGCATGAACTCTTAAAAGGCCTGCGCGCAACGGCGATCCGCACCGAGCGCACGGAAATCGACTATGGCGCCTTCCTCGACGATGGCGGCGCCAACGCGCTTGAAAGCCTGAAGAAGAAAAAGCGGTTCGGCATTTTCTAAGCGCGCATCCGGAATCCGGTAGGCGCGAACGATATGATCGATCTGAAGCTTTTGCTCACGGACGGATCGGTTATCTGCCTTATCGTCGGCGCACTGGTCGCCGTGAGCTTTTGCTGGCGACCGAGGATCTGGTTGCGAGATCTACCGCGCGATATTCAGGAAATGGCCGCGCCCATGACGCCCGGCGAGAGGCGCTCGGTCGCCATCATCGGGTTGCTCATTGTCGGCATGCTGTTTTCCGGCGTCGTCATCAGTACACTGCGCTTTGGCTTTGCGCATGGGGTTCTGGCGGCGCTTCTCCACGCTTATCTCATTTTTCAACTGTTCAACCTGTTCGACCTCGTGGTGCTCGACTGGGGCATGATGATGTTGATCGATCCGGCAAGGCCGCCGATCGCCGGCTCGGAAAACGCGCGCGGTTACCGCGACTTTGGCTTTCACGCCATTAAGTCTCTAAAGGGCGTCGTTCTAGGCGCGCCTTTTGCGGCGATGGCGACCGGCGCCGCTTGGTTGGCGGCTTTCTTCATGGGGTGACCGGCCGGCTTGGCGGGGCACGCAACCAAAAACGCAAACAAATGGTTGCGTTTCTCGCATGGCGCCCCTACGGTAAGCGCAACCAAGAGGTTGCTGAATGACAGACGACAAAACCCACGACCGAATAGAAAAGACCGTAGATCTCGCCGCACCCGTATCGCGGGTCTGGCGCGCCCTCACCGATCATGAGGAATTCGGGGCGTGGTTCCGCGTGCGCCTCGACGGCCCGTTCGAGGTTGGCGCGACGACCACCGGCGCCATCACCTATCCCGGCCATGAGCATGTGAAATGGGTGTCAGTGACCGAACGCATGGAACACGAGCGCCTGTTCGTTTTTTCCTGGCCGCCAAGCGCCGTCGATCCCGATACGGAATATGATGAAGACGTAAAAGTATGGGTCGAGTTTCGCCTTGAGCCCATAGAAACCGGCACGCGCCTCACCATCACGGAATGGGGGTTCGCGCAGTTCCCGGAAACAAAGCGTCTCGACATATTGCGCGCCAACACCGAAGGCTGGAATATTCAGGCAGGGAACATTGCGGCTTATGTTGAACGCTAGCGACGCCCTTGCATCGGCGTCCGTATTTGCGGCGCTTGGCGACGTCACGCGTCTTGAGCTTGTTTCGAGGCTAAGCGACGGGAAACAGCACTCAATCATGCAGCTTGCGGACGGTCTTGATCTGACGCGTCAGGGCGTCACCAAACACCTGCATGTTCTGGAACAAGCCGGCCTGGTCTCTTCTGCGCGCGTCGGGCGAGAAACCCGGTTCGCCATCACGCCCGACCCGATCGCAAAAGCCAGAGACTACCTGGCCTGCGCCTCCGCCCAATGGGACAACGCGATAGAACGCTTAAAAGCATCTGTCGAGGAATGACGGCGTTAAACCGCTGGCGCTTTTCACGCTTGGGCACAGACAAATGGGTCGCACCCCAGTCACCGCTATCACTTCTTACATTTTTTTCAGGCGACCCCAACTTCACCTATGAGCTTTAGATCATACCAAGGTGGTGTTGAGATGGCGGCGCAGACGAAGAGCGAACTCCTCGACGTGACGGAAAAAGAGTTCGCAAAACTTGAAAAACTGATCGCGGATATCGCGCGGGATGACGCGCTCTCCAAAGACGATGACGACACATCCATAAAAGACATTGTCGCGCATCGCGCCCATTGGATCGATCTTTTCCTTGGCTGGTATCATGACGGCCTCGCCGGCAAAGACGTCTACTTCCCGGCAAAAGGCTATAAGTGGAACCAGCTGAAGGCGTACAACGCCGACCTGCGCGCGAAGCAAAAAAACTTGAGCTGGAAAAAAGCGTGCGATGAGCTTCATGAGGCCCATCAAAAACTCCTGAATTTCATCAGCGAGACCAAACCCAAAGCGCTCTATGGCGGCCCCATGAAAGGCGCCGACAACGACTGGACGCCCGGGCGCTGGGCGGAAGCCGCTGGGCCGAGCCACTACCGTTCGGCATGCAAATACATACGCGCGCGGATGAAACAGTTGAAAACCTGACATCTCGAACCGCACAGGCTGAGCAGAAACGTCTCACTTTAGCGAAATCCACCCCAACGTGACGCGTTGTCGCGCCGCGCGCTGTTTTCCGCTTATCAGGCCGGATGCGGCATTGGGATGCAGTGCATCGCAACATAAAAAGACCTAATTGATTTCTTATCCGATACCGCACCGATCAACCATTCGATTTCAAAAACGCTAAGGAAATCAAAATGTTCAAAAAGCTTGTTGTTTCACTTGCAATCGCCATGACAGCGCAATTGCCATCAACTGCTGCGGCGGAAGAAATTATCGTAAAAATGCTGAACCGCGGCTCCGACGGCGCGCTGATGGTGTTCGAGCCCGCTTTCATCCGTGCGGAGGTCGGCGATGTTGTTAAATTCGTGCCGACAAATCCGAGCCACAACGCCGAGTCCATCAAAGGCATGCTGCCCGAAGGCGCTGCAAGCTTCAAAGGGCGCATCAACAAAGAAGTCGCCTACGAAATCACGACAGAAGGCGTTTATGGCGTGAAGTGCCTGCCCCACTACGGCATGGGTATGGTGGCGCTGATCGTCGCCGGCGAACAGACAAACCTCGAAGAGGCGAAAGCCGTTCGCCATGTGGGCAAAGCAAAACCGAACTTCGTGAAACTGTTCGAGCAGGCGGCGGCGCCCGCGACGGAATAAATCATCATATGCAACGAGGCGCGCTCATCAAGAGAACGCCTCGCATATTTAAGATGTATACGATTTTAAGAGGTATACGATGGTTAAAAAGCCCCGGACACGGGGCTTTTTTTTACGGGCGCCGTTAACGCCCGGTCGAGCCGAAGCCGCCCTCGCCGCGTTCGGTTTCGTCGAGTGTATCGACCTCTTCGAAGCGCGCCTGAAAAACCGGCGCGATGACCATCTGCCCGATGCGTTCGCCGCGATTGACGGTAAAATCTTCCGTACCGTGATTGATGAGGATGACTTTCAACTCGCCGCGATAGTCAGCGTCGATGGTGCCAGGCGCGTTGACACAGGTGACGCCGAACTTGGCGGCAAGCCCAGAGCGCGGGCGCATCTGCGCTTCCCAACCGGGCGGCAAGGCGATGGCGAGCCCCGTGGGGACCATGGCGCGCTCGCCGGTCTTGAGTGTTAAAGGCGCATCAATCGCCGCGCGCACGTCGCAGCCGGCGGCGAGCATGGTTTCATAGGACGGCAAAGCAAGGTCCGCCCCATGGGGCAGGCGTTTTATTTTGACCAGCGGCGCCGTCTCGGCCTTGGCGGTGTTGTCGTCATACATGGCGCATCGAAGCTCCTGAATAAGGCGCGACAAGAAAGCGTGTCACGGAGAAGGATTTCGACAAAAATAGCGCATTTGCAGCGCCGATACAGCGCGTATCAGCGGCATGCCCGGCTTAGTTTTCAACAGAATGTCCAGGCTTTGGACTACTCCGCCGCGTTGGCCGGCGCGCGCGGCGCGTTCGCGAGCGCGCTGGCAATCCGCTCCGCCAGCTTTGCCGATACTTCAGCCTTCGACATGTCGGGCCAGCTTTCCTCAAGATCGTCGGTGATGAGGATAACGCTGTTGCGGTCGCCGCCCATGGGGCAGTTGGGGCCCGGTGAAACATCATTGGCGACGATCCAGTCGCAGCCCTTCCGTTTGCGCTTGGCCTGCGCGTAGGCGATGACGTCGTCGGTTTCCGCCGCAAAACCGATCACCAGCGGCGGCCGCCCGGACGGTAGATTTGCGATGGTTTTCAAAATATCGGGATTTTCCGCAACCGGAATAGTCGTCAGCCCGCCGCGCTCCTTTTTAATCTTATGATCGGTCTCGATCTCTGGCCGGAAGTCCGCGACAGCGGCGCAACAAATCGCGACATCGGCGGGCAGTGCGGTCATGGACGCCTCGGCCATTTCGCGCGCCGTGGTGACGTTGACCGTCGCAACGCCCGCGGGCGCGGCGAGGTTCGTCGGGCCGGAAACAAGCGTCACATCGGCGCCAAGGTCGCGCATGGCTGCAGCGATGGCATAACCCTGCTTACCCGATGAGCGATTGGCGATGTAGCGCACGGGGTCGATGGGTTCCTGCGTCGGTCCGGCGGTGATCAGAACGCGCCGCCCGGTCAGCGGCCCGCCCGCGTTTTTCAGGAAAAAAGCGTTGACGGCGTCGAAGATCTCCAGCGGCTCGGCCATGCGGCCCGGCCCGAACTCGCCGCACGCCATATCGCCTTCATTAGGGCCGACAAAAAGCGCGCCGTCTTTTTTGAGGGTTTCAAGATTGCGCTGGGTCGCGGCATGCGCCCACATGCGCACATTCATGGCGGGCGCGAAGAGGACCGGCTTGTCAGTGGCGAGAAGCGCGGTCGAGGCGAGATCGTTAGCAAGGCCGTTCGCCGCCTTGGCCATCAGGTCCGCCGTCGCCGGCGCCACGACGATGAGGTCCGCTGAGCGGGACAGCTCTATATGCCCCATCTCCGCCTCGTCGGTGAGATCGAAAAGATCCGTATAGCACTTTTCCCCGGTAAGGCTCGCGACCGACAGAGGCGTGATAAACTCACTGCCCGCTTTGGTGAGGATGGCGCGCACGGAAACCGCCCGGCGCTTCAGTTCGCGGATGAATTCAAGGCTTTTGTAGGCGGCGACGCCACCCCCGATAATTAGCAGTACAGAGCGTTCCTGGGTCATGACGCCTAAATAAGCCCCAGGCGGGGTAATGTCACCCGTCGCCGGTCACGCTTTCGCGCGCCGCCCTGACATCTTAAGCAAAGAAATACGATGCGCCCGCAAGCGCAAGGCCGGCGATGGCGACGATCCACAGGAGGCTGTTGCGGGGCCGTGGCGCCGGCGCGTTCTCTGGCGCGGGGGCCTCGCCCTCGGCCAACCGGTCCGCCGCGGCCGCAAAGGTTTCGAGATATCGCGGCAGATCGGGCGCTATATCGATGGCCTTGCGGGTCGCGGCCGCGAGTTTTTTCGCATGCGCGCCGGGGCCGACAGCATCGTTCACGTAAACGCGCACCGTGGGGGTCGCCGCCGCCCACATGTCGATTTCCGGATCGAGGAGCCGCGCGACGCCCTCCACCGTCACCATGGTGCGCTGGAGGAGAACAAGCTCGGGCCTCAAATGCATGTCGAACAGATCCGTCACATCGAACAGCTGTTGCAGGACGCGCGACATGTCGACCTGCGCGGCGTTGCGCCCCTGCAAAGGCTCGCCAACGGCGCGCAGGGCCTGCGCAAACCCGTCGATGGAATGCTCTTTGGAAATGTAGCCCGCCTCAAAATGCACTTCCGCCGTGCGGCGGTAGTTGCGCGTGATGAACCCGTAAATGATCTCCGCAAAGGTCATCCGTGTACGTTCAGATAATCGACCCATAATGCCAAAGTCGATGAGAACGAGCCTCCCCTGCCGATCGATCAGGAGATTGCCCTGGTGCATGTCGGCGTGAAAGAAGCCGTGATGCAGCGCCTGCGTGAGAAAGAGCGCGATGATCATCGGCGCCAGGGATTTGCGGTCGACGCCGCAGGCCGTGAGCGCGCCAAAATCGGTAACCGCCGAGCCGTCAATCCACTCGATGGTTAAAACGCGCCGTGCGGTCAGCGGCCAGACAATCGAAGGAACGCGCACGCCCTCGAAATTGGCGAGATTTTCCGCAAGTTCCGACGCCGCGCCCGCTTCGAGGCGCAAATCAAGCTCGATGGCGGCGGACGCTTTCAAGGTCTCAACGAACTTGACCGGCTCCATGCGCCGCGCCGCGGGCGACCACCACTCAAGCGCGGCGGCGGCGCGCGCAAAAGCGCGAAATTCCCGCGCGGCGATTTGCTCGATCCGTGGACGCAGGATTTTCACCGCCACGTCCTCACCGGTTTTCAGCCGCGCCTTGTGCGCCTGGGCGATGGACGCCGCCGCAATCGGCGCGGAAAAATCATCGAAGAGCGCATCCACCGGCTTGCCGAACGCCTTTTCGATCTCGCGGCGCGCCTCTTCATCAGAAAAAGCCGGCATCTTATCCTGCAGGCGCCCGAGATCGTCCGCCATCTGAAAACCGATGATGTCCGGCCGCGTCGCCATAAACTGACCGAGCTTGACGTATGCGGGCCCCATGCCTTCCAGCGCGGTCGCCAGACGCTCGCCCGGCCTTTTGTCCCGCTGGCGCGCGCCAATGCGCGACAGGCTCCCGAGCGCCCGCAGCGGCGCCGGCAAAAACGGCGCAAACTCCTTCGGGATCAAAGCGTCGTAGCGCGACAGCCGCCAGGCCGCACGCACAAGCCGTCCATAATCTGCAATGGCGTTAAACATGGGCGCGCTGGCGTGTCCTCGACGTGTTGTTAAAGCCGGGCGGCCATGTGAAGGGCGGCGACGCCGCCGGTGAAATTCTCAAAGCGCACACGCGCGAAGCCGGCCGCTTTTATTTGCGCGGCGAAGGCGTCCTGCGCCGGGAACTTGCGGATCGATTCAACAAGATACTGGTAAGCGTCCCGGTCGTCCGCAACGTGTTCGCCAAGCCAGGGAATGACGTTGAAGGAATAGGCGTCATACATTTTCTGCAAGGTCTCGGTGATCGGGTGCGAAAACTCTAGGCAGAAAAACCGCCCGCCGGGGCGCAAGACGCGGCGCGCTTCACGGAGCGCGGCGTCGATGTCGGTCACATTGCGAATGCCGAAAGCGATGGAATAAGCATCGGCGCTTGCATCGGCGAAGGGCAGCTTTTCACCGTCGCCGCAAACGCGCGAGAGGCGGGGATCAACGTCCGCGCCATCTGCTTCGATGCCTGCGTAGAGCATCTCCGCGTTGATGTCGCAAATCGAAGCGCGGGTTGCAGCGTGCGCGCCTTCATCGATGCCGGCGCGGCGCCGTTCATCGGCGCGCTTTAAAAACCCCCGCGCGATATCGCCCGTGCCGCCGGCGACGTCGATCAGCCGCTCGCCCGGTTGCGACGCCATACGGTCCAGCATGGTGGATTTCCAGATCCGATGAACGCCCCCGGACATCAGGTCGTTCATGACGTCATAGCGACCGGCGACGCTGTCGAAAACGCCGCGCACCAGGCCGGCCTTTTCTGCGGCCGGCACTTTACGAAATCCAAAACTCGTTTCGGCGTCCTGATTTTCCTTCATGGCTCTCACTTTACAGAACGGGCGCTCAAGAAAGAACCGGCCTTGACGCCGCATACGCCTTTTGACAGTGTTAACCCTCTGAATTAGGGTTGTTTTTCATTGCTCTCCGCAATCGGGCTTTCGTCCCGGCGAGCGGGAGCGCGAGAAGAGGCCGGCCGGCGCGCGTGGAGCGCAAAGGGCGGCGGTGCGGGCGCAAGGGGACGGCGGAACGCGCAAATGGTTGTTTGTCGGGCGGCGTTAAACGTCAAGGCGAAATCCCGGGGAGAGGGGAATTATGATTAAGTCGGAATTGGTGCAGAAGCTCGCCGATGAAAATCCGAACCTGTTTTATCGCGATATCGAGCGGATCGTGTCCATCGTTTTTCAGGAAATGGCGGATGCGCTCGCGCGCGGCGACAGGGTCGAACTGCGCGGGTTCGGCGCGTTTTCGGTCAAACATCGCGAGGCGCGCATCGGCCGCAATCCGCGCAGCGGCGAGACCGTGCATATCGACGAAAAATGGTCGCCGTTTTTCAAGTCGGGCAAAGAAATGCGCGATCGCCTGAACAGCCAGGGACGGTTTTCACCTGCGGCGCAACAACCGGGCGACGACAGCGAAGAGCAGTAAGGTCAGGCGCAAGGGCGGCCGGCGCTACCGCGCGCGCCGCACATCGAACGACCGGGGACTGATTGCACCATGACGAGCAACGCGGCGCATCAGTCCTTTCTTGACGCCCTCCCCGGCGAGCGCGCCATTTATCCGCATCAGTACAATCTACTGGACGAGCGGATCTTGTTAGTCGCCCTCGACTCCAAGACGCAGGAAGACGCCAGCTTCCTCGACGAGCGCGTCTTGACGGCGCAAACAAAAGGCGCGTGGTTTTCCGTCGACACCGTCGCGCGCGCGATGGATCACGCACCTGAAGCTCTTCAAACCAACACGCCGGACGCACCGCGCTACATTTTCCATATGGGCCATTGCGGATCGACGCTGATTTCGCGCCTCGTCTGCGCGGCGCTAGACATCGCGGCGGTGCGCGAGCCGCTGCCGCTACGCGTCCTTGCAATCGACGCCGCGGACGGGGCTTCCGGTTTTCTGGGAAACGCTCAGATTACAGAGCGCCTTCACCTTTTTGAGCGCTTGTGGGCGCGAGGACCGCGCCCGGCGCTCGTCAAGGCGACAAGCATGTGCAGCGGCCTTGCAATCCGCGCCGGCGACGCGGGGCCTGCCCTTTTTCTTTATCAGGCGCCGCCGACGCAACTGGCGGCGATGCTCGCCGGAGAAAACACTGTCGCCTCTTTACGCGGCTTTGCGCAAATGCGTCACCGCCGCCTCGCCGCGGAAATCGACGCCCCGCCGCTGGCGGGTTTGCGCCTTGGGGAACTTGCCGCCATGGCGTGGCTCGCTGAGGCGCTGGCGGGCGCGGCGGCCATTGAGGCGGCGCGCGCTTATGCGCTCAACTTCGATGATTTTCTGCGCGCGCCGGCGGCGCAGCTTGCGATCATTTGCGACAGATTTGGAAGCACGCCGTCCACGGATGATATTGATACCGTCATCTCCGGACCGATCATGCATCAATACTCGAAAGCACCGGACCATCCGTTTGATGCGACGGCGCGCGACCAGCGGCTTGCACAGTCCAGTGCAAACAATAGCGAGGAAATCCGCGCTGGTCTCGCATGGCTCGATGCCCTTGGCGCGCGCGAGCCGTGCGTTGCCGACGCGCTCAACCGGTTTTCAAACTAACGTTTAGCGATTAATGCCCGCGCAAGCGTTCACGACGACCACATGCGGTTCAGGCAATTGCGAACATGCTCAAGGCGCATGCGATTTTCCGGGGAAATGTTGAACCCTTCAAGAGCCGAAACCTCATTTAACGTATAAAGAAGGTTTCGCTTACGCTCATCCGAAATCATGCTCTCGATAAAGGTAATGGCCACCAGCCGCTCGCCGCGGGTCACAGGCGCGACTTCATGTAGTGTCGTCGATGGATAAATAACGGCAGAACCTGCAGCGCCTTTGATCTCGACCGGCTTCGAGCCGAGATGGATCGTCAGCGCACCGCCGTCATAGGTCTGCGGATCGGAAATGAAAATCGTGCAGGAAACGTCTGAGCGCAGCGGCGTCGGCTGCATCGGGATAAACGGCGCGTCTGAATGGACGCCATAAGCCATGGTGGACGCGTAGCGGCACAAAAGCGGCGGCGCCACGCGGCGAAAAAGGGAAAAATTGCGGAACTCTTCGCAGCGGAAAAGCGCGTCGCCAAGGATTTTCGACGATTTCTGAAACGCACTGTCAGCGTAGTCGATCTGGGTGTTGTTCTTGGTCGTGTTGTGCGGGTTCGTGATGCGTCCGTCGACAAAGGTCGCTTCAGCGGCGAGACGCCGGACTTCGGCGAGTTCTGCCGGGTTCAGGAGGTTTTGAACTTCAATAAAAATGTTGAAAGCCCCTATTTTAACGCTGTGCGGCCACGCTTATTATAGAGACGCGCGGCGCCTTTGGCCTCTATTATCGCCGCCGCAGCGGTTTTTGTATGCGGCGGTTTGTTGCGAAACGGCGTTAGTTCGCGCCACGGTGGAAAAGCTATAGAAGACGTCGCCCATGGCCGAGATATGGACGGCCAAGTCGCAAAGTCAGTACGGAGTATCGCTCACATTCTCATGATAAAGAAATGGCTTTTCAGATTTTTATGGGTCCCGGCCTTTCTGGCGTCGGGATTATTCCTCCTGGCCAACAGCCAGATGGTGGCGCTCAGTTTCGATCTGACGCTGGGCGCAGCGCCCGGGCTGACGACCTTCGAAGCGCCCCTGTGGGCCTGGCTGATGGCGATGCTGTTTGTCGGTTTTGGGTTCGGCGCATTGGGCATGTGGCTTTCCGCAAGACCGAAGCGCCGCGCCGCGCGCGCGGCCCAGCGCGAGTTGAAAGCGCTGCGCAAGGAGTTGTCGACGCTTTCCATGACGCCAACGTCGGTCCCTGCGACCGCGACATCGGCGGAAGCGGCAAATGCCCCCACAACGGCCTTGGAGACGCGCAAAGCATCATGATAGGCTAGCCTTTGAGATGTCCGCGATCGACGTAAAAATCTGCGGTCTTCGCGACCTGGAAACGGCCACATGCGCCGCTCGCGCCGGTGCGCGCTATCTCGGATTTGTTTTCTTTCGAAAAAGTCCCCGTTACGTAACCGCCGAGGCCGCGGCGGAGATTGTTCTGGAGCTAAAACAAGCGAGCTTCGAAGACGGCTTCGCCCTTCCCGAGATGGTCGGTTTGTTCGTCGATGCGGGCGAGAAGGAAATCGCCGAAGCAGCGTCTTTTCTGACCCATCTCCAGTTTCACGGGAACGAAAGCCCAGAGCGCTGCGTCGAGCTTGGCGCGGAGTTTGGCGTCGATGTCATCAAGGCGCTGGCGGTGAGCGACGCCGGGAGCTTCAGCGCCGCAGAGGATTATCAGGAAGCGGCCGACCTTCTCCTGTTCGACGCCAAGCCCGGTGTTGGCGCAACGCGGCCCGGCGGGCATGGCGTTGCGTTCGACTGGTCGCTCCTCAAACACTATGAGGGCGCCTTGCCGTTTTTGCTGGCTGGCGGCCTCACCCCGGACAATGTGACGGACGCTCTCGGAGCCGCCAAAGCGCTCCCCGGCTTTCAGGGCGTCGATGTGTCGAGCGGCGTCGAGGCGGCGCCGGGGAAAAAAGACCCCGCAAAAATCGACGCCTTTGTGAAAGCGGCCTTGGGCGCCTGATCCGCCTTCTTAAAGACGCCGACGCCAATTATCCCCGCACTCGATTTTCCTGATATACTCTCCCTTGGGCATGGTTACAGGGAGGGCGTATCGTGGGGCAAAAACAGATATTTCGCAAAAAATTGTGCGCAGCATTTTGTGCAGCATTTTTCATTGTTGCGACGCAACATAACGCGACTGCACAAGACGAAAGCGAGGCCGAACGCAGTATCGAAACGGTGATGGCGGACCTTGCAAGCGGCGGCTCGGTCATTTTGATGCGGCACGCCAACTCGCCATCGGATCAGGTTGGCTCTGTCGGTTTGACCGACGGCTGCGTTCTCGGCGAGGGACGCGGTCTCGACGCCAAGGGGTTCTTTCAGGCGCGGTTCATCGGCGAATTTTTGACCTCCTACGACGTACCGGTGACGGCGGCGTTTTCGAGCGACATGTGCCGCACCTGGGACACCGCGCGCCTGGTGGCCGCCGGCACACCGGTGATGGCAAGCCAGGCGCTTAAGACGACCGACGTTACGACCATCGAAAACTTCAAGCAGATCATTGCGACGACGCTGGCAGGCGCGCCGCGCGAAAACGTGCTGCTCGTGACGCACTCAAATATCGTCCCGCTTTACGCAGACTGGGGCGGCGACGGAGAGATACCGTCGGGGGTGATCGTCATCGTCGATCCGAAAGACTGGACGGTGACGGAGAAGCTTAATCTAGATATTGACTTGTCAGTAGACTAAGGCAGTCGACTGCGACCATAGCGTTGTGGAACCATGCCGCACATGCGGTATGACTTCCCATGAAACACGCAAACTAAGTCATACGCATACGCCCATGGACAGGCCGGCGGGATGCGACAGGGTGATTGATTTGAACCAGGTAAATTCTTTTCGCACCGGCGCCGACGAGCATGGCGGCTTCGGTATTTTTGGCGGGCGGTTCGTCGCCGAGACGTTGATGCCGCTCATCCTCGCGCTCGAAAAAGAGTATGACACGGCAAAAAAAAGCCAATCTTTTCAAGAGGAACTGAAGTATTACCTGAAACACTATGTGGGCAGACCGTCGCCTCTCTACTACGCGGAAAGGCTGACCGGGTATTGCCGCGATATGGCCGACGCCAAGGGCGGTAGCGCCGGAACAAAGGGCGCCAAGATCTACCTGAAGCGCGACGAGCTCAACCATACCGGCGCGCACAAGATCAACAATTGCATCGGTCAGATCCTGCTCGCGCGCGCCATGGGTAAGACCCGGATCATCGCCGAGACCGGCGCCGGCCAGCACGGGGTTGCGACCGCGACAGTCTGCGCTCGGTTCGACCTTCCCTGCGTCGTCTATATGGGCGCAACCGATGTGGAGCGGCAAAAACCCAACGTCTTTCGCATGAAGCTGCTCGGCGCCGAGGTTGTGCCGGTGACCTCAGGCGCGGGCACCCTGAAAGACGCCATGAACGAGGCCCTGCGCGACTGGGTCGCGAATGTCGACGACACGTTTTACATCATCGGCACCGCCGCGGGCCCGCACCCCTACCCGACATTGGTGCGCGACTTTCAATGCGTCATTGGGGAAGAGGCCAAAGAACAAATGCATGAAGCAGAAGGACGCCTTCCAGACTGCATCATGGCGTGCATCGGCGGCGGCTCGAACGCCATCGGGCTTTTTCACCCGTTTCTCGATGACCGCGACGTTGAGATCATCGGCGTCGAGGCAGCCGGGCACGGGATCGAAACCGGCAAACACGCCGCCTCCCTCACTGGCGGGCGCCCCGGCGTTCTGCATGGCAATCGCACCTATCTTTTGCAGGATGAAGACGGCCAGATCGACGAGGCCCATTCGATTTCTGCGGGCCTCGATTATCCTGGCATCGGGCCGGAACACGCCTGGCTGCACGATATCGGACGCGCACAATATCTATCAGCCACCGATGCGGAAGCTCTTGAGTCGTTTCAGCTTTGCGCCCGGCTTGAAGGCATCATTCCCGCTCTTGAGCCCTCCCACGCGCTCGCCCGCGCCATCGACAAGGCGCAGGAGATGGACCGCGACCAGATTTTGCTCCTCAATATGTGCGGGCGCGGCGACAAGGATATCTTCTCCGTGATGGACGCGCTCGGGGAGAAACAGGGCGCGCCTTGATGGCGGCTTTGCGGCTGGCTAGAGCGCTTCGCGGATAAGTGTGTGCGGTTATCCGCAAAGAAGCGCGAAAAAAACAAGCTAGAGCGAATGAGCGATTCCGAAGGAACGTGAAAAGCTCTAGCCTGTGAGACAAAGTCATGGGGGTGGCGTTGTGTATACGCCCTCGTCATGGAGGCGACACATGGGTTCAATCACAAAGTATGGCGTTATGGTCGGCGCCGCGTTTTTAGTTGCTTGCGGGAGCGAGGACGGCGATCTGGCCGGGGAAGCATCCGCGGGCAAAGAAGACAGCGCCCAGTCAGCAAAAGTGGAAACCGCGTGGGCGGATGCGCGCGCAACAAGCACGTCGGAAGGCTACGCCGCCTTCGTCGAGAGCCATCCGGACACAAAGTATGCCCGTGAAGCCGCGGCGCGCGCGCGCATTTTCGAGATCGGCGATATCAACATGAGCGTCAATGTCGCCGCGCCGGAAGGGCAGTTCATGAAGTCGGCGCCGCCGGTCATGGGAAGCGATGGAACTCTTACGCCCTCGCGATCTGTTGCATCGGTCCCGGAAGGAACCACCCTGAACTTGAGTTTTTCAACGATTGTCGATGGGCAGGCGTTTAACGAAGACCTTGTTGCGACTTTCGACACGATGGAAGGCGACCGCCTCGTCTTCCGCAATGATGCGGGCGATTGTCTCTGGCATGATGTAGCGACGGGCGGTCTAGGTTATTGCGACGGCGCTGCGCCGCCGCCGCCGTCCCCGGACGATATCGCCGCGCTCATGCCATACGCGTGGCTTGTGGTTGCGCAGGATCGCTAAAGCGGGGTCTTCATTCGATAAAAGTGAATGCAGCCCAACCGGGGCTCTTTTTATAAGCGCGGGTTAAGCCGCTTCCCGGCGCGCGAGGCGCAACACATCTTTTATTTTCGGCGGCGCGGCCTGCAGGATCGCCTGTCGGAAAATACGCCCCATGACCCGCGCAAAGAGCGCTGCAAAAATCAGCATCAGGACGGTGGCGCCGGCAATTTCCCAGAAGGGCGGATCGGACGCGGCCCGCATCATCACCGCATAGGGCGTATAGATCGGTATCCAGGTGAGAACCGACGCAACGATCCCGTTCGGGTTCTGAAAGACAAGCAGCATGAACGGCGTCGGCGCGAAGACAAGCAGCATCACCGGCCCCATATAGGACTGGGCGTCCTGCATGGAGTTAGAAATCGCGCCGATCGCCAGGAAAATCATGGCGAAGATGAAATAGGCGCACAGAAAGTAAAACAGATAGACCGCCGCAAGGTTCGATGAAAAAAGCGCCGCCATGGCGATTTCAACGGCGTTTTCATCGGTGGGCGCGAGAGACGCCAGCGCGCCGCCAGCGAGCAGAAAGACCGCCGGCATGGTCAGCCCGACCGCGCCGATGCCGATCAGTTTACCCATCATCAACTGGTTCGCCGTCACTGAGGAGAGCAGTATTTCAACGATTTTGTTGGACCGCTCTTCAATCGTGTTGGTCAGCAACAAGTTACCAACACCGAAAATCACCACCAATAGGACATAGGTCATGGCCGCAGGCAGGCCGGTTTCGATGCGGTCTTTGAGGCTGAGTTCAGCCTCTTCTGCTTCGCGGTCCGGACGGAACGAGTCCAGCGGCGCCCTAATCGCCGCAATGGCGTCGAGCTTATCGTCGCTGACGCCGAACGATCTGACGATGCTGCGCTGGAAGGCGGAATTTAGCGCGCTGCTCACAGAATCGTACAGCGCAAGGTCTGTGAGGTTGCGGCTCCAATACTGGGCCCTCGCTTCGTCTTCATCCTGAGCGGCGGCGCTCTCCCGTCCGTCGATATCGGGCTTGAAACCGGCGGGGATCAAGACAGCGGCAAAGAGGGTTCGCTCGTCCTCATAGCCGTCCACCGCAATCGTCCGTTCCCCCATGAGATATGGCCGCAACCGCAGCTCCGCCTCTTCCATCGAGGCGGCGCCCGCGACTTCCGCAGGCGGCGCAATGCGCTCAAACGCGGGCTTCGGCGGAGAGAAAGCCGGCGCGCCGGGCTTTAAATGCGCCGCCGCCGCTGCGTTCGCCGCCTCGAACCCGCCAGCCGCCACAAAGGCGCGCATGCGCGCATCCGATATCTCGTCACCGAGAAAAGGCGGCGCGAGCGCGCCCTCGTCGAGCGCGGTCGGTTTCACATAAAGCCGCACATAACGGTCCCACACAAAGATACCGTTCCGTAGACGGCGGTTTTCCAAAATGCGGTCGATATCGCCGATATAGTCCCCGGTTTCATCGATGACGACAAAACTGCGCAGGGGTTTATTGTTTTCGAGATAGCCGAGCGTTGCGCCCAGAAAAACAATGCTGAGCGGGAACATAATCAGGAAAAGAAGGAACCCGCGGGAGAAAACATATTGTTTGTATTCGCGCCAGGCGATGAGAAAAATCTGCCTCATTCTGCGGCCTCCCGCCGGGCCACGGGCGCCGCGGCCTCGTCTTCATCGCCGGCGAGCGCCACGAAAATATCGTGCAGTGTCGCGCCGGCTTCTTCGAAATGGCTGATTTCCATACCTGCCCCAACGGCCTCGCGCAGGAAATCCTGCGGGCCGGCCTGTTGCGAGAGGTCGACGCCATAGCGTTTCTGTCCGCCGCCGCCGCCCGCCTCGGGATGAACCGCATCAACGCTCCGCAGCGCCTCAAGGGCCTCGCGCGGCGCCGGCGTCGTCACGTGAATGCGGCCCGAAAACGCCGCGCGCGCCTCAGCCAACGTCCCCTCGAAGCGCTTTTCGCCCTTCGCCAGGATCAGCATGCGATCGCACAGACGCTCGGCATGCTGCATCACATGGGTCGAGAAAATGATCGTGCGCCCTTCCATGCGCAGATCGTGAATGAGGGTTTCAAGGACTTCCTGATTGATAGGATCGAGCCCGGAAAACGGCTCGTCCAGAATCAACAGCTCCGGATCGTGCGCGATGGTCGCCAGAAGCTGCACCTTCTGCGCCATGCCTTTGGAGAGCGCCTCGTTCTTGGTGCGCGCGAAAGCGCCGAGGCCGAAGCGCTCAAGCAGGTCATGGGCCTTTGCGGTCGCGCTGCGGCCATCGAGGCCGCGCAGCTTGGCGAAATAGGCGATGGAGTCCGCCGCTTTCATCTTGCGGTAAAGGCCGCGCTCTTCCGGCAGATAGCCAATCCGATGGCGCACAGGGATGGCGGAGGGCGAGCCCAGAATTTCAATGGCGCCGGCGCTCGGCTGCACGATGTCGAGCATCATTCTGAGCGACGTTGTTTTGCCCGCGCCATTCGGGCCCAAAAACCCGAAGATTTCACCTGCCTGCACCGAAAACGACAGATCGTTGACAGCCGTAAAGGCGCCGTAGCGTTTGGTCACGCTCGTTAAAGAAACGGAAGTCTCAGCCATTCGCGTCTTTCATCGGGGATTTTCGCCTGCGTCTCTTCTTCCGATAACCAGCTACCAATGACCGGTGTTCTCCATGCTCACCCACGGTTCCTGCGGCTCAAGAGCGCCGCCTTCCTGCAAGAGCTCGACGGAGATATTATCCGGCGATCGGATGAACGCCATATAACCGTCACGCGGCGGACGATTGATCACGACGCCCGCCTTCATCAGCTGATCGCATGTTTCGTAAATATTGTCGACGCGGTAAGCGAGGTGCCCGAAATTGCGACCCTCATCATATTCTTCTGTATCCCAATTATACGTGAGCTCAAGCAACGGTGCGCTTTCTTCCCTTGCGCGGTCCGCATCGCCGGGCGCGGCCAGAAAGATCAGCGTGAAACGGCCCGCCTCTATGTCCTTGCGGCTGATTTCCACGAGCCCGAGACGGTCGCAGTAAAACTCCAGGGATTTTTCAAGATCGCGTACGCGCACCATGGTGTGCAGAAAACGCATGGGCCGCCTCCTGTTTTTTCTAGCGGTTCCGGATGATTTCATCGCGCAGGTATCCGGGCCTGCGCGCGTGATAGCGCTTCATGAAAAAGGCGACAATGACAAGCCAGACAAAGAGAACGCCAAAGAAATAGTAAAAGCCGCCGAGGTCCTGAATATAATAAAGCGCCGCCTCCGGCGGAGCGGATTTGAAAAACCGCACCTGATCGCCATCCAGAAGAAGCCTGTCGGCGACCTCAACTGGCTCGGGAATAAGGCCGAGGCTGCGCGCGCCGAAAATAAGACCGGACAGGAAAATAAAGGTCGCCGGCAACGCCGCGCAAAACGACACGAACGCGGCAAGAGCATAGCCGGGAAAGCGCGGCGTCATCACATAGGCGTAGATTTCGTCGAACTTCTCCCGGCTCATGCCGGCGAGAAAGTCAGGCTCGTTTTTTTGAAAATGCGCCCATTCGATCTCCGCGCCTTCGGCGATTTCGGCGGCGACCCTCTTGCGCCAGCGCCAGTAAAGCCCGCCGATGAGGGCCAGAACAAAAATCACCGCGCCGAAAAACCACGCCATCTCTTCGTTACGTCCTCATGTCTCTTGGTAGGTATGGGCGCAAGATAGGGATCTCCACAATGGCAGGAAAGGGGACATAGACGAAGAGATGAAAGACCTCACCCGCGCGCGCGGCCAAGGGCGTGGGTCAGCGCATCGGCGAAGCGCCCGCGCTCGGCCGGCGACAGAAACGAGCCCAAAATCAGCGTCCTGCCCTTGCTGACGACCCGCACCTGGCTCTCATGGCGCGTCGGCCGGTCGAACTCGACACGGGTCCAGAAAGGCTGCAACCGCCAGCGGGTCTCATGGCCGGAGGGCAAAACGCGCGCAACGAGCATCTCGTCCTCCGTCAGCTTAACCCGCTCGCGCAAGCGCCCTTGCCGATAGCTGACCTTGAACGCCAGCCACACGGCCAGCGCATCGAGGCCGCAGAAGCCGAGCACCGGCCAGGCGCCGATGGACATGAAATAAAGCCCGAGCGACAGATTGGCGAAAACCACCACCGCCATCACGACGAAAAACCCGCGTGCGCGCAACGATCGGTTCGGATAGAGCACAGCGTCGAAGAGGGCCCGCCCGCCCGCGGGGTCAGACGAGCCTTGAAAGCCTTCGCCTTGCGCCAACGCCCCGGCCTTTGCACCCACCCTCAAGTCAGCGGCGCGGCCCTTCTCGCTTGGCGGCATATCTTCAATAAAACGCGGATGACCCATGGCGGCGATCATAGTGAGCCCCGCCGCCGCCGGCAATCGCCAGACCGTCGTTGAACCGGAACCCTGTTGAATTTGAACCACTTTACCCGCCGCATAATGACGCTACAGTCCGCGGACGTTCACCACTTCTACCTTGAGAGCATTCCCCATGCCGCAAGCGACGCCAGACGCAACGTCCGGGACGGCGGCCCGCGCGAGCGCCAAAAGGACGCCCAAACCACGGCGCGCGCCCAGGAAAATGACCCGCGACAATGCGCGGGAAATATTCCGCCGTCTCGCCGCCTCTTCGCCGACGCCCAAGACCGAGCTTTATTTCAAAGACCCCTACACGCTCGTGGTCGCGGTCGCGCTTTCCGCCCAGGCGACCGACGAAGGCGTCAACAAGGCGACGACGGTCCTGTTCGACATCGCCGACACCCCGGAAAAAATGGTCGCGCTCGGCGTTGAAAAGCTCAGCGGCTATATCAAAACCATCGGCCTCTGGCGCAACAAAGCGAAAAACGTCATCGCGCTGTCGCAGATGATCCTGGACGAGTTCGGCGGCGCAGTGCCCGAGACCCGGGACGAGCTGGAGCGCTTGCCCGGCGTCGGACGCAAGACCGCGAACGTGGTCATGAATGTCGCCTTCGGCGCGCCGACCATCGCGGTCGATACCCATATTTTCCGGGTCAGCAACCGCACGGGCCTTGCGCCCGGCGCCAATCCGCTGGCGGTCGAACTGGCGCTCGAAAAAGCAACGCCGGAAGAGTATCTTCTGAACGCGCATCACTGGCTGATCCTCCATGGCCGCTATGTCTGTAAGGCGCGAAAACCCGACTGCGGCGCATGCAACATTATCGACCTTTGTCTTTACAAGGATAAAATCTTTAACGACCCAAACGCCACGGTTGGGAAAAAGACAGCGAAGACGAAAAAGACCAAAAAGAAAACATCCGCTAAAAAGCAAACCAGGAAAACCGCCGTCCGCAAAAGAACCACCACAAAAAGTACGCCCAGCCGATCAGGAAAGAAAACCGCTTCATGAATGCAAACGACCGACTGATTATCGCCCTTGACGTTCCAACCGTTGAGGAGGCGCGCGCCGTAGTTGAGAGGGTGGGCGACGTGGGCGCCTTCTATAAAATTGGCTACCAGTTGATGCCGGTGGGCGGGCTTGACCTTGCGCAGGAATTATCGGCGGCAGGCAAAAAGGTTTTTCTGGACTTTAAATTTCACGATATCGGCGCGACGGTGGAACGCGGCGTTGCATCTATCCGCAAGCTCGGCGCCGATTTTCTGACCGTGCACGCCGAACCCAATGTCGTCGAGCACGCCGTCGCCGGGCGCGGCGACGATGCGCGCCTGAAGATCCTTGCCGTGACGGTTCTGACGAGCCTCGACCAGGCGGCGCTGAAGAAAGCCGGGATCGCAACGCCGCTCGCCGATCTCGTGATGCAGCGCGCGGCGCTCGCGCTTGAAGCCGGCGTCAACGGCGTCGTTGCATCGGCGCAGGAAGCGAGCGCCATCAAAGCGCGGTTTGGCGACGCGCTTAAAATCGTCACGCCCGGCATCCGCCCGGCCGGCGCGAAAGCCGACGATCAAAAACGCATCGTCACGCCTGCATCAGCCATCGAAGCCGGCGCCGATTATCTGGTAGTGGGCCGCCCGATTGTCGCCGCCGACGATCCCGCCGCGGCGGCGCAGGCCATCGCTGCGGAGATCGCCGCGGCGTTGTAAACGGCCGAAAAGCAAGGCGCTACAAATGAGAAAGCTCATTAAAATCAATTCCTTGACGCAAAAACCGTCGGCCAGCGTCTTTTAATTCGCGCCTTTGTCACTACACTATGGACCGGTGCAAACGCGTAAAAATGCGGCGTGAGTAAGAAAACAGGTGACGAAACGGCACCGATAAAGCGGAACTGGGACGAAACGGGACCGGCATGAACAATCCAACTAAAACCATCGAACGGCGCTCGCGCCGCGGGTTATTCTCCGCGTTTTTGCAGCGTGCACGGAAGGAAGGCGCGCGCACCGTCGCCGCAACAGACGGCGACGGCAAGGACTTTACCTTTGGCGATCTTTCGCGCGCGGCCTTTGCGCTCGGCGGCGCATTGGCGCGCAAAACTGCAAAAGACGAGCGCGTCGGCATCTTGCTGCCGACCGGCGCTGGCGCCGTGATCGCCCTGATGGCGCTTTTATCGCGCGGGCGCGTGCCGGCCATGCTGAACTTCACCGCCGGCGCGCGCAACCTCCTCGCCGCGTGCAAGGCCGCCGAAGTCAGCCGCATCGTGACGGCAAAAAAGTTTGTCGACCTTGCGAACCTTGAGAGCCTGATAAACGAGCTTTCCGGCGCGGTGGAGATTATCTATCTCGAAGACGTCAAACGCGATCTGCGGAAACGCGACAAGGCGCTGGCCATCGCCGGCCCGCTGGCGCCGTCGCTGTTCGCCGCCCATACCGACCCGGATGCGCCGGGCGTTATCCTTTTCACATCGGGCACCGAAGGCGCGCCAAAGGGCGTCGTTCTTTCGCACGCAAACATTCTTGCGAATATCGAACAGATATCGGCCCATGTTGAGCTTGAGCCGACCGACAAGTTCTTCAACCCGCTGCCCACATTCCATTGTTACGGGCTGACGGCGGGCACGCTATGGCCGATCCTCAATGGCCACCCCGTGGTGCTGCACCCATCGCCGCTTCAGACAAAAATAATCCCCAAACGGATTTTTGAGACCGGCTCGACGGTCCTCTTCGCGACCGACACGTTCCTGTCGCAATATATGCGCGCCAGCGACGAGGGCGCGATGAAGTCGCTACGCATTGCCGTTTGCGGCGCCGAGCGCGTGCGCGACGAAACCCGCGTCTCCGCAGAAAAGCGCTTCGGCTTCGAAGTGCTGGAAGGCTATGGCGTAACCGAATGCGCGCCCGTGCTCGCGGCGAACCAGCCGGGCGACATCCGCTCCGGTGTCGTCGGCAAGATGCTGCCCGCGGTCGAAACAAGGCTCGAACCGGTCGAGGGACTGGAAAACGCCGGCCGGCTTCTGGTGCGAGGCCCCAATGTGATGCGCGGCTATCTCTCCGCCGACAATCCCGGCGTCGTGACGCCGCCGCAAGATGGCTGGCACGACACCGGCGACATCGTCGCCATCGACGAGCGCGGGTATGTGGCGATCCGTGGACGTTTGAAACGGTTCGCCAAGATCGGCGGCGAGATGGTTTCCCTCGCGGTCGTGGAAAACTGCGCGTCCGCCGTATGGCCTGACAACACCCACGCCGCCGCGATTCTGCCCGACCCGCGCAAGGGCGAGCAGGTCGTTTTGGTCACCGACCGCGACCCGGCGCCGCGCGGGCTCCTTCTGGCCTGGGCGCAGTCGCACGGGGTGCCGGAAATTGCCGTGCCAAAAAAGATCGTCAGTGTCGAGAGCGTGCCTGTGCTCGGCACGGGCAAGGTCGATTTTGTTGGCGTGAAAGCGCTTGCGGAAGAAGGCGTCGCCGCAATGTCCCGCGCCAGCGCAGAAACCACCGCCAGTAAGGACGCCAGCACAAAGAAAACGAAGAAGAAGCGAAGCGACAAAAAGCCGGAAAAGGCAAAAAAGAAAGCCAAGAAGGAAAAGATCAACGGCGCTGACGTGAACGCACCCGCGAAGGCGAAAGACGCGCCACCCGCAGACGATGCAAGCCTGAAAAAAGCCGCGGAGTAATGTCTTCGAGCTATTCCGGCTGCCGTTCACGGGAATGAGCAGACATTCGCGGTGTGCAATAGTCCTCCCCCATTTATGGGAAGGGCGTCGAGCACGAAGCGGCCTCAGGAAGCTTTCGTGCCAGCCGAAGCCGTCTCTTCCTTATCCTGATTATCGCGATCAACCTCGGAAGCTTTCGCTTCCTCGGATACGGTCTCTTTTTCAGGGATCGGTTCATCGCTGGCGTCTTCCTCGACGACCGCCTCATTCGCCGCGCCGGCGCCCGCCTGGCTTTCTAAGGGAGCGCCGGGCGCGTTGATGACTTCCGCCTCCGCATGGGGAATAGCATCCTCACCTTGCGCGGCCTCACTATCATCCGCCGTATCAGTCGGTGTTTCTTCGCCGGAAACTTCAGTAGCCGCCGTGTCCTCATTCAACGTTTCCTCAGGCGCAGCGGCGGCGTCTTCATCAACGGTCACCGCGTCGTCGGTGTCTAACACCGAGGGAGCCGGTTTCGCGCCGCCGCTGATCTTATCAAGCGTCGTCTGCTCCAGGGTTTCCGCGCTTTCACCACCGGACGAACCATCGGAACGTTCCTCGCCTTGCTTTCGGGCGGATGCGCCTGACCGATCTTCAATCAAAACCGGCGGCGCCGTCAGGAGACGCACTTCCTCACGCGAGAGGCTCGTCTCGGCGTCTTCCAGCGGCGGCGGCGCCAGCCGTCCGTGTTCCATATACTCGTGAACGAGCTGCGCCCAGCCATGTTGCGTAAAGCGGAAAACACCGTCAGCGCCGGGGCGTGGATCGAGCGGCGCGTTCGCCGCGCGCTCAAGCCAGCCGCGCGCAGCACCTTCACCATGCTCACCGGCGAAAGCGCGCGCCATCAAGGTAAAAACCTCCGCTGTCGGATGATCCGACAGCAGCGGCTCAATCTTGGCGATAGCCTCGCCCCACTGCCCAAGCAGGATTTCATTACGTGCATAAAGGAGCTTCGCTTCTTTAGACTGCGGCGCCTTGTCGGCGAGCAGCGCAAGTTTTTCCGCACGTTTTTCGTCATTTTCATCAACGATGAGATCGTCGAAAACGGCCGCCAACGCCGGATGCGGCGCGGCGGCGAACGCGGCCTCAATCACACGGATCGCCTTTTGCGTTTTGCCGGCGTCATGATGCGCGCGCGCTGCAAGCACCGCCGCCGGTGTGAAACCGGGCGACAGTTTTAGCGCCGCCTCCGCTTCCTTCAGCGCCGTTTTAACGTCCGTGTGAAAGAGCGCGCTGGCGTCCGCCGTGAGGAGCACCGTCTCGGCGCGGTCAATCTTTTCCACGTCCATCAGTTTGTTCTTGCGCGCCTTGGCGAGGGCGGCGCGTGCATCGCCCCAGGCGCCCCGTTCGACATTGAGGTTGAACACCGCCTCGCACGCCCATTGCGCATTGGCGCGCAACTCAAACGCCCGCTCGGCGTGTCCACGCGCCGCCTCACGGTCGCCGCGCGCCATCGCCTGCTGGAAAAGACCGCGCTGGCCTAGAAACTCCGTCTCCGGCGCTTCCAGCATGGCGGCGTAATTTTCACGCGCGCCGATGTCGTCGCCGCTCATATGCGCGGCCTGCGCCGTCAGAAGCCGGGTCAGTGAAACATCGTCGAGATAACGCCTGGCAATCCGCGCATGATGGGTCGCGTCCTGCGCATCGCCGGCGGCGACAGCCTCCCAACCACGCGTCAACGCCGTCGCACCGCGCTCACGTTTGGTTTCTTTGTCTTTAGCGCGAAAGAACGACGGCAGCCGTCGAAGGTCCTTCACAACACTCGTGAAGAATATCGTCGCAATGAAACATAGAAACAGCGCAAGCGCGAATATGTCAGCGCGCGCATCGATTTTCTGTCCAAAAGCGTCAATGGCGATGCGCCCGCCCAGTCCCATAGAAAAAGTAACGACGCCCGCAAACAGGAGGAGGCCAAGAAAAAAAATCAAAAAACGGATCATAATAAAACCGATACGGATAAATTACTGCACGAGAGCGGCGTTGATGGCGTCCACATAAGCTCTGATGCGCGCATGCGCCGCGGCCTCGCCAAGCCATGCGTCCATCGCCTTGCGCGCTTCACCGGTGAGCGCGCCAAGCTCGGCGACAGCGCCGGCGATATCGTCATTGTTAAGAGCAGCTTCCGCACGGGAAATAATGGCGCGCGCCGTATCCCCGGGCTGCGGCGTTGCAGGCCGTACGCTGATAAAACTCTTCAGCTGCGCCATACCTTTCCCCAAAAAGGTCGTTGCGTTCTCGCGCCCCGCGGCGGAAAGCGCCTCGACCGCAGCGCCCGTGAACGTTTTTTTCAGCGCCGCGATGGTCGGCGCGCCTTCCCTGGCGCGCGCACGCAAGGCGTCCATGTCCGGCGCATTGGCGAGAGACGGCGCAAGAGCCGCCAGCGCATCAAGCTCTTCGATAAACGGCGCGCCCTTCGCCGCCGCCTGACGCAACGCCAGGAGCGCGCGGCTCGTCTCCAGCGTTTGCGGGTTTGCGGCCCGCTGGTTCCGGATAGCAGTCTCGAACCTTGCGCGCATCTCGTCCATAGCGGCGGTCGCTTCTTCGGTGCGCGTTTGCAGCGCTGCGGTGAATTGCTCACGCAGCGCCGCCATCTCCGCATCGCGGTCGTCAACGTTCTTTTGCGTCGCCTCAAGCGCTGCGGTCAGGCGCGCGACTTCTGCACGCAGCGCCGCGTTTTCATCGATCAGTTCCTGCGGCGCGGCGGCGGTCACCGTCTCAACGCTTTCGGACACAGCTTCAGTCGCTGCTTCCGACACCGCGCCATCCGTTTCCACGACGTCTTCCACTGGCGACGCTTCTTCCGTGAGCGGCATATCGTCTACGTCGGCAGCGGACGTTTCTGTGCGATCTTCTTCATTGTCGTCGGCGGCATCTGTACTTTCTTCCGGCTGCAGATCTTCCGATGCATCCGTGACTGCTTGCGGATCGGCCGCAAAAAGGTCCGCAGCCGCCTCCGATGCGGAAGGTTGCGCGCTTGCATCTTCAGACGCAACGTCATCGCTCACGCTCTCGGCGAGAACGTTGTCGCTTTCAGCCTCGTTCGTTGTTTCTTCAGAGGCTGCCTCTTGCTCCTCCAGCGGGGCGCTTTTCTCGGATATGTCAGCGGCGTCATCATCGGCCAGAGGCGCTTGCGTCGGCGGCGTTTGTGCAAATGCAGAAATGAACCCGCCCGCTCTATCGGCGCTGGCGCTCGCCGGCGCACCGGCGCCTTGAACCCGCCAGAGAACAAAGAGGGCCGTCGTTGTCGCCATGAACACCAGAAACAAAATCACACCCGGCGTCATGGTTTTCGCAGGCGCGACCTCGTCCGCCGCATCGATAGACGCTGCGTCATCCGCCGCCTCTAAAAGCTCGGCCGTCTCCGCGCCGGGCGTCGCCTCAACAACTTCAACCTCTACTTCCGGGGCGTCCGTCGCCGCATCGCGGACAGCCTTGTCGTCATTGTCGCCTTGGGTCATCGAACGTCACACTCCAGTCGTCAAAAGCGGTTCACTTCTTTGCCGAAAGTCCTGCGAGCCCTACCTACGCAGCCGCGGCCCCGTCCTCAAGAAGCGACGTCAGCGTTTTTTACCGTCCATCAGATCGATCATCGCCGCCACTGAGGGCGAAACTGCGGCGCCGACGGATCGAAACCCGCTGTTTTCGAGCGCCGAGGCGACATTTTCACTGAACGCAGCCGCGCGGATATGCCCAAGCGCCGCCGCCTGACCAGCGTCGCGCACAAGAGAGACAAAGAGTTTCGCCGTGCGCGGGGAAAAGAAAGTCGCCCAGTCCGGCGGCGAGGCCTTTAAGAGCGCGGCCGTTTCTGGCGGCAGGGCGTCCGCCGCAACCGCTTCATAAAGCGCCGCACGGCGCGCGGAAACGCCGGCTGCGGCAAGCGCCGCCGACAAGGCCCCCGCCCGGTGCGCACCAGCGATATGCAATAGGTCGCCGTCAAGGGGCCGACGAGAAGCCGCTTCGACGATCAGCGCAGCGAGCGCATCGACATCGCCGCCAGCGGCGGCAACCTCACGAAAGCCGGCCGCGCGCGCCGCGTCCGCCGTCACCGCCCCCACCGCGAAAACAGCAAAGTCACGATGCGCCGTGCGCGCCGCAAACGCTCGCACGCCGTTCGCCGAGGTGAAAGCCAACGCGCCAACGCCATCAAGCGGGAGCGGCGCATCGCTTGTGCGGATCGTCATGACCGGACATGAAATTGGCGCATACCCCGCTTCGCGAAGCGTTTTCGCGAACGCCGCCGCATCCGGCTCCGGCCTTGTCACCAATACGGTCGCTTTCACCATGACGGGCTCTGCTCTTTGGCGCTTTCCTCAAGACGGACGGGGGCGGGCGGCAGGGCCCGCGCTTGCGCGCGCGGCGATTATCCGGCACGACGCGCGATGCTTATGGCGCGCAAAGCGCGCCCGGATCAAGGGAAAGGCGGACAAGACGAATGGCGGACAGCCAGGACATCGTGGTGATGGGCGTTGAGACAAGCTGTGACGACACGGCCGTCGCGATTGTGCGCCGCGATGCGGATGCGCGCTATCACGTCCTCGCGAATGTCGTCTGGACGGACCACGGCGATCACGCGCTCTTCGGCGGCATCGTGCCGGAAATCGCGGCGCGCAGCCATGTGGAGCGCCTCGACTGGGTGATGGAAAAAGCCCTTCGCGAAGCAGGCATCGCGCCTGGCGCGCTAGGCGGGATCGCCGCCACGGCGGGGCCGGGGCTTGTCGGCGGCGTGCTCGTTGGCCTGACAGCGGCGAAGGCGTTCGCCATGACTCACGAAACGCCGCTCATCCCCGTCAATCACCTCGAAGGCCACGCCCTTTCAGTGCGGCTGACGGACGAAGCCCCTTTCCCGTTCCTTCTCCTGTTGATCTCCGGCGGGCACAGTCAACTCATCCTCGCTGAAGGGCTCGGCCGCTATCGCCGCCTCGGCGTCACCATCGACGACGCCGCTGGCGAAGCATTCGATAAAACGGCGAAGCTCCTGGGGCTTTCGCAACCGGGCGGCCCCGCGATTGAAGCCGCGGCAAAAACGGGCGACGCGACCCGGTTCCGCTTCCCAGCGCCGCTGGCGCGCCGCGAGGGATGCGACTTTTCTTTTTCCGGCATGAAGACGGCTGTACGCGAAACGGCGATCGCCGCCGCACCCTTGAGCGCTGAAGACACCGCCGACATCGCCGCCTCATTTCAGGCCGCCGTGGCGCGCCACCTCGCCGCGCAATCGCGCAAGGCGATGCAAAGCCTCTCACTCGCAGAGGACCAGCGCCGGTTCGTTCTCGCTGGCGGCGTCGCCGCGAACACCGCCATCAAGGAAGCTGTGGAAAATCTTTGTAAGGAGGAAGGCTGGCGGCTGACCGTACCGCCGCCGAAATTCTGTACCGACAATGGCGCGATGATCGCGGTCGCCGGCGCCGAACGCCTTGCCGCGGGACTTGCACCTCAGATGGATGAGGCATTGGCTCTTGCGCCGCGAGCCCGGTGGCCGCTGGCGCCGCCGCTGGAAGGCGGCGCAATCGGCGGAGGACGCAAAGGGCCGAAGGCGTAAAATCGCGTTTGCAAACCTGCATTGCAACGCGCTGACGCATCTACCTCAAGGGGGACGGGGCGGTAGAAACAAAAGACAGGAACCGCGAAAACTTTATACAACGCACACAGATTGTTTTCGGTTTATGATTGCGTGGCCGACATCGCTTTCGCTTTTACAGCGAAGTCGGTATCGACAGCACTCCTGAAGCGCTACGCATAGACTGATGAAACGGAGCAACGTCGCACGCGGCGACTTTTTTCCCAGAAGAAAATCACCGATTGTCGGTTTATCTTATCTTCTTGTCAGCTGCTCTTTTTCTAACGCCGTCGGCATGTTCGAAAAAGTCGATGCCGTCCCTGCCGGATCTTCCCTGCTGCCTGATCTTTTCTTCGCCTATACCCGCAAACCGTACCATGTCGAGAATGGCCGGATTCAGGCCCCGCGTCATGCTTGCGCCCCAAGCTTATGCCAGGCCCGGGCCGAGTCATAGACAAACTGCTCACGCATAATCCGGTCACCGGACCAATCCTGCAGCGCTACTTCACTGAGCCGTCGCTTGTCGCCTTTCGCGTCGACGATGTCGAAAACCCATGAGATGGCGACGCGGTCTCCATCCAATAAAACGCGGTCGGGTCTGTGCGTCGTGATGGATTGAATCCGCTTCAGCGATGCCTGTTCGTGCGCAACCAAGCCATCGCGGCCGCGACGCGGCGGTTCGCTGTTTTCCTGCATGCTCGCATCGGCGTGATAAAAATCTGTGATCGCCCGCACGTGCTCGCCGGACACGACGGTATCAATGAAAGCTTCAAGTCGTTCCGGTGTTGGCATGATCTGCCTCCTTCTTTTTAGAGATTGAATACGCGTTTGGCGTTCCCGCTTAGGAAGGCCTCGGCTTGGCCTTCACTCAGTCCAAGCTGGTCCAAATGCTCTAGGCACTGCGCTGGCGACAACATCGGCCAGTTGGTTCCGAACATCACGCGAGAGCTGCCAATGCCTTTCAAATAGTCGACAAAGGCCGGCGGCAGCCGGTTCAGAGCGTAGGCGGATGTGTCGATATGAAAGTTGGGGAACTTGACCGTCATCGAAACGAGCTCGTCGATCCACGGAAATCCAACATGCCCGCCAACGACGACGAGCTCGGGAAAATCCAGCATGACATCTTCGAGATAGGGGATAAGACGTCCGGTTTCTGATCGAAGCAACGGGCCGGTATGCCCAATTTGTGTGCAAAATGGGACGCCTAAATCGACGCAGGTTGCATAGATGGGATAATAGCGACGGTCATTCGGCGGTAGATCCCAAAGCCAGGGGACAATCCGAACGCCGACAAATTGGTCGCCCTCGACGATTTGCCGGAGTTCGCGAACGCCTTCCATTGGGCGGGTAAGATCGACTGTGGCAAGGCCGCGAAACCGGTCCGGCGCGGCATTGATCTGTTCAGTGACTTCAGCATTTGAAATCAGCGAGCCTTGCGGGCCGCACCAGGCAGACAGGAGCGCGATGTCGATGTTAGCCGTATCCATCGCTTTCAAAGTCGACGCCACGCTCGGCACAAACGGCTTGCCTTCTTGCCCGGTCCAGCGGCGCAGCGTGGAGAGCCACGGCGAAGCCGCCATACGCTCCGTCGTGATTTGCGACCATACATCTATCGCACCCATAACTGCACCTCTTGATAATACTACATATATGTAGTATTTGGTTGCTTCCGCATCGTGTCAATGGGTTCCGCAGTGTCAGCTTCCAGAAATCGAATATATTTTCTGCTTCAACGCAGCGCCCATGCGTTGAAGAAGCGAGCCGATGCCGAACTGGCGGCGAGCGGGGACATGACCACGGCGCAAGCCGCCGTCATGGTGGTTGTTTCGAGCAATGGTCCGGTTTCGCAAAAGCATATTGCAGACACACTGATGCAGCGTGAAAGCGCGGTCACCACGATGGCGGATCGATTGCTGAAAGCGGGATATGTGACACGCAAACGCTCCGCTGAAGACCGCCGCGCCTGGTTATTGGACGCCACGCCGAAAGGCCGCGAAGCGCTAGCCGCGATCCGGAAGCCATTTCAAACGATTAACGCCATTCTCGATCATAGCTTCCGAGACATCGATCAGTTTGCGCTCGCAAATGCCCTGAAACTTTTGCTCCGTGAGCTGAACGATACACCGACAGAGCTTTAAGTTATGAACGCCGCAATCTCAAAACCGGTTCTGAAAACGGAGCGCCTGGTCCTTCGCGCCATAGAAGTCAGCGACGCACAGGTGATGTTCGAGGCCGGCGGCGACGCAGAACTGAACCGCCTGACTGGGACCCACTCCCGACACAGTTTAAAAGAGATTCAATCCCATTGCGCCCGGATCGCTGAGGCGCCGGACCGACTCGATTACGTCTTATGCGTTGACGGGAACGCCATCGGTGAGATCGTGTTGTCTGAAATCAGTTTTGACAATCAGAGCGCATTTTTGCGTATAGCGATTTGGCGGAGCGATTTGCGCGGACAGGGGTTTGGCGGCGAAGCCTTGCAGTGTTTCCTCGGCTTTGCTTTTCGCACGCTCCAACTCAATCGTATCGACCTGGACGTGTATGACTTCAACGAAAGAGCGATCCGTCTTTATCAAAAGGCTGGGTTCCGCCGCGAAGGCGTGAAACGCTCAGCACTGCGCTGGAACGGTGTCTATTTCGATGCATACTTGATGAGCATTTTGCGTGACGACTTCGAACGATTGCCTGGCGCTGGAATGATCGCTGAACATGGCCATATAGGTCTGCGCAGACTTGATCCGCGAGGCGATACGAATGCGCTTCACGCAATATTTGGAGACCCAGCTTCATGCCGATATTTGCCGGATCCTGCGACCCTGAACCTCGATGAAACCCGGGCGCGACTGACGGCCTGGTTGTCTGCCGCGCCAGAGCATGATTGGACCATTGTCGATCAAACCGACGCAACGGTATTGGGACGGGTCACGCTGTTCGAGACCGTGCAGAGTGATTGGGAAGTTGCGATCATGATTTGCCCAGACGCGCGTGGGCGCGGCATCGCGCACCGGGCGCTTCAACTCGCCATTGATAATGTCGATCGAACCTCTGCGCCACGGAGAATTTTCGCGGATATCGACCCTGAAAATATCGTCTGTATAAGGCTCTTCGAGCAACTCGGCTTCACCTTTGAAGGCGTTCTGCGCAGCGCCTATGACACGCACATAGGCGTGCGCGACGCGTATCTGATGTCGCTCATTCACTCGGATACGCGCCGCTGGCGCAGCGATAAAAGCTCGCAACGCTCATCGGGTTTACGTTCAGAACGCCGCCCCCCATCCCGTACGAGATGAGTTTGTCCGTGCGACCGTGAGATCGCGGAGACCAACAATTACTTTTTCAAGGAGAGCAATAAATGACCTATATCGACACCTTTATCGCAGCGGTTCCGACTGTGAACAAAGAAAAGTATCGACAGCATGCTGAAGACGCTGCAGCCGTCTTTAAAAAGTTCGGAGCGGTGCAGCTGATAGAGTGTTGGGGCGATGACGTTCCCCATGGGGAAGTGACAGATTTCTACAAAGCGGTGAAAGCCAATGAAGATGAAACCATAGTGCTCTCCTGCATCTTCTGGCCTGACAAGGCGACGCGCGACGCCGGAACCCCGAAAGCGTTCGGGGAGATGAAAACCGCTGGTGCGGACTTGGCCGAAATGCCTTTTGACGGCTCGAGGGTGATTCTGGGCGGGTTCGAGACGATCCTCGAGGTGTGACTGAAACGCGGTCCTTCATCCGCTTGCTCACCGTCCGGCAGATTTCACTCTCGCGGCCATTTCCATTGCTTTTTTACCTTCGCCATTCGTTCACTTGCAGTTTGTAGACATGCGTCTCGGAAGGATAAGCGTCTTTGGCGTGCGCTGATCAGTGCAAGTTTCCAAAATTTTTTGCGCATCAACTCAGAGATTCGCCACCTCTAAATTATTGATTTTTCTAGGATTTAAACAAAATCTGGAGCGGGCGATGTGCTCCAAATGGGAATAAATATATAATAAAAACAATATCTTATGAATTTTTCAGCGAAAAAACTATCACATATACTCCACAAAAACTCTCACAATTTTCGATTTGTAATTTTAGAAGGGTGACTTTGCTTCACACCATAGGGCCTCGCTCACGTCAACTCGCAATTCACCGTCAAATCCCAGTTTCTGGGCATCATTGAAACAAATCAAATCAGTCCCAGCTCCATATTAAATGTACTGATATATTTCCAATCATCATCTTCAATAACTATTGAACAATTATGCATGACGTCTCCAAGGCACCGTCCTATTGAACGAACTGCTCTCTGAGCAGGCGTTTCGATTACTGGCGCAATGACAGACTTTTCATCGGAATTGTTCATCGTTGAACTATTGGAAGAGTCGTAGCGCCAGCAACTAGGCGCTTGACTCATAAATCACGTATTATGATGCGTGCTGAAGCAAGTTCGCACATGGCGAGATAGTTTTCAGCGCGTTTTTCATATCTTGTGGCGATGCGTCTGAAATTCTTCATTTTACCAAAAAACCGCTCAACC
>JBCCXE010000010.1:0-103080 GCA_039192395.1 Pseudomonadota bacterium
CCGCCAGTTGGAAGAGGCGCGGTTCCGGTACGGCGACATCGCCCACATTGGGTTCGATGGTGCAGAACGGATAGTTCTCCGCCTGGGCGGCGGCGGTTTTTGTGAGGGCATTGAAAAGCGTCGATTTGCCGACATTGGGCAGGCCGACGATGCCGCATTGAAATCCCATCAGTTGTCTTTCTGTTGTTGGCGGCCAAATACTTTTCCGAGCGCGTCGGTGAAAGGATTGCCGCTTTTATCATCCGTATCTTTATTGTCCGCAGGCGAAGAATTTGCCGAAGGCGCGTCTGCATCCTTTTCCGTCTTTTTGCGTGCCGCCGGCTTCTTGGGCGCAAGGCGCCTGGCGACATCTGTTGCGAAGCGATTGTTTTCATCCGACAGGAAGGGCGCGGCATCGGCGATAGCGCCCAGAAGCGCATCGAGCCAGTCGCGATCACGCACCGAGAAATTACCGAGCACATGGCCGGTCACTTTCGCCCGGTCGCCGGGATGGCCAATGCCGATGCGCACCCGGCGAAAGTCATTGCCGATATGGGCGTCGATGGATTTGATGCCGTTGTGGCCGGCTGCGCCGCCGCCGGTTTTCACTTTTATCTTGCCCGGAGCGAGATCAAGCTCGTCGTAAAAGACGACTACCGCCGACGGATCGAGTTTAAAAAACCGCATCGCTTCGCCGACGGCGCGGCCGCTCTCGTTCATATAGGTGAGTGGTTTTAAGATGACGGTCTTTTCGCGCCCGCCCGGACCGGAAAGAAAGCCATCGCGGACGACGCCCTGAAACTTCGACCGCTCCGGAGCGAAGCCATGGCGCTCTGCAATCGCATCGACCGCCATGAAGCCGACATTGTGGCGGTGGCGCGCATAGTCGTCGCCTGGATTGCCTAACCCAACGAGAAGAAGCATGGAGCGGTCTCCATGGAAGGAAAACGGGGCGCGGTTTTTTCGGCGAACGCGTTTTCGGGCGATAGCGCGATGCGCGCCCGACGGGGAAGGGCGGCGTTAGCCTTCCTTCTTCTCCTCGTCGCCTTCGCTTTCGGTGTCGGCGCTTTCGGTTTCTTCCGCCTCGTCGGCCGTGTCGCTGTCGGCCGATTTCAGCGCGGAAGGTGCAGCGATGGTGGCGACCGTATAGTCGCGATCCGTCGTCACGAGCGTCACGCCATCGGGCAGCGTGATTGTCGATACGTGGATCGTGTGACCGACTTCAAAACCGGTGACGTCGATCTCAAAGACGTCCGGGATCGCCGTCGCTGGCGCATAAACTTCGATGGCGTGGCGCACGACGTTCAGAACACCACCCTTTTTCAGCCCGGGCGACTGTTCTTCGTTAACGAAGCGCACCGGCACGGCGACGTCGATACGGGTCTTTTCGTCAACGCGCATCATATCGACATGGATGGGCATGCCGCTGAGCGGGTGCACCTGCACATCGCGCGGAATAACTGGCTGCTGGCCGTCTTCTCCGGGTACGTCGATTTTGGCGAGTTGCGA
This sequence comes from Pseudomonadota bacterium, assembly GCA_039192395.1. Taxonomy (GTDB): domain Bacteria; phylum Pseudomonadota; class Alphaproteobacteria; order Caulobacterales; family Parvularculaceae; genus Hyphococcus. The sequence goes on from JBCCXE010000010.1 coordinate 1,489, forward strand.
TTTCAGTTTACCGGTCTGATAGGCTTTGTGAATCTCGTTCTTTCTAAGACGGATCGCGACCGGCTCCGCATCGCCGCCGTATAGCACGCCAGGCACCCAGCCTTCGCGCCGGGCGGCGCGGGCGCCGCCTGTACCTGTGCGTTCGCGCGGTTCGCAGTAGAAGATGTCTGTTTCAGCCATGATTGCTCGCGTCCTCACGCAAAAAACGCCGCAGCGACAGGATCGATCGATCCCCGCGGCGGCATTGAAATTCCTGACAATGAGCAGCGGTCTATAGAGGAAGCGCTGGTGAATATCAAGCGCTCAAGAGCGTTTGCGGCGCTGCGTTTTCCATAGATTTATCGACGGCGCATCCGGGACGGGATCGACCGGTTGCGAGGTTGTCGCTCGGAGCCTGTTGTTATTCAAATGATTTAGTGTATTAAAACAGGAAATCACCAAAAACGTCGCCAGGTCGGTTAACGGGCGCCCCAGTTTGGTCGATGGCGCGGTTATGGAAACGGTGAATGGAGAGTGAGATGCGCGGCCCCGGAAAAGCGACAGACCCAGAACGCGCGGAAGACGACTTGCGAACGCTGTTTGAAGCTTTCGGCGCGTTGCGGTCTGGCGCCGAGGCGGCGCGGTTTTTGCGCGATCTGGCGACGCCGGCGGAGCTTGGCGCCTTTGCCGAGCGCTGGCGTATCGCGCGGCTTCTGGACGAAGGCGCGCATTCCTATCGCGCCATTTCCGAGGAGACCGGCGCTTCGACGGCGACAATCGCACGCGTAGCGCGGTTTCTACGCAATGAGGATCATCAGGGCTATCGGCTGGTGTTGGACCGGCTTTGAGCGCCTTAGCGCGACGGTCGCTAACCCATTTGCGATGAAAAACCATGAAACGCGCCGCGTTGTGCGGCGAAGGCTGAAGAAAAAAAGAGAAATCTGAGGAAGTGAGATGAGCAACAACCGGTTGCGGATTGCATTACAGAAATCCGGCAGGCTGTCGGAAGGCAGTTTCGAGCTGTTAAAGAGTTGCGGGCTGAAAGTCTCCCGCGGCAAGGACAAGCTTTACGGCCGTGTCAGGGAACTCGCCATCGATGTCCTGCTCTTGCGGGATGACGACATTCCCGCCTTCGTTGCTGACGGCGCATGCGATATCGGGATCGTCGGGGAAAATGTCTTTGAGGAAGAACGGCTGAGCGACGGTCGCGAGCGCCACGCCGAGGCGGTGATGCAGCTTGGTTTCGCGCGTTGTCGCTTGATGACGGCGACGCCGAAGGAATGGCGGGAGGACGGCGCTGACGCGCTCCCGGGAGCGCGCATCGCGACGTCTTACCCCGCGCTGACGACCGCATGGCTGGCGCGCGAAGGCATTGATGCGCGCGCCGTAATGATGAAAGGCTCGGTCGAAGTGGCGCCGCGCCTTAAAATTGCGGATGCGGTTTGCGATATCGTGTCGACCGGCGCGACGCTCGATGCCAACGGGTTGAAGCCGACCGCGACGGTCTTTGAATCGCAGGCGATCATGATACGGAACACCGCGCCGTTCCCTAGAGAAAAACAGGCTGTTTTTGACGCGCTCATGAAGCGGGTTCAGGGCGTTCTGACCTCGCGGGACGCAAAATATGTGATGATGAACGCGCCCCGGTCTGCCATTGAGGCGATTACGGCGTATCTGCCGGGCGCCGATGCGCCGACGATCTTGGAACTGGCTGGCGCGGACGACAAGGTGGCCATTCACGCCGTTTGCCGCGAGAGCGTTTTCTGGGACACGCTGGAAGAGCTGAAGAAACTCGGCGCGAGCGCGATTTTGGTCTTGCCCATCGAGAAGATGATGGCGTGACGGTCTCTCGGGATTTGGCGCTCAGGATTTAAAAAGCTTCTCCGCCTCCGAGCGGGTTGCGCCGCGATCGGCGAGCGCCTCCTGACATCTTTTTATCTCGGCCTGCATCGAGGCGATGCGATACTCCAGATCGTCGACCGACAACCCGTAAAGGTCCTGCTTCGATAGAAAGGTCAGCGTGAGATCGGCTTTTTCCGTCGCTGCTTCCAGATCCATTTAAGCCTCCTGGTTGTATTGCCGAACCGTGACATTTTTGACGCGAACGCGCTTCAGCGCAAGAGGCGTCGGCAGCCGCAAAGCGCTGCGTTTTCCCGGTCTGTTTAGCGATATTAAATCGCTGCTTGCGCTTGGCGAGCGGGCCGGGAAGCGCTATATGCGCCTCAGTATCGCATTGTTCATGCGGCGCTTTCCCCGAAAATCCGGCGGTCAGCGCGGCGATCCTCGAAAGAGGACCGCCGGTGAACGGCCCGTGATACGTCAGGATTTATCGCCATCGCTTCACGGTTCGCACCGCGAAGCGACCTAAAATAGAACCAAGAAAGGCGCGCCCTTATGTCTGACCGTCCCCTGATGCCGATTGCGACGGCCGTTTGGTTGATCGACAACACGTCGCTCACCTTCGACCAGATCGCCGAGTTTTGCGCTTTGCACCCCTTGCAGGTGAAAGGCATCGCCGACGGCGACGTGGGCGCCGGTGTGCGCGGCATCAACCCGATTACGACCAACCAGCTGACGCGCGATGAGATCGAGGCCGCTGAGGGCGATGAAGGATATCGCTTGAAGTTGTCCAAACCGAAGACGGTGGTGGCGGAAAAAAGCCGGCGCGCGCCGCGTTATACGCCGGTATCGAAACGCCAGAACCGCCCGGACGCCATCGCGTGGATGGTCAAGAACCATCCGGAAATCAGCGATGCGCAAATCGGCAAGCTGCTCGGTACGACCAAAAGCACCATCGTCGCGGTGCGCGAGCGCACGCACTGGAACTCGGCCAATCTCGTTCCGCAGGACCCTGTAGGGCTCGGCTTTTGCACGCAAATCGAACTCGATGCGCTGGTGCGCAAGGCGGCTGCGAAACGTGCGCGCCTTGCGCCGGCCGAACCTGATCCCGGTCCGTCGCTCGATCCGCTTTCCGATCCGCAAGGCGCCGCGCCGGCGGCGCAGCCGGAAGACAGCGCATCTGACGCCGTGGATCTCGACAAAGTATTCGCCAACCTCGATAGCGGCGGCGAAAACGCGGACAAAGAAAGCGGCGAATAGGTCTTTTCGCCGCCGGTCTCTTTAGGTTTCCGGCGGTTTTTCCGCAGGCTGATATTTCGCAAGCTGTCCGCCGTCGACGTAGAGAGACTGTCCGGTGACGTAGGACGCCGCTGACGACGCAAGGAAAAATACGACTTCGGCGATCTCTTCTGGATCGCCGATGCGGTTCAACGGGGTGGCGTCGCGGGCCTGGCGGCGAGCTTCGTCGCTTTCAATGTCGCCTTTGACCACGCCGACGCAAACCGCGTTCGCTCTGACGCCATGCGGCGCGAGCGACATGGCTGCGGCTTTGGTGAGTTGCGTCAGGCCGCCCTGCGAGGCGGCAAAAGCGGCGTGATGGCCGGCGGCCGAGACCGCTTCCACCGATCCGATATTGACGATGACGCCGGCGGGCGCTGCGGCGCCCGGGTCTTCCGCCTGTTTGACGAAGTGTTTCGCGACCGCCTGATTGACCAGGAACGCACCTTTCAGATTGGTGTCGACGACGCGGTCAAAGTCTTCCTCGCCGGTCTCCAGAAAGGGCGCCGAGAAATGTTCCAGCACCATATGCGCAAGGACGTCGATCCGTCCGTATGCGTCTAATGCTTCCGCAACGATATTGTGCACATGAAGACGTTTTGAAACATCCGCTACCACCATGGCGACCGGAGCGCCCTGACCACGCAGGTCGTCAGTGAGGGCCTGAAGCGCGGTCTCATTGACATCGGCCAGCACCAGCGCATCGCCCGCGTCTGCGAAACGGCGTGCGCACGCGGCGCCAATGCCTTTTGCTGCGCCCGTAATGACAACGGCGCGCCGGGTCATCGGGTAGGACTTTCAGTCAGTGTGCTGTCAATCGAGACAACGAAGCGATGCAGATAGAAACGGCGTTCGTTATACACGCCAGCCCCGAGACGGGAGAGAGGCGCGATCACAGTCGTCGCAATGTCGATCATATAGTTTCCAGCCACGAAGGGCCCTTGCGTTACGAGGCGAGCGCTATCGCCTTCTATCGCCGCGCCGTCAAGGGGCGAATGATGATCCGTGAACGTTTGCCGTCGTCTTTATAGGTGGACGCCCGCACCCCTGAAAAAGGTGCAGTTTTTTCAGGTGTTTGCGTGGGAGAAATCGGATCGGAAAGAACGGCGCGCCGCATTATGAGAGGGGTCGGCCGGCGTCGCCGACAATCTATGCGAATGAGTTGCATTTACATCGCTGCTGGTCTAATCGGTACGATAAACAAATACCGCAAAAAGGTGGGGACCATGAAAATACTGCATTCGGGGGCGGCGCTCGCCGCCCTGGCGACGGCGTTTCACGCGAGCGTACTCGCGCAAACGAGCGAAAACGACACTGACGACGCCGACGTGGTGCTCGAAGTCGAAGACGAAATCATCGTGCGGGGCCGCGCGCGCAGGCTTTACAGGAGCGGCGAAAGTCCGACGGGCAAACTGCCGACAAACCCGCTCGATTCGACCCAGATCATCACGACCATCAACGAACAGCTTATCCAGGACCAGGGCGCGCGCGACGCGCAGGATATTTACCGCAACATCGCCGGCGTCAGCCTGTTCAGTTATGCCGGCGTCACCGCGCGCGGCTTCCGTCAGGAGGAAATCTTTTTCGACGGTTTGCGCGGCGATCCCTATGTCGGCTTCAACGTCCCGCAATTGTTCAATGTCGAGCGCGTCGACTTCCTGAAAGGGCCCGCCGGCATGCTTTATGGCCAGGGCGAGCCGGGCGGCCTGTTCAACTTCGTCACGAAAAAACCGTCGCAGGATTTCTCCGCCGAACTGAGAGGCATTTACGGCACCGAAGCGCGCCTTGGCGGGTCGTTTGAAATCACTGGGGCGCTGCCCATTGAAGGCGCTTCCGCGCGTGCGGGCGTTTTTATCGAGGATCGCAATACGCCGCGGGAAAACACATCCAGCTATGTGGCGATCTACGATCTCGGCCTGCGGTTCGAGATGCCTTTCGCGGACCTCATGCTGCAAGGCACGCGCTATGAGCAGGACCTTGACGGCAACCGCCTGCGCGGCGTGCCCGTTGACGATGAAGGCAATTTCCTGACCGACCGCCGCTGGAACCATAATGAGGCGACCGACTTTCTCGATCTGCGCTCGAACAATTTCCAGGCGGGGCTCAAAGGCGACATCGGCGCGGAGATCAACTGGGATGCGACCTTCCGTTACACCGATGCGTCGCAGGAACAGCAATATCATGAACCGCGTGCGCTGATCGACAGCGACGGCGATGGCGAGCTGGATCTTGTCGGCCGCGAGTTCCGCGATCAGTTGCGTACGGAAGAACAGTATACGTTCGGTACCAATGTCACCTGGACAAAAGACTTCGGCGCCATTCAAAATCGCCTCCTGGTGGGATACGAATATTTCAATGGCGACTTTATTGGAGTGTTTGGCGGTACGAGGTTTAATTCGAATTTCGTCACCCGGTTCCTCGCGGGAGATTCTCTGCCGTCAGATATCATTCCATTGCGACTCGATGTTCCCAATTACGGGCAAACGCAGCCGCAGAACTATGCTGTCTTGACGGGGGCGCCGTCAGTCACAAATACCGAATTGCATGGCGTTTACGGTCTCAACGAACTGACGATCGGTCGGTTCACCGTTGTCGGCGGCGTGCGCTACGACGACAACACCACTGAAGCGGACGGTAGCACCGACGCGGATACGAATGTGTCCTTCCGCGTCGGCGGCATCTACAAGCCGGCTGAGACGGTTTCGCTGTTTGCCCAGTTTGCGGATTCCTATACGCCGCAAGGCGCGGGCGCCCAGGCCCCGGAAGTTGGCGGCCCGTTCGACCCGGTGACAGGCACGATTGTCGAAGGCGGCGTCAAGGCGGAGTTGTTTGACGGACGCCTTTACGGTTCTGTCTCGGTTTACAACATCATTCGCGACGGCATTTTGCAGGAGACGGGCGACGTATCGCCGGGCGGCCGCGACATTCTTGCGCCCATCGGCGAGGTGACGAGCACCGGCGTTGAAATGGAGTTGTTCGCCGATATTACCCCCGACTGGGTGCTGACGGCAGCGTACGCTTATAATGATACGCGCATTACTGAAACCAACGGAGATGGAAGTGCGTTCAGAAATCTACCACAAAATGGAGACCGTTTTGCGAATGCGCCCGAACATCAGTTCGGCTTCTGGACGCGTTACCAGGTGCCGGCCATCAATACCGCTTTTGCCGTAGGGGGTGATTATGTGGGTGAACGGGTCAATCTTAACGGGCGGACCGTTCAGAGCTATTTCATCGCCGATGCGTCGATCATCTGGGAGCTTGACGGTTACAATGTTTTGCTCCGGGTAGAGAATATTTTTGACAAGACTTATGCTGAATCGGGATTCCTGAATCGGACCGGACACTTCCCCGGTGATCCGAGGTCGGTTTTCGTCGAGTTCACGAAGAAGTGGTGATCCGTTTTTCTTGAAGACAAACGTCTTCATGAGGGGCGACTAGAGCGGGTTGCAGCAAGTCATTCCGCGAAGCGGAATGACGGTTCACCGGTTGGGGGTTCCCGTCCGCCAACTGCGTCGCAACCCGCACAATCAAATACTTAGAGCCGTTTGCATGACTCATAAAGAATGCAAACGGCTCTACGCCTTGGAACGCTTTCCTTCCCGCGCTTGCGAGGGAGGGGCGCACCGTCGATTGCAAGCGTTCAGGCTCCGCCTATAACGTCAAAGGCGCATTTCTTTCTTTGAAAAGAGAACTTAGTCTTGGGGTATAAGGTACTCTGGGGCAAGTTTTAGAAAACAAATCCCCTAGGCGCCGCCTGTCATGCGTCGGACGGCGCGATCTTTATTCAGTACACAGTTTTTCGTCAGTGTTGACGTTTTTTAGTATTCGCCGAAGCGTTAATTCGGACCGGACTTATGTTTCAATTCCTCAAGCTGGTCTTTGATCCGTAGTTTTTCGCGTTTAAGCTCAACAATTCGGAGTTCGTCATGACTGGGACTTTTGGCTTCCGCCATAATTGTCTCGTCGAGCTCCTGGTGGCGCTGGGTGAGCGTTTCCATGTGAGCTTTAATCGCCATAATCGGCCTCCTGTAATGTCATTGATGGCGATATTTAAGCACACGAATCAGGGTTTTGTCACGATGTCGAGCGTTAATGTCGGTCAACCAACCTGCCGGTGGAGCGCTTGCGTGATTGTGTCATGATGGGCAGTTAAGGTCTTGAAAAGAAATTGCTTTGTGAGGTCGGTGAAAACTTTATGAGAGTTCTTTCCAGCGCATTTCGCCGTGGCGATCACGCGGTTTTTTCCCGGTTGTACCGTGCTTTCCGGACGGCATTTTGAATGTGCGCCACGCCCGTGCGGGATTTCTGGACGTGGTCGCTTGATCGTTACGCAGGCGAGCGCGTCGCGACAACGTTGATCGATCTGCAGGATCGGTTTTCTCTCAATGTTAACTTGGTTTTATGGTGTTGTTGGTGTGCGGAAGGATATGAACCCGTTCCGGATGCGGCCATGGTAAAGGCCCATGAGGCGGTCTCGACCTGGTCGAGCGCCGTGACGGGTCCCTTGCGCGGCGCCCGGCGTTTTTTGAAGACCTCGCAGGCTGCCGCTGCCGCCCCTGAAGCCTCGTTGTTGCGTATTGAAATAAAACGTCTCGAACTCGATTCAGAGAAAATTGAGCAAATTTTGCTTACCTCCATCGCCGAGAATGACTTGACGGCGTCGCCGGGCGCCGATGAAACTTCGCGCCGAAAACGCGCGGGCGACAATCTCCGCTCATATGCGAAGCTCGCCGGCGCTGATGGCAGGGACGGATTTTCTGACATGAAGCTTGACGCCGCGGCGGCGGTTATTTTCGCAGCGCCCCTTCAGAATACATCGGTGGATGCAGCGCGAGACGTTGCTCCTGCCGCGCCGCTGCAAGGTGACGATTGATGAGCGACGAAAAACCGCCGGAAACGCCTCACGGCGATGAGGCGCCTGAGGCGACAGCGCCGTCTCCCGCAACGACGGCGTTGCCGCCTGACGTTGAGGACAAAACCTGCTTCGCGGCGCATGATGAGGATTTCCGCGGCGCCAATGACGAGGCGGTGGCGATCCGGTTATCGCTTCTGGAGGAAGAGCACCGCGATCTCGACAATGCGATTATCGCGTTGCAGCAAAACGCCGCTCACGAGCGTTTGTCGATTGCGCGGCTCAAGAAAAAGAAACTCGCGCTGAAAGATCGGATTCAGGAACTGAAGGATGCGATGCTCCCGGACATTATCGCATAGGCGTCCCCTCGGGAATTCTGCTCCGTCCCGTTGTAAAATGCGTTATGCTATCTGCGCGAACCATTTTCAATGCGCCGGGAAGCGTGAGCGGTTCTAGCCATGGGAGGCGATATGACTGAACTAACAGAGCGGGCAGGGTGCAAATCGCGCCGGCGTGCGCGCGGCGCAATCCTCGGCGCGGTCTCTTTATCGATCTTTTTAGCGCCAGCCGCGGCTCTCGCACAGCTATCCGTCACGACCATCGGTGCGACAGAGGCGCGCGCGTGTTACGAAAACGCCGCCAACGCGCTCTCAACCGATACGGGGCCATGCGACACCGCGTTGCGCAATCGCGCGACCACCAGGGATGATCGCCTTAAGACGCTTGTCAATCGCGGCGTTATTCTGAACCGCGCAGAAAACATGGACGCCGCGCTCGATGATTTCAACGCCGCCCTCGCCATGGACGGCGACAGCGCAGAGGCCTATCTCAATCGCGGCAATGCCTGGTTCCGCCTTTTACGCTATGAAGATGCGCTTACGGATTATCAAAGCGCGCTGGATTATGAAATTTCGAAGCCGTGGGTCGCCTGGTACAATATCGGTCTCGTGTTCGAAGCAACAAAAAAACCTGAAGCGGCTCGAGATGCGTTCGAGCGGGCGGCGGCGCTCAATCCCGATTTCGCCCTCGCGGCGGCGAAGCTGGCGCGGTAGCTGTGCAGTTGCGCCGAAAACGGCGTGTGCATTCGGGCAGGTGCGAATAAACAGAATACGATGGTGTTTTTGTTTTCTCCTTTTTCGACCGAGCGATCTTATCTAAGCATACTTTAGAGCATCCTGATCGCTACGCGTTTCAATCGGATTCTCCAGCTTCTTAGTTGCGCGTTTTGAAACTGAGTTGGCGGACGGGAACCGCCAACCGGTGAGCCATACGGTTCTTTCGGACCGAACTCCTTCAAAACCCTCCAGCCGTGCGAATATCTCCCGCAAGAGTGCTCTTTAGAGCGGGTTGCAGCAAAAGTGGTCCACCGGTTTTGCGTCGCAACCCGCGCAATCAAATACTAAGAGCCGTTTGTATGACTCATAAAGAATACAAACGGCTATAGAACAGGCGTTCTTACGGGCGCCTGACATACACTGTAGTTGGAATGGGAACACGACGGTTTTGCCGCGTGGTCGGGCCTGTTCAAGTTTTTTCTGTTGGCCGGTTGTCACCCCGGTTTCCGATACGACGGGACGCTCCTTGTGCGGATACTGTGACCTTCATCAAGAAAGGCGCATTGAGTGTGACGCAGCGCAATTTTCAAGCAGGCTTGTACGGTCGAGCCGCTAAGTTTGGAAAAAAACATTCGTATCGTGATATTTTTCAAAAACCGCGAAATAGAAAATGCGTTTCAATTGCAATTATTCTGTTCATTCGATTTTTGAAAGGTTATAGTGCGACGCAAAAACAATGCGCCGAATATGGGGACGTCCGGTGGGTATCGCACAAAAATTTCAGCTGCACGTAAAAGTGCTTGTTTCACTTTGCGCTCTTGGTCTGACGGTTGCTGCGCCGACAGGCGCGTTTGCACAGTCAGCGCCTGAACCGCAGCAGGAAAGTGTCGAAACCACTTCAGGAGAAAGCGTTCCGTCTGCGGCGGATGCTGAGCCCGAAGAAGTTTCGAATGAAACGCCGGCTGTTGAAGAAAGTGACGCGCCTGAGGATGAATTGAGCGCGGTCACAGAAGGCGGTGAGGCGGTCGATGCGGACGAGGCGACCGCTGATGAACTTCGTCAAGAGCGCGACTGGGGGCGATGGTGCCCAATTGCGGATCTCGTCGATGCGGGCGGTCCTATTATTGTCCTGCTCGCCGTTCTTTCGGTGATCAGTCTCGCGATTGTCATTGTAAAGCTGGTTCAGTTTTTCATTCTGCGGCCGGGCGACTACCGGTTCGTGCAACGTGTCTCCGATCTTCTCGCCGCGGGCGAAGGCGACGAAGCGCTTGATTTTCTATCGCGCCGGCGCGGCGTCGTGGCCCGCGTGATGGAGGCGGCGCTGCGCGGCAGGCGTCTTGGCGCCCCCGACGCGCAGGTGCGAGAAGAGGCCGAGCGCGTTGCACGGGTGAAACTCGACGGGCTTGAAAGCGGCTTGCCGTTTCTCAGCCTGATCGCGACCATCAGCCCGCTTCTTGGCCTCCTCGGCACGGTGCTCGGCATGATCGAGGCGTTTCAGCAATTGGAAAACGCCGGCGACCGCGTCGATCCGGCGATCCTGTCGGGCGGCATCTGGGAGGCGCTTTTAACCACGGCAGCGGGGCTTAGCGTGGCCATTCCCGCAGCGGCTTTTTTCACCTGGCTTCAACGTACGGTGGACGTCGCCGGCCAGCATATGGAGGACGCGGCGACGCGCGTCTTCACCGCCGATATTTACGCCAGCCGGCCGAAGCCAAAGTCCGGCCCCAGGGACACTGAGGACGAAAAATAACGCTGGATTGACAGGAAGAAGGTCCCTCGGTCATGCGTATTCGCCGCACCAGCGATGCCGTCAAAGTGCTGAACATAACGCCTCTGATTGATGTGGTGTTCATTCTCCTGGTGTTCTTCATGCTGGCGACGAACTTCGCCAGCTATCGTCTTATCCGCGTGGAAACGCCGCGCGAAACCGAAGTGGTTTCCACGAGCGATGGCGCTATCGTCATCACCATCGCCGCGGACGGAACGATAACCTTCGACAGCGAGCCTATTGAACGGGAGCGCCTTGCAGAGGCGATTACCGCCGTTGTCGCGATTGACGCCAGTCGCACGTTTCTCATCCGTCCGCTTAAAGAGGTTCCGTTACAGGACGCCATCTTGCTGTACGATATCGCGCGCGGCGCAGGCGCGAGCGCTGTCTCGTTTTCTCCGCCCGAGGAGGACGGCGCGCCATGAGATTCATTGAAAGAAAGCGCGGGCGCGAGCTCATCAACATCACGCCGTTGATCGACGTTGTTTTTATTTTGCTTGTCTTTTTCATGCTCGCTGGCGCGATTGAACGGCCGGAAACCATTGTCGTCACGCCGCCGACATCGCAAAGCGCGCTTTCGAGCGATGTGGAAGATGTGGTGATCCTCGTCGGTAAGGACGGCGCGGTTGCGTTTCAGGGACGCGGCATGAGTAGCGACAGTGAACTCGTTCGTACCGCGACAGTTTGGTTCGCGGCGCGCCCGGACAGCTCGATCCAGTTGAAGGCCGATGCGGAAGCCGAGGCCGCGCGGGTGATCGAAGTGATGGAGCTGTTGCGCGAAGCCGGCGCGCAATATCTTGTTCTCGTTACGGTGGGCGGATGATGATGGTCACGGCCCGGGAAGAAAAAGTAAGTCCGCCGCCGTTTTCGCCCTCCGCGTCGCCGTTGGGGGACATCAGTTCGCCGTCGCCCCGCCTGCGCCAATGGCTCATTGGCGGAGGCGCTGCGCTCCTTGCACACGCCATCGCGGCGGCGCCGTTCCTGCCCGCGCCGAAGCCGCCGCCTGTGGCCGACATTGAACAGAACGTCACTGAAATCGGCGTCAGCCTTGCGCCGCATGTGCGCCCGCCCGAGCCGCCGCCGGAAATGGAGCCGGAACCGGAGCCGGAAACGCCGGTCATTGAGGAGCGCGCGACGAACTCGCCGCCCCCTGCGCCGCCGGCCGTACCGCGCGAGATCCCGGACCTGCCGGATATACGCCCGCAAGCCGTGCCGGATTTGTGGCGCGGCAGCGCCGGTTCTGGCGGGTCGTTGACGCTTGAAGAGTATCTGCGCCTCAAGGACTGGCTGGACGCGGCGCGGGCCGTCATCCTGAAAGAGTTGTCTTACCCCGCCGAGGCGCGTCGGATAGGCCTTTCCGGGAGCGCCGTTGTCGCCATCGTCGCAAGACGCGACGGGCGCATCGCGACCTGGTCGTTTCAAACGCGCACGGGCGAGGTGATTCTCGATCGTGAAATCAGCGATTCCATTAACCGCATCCGCCGCCTGCCGAAATTTCCGAAGGACACCGTTTACGACACCCTGACATTCACCTTGCCGATCCGGTTCGAGCTTGTGTTCCAGAATCGGCGGCGTCCGCAAGCAACGGATGAGCCTGGGTCGCCGGGTGGACCGCCTGCTTCTGATGACGCCGCCGCCGCCCAGGGCTATTCCGCCGAGGCGCTCGGCGCCTGCGCGGCGTCCGCCGCAGCGCTCGAAATCATGCGCGCCGATATCGAAGCCCAGCGAAGCGCGCTCGAAACGAGCCGGGAAGAGTATGAGCGCGTCGCCGCGCGCTACAGGAAACAGCAGCGCGAACTACCAGCGCGCGCGCGCCGCCAGCTTGAGGCCTATAACGAAGGTATTGCGGCCTACGACGCGGCGATTACGGCTTTTCAATCGGAAGCGACAGCCTTTAACGCAAGCTGCGGCGCGGCGAGCGCCACTTGGGAAAACTACGCCCGCGCCTGCGCCGCATACAGAACGTCCGGGAATTCGTATTGCGAGGCGTTTGGCGATTTGTGGGCGAGACTTCAGTCCGGGGAGTGAACCAGGCGCCGCGCGCCCTGCTTGTTTGGAACTGCTGCGGTCGGCAACGACGTTTTGTGGTCGCGTGATGTCGACTACGTATTCCCCCTGATACTCCCGCGGCGGCGTTTCGATTACTAATCCGTGGCGACAGGACACCGATGTCGGCGGTTCTAAGAAGCCGGTCCGACGGCTCGTCATCTTGGAAAGGGAGTAAGACGACATGACAGCGCGCTTTATGCATATTGGAAAGTTTACGGTGGATGCAGCGCACCGAGATCGGTTTATTGAAATGATGAAAGACTATGAGAGTTTCTCGATGCAGCGAGGGCTCGATCACTCGCATCTTATTGAGGACGAAAAGCAATCCGGTACGTTCATGCATGTGACCGTCTGGAATAAGCGGGAAGACTGGGTCGCGATCGAAGAGACAGACGCGCACAAGAACATGCATAAAGAGCGCGATGCGTTGCTCTCCTCGCCAATGGAACACGATTTCGTTTGCGGAACTGTGCTGGCCTAACGTTTCCGGCAAATTGCGCGCGAGGCCGTGGCCCTGTTAACGCCCTGGCGCGCACACAAAGCGACGGCGCTTTTACAAATAAGCCACATCAGAGGCGTCGGCTGAGGGCGTTTAACTTACGTCCATTGGCCCCGCGCTGCCTTTGATGGCGAGCACCCCCATCGATACAGACTGTTTACGTTTTGTGCGATAGCATGCAACTGCTTGCGGGAAACCGGCTATGCTGGTGTGTGCGATCGCCTGATTCGCGGGCTTTCGTTGAAATCTTGCTTTGAACGGCAGAGGGGTGCTGAACATGGATTTTCGGGTTGGCGACGTTGTAAACAGAACATTCGGGACAATCACCCGCAATATTTCCACGTTCCTTTTATTGGCGTTTTTGCTGGTCGGCATACCCAATTTCGTTGTCGCCTTTGCTCAGTTCGGGATGATGGAAAGCAATCCGGGCGGCGCGGCGGCTGTGATGATCGCCGGGACGATCGTAAGCATCGTGACGGCGTATACTCTGCAGGGCGCGCTCATTCATGGCGCTGTGGTGGACTTTAACGGCGCAAAAGCGAGCCTCGGCGAGAGTTTCTCGACCGGTTTAAATCACCTCCTGCCGATTGTCGGGATCGCGATCCTGATGACGCTAGGCATAATGGCGGGCATGCTGCTTCTTGTCGTGCCGGGCATTATTCTCGCAATTATGTGGGTGGTGGCGGTGCCGGCGCAGGTCGTGGAGAACAAGGGCATCGGCGCATCGTTTTCACGTAGTCGGGAACTGACCAAGGGCGGGCGCTGGAAGATCTTCGGCCTGTTTCTGATCTTCATGGTTTTGATCTCGGCGCTGTCCATGATCGCAGTGATGCCCGTTGCCGCAATCGCCGCGGGCGGCGGCAGCGGAGCCATATTCGTCGGTGCGCTCGTGCAGGGCGTCACCCAGGCGCTGACGGCCGTGGTGGGCGCCACCGGGGTTGCGGCGCTCTACTTTGAGCTTCGTAAAGCGAAAGAAGGCATCGGCGCGGAAGCGCTCGCCGCCGTCTTTGAATAAGGGTCAGCGCTCGTCGAACTTATCGCGCCGGCGCACGCCGTAGAGAAGGCGCGTTTCGAGCCTCTTTCTGAGCGCCGTATAATAAGCGTCGAGAAAGTCCGCGTCGCTTTCGCCGGCTTTTTTCACATGTTTGATTTTGTTGCGAATGCGCTCGGCGATCATCGCCATCGTCTCGTCCGCCCGGACTCGTAGAACGTCTTCGAGAACATGCAGTTCGTGGACGCCATAGGCGTCGAGCTGTTCGGTGCTGAACTCGAAATTCGAAAGCGCGCGCTCGCCGCCGCCGGCGAGATCGCGCTCAAGCTTGCGCCGCGGTGTCTGGACGACCCATGTCCCCGCGGCGATATCGCCGGGGCGCAGCCGGTCGCGGTTAAACAGCGGAAAGAAGAGAAAGATCGCGCACCACGTAAAGCCTGAAAGCGCGATCAGTCCGCTGACCTGGTCGCCGCCTTGTGAGGCTAAAAAGCCGAGCGGCAAAAAGACTTCGATCTCGCGCATGGCGTTGCGCACAAAAATGGCTTCTGCGCGCAAACGTCCGCCATTGCGCGGCGCCACCCGAATGCCGATAAGGCGTTTGCCTGGCGTCGCAGCGCGCGGACCAAGTTCGAAGAGGGTGAAGTAAAACGCCCGCAGAATAAAAAACATCAGGAGCCAGACGACGCCGACGAACTCGGCGGAGCCGATCGCCGCGCCCATGAGCGCCGCTAGAAGCGTCATCACCACAAGCGCGCCGGCGATAATCGAAACGTCGATTGAAAAAGCCGCCGCGCGCTCCCCGGCGCTCGCCAGTCGGATGCGCAGGTTCACGCCTTCGGGCGTGATCAATGCGCGTTCCTGCTTGCGCGGCGCGGTTTCGGTGTTGGCGGCGGTCGCCGTCATGGACGCGCCTCCGTGCGGTAAGCGTAAAAATACGCGCCCCAGAAGAGCCCCGTGGCGGTGGCGACGGCGTAGCGCAGACCGTCATCGGTGATGAGCTGGCGCGCGAACCCTTCCAGCAGGCCAGCAATGAACAGCATGATGACGACGCCTGCCAGCGCAAGCGACGATGCGCGCGCCGCCTTTGAGGCGGCCGCGAGGCGGGTCATGTCGCCCGGGTTCGCGAGCGCCCAGCCAACGCGCATGCCCGCCCCGCCGGCGATGACGATGGCGAAGAGTTCCGTCACGCCATGGATAAGGAGCCAGCCGCCGAGCTCGAAGCCGAGCCCGCGGCTTGCAAAGAGCGCCGCGAAGGAACCGAGAATGAAGCCGTTATAGGCAAGCAAAACAATCGCCGGCGCGCCGAAGGCGAAGCCAAGCGCAAAGGCGAAGAGCGCAACGCGCGCATTGTGCGTGAAAAGGAATGTCGCGAAAACGGAAAGGCCCCCTTCGCCTTCCGAATACAGCGTCTCGCGCAGGCTTTCCGTCGTGGCGGCGGGATCTCTGCCGTCGGAAAACATCGCGGGCATGAAGGAGTAAAACCAGTCAGCGTCGTTCATGACGAGGCCATAGGCGACCAGCGCCGCGGCGATTGTGACAAGCGCGGCGATGAGCGTTTCTTTCCAGATGGCGCGCACCGCTGCAGGCCAGTCGACCGTCAGGAAGCTGATAATCCGTTCGCTCAGCGTTGAGCGCGAGCCGTAGATAAAAAAGTAAGCGCGCGTACAAAGGCTTTCGAGATATTCAATGACGTTCTGGTCGAGGGACGTTTCACGCGCCACGGAAAGGGCGGACAAGGTCGAGCGGTAAACGCGCGGCAGGGCGACCATTTCTTCATCGGTGAGCGAGGTCACTGATTTTGAAGAAACGCGCTCCAGCAATTCTTCAAGCTTTAGCCAGTCCGCCTCGCGCTCCATGCGAAAGCGCCGGCTCTGCAGCTGAACATCGTCGAGCCCGGGTTCCGTCATAGCAAGTTGCGCCCTTTGATTTTGACATATTGATTAATGAGCCCGGCGCCGATGCGGTCGGAAGGCGCATCGACGATGAGCGCGCCCATGCGCTGGAGTTTGGCGATCACGAGGTCGCGCTCGCGCAGGAGCGTGTCGGCGATGACCGCGCGGGTCACGTCGTCCGCCGATTGCGGTTCGTGATCGATCAGGCTCTCAAGTTCATCGTCGCGGAATGCAACGAAGAGGATCAGGTGTTTCTTTGAGAGCGCTGCAACATTGTTCAGCATCAACTCGGCGCTGGTTGCATCGGCGAAGTCCGTGAAGACGACGACCAGGGTTCGCCGGTCGAGCTGGCGGGAAAGCTCCGTCAGGCCGAAGGTGAAGTTCGTTTCCTCTGCCGTGTAGTCGATCCGGGCAGTCATGCGCTGTAGTTGTGCGAAAGCGCTCGGCCCTGAGATGACGCCGGTTTTCAGCTTCGGGTTGGCGCCGAACGCATAAAACCCGACGCGATCCCCGAGTTTGAGGCTTACAAACGACATGAGCAGCGTCGCATTCAGCGCATGGTCGAGCCGCGACAGACCGGCGCCCACCGGCTCGCTCATCAGGCGCCCGCAGTCGATGGCGAAAACGATGGAGTGGTTTTTTTCAACCCGGAATTCGCGGGTGAGGAGCGTGCGGTGGCGCGCCGTCTGTTTCCAGTCGATGGCGCGCGTATCCATCCCGTTTTGAAATTCGCGCAAGGAATCGAATTCGGACCCTTCGCCCTGCTCAATCTGGACTTTTTCGCCGAACAGGTTGTGGCGCAGGAGGATATTGATCGCCTCGCGCTCCACCATCTTGGTATCCGGCGTGATGATAACCGTACGCGCCAGCGGTTTTACAAGCTGTTTGGTCACGAGACCGAGCGGGCCGCGCCAGCGAAGCCAGACTTTCTCGAGGCTCCCTTCGCCGCGTCGGTTAGGCGTCAGGTCGAATTCAAGGGGTGTGCGCGTTTGTGCAATGTCAAAGAGCGCGTTGGTTTGAAGACGTGTTTCGAGAGAGGAAAGAACGTTCACGGAGGAAATTGCCAGCGTAACCGTTTGCGAACGGCCCGCCTGGGCGACCGCCGGCGCGTCGACATCGACCTGAACTGCGGACGGCCATGGAGACAACGCCGCATCGGCGGCGATAAGCCCCGCAACTGCCAGCACCCAGAGCGCGCCCAGCCACCAGAGAGCGGGCGCGGCGGCGGCCACACCAAGAAAAATCAGGCCGCCCGCCGCAGCGATCAGGAACGCTCTGATGGTTGGTTGGATCATGGCGGGTTTATCCGGTGCGATTCAAGGAGAGGGCGGCGCTTAACGCGGCGCCTCAACCTGGTCGACGATATCGCCAAGGGCTTCGTCGGCGTTGCGTCCCTCGATCTCCGCGGCGGGCGACAGGACGACGCGGTGGCGCAGCGCGGGCAGGGCGAGGTGCTTGATGTCGTCGGGAATGACATAGTCGCGCCCGTCGAGCGCGGCGCGGGCGCGCGCGGCGCCCGCCAGCATGGCGGCAGCGCGCGGGCTTGCGCCGATTGAAAACGCCGCTGCGTCGCGGGTCGCGCGGATCATGCGGACGATGTAGTCGACGATGTCGTCGCTCAGCCGAACGCCGGCGACGGCGTTAACCGCTTCATTCAATGTTTCGCGGTTTGCGGCGGCGGAGACGCCCCATTCGGCGGGAGGGCCGGTGTTCGCGCCGTGTTCTGCGACAATGCGCAATTCGGTTTCCATATCCGGATAGTCGATGATGTGCTTGAAAAGAAAGCGGTCGAGCTGCGCCTCGGGAAGCGGATAAGTGCCTTGCTGCTCAATTGGATTCTGCGTGCCGACAACGGTGAAACGGGGGCTTAACGGGTAGGTCTTGCCGTCAATCGTCACGGCGCGCTCCTGCATCGCTTCCAAAAGGGCGGCCTGCGTTTTCGGCGGCGTGCGGTTGATCTCGTCGGCGAGCATCAACTCTGTAAACACCGGGCCCTTTGTCAGGCGGAACTCGCTGGCGCGGAAGTCGAAAATGTTCGAGCCGATCACGTCGCCGGGCATCAGGTCCGGGGTAAACTGAATGCGGGAGAACTGCAGATCAAGGGCTGCGGCGAAGGAGCGTGCAAGGAACGTTTTGGCCGTGCCGGGCGGGCCTTCGAGCAATATGTGTCCGCCGGCGAACAGCGCCGTCAGCATGAGGTCGATGCTGTCGTCCTGGCCGGCGACGGCTTTGGCGATTTCTGTGCGGATGGCGCTTGCAAGCGACGCGATCTCACTGATGACCACGGGAAATCTCCTTTTTAAACTGGTTAAGGCGTTTTGCAGCGCGCAGGAACGCGCCGGCGCCTTCGGCGGTGGCGGCGTTTCTGGCGAGGGTCGAGAAGGGCTCGTCCGATTTTCCGGCTGCGACCCTGTCGATCAGCTTGTCGAGGTCGGCGGTTTTCATAGTGCGCGGCGCCCGGATGACTTTCGCGATGCGCCGCCTGACGACATTGGCGTAGCGCGCGCCGAACATGTCTTCGCGTTTTGCCATGCGGATAAGGGCGGCGGAATTATCCGCAAGCGCTGCTTTCCCGGTATCGAAAGGCCGTGAGGGGCGCATCGCCGGCCCGAACCGGAACGAGGCTCTAAGGGCAAGCAAAAACGCTGCAAACAACGCACAGAGCGTTGCGCCCAGAAAAGGCGGTTCAAGGGCGAGGCGAAGGATATTGCGCGTCCGTTCTATCCCGTGCAGCGACAGATCGAAGAACAAAGGATCGCCCGCGCGCGCATAATCGAAAAACAGTACGGCGATTTTCGCACGGTCGACATTGCTCAAGCCTTGCGTGTTGAAGAAATCGGGGTCCGGCGCAAGGTAGACGGGCGCATCCTTGACCTTCGCAAGAACGACGGCGCCGTCCTGATCGGTCAGGATCGGTTCAAGATCGTCATGGGGCTGAAGATATTGCAGGTTTTTGAAAGCGCCCATATTGCGGGACGGGACAGCGTTTGTGATCAGGCCGCCTGTCGGGTTCGCGGCTTCTACAATGACCTCGCTGTCATCGTCTCGTCGTTTTAGGCCGAATGCGTATTCCCGTTCGCCGATGGCGAGGCTGATATCCGCGAGGTCTGCGACGCCGAACTGGCGGACCCAGCCCGGGTGGTCCGGGTCTTCTCCGACGCGCCATTTCGGCAGGACGATGACGGTGATCCGGTAAGGCCACAACGCCGGCAGGTCTTCCAAGTCATCGAACGAGCCCGGCGTGAGGACCAGCGCGCCTGCGCTGTCTTCGGGCAGGACGTTGCGTGCAGCGACGACCGGCGCGTCGCTTCCTTCGAGGAGAGCGCCGAGAAAGGCGTAACCGACCGCGCTTTTCGACAGGATATGCGCGCCGCCATCGCGCCCCTCGCGCAGGAGAGGCGCATAGGCTGAAAGTACAAAGAAAGCGCAGAAGGTGAATGTCCCGACGAGTACGAGCGCAATCATTGTCACGCGTGAGAATGTCGGTGCGCTGTTTTCCGCCCCGTCTTTCGCCCCGTCTTGTGCGTCGCCCGTGTCGCTCATGAGGCGCGCTCCGGTTCGGCGAAGATGTGATAGGCCGCCCGGCAGTCGGCGAAGATTTCCGCGCTGATGGCGCGTCCGGCGAAATGGTCGGTCTCGACAGCCGCAGCGATCTGCGAAAAAGCCTTGCGCGCCGCGGAGCGGAGAATCTCAAGCTCGGAGATTTCGCGGCTCGTCATGGAAATACGCACATGGTTTGGGTGAAATCGCTCAATGTCCTCGATGCTGCGAAACAGGAGAACGCGGACCGCGTCGCCGTAACGACCTTCCGCGGAGAGCCGGTCCGCCTCTTCAAGGAGCGCACGCGTTAAGGTGGCGGACGGCTCGTAGACCGGCGGCTCTTCCAAAGTGTCGTCCTTATCGCGCGCTTTGATGCGCCGCCATATCTCCCGGCCGATGAAAAAGACCGCGCCGCCCACAAGCAGCGCAAGCCCAAGCCAGAATAGAATCCGGAAAACCGGCGCCAGCAACTGGAAAAGGCCGGCGATCAACTCAAACAGCTGGCGCAGCCAGTTTGGCGGGTCCTTGATCTCCGGCGGCGACGTAAACGCAAACTGGTAGGACTTGTCCTGAATGAGGTCCTCATGCAGGGCGCTGACCGCGCCGGCGGTGATTGCTGCGCTTACTGCCGGTATAGCGAGGCAGGGCGCGCAGGCGAGGCCTTGCGCGCACCTTTTGATGAGTTTCCCCCGCAGTTGCATTCTCGATCAGGTTCCAGTCAGGCTGAAAGGGGCGCTGCTTTTCCGTCGAAGCCCCCGGACTTTGTGAAGCCTATATATCATTCAGGCGTTAATAGGCCCTGTTTGGGGCGACTCTCGCCTTCATGAAATAGATTTTCCGAAAACGGTCTCTCAGCCCAGAAGTCTCACCGGTCGAACTGATAGACAAGGACAGCCTGGCCGCCAGGGCCCATGATGGCTGTCTCCGTGAACGTCGCGCCGGACGAGGCGGATGTGTCCGAGTTCGAGACGCCGACGTGGAAACCATGCTCGCGGGCGCGAGCGACGACAGCGGCGAGGTCTTTGGTTTGAACGACCTGAATGGAATGCCGTTTGTCCGCGTCGTCGTATGCCGGTGCGCCGGGCGTCTCCATGACGAAAAGTGCGCGTTCGCTCGTGCTGCTGGAAAAAAGCGCGCGGCGAACCGGCGCGCCCGGTTCGATGTTGAAAAGGTCAATGAGAACGGAGCCCGCTTTCACGTCGAGATCGCCGATCGCATCGACCTTGAAACCGAGAACGTCGCGATAAAACAGGACCGCCTCATCGAGATCGGGAACCACGAGAGAGGGGCGTTTGATATGCACGAAGGAAGACGCTGGCGCCGTCTCGGCGGACGCGTATGTGCTGATGAGGAAAAACAGGACAACCAGAATGCGCATGCTTAATCTTCCCGACGTTTTTTTCGGGTCGATAAAAGCACAGCGTCAGGGAAAATGCACGATGCCGCCCGAAAGGCTGACGGTTCCTCGCGTGGCGGCGCCTGCGATGGCATTCGCGGTTGAATGAAGCGCGTAGGGCATGAGGGCGCCGGCGCCGGGAAATTGAAGCGCCATCGCTGTTGGGCGCTGCCCTTCGCGTTTATAGCGGCGGTCGATCACGACGTGGAGGAGCGCCGCGTCGGGCGCCATATGGTCGATCCCTTCAATGCGCATGTCTGACATGACCGGAGAGACCCCGCCGCCGGTCGCATCGAGCGCCATAAATCGCGCCTCGGCGAAAGCCAGTATTTTTTCAAATTGCGTATTGAATTCGCCTACGGATAAATCGCCGTCCTTATTTGTATCGAAGGCGAGAAAAGCATGCGCCGGCAATTGCGCGCGCACGCGCACGTCTTTCTTTCCGATGAAGATGCGCACGCCTTCCTGGTGGCCCGCATGAGCGAATGCAGCGCCGGGCAAGGAAAGCAGAGCGCAAAGAACGGCGCCGGCCAAACCGGTTGCGATACCGCCAGACCTCAGCGATGGCATTACCGCCCCCGCCGGAAACTCGAATCTGGCGTTCCGAAAACACATCTCGGGATAAACGGATAATCATCCGTGATGACATAGTAATACGTACCGCCTGGAAACTCTGGCGTGACGCCGGTGCGGCCGTTGCACTCGTCGAGATCGCCCGAGGCGGCGACATACTGCCAGTCCTCGCGGAAGGTGCCATCATACGCGCCGCCGGGCCCGTTGGGACGCGTTCCCGAAAGAAGCTCCCAACTGCCTTCCATGACCGCAAGGCCGCTTGAGGCGTCGCTCGGGTCTGCGTAAGCGTAGCGAAGATAGAACGGAAATCCGTCTGCCGCATATCCGCCGAGGATCATATCCGACGCGACGGCCACATCGCCGTCGTTGAGGCGCTGGTAAAGGCCCTCCATAAAGCCGTGATAGTGATAGGCGCCCGTGGGCTGCACATGGCCGTTGCTGCAGTCCGTGCCGAGCCAGTCAAACTCCGCCAGCGCGGTGCGCTCGCCGGCGAGCCCGGCCGTGATCGCTTCGTACCGCCAGGCCCCGGCGTTCTGATAGCTTTCCGCCGTGTCGCGCTCAAGCTTGACGCCGTCCACGGTGACACCAAACTCCGCCATTTGCGTCGCCGTTGCGGTCACGGCCGGCGAATTCGTAATCGTATACATGGCGCTCTGTGTAGAGATCGTATTGGGGTTTCCTGAATTTGGAAAAGTACCCGTCGCATGATCGGGAATGCCGTTGCCGCTGATAACGGTCTGGGTTCCCTGGTCACTGAAGCTCACCGTCGTCGCGGCTGGCGGCGCGGCGTCGCAAGCCCAATCGTCGCGTTCGGAAAAATCGCCCAGTTCAGTGAGCCCCGCCGTTGTCGTCGCAGGAACCAGGACGCCGACGCTCACCGTGTCGCTCCTCGCGCCGCCGGCGCCGTCATCGCCCGTCACTTCAAAGACGAGGGTCTGCGATGTCGTGACGTCTGGCAGCGTTACAACGGTTGAGAGCGATGTCTGGCTCTGGATGCTTGCGGCCGGTCCGGCGGTCTGCGTCCACGAGACCGATGCGCAGCCGGCGGTGGTTTCCTCAAAGGTCGCGGCCAGGGAAACAGAGCCGCCCGCCGCGCCGATCACATCATTACCGGCGTCAGCGGTCGTAATCGAACAGGTGGTCGTGTCGCCGCCGGAATCTCCGCCTGTTCCATCATCGGTCGGTGTGACGGCGACCGTTTCCCCGTCACTGTCGCTGCATGCGACTACAAAGAGGGTAAAACCGCTCGCCAGCACGGCCGCGTTTAACAGTCTTTTCCGCGATTTGAATAGTAAACAAGGGGTCATAATGCGCCTGCGCCTTAGTGCTTACGCATTGCCCGCCAATGCGCCTTCCCAAGCCCTTAAACGCAGGTGCTCCCTTTATCCGTCGCAAAAATAAAAGTCTTTTTAGGGGCGTATTTCGCTACGCAGGTGGATAGCGGTGAGCAGCATCGACTGACTTACACGCTATGGCAAACACCCGTATTTTTATACTTTCAATTTCCTGCGTCTGCGGGCGGC
Source organism: Pseudomonadota bacterium (assembly GCA_039192395.1). Taxonomy (GTDB): domain Bacteria; phylum Pseudomonadota; class Alphaproteobacteria; order Caulobacterales; family Parvularculaceae; genus Hyphococcus. The sequence continues at coordinate 24,726 of JBCCXE010000010.1, forward strand.
GCCGCCAACGCCCGCTATCCCTGCGAGAAAAAGCGGCAGCGCGGCCGGCAGCGGAATATCGGACACAGGATCGAGTTGAACGATCAACTCGTCCAGCGCATAGTTCGAGGCACCGCCGGCAAAGCCGTTGTTGACGATTGACAACGAGACCAGCCCCGCAAGATCGCCGAATCCAAAAAAGCCGCTGCCGCTGATGTCGAACGATGCGACGCCGGACAAACCCGTCACCTCGACGGTAAATACGTTACGGTCAAACAACGGCGATAGTTCGAATCCGAAAAAGGTTGCGCCCGGAGTGAACGCGCTGAAGGTTCGTGGCGCTCGGATATTGAAGCCATCGATCAGGCATACATCACCGGGCGAACCGCAAAGTGATGTCGTAACCCTTGGGAGCATTGCGCTGGAGTAAGAAAAATCACCGAAGTCGAACGGATTGCTCGGAAGCCCGCCAACCGGAAATCCTTGAAAATCCTCGGCGGAATCGGCTCTGATAGATCCATAGTCAACTTGAATGGGCGCGGCTGAAACAGGCGCAGCGACGAGTGAGACGACCGCGATGACGGCGCCGGAAATGAATTTTAATGTCACGCGAAACTCCAATCTACATACGCTACGCCGGCGACCTTAGTCGCCGTAACGAATGCATCTAGCTGCCCTTACGGGCAGGTCTTGGACGTCGATTTTCGGCGTTTGCGGGCAGCGGCGCCAACGCCCGCCATCCCCGCGAGAAAAAGCGGCAGCGCAGCGGGCAGGGGAATATCGGATACGGGATCGATTTGAAGGACCAGATCGTCCAGTCCGTAATTGCTGATGGATGCGCCAAGGCCATTGTTAGCGATTGACACCGACACCAACCCCGCAAGGTCGCCAAATCCGTAAAAGCCGGCGCCGCTGATGTTGAACGATGCGACGCCGGACAATCCTGTCACCTCAATGGTGAAGACATCGCGGTCAAATAGCGGTGTTAGTTCGAACCCGAAAAAGGTTGCGCCCGGCGCCGACGTGCTGAAGATGCGCGGCCCAGAGATCGATGCAAAATCGGACAGGCATATGTCGCTTGGCGAACTGCACGAGAACGTACTGACCGACGGTCCGCCTGTCGTTGAATAAGAAAAGTCACCGAAGTCAAAAGGGTTGCTCGGACGTGCGCCAACAGGAAATCCCTCAAAGTCCTCTGTCGCATCTGCTCTGATAGACCCGTAATCAACTTGAACGGGCGCGGCCAATGCGGGCGCAGCGGCAAGCATGGCGGCCACGATGACGGCGCCGGAAATGAATTTTAATGTCACGCGAAACTCCGATCTACAAACGTTTACGCTGACGACCTTAGTCGCCGTAACGAACGTATCTAGCTACCCTTATGAATAGTGATCGTCGTCTGTTGTGCTCGCCATATGGCGAAGGGGTTTCCGTGTCTTTCGTTTGGCGCACGGCAAGAGAGCGACGCGCTAATCCGCCGCTTCTTCAACTTCCTCAACATCTTCGGTCACCCGATATTTCTCAAACCACGCCAGCGTGTAGTCCGTTTTTGCGTTGAGGCGCGACGGGCGTCCTGCGATGCCGTGGTTCGCGCCGGGGATGCGGACCATGACGCTCGGAACACGGCGCAGTTGCAACGCTTGATAGAATTGTTCGGTCTCTGAAATGGGCGTCCGGTAATCGACTTCGCCGGTGATGAGCATTGTCGGCGTCTCGACATTGCCCACGAGCGACAAGGGCGAACGCTCCCAGTAATGGTCAAGCTCTTCCCAGGGCGGTCCGGGGAACTGATTGGCGATCTGGCCGATATAACTGTCCGCCGTCAGAACTTTCGACACCCAGTTGATGACGGGCTTAGCGGCCATGGCCGCATTAAAGCGGTTGGTGAGACCAATCGCATACGCGGTCGCGATACCGCCGGCCGAGCCGCCTGCGATGAAGAGGTTTTTTTCATCGGCGAAGCCGTTGTCGATGGCCCAGTCCACGGCGGACATGTGGTCGGCGAAATCGTCCGGGCTCGAATATTTATACTTCAGAAGGTTGGCGAATTCGCTGCCATAGCCGATGGAGCCGCGGTGGTTGTCGTAGATCACAACGTAGCCCGCCGCCGCCATGCGCTGGAGTTCGGCGGAGAAATGCGGCCCATAGGCAAGATGCGGCCCGCCGTGGATTTCAATGATGAGCGGATAGGTTTCGCCTTCCTCATAGCCCGGCGGCGTGATCATCCATCCCTGGACCTCAAGGCCGTCAAGGGACGATGCATAGGTGAATGTGCGCACCTCGCCGAGGTCGCGATGGGCGAGGAGGTCTTCGTTGAGGCTGGTCAGCCTGCGCGTCCGCCCCATTTTTTGGGAATAAAGATCGGCAGGCCGCTGCGCATTGCCCTTCGTGTAGACGAGGGCGCCGCCGGGGCCTGCGTCATAGGCGCCGCTCACATAGGGCCGGCCGATTGACGTGCCGCTAATACCCTCCACGGCGACGCGCCTTTGTCCGTTCGTCCCAACAACGCCGATAATATTCTCGCCGCGATTGTTGTATGTGAACGCGACCTCGCTGCCGGACAGCCACTGCAAGTCGCCGGTGCGGCGGTCGAGGCTTTCAGTGAGGTTTCTTTTGTTGGCGCCGTCCCGGTCCATGAGGAAGACGTTCGTGGCGACAAAGGGTTCCGGTTCGTTTTCAGTCCTCAAATAGGCGACAAACCGGCCATCGGGCGAGACTTTCGGGCTCGCTTCCACGCCGGGAAGGTCCGTAAGCTGAGTGAGTTCGCCGGACTTAACGTTCACAGAGAAAATATCGGCTTCCCGGCTCTCAAGCTCCCAGTCTTCATGGCGGTTGGCCGAAAACAGGATATCGCGTCCATCGGGCGTGAATGAGAGCGGGCCGGTATGGTGAAAATCGCCGGCGGTGAGCTGGCGCTCCGTGCCGCCGTCGGCCGGGATCGTGAAAACATGATTGTAAGCGAGATCGAGGAACCCCTCGCCATTGGTGCGATAGCGCGCGCGGTCGATGACCCTTGGCGGCTCCGCCCATTCGGCGCCCTCCGGTTTTTTCGGTTTGCTGACGAGATTTTCGCTTTCAGCTTCCACCGCCATGGAAAAGGCGATGATGTCGCCGGCTGGCGACCAGGTGAGATCGCCCGGCGCCTCGTCGAAGGCGCCGATAAGCGCGTCCCGGCCCGAACCAAGATAATGAACATAAAGACCGGTGCGGTCCCCGGTGTTTTTCATATAGGCGACGCGTTTGCCATCGGGCGACCAGCGTGGCGAGCTGTAAGAGCCGGCATCGGCCAAGAAGGGTTCGTGCGCGCCGCCGTCGAGGGCCACGAGCCACACATGCGAGCGCGTTCTGTCGGTCATTACATCGTTGGACCGGCGCACATAAAGCGCCTGCTTACCGTCGGGTGAGATCTGGGGTTCGTCCGCCCATTCAAGGTCAAAAACGTCCTCTGCGGAAAAAAGGCGGAGATCCTCATTCGCCGACGCCTCAACGCCGAAAATCGCCGCGAGTGAAACAAACCCTAAAACCAGTCGCATACTGTTCCTCAACTTCACCACACATGAAACGCTGCCTCGCACGATAGGGCGTCGCCTCGAAAATGCAAAAAACATCAGCGTTGTTGGATAGTTATCCCCGTTTCTTCCTAACGATGTATGATGATGGTGCGTTTGAAAGTGAACCATGAGCGAACCCGTCAACAAAGACGCGAAACTGCCCGCGAAATTCTCCAACTGGTTTAAATCGCGCGGGTGGGATTTGCGATCGCATCAGCGTGAGTGCCTCGCGGCGGCGAGGGCGGGCCAGTCGCATTTGCTGATTGCGCCCACTGGCGGCGGCAAGACGCTGGCGGGCTTCCTGCCGAGCCTTGTGGACCTCGCCGCGCGGAAGACCGAGCCGGATGCGCCACGGCGCGTGCACACGCTTTATCTGTCGCCCTTGAAAGCGCTCGCGGTGGACATCGCCCGCAATGTCGAAACGCCGGTGCGCGAAATGGGGCTCGACATCACGCTGGAGACCCGTACCGGCGATACGCCTGCTTCGCGCCGTCAGCGCCAGAAGTATCACCCGCCGGATATTCTGCTGACGACGCCGGAGAGCCTTTCCCTGTTGCTCGCGAATGAGGACGCAAGCACTTATTTTAAAAGCCTGAAAGCCGTTATTCTTGATGAGTTGCATGCGCTGGTGGCGAACAAACGCGGGCATCTCCTGGCGCTTGCGCTCGCCCGTCTGCGCGCCCATGCGCCGGGTTTGCGGATTACGGGGCTCTCCGCCACCGTGCCCGATGCGCGCCCGCTTATCGACTTCCTGACGCCGCAGAACGCGCCCGGCGCGCCGACCGCGAAGCTCATTCGCGCCGCGGATGGCGCAAAGCCTGTCGTTGATATTTTGACGTCGGAGGAACGCATTCCCTGGTCCGGCCATTCGGGGCGCCATGCGTTTTTGGAAATCTACGAAAAAATCAAAGCCGCGCATATGACGCTCGTTTTCGTCAATACGCGCAGCCAGGCGGAGATTACGTTCGCCGCTCTTTGGGACCTCAACGATGACAACCTGCCCATCGCGCTGCACCACGGATCGTTGGAGGTCGAGCGGCGGCGCAAGGTGGAGGCGGCGATGGCGCGCGGGGCGCTCCGTGCAGTGGTGTGCACCTCGACCCTCGATCTCGGCATCGACTGGGGCGACGTCGATCTCGTCATCCAGATGGGCGCCCCGAAAGGATCGAGCCGCCTGACCCAGCGGATCGGGCGCGCCAACCACCGCATGAACGAGCCGAGCTGGGCGCTGCTCGCGCCAGCGAACCGGATGGAAGTGCTTGAGTGCATTGCCGCGAAGCAGGCCATCGAGGAGGGGGTGCTCGACGGCGAGTCGCCGCGCGCCGGCGCGCTCGACGTTCTGGCGCAGCACATTCTGGCGACCGCCTGCGCGGGGCCGTTCCATCCTGATGCGCTTTATACGGAAGTTGTCAGCACATCGCTTTATAAAGATCTGCCCAGAAAGGACTTTGACGACGCCGTCAGTTTCGCCGCGACCGGCGGATATGCGCTGGAGCGCTACGAGAAGTATCGCAAGATCGTTAAAAACGCCGACGGAACTTACCGCATCCGGGACAAGCGCGCGGCCGCGCAATATCGTCTGAACGCCGGTGTCATCGTCGAGGCGCCGACGCTGAACGTTCGCCTCGCTGGAAAGACATCGAAGCGGCCCGGCTATAAGCTCGGCACGGCGGAGGAGTTTTTCTTCGAGGGGCTGGCGCCGGGGGATGCGTTTTACTTCGCAGGCGAGGTCTTACGCCTTGAGCGCATTGAAGGCGCTGACGTCGTGGTGACGCGCACCATAAGCGACAAGCCACGGCTGCCGGTCTGGGGCGGCGCCAAATTTCCGTGGTCGACCCATCTCGCGGCGCGCGTGCGCGAAATGCTGTATAATCCGGAAACCTGGAGCGCTTATCCGGATCAGGTCCGCGACTGGCTCGAAAAGCAGCGCGAGGTCGCGCGCCTGCCGCATCCCGACAAGCTCCTTGTGGAGACATTCCCGTATAAGGATCGGTTCTTTCTGGTCGCCTATCCGTTTGACGGCTGGCTTGCGCATCAGACCCTCGGGATTTTGCTGACCCGCCGCCTTGAGCGCGCGGGCAAGCAGCCCATCGGCTATGTGCCGACGGAATATGCGGTCTCTATCTGGGCGCGTCAGGACATGAGCGATGTCGATATGGATGCGCTTTTCGACGAAGACATGCTTGGCGACGATCTTGAAGCATGGCTCGCCGACGCCTTGTTGATGAAGCGCACGTTCCGTAACTGCGCGGTGATCGCAGGCCTTATTGAACGAAAACATCCGGGCCAGGAGAAAACCGGGCGGCAGGTCGCGTTTTCGTCGGATCTGATTTTCGACGTCCTGCGCGAGCACGACCCCGACCATATCCTCCTGCGCGCGGCGTGGGACGATGCGGCTGGCGGTTTCCTCGATCTGGCGCGGCTGCAAAAGCTCTTAACGCGCGCGCGGGGGACTGTAACCGCGTCGCCGCTGGCGCGCGTGTCGCCGCTCGCCGTGCCGGTGATGCTGGAAATCGGCCGCGAGATCGTCGCGCGGTCGGCGTCTGAGGAGATGTTGAAAAACGCTTCGGAGGCGATCATCGACGAGGCGATGGGGGGCGGCTGACCTGTTGCCTAAGCTGAGCGGCGCGCCTTACCATCGCCTTCGTCGTCGAGCGAGATACGCTGACGTTGGCGAAAGATAAAAGGAAGTCTTTTTTGAACGATACGCACGGCCCGTCGATCAGAATCTGTAATGAGGAATTGATCCCCGATCCTCTCGGCGCCCTTTACTGGCCGCGTGAGCATACCTTGATCGTCGCTGATCTCCACTTCGAGAAAGGCTCCAGTTTTGCGCCGAAGGGCGTGTTGCTGCCGCCTTACGACACGCGCACGACACTGATGCGGTTGCGAGCGCTTATGCGGCGATACTGTCCGCTGCGGGTGATTTCGCTGGGCGATGCATTTCACGACGGTGATGCTGAAATGCGCATCGATCCGGCTGACGCGGAATTTTTGACCGACCTGATGAGTGAGACCGAGTGGATCTGGGTCCTTGGCAATCACGATCCTGAGCCGCCGGCCCGGTTCGCCGCGCAGACGCATAATGAAATGAAGCTTGGGCCGTTCGTTCTGTGTCACGAGCCGCAGACCGCGCCGGCGCCGGGCGAGATCGCCGGCCATTTGCACCCCTGCGCGCGCGTCCGCCATGAAGGGCGCACGCTGCGCCGGCGGTGTTTCGCGGTCTGCTCGGGGGGCGAGCGTCTGGTGATGCCGGCGCTCGGCGCATATACGGGCGGGCTCAATATTCTCGACGAGGCGTTTGCGCCCCTGTTCGAGGCGCCGGTCGCCTGGGTCATGGGCGAGGAGGGCGTTTACCCTATCGGCGCGCACTCTCTGGCGCCGGATCCCGGCGCGGCTTGGAAAGACGCCGTAAAACAAGGCGCGCGCGGTTGACAGGCCCCTTGCGTTTTATTATCCCCGCCGCTCCTTTGATAACCGAAAGACGCCGCCATGAAAGTCCGTTCATCGCTCAAGTCGTTGAAAAAACGCCACAAAGACTGCCGCGTTGTGCGCCGCAAGGGCCGCGTTTACGTCATCAACAAGACCCAGAGACGCTTCAAGGCGCGTCAGGGCTGATTCTCGCGCCTGCACAATATTCCTTGGATTTTAAGGGTTTACGCGTTACGGTCTGCCGATGACGCGCTTTAGTAGTATCTTTTTATCGCTGGTTTTGCTGGCGTCGCCCGCCGCGGCGGACCAGACGGACCCGCGCCTCGATTCTCTTTTTGAAGAGCTGCGCGTCGGCGACGCCATTCGCGCCGAGGAAAATGTCGCCCGTATTATGGAAATCTGGGCCGACGCCGAGAGCGATACGGTCGATCTTTTATTTGCGCGTGCGCAGGAAAGCGCCGACCATGGCGCGTTCGACCTCGCATCGACCCTGCTCGATCATGTGATCGGCCTCGCGCCGAACTTCGCGCAGGGCTATGCGCTGCGCGGCGCGGTGCGGCTTGCGGACGACAATCGCGTCGGCGCTATGGAAGACTTCTCCAGAACGCTGGAGCTTGAGCCGCGTCATTTCGAGGTGCGCACGGCGCTGGCGGAAATCCTCTTTGCCGGCGGCGATAAGCGCGACGCCTATGAGATGTTTCAGAAGGTTCTGGAATGGAACCCCCATGACGACCATGCCCGCCAACGGGCGCGTGCGTTGAGGCGCGAACTGGACGATCAGGAAATCTAAAATCCTACGCGGAAATTCTACTCCGCTTTGCTGCAAATGTACGCTCTTAGCGGTCCGCCTCTCGCATCTCGCCGTTTAAATATGCGGTCAAGCGATTTACTTTTCCACATGATGACATTTGACGCTTGCGCGATAGCGTCCGGCTTTCTTAAATCGTTGCCTGCCGCGTCAAGCGGCATGATCTTTATGCTGATAAAATATACAAGGCGGCGAAAACATGGCGGACGGCTCGGCGACGATTGAAGGCGCAACGACAATTGCAGTGGACCGGTTGCGTTCGTTTATCGAGCGTGTCGAGCGGCTGGAAGAAGAAAAAGCGACGATTATGAACGACGTCAAGGAAGTCTACGCCGAAGCCAAGGGCGAGGGCTACGACGTCAAGACCCTTCGAAAGGTCGTCAGTATACGTAAGCTGGACCGCGCTGAACGCCAGGAGCAGGAAGCGATGCTGGAGCTTTACCTGTCGGCCCTTGGCGAGTAGGCGCGGAGTTTTAAGTCTTTTCGCGCGCCGGTTTTCCGCAAGTGGTGGATATAGAGATCTTTATCGCCGCCGCGCACCTTCCATCTATTTCATCGCCATCCCAGCGAACGCTGGGATCCAGGGGCCATGGGAGCGGGTCGCCCTGGATTCCAAATCGAACACGCGCCCAAAATCCTTCCGGCTTTTGGGCGCGTGTAGCGTTTGGAATGACGGAGAAAACTCAGATTTCCTCGTAAGGCAAAAAATCACGGCGTGCTTTTTTGTGGAGCGCCGGGCGAAAAGTGGAATTCAATTTTTGGTTTGGCATCCAAAAAGCTTTACGTGATCCGTTTGAAGCGCCAGGGATTTTCTAGAGGTTCCTAGGCTGTGCGGCGGATCTCGATCTGATGCTCGCGCAGCTTGCGATAGAGCGTAGAGCGTCCCATGCCCAGCCGGCGCGCCACTTCCGACATTTTGCCGTCATAGGTGTCGATGGCGAGGCGAATAAGATCGCATTCGATTTCCTGCAAGGACCGTAGATGACCTTCGCGGTCGAAAATCGTAACGGCGTCCGCCGCCAGATTGTCGCCAGATGGCGCGTCGTTGAACGAAGCGCCGGAGAAGTCCGCATCATCATCTTCGACAAGCGGCGGGCCTGAGGCGATGCCCGCATCCTGAAACTCGTCCGCCAGCAGGGGAAAGTCCTGCGCCGATAGATAAGGGCTTTCGGCAAGCACGACAGCGCGGAAAATCGTGTTTTCAAGCTGGCGGATATTGCCGGGCCATGCCTGACGCGTCAGCACGTCGAGAACTTCGTGGCGTACGCCGCGTACATCGCGGCGCTCCTGCGCGTTATAGCGATTGATGAAATGTTCGATCAGTGCGGGGATGTCTTCCGCGCGGTCGCGCAGGCGCGGCACCTCGATCGGGAAGACGTTTAGACGATAGAACAGATCTTCGCGGAAGCCGCCGGTTTTCACTTCCTCGCTGAGGTCGCGGTTTGTGGCGGAGATCACGCGCACGTCGACCTTGACGGGGCGCTTGGCGCCCACGGGATCGACTTCGCCTTCCTGCAGGACGCGGAGCAGTTTGACCTGCATGTCGGCGGGGAGTTCGCCGACCTCGTCGAGGAAGATGGTGCCGCCGTTCGCTTCTTGGAATTTACCCACATGCTTGGCGTTGGCGCCCGTGAAGGAGCCTTTTTCGTGACCGAAGAGGATGCTTTCAACGAGATTTTCAGGGATCGCACCGCAGTTGACGGTGATGAAGGGACGGCCAGATCGCTCCGACGAGCCTTGAATGGCGCGGGCGATGACTTCTTTGCCGACGCCGCTTTCACCGGTGATCAGGATCGGGATGTTCGACGCCGCAGCACGTTCGCCAAGGCGCACGACGTGACCGAGCGCGGGGCTTTCGCCGACAAGATCTTTAAACGCCATGGCGCCGTCTTGTTTGCGTTTCAGCCGCGATACTTCGCCGGTGAGCGTCGTGATATTGAGCGCGTTGTTGATGGAAACGATGATGCGTTCGGGCGAAGCCGGCTTCACGAAAAAGTCGGTCGCGCCGCTCTGCATAGCTTCGACAACGGTGTCGATGCCGCCCTGCGCGGTCAAGACGATGACGGGGAGGTCTTCGCGGAACGCCTTTGAGCGCTTCAGCGTTTCCATTCCGCCGAGGCCCGGCATGCGCAGATCGAGCATCATGACGGCAATGTTCTGGCCCTGCTGGCTCTGGAGGAGCGCGAGTGCGTCCTCGCCGCTTTCCGCTTCAAGGACGGGATAGCCTGCCTTTTCGCACACAGCGCGCATCAGACGGCGCTGTGTCGGATCGTCATCCACAAGCAAAACGGTTTTCAACATGGCGAGGAGACCCCCTTAAAGGCGTGAGTGAAGTTCGCCGAAGTCTGCCCGATGGTGGTAAAGAACGCCTTAAATCGTATCATTCCGATACGGATTTTGCGTATTCAGCTTCTTTTTTAAGCATTAACGGTTTGGTGACGGTTCTGCTGAGATTGCTTGTGATGCGCGGCCGGGAGGCCTATCTCGGACGCAATACACGATATTAAATTTCTGAATGGCGCCTGATCATGAGCGACAAGACCTCGCCAAAAAGTGAATTCACCCGGCCTCTGGCGCATCTGAACGGCGAACGCCCACCAGCGCCGGCGTGGTTCGAGAGCGCCATCGCCGCGCCGAGCGAAGAAGGCTCGACCGAGGTCGACGGCTGCTCGGTGCGATATTCCGCATGGGGCGAAAAGGGCGCGCCCGGGCTTCTTTTCGTCCATGGCGGGCGTGCGCACCGAAATTGGTGGCGTCCTTTCGCGCCGTACTTCGCGGGCGATCACCGGGTTGCGGCGCTCGATCTTTCGGGCATGGGCGATTCCGGTTGGCGAGAGCGCTACTCTCTGGAGAACTGGGTGCGCGAGATATTTTCAGTGATCGAGGCGGCGGAACTCGATCGCGCCGGACGACCGGTGGTGATCGGCCACAGTTTCGGCGGTTGGATCACCCTCGGCGCGGTGGAGGAGGCGGGCGAGCGCCTTGGCGGCGCGGTGGTGCTCGACAGCCCCCTCGGCGTGCCGGACCCTCATGAGGGCTATCAGGTCGCGCGCAGTGGCGACAACAATGGCGATAAAGAAAACGGCGCCAACGCCGAAGGCGACAGCAAAAAGAAAAAAGCGTTTTCTGCAAAGCTCTACGAAACGCAGGAAGAGCCCGTGTCGCGCTTTCGTCTCCTGCCAGATCAGCCGGGCGAGCATCTCTATATTCTCGATTACATCGCCCGCGAGGGGCTAAAGCGCGTCGAGGACGAGACCGGCAAGGAGGGGTGGCGCTGGAAGTTCGACGCCATGCCCGGCGGCGACATCGACATCCATTTCGAGCGCGAGCTCCTACGGGTGGCGCGATGCCCGCTCGCTTTTGTTTATGGGGAAAAATCGGCTTTCGCCGCCGGCGATGCGCTCGCCCATATCGAGGCGCAGGCCAAGGGCCGCTCTCCCTTCATCATGATGCCGGAGTGTCATCATCACCTGATGCTGGATCAGCCGCTTGCGTTTATCGCTACATTACGCACACTGCTGGCATGCTGGCCGGTCCGTGTCGGCGCTTAACAGTCTTGCTCAACTGGCTGAAATCGGCCAGAAAAAGAGAAAAGAAAAAGGGAAAAACAGGAACCGGAAAATGAGTGATAACAGCGCCCAGCGGCTCGAAGACGCCGAAGAAAATCGTAAAGACTACGAGGCGGTCATGAAGGTCGGCGCCGAGTTTGGCGTTCCCTTTGCGCTCGCCTTAACGATGTTTTTTACAAATCTGGTGATGGCTAACGGCGTTGTGATGGCGTTTTTCGCTGGCGCAATCACATATGTCGCGGTCTACGTCATCGTGAAGATGTTCTTTTCTCATTAAGTTACGGCTGCGCCGATTGCGGCGCTTGGAGACCTCATGAAATTAGCCGTTTTGAAAGAATCGCGACCGGGCGAGGCGCGCGTTGCTGCGTCGCCGGAAACGGTCAAGAAGTTTGTCGGCCTGGGCGTCGAGGTCGCGGTTCAGACCGGCGCCGGCGAGGGCGCGCGCTTTTCCGATGAAGATTACAAGGAGGCTGGCGCGTCGATTTCGCCGTCCGCCGCCGATGTGGTGCAGAACGCCGATATTGTCGTTAAGGTCCAAAGGCCGACCGACAGCGAACTGCGTATCCTCGGGCGCGGCGTGAAGCTCGCGGCGATCCTCTCGCCCTTCAATGACCCCGACTCGGTCAGCGCCTATGCGCGCCTCGGCGTCGATGCGCTCGCCATGGACTTCATGCCGCGGATCACCCGCGCACAGTCCATGGATGTATTGTCGTCGCAGTCGAACCTTGCCGGCTATAAAGCCGTGATCGACGCCTCAGCCTATTACGGCAAGGCGCTGCCCATGATGATGACGGCGGCGGGCACCATCGCGCCGGCGAAAGTCTTTGTAATGGGCGCCGGCGTCGCGGGCCTTCAGGCGATTGCGACAGCGCGCCGTCTCGGCGCGGTGGTCTCCGCGACGGACGTGCGTTTTGCGGCCAAAGAACAGGTCGAAAGCCTCGGCGCGACCTTCGTGACTGTCGATGAAGAGGCCATGAAATCCGCTGAGACCGAAGGCGGTTACGCCAAGGAGATGTCGGACGACTTTAAAAAACGGCAGGCTGAATTCGTCGCCGATCACATCAAAAAACAGGACATCGTGATCACGACGGCGCTCATTCCCGGGCGACCGGCGCCGCAGCTTGTGAACGAAGAGATGGTCGGCTCCATGGGCGCCGGATCGGTGATCGTCGACCTGGCGGCCGAGCAGGGCGGCAATGTCGCGCTAACAAGGCCAGGCGATGTGATCGAGACGGGCGGCGTCACGATCCTCGGCTTCAACAACGTACCGGGCAGGCTCGCGGCGGATGCGTCGAGCCTTTACGCGCGCAATGTCTTTAACTTCATCTCCGCTTTTTTCGACAAGGAAAAAAGAGAACTGGCGATCGACTGGGACGATGAAATCATCAAGGGCGTTGCGCTCACCCGCGACGGCGTCGTGACGCATCCGGCGTTTCTGGAAGATGACAAGAAAGCTGACAATAGCGCGGGCGACGAACCGCCGGCTGACGAAGACGCGCCGAAGACAAGCGACGATGAGGATGAAACGGCTGAGGACGCTGCGAAAGATAAAGATGCTGACGCGTCTTCTTCCGACGCCTAACCGAGTTCAATAGTAAGGATGCCCTTCTAATGGCTGGACAGGACAAACGAGAAACGCTCGAGGAGGCCGCACGGTCGGCTGAACGCGCGGCCGAGGCGGCGGAGGCCGCCGCGACGAATGCGTCGGGCAACGCCGAAGCGGCGACCGTCGCCGCAGAGCAGGCGCGCTCCATCGCGGAAAGCCTTGAGCAGCTTGCGGCGGCGAGCCCCATATCGGATTTTGTCTTTCTTCTGACGATTTTCATTCTGGCGATTTTTGTCGGGTACTACGTCGTCTGGTCGGTGACGCCGGCGTTGCACACGCCGCTCATGTCCGTGACCAATGCGATTTCATCGGTGGTGATCGTGGGCGCTTTGATCGCGCTGGGCGCCGATCTTTCGGCCGCCGCCAACGGTTTCTGGCCGAAGACGTTCGGCTTCATCGGCGTTGCATTAGCGAGCGTGAACATCGTTGGCGGGTTCATGGTGACCCAGCGCATGCTCGCCATGTACAAGAAAAAAGAACGGTAGGGGCAAGGCATGGCGGATAATTTACCGGCTCTGCTCTACGTCGTTTCGGGCATCCTTTTCATTCTTGCGCTGAGGGGCCTGTCGTCGCCGGAAACGGCGCGCGCCGGCAATCGCTTCGGCATGATCGGCATGGGGATCGCGGTCCTGACGACGCTGTTCGTTCTGCAGGATAAAGGTCTCGGCACCTGGCCAATGGTCATTCTTGCGGTGGCGCTCGGCGCCGTTCCGGGCGCTTATATTGCGCGCAAGATCCCGATGACAGCGATGCCGCAGCTTGTCGCGGCCTTTCACTCGCTTGTGGGCCTCGCGGCGGTGTTCATCGCCTGGGCGGCGTTTTTGGCGCCGCAGGCGTTTGGCATCGGCGAGCCGGGGCACATCCATATCCAGTCGATTATCGAGATGTCGCTCGGTGTTGCGATTGGCGCGATCACCTTTTCCGGTTCGGTCATCGCGTTTGCGAAACTCAACGGCAACATGTCCGGCAAACCGATCCTTTTACCGATGCGTCATGTGATGAACCTCGCGATTGGCGCGGCGATCCTTCTGATGATCGGCCTCCTGATGACAGGCGAGCAGTCGCCATCTGTCTTCCTGGCGTTGACTATCGCCGCGTTCATTCTCGGTTTTTTGATCATCATCCCCATTGGCGGCGCCGATATGCCGGTGGTCGTTTCCATGCTGAACTCCTATTCCGGCTGGGCGGCGGCGGGCATTGGCTTCACGCTCGAAAACATGGCGCTCATCATCACTGGCGCGCTTGTGGGCTCGTCCGGGGCGATCCTTTCCTACATCATGTGCAAGGGCATGAACCGGTCGTTCGTCTCGGTCATTCTCGGAGGCTTCGGCGGCGACGATGCGGGCCCAGCAGGTGGGTCCGGCGAAGAAAAGCCGGTCAAGCAGGGCTCCGCCGACGATGCGGCCTTTGTGATGAAAAACGCCGGCAAGGTCATCATCGTGCCGGGCTACGGTATGGCGGTCGCTCAGGCTCAGCACGCCCTAAAAGAAATGGCCGACATGCTGAAGGCCGAAGGCGTTGAAGTGAAATACGCTATTCACCCCGTCGCTGGGCGCATGCCGGGACATATGAACGTCCTTCTCGCGGAGGCGCAGGTTCCCTATGACGAAGTGTTCGAACTCGAGGATATCAACTCGGAGTTCCGCACAGCCGATGTTGCGTTTGTGATTGGCGCCAACGACGTCACCAACCCGGCGGCGAAAACCGACAAGACCTCGCCGATCTACGGTATGCCCATCCTTGATGTTGAAAACGCCGGCACGGTGCTATTCGTCAAGCGCGGCATGGCGAGCGGGTACGCCGGCGTTCAGAACGAACTCTTCTTCCGGGACAACACCATGATGCTGTTCTCCGACGCCAAGAAGATGTGCGAGGAAATCGTCAAGGCCCTTTAGGGTTTGTGGACAACTAATCAACTTCTCCGTGTCATTCCGGAAGCCGAAAATGCCGAAATCTTTGATTTCGTTGCGTTTTCGAGCTATCCGGAATCCAGGGCGACTTGCTCCGTGTACGCAGCCCGTCAAAGGCTTCGCCTTGGACCCAGATCTAACCAGCGCGAACGAAAAACCTCCTGTTTTTGAGCGCTCGTAACGTCCGGAATGACGGCGGAAGTATCAATTGTCGACAGACCCGAGATCATCAGGCGATAAATCGGCGCTTAAAGTCTGTTTGCGCCGAGCCATGTTTCGGGAGTAAACGGCGCCCCTCGTGGCGCGCATGATGGGGGGGTGTGAAGGTTAACGCACCGCCGCATCTCGGCACGGTCTATGCACCACCGAAGGCATGACGCCTTTACATCAGCTTCTGTTCACCATCGTGCTGGGCGCGCTCATCGCAGTCGGCATCGCAGAAATGCGCGTTTACCGTCCTGGCGCCTGCGCTGAAGAGGCGCCCGCGCGCGTGGTTATCGCGCCGGACCCGCAGGCGGAAGGCGGCGAGGGCCGCGCGCGCGTCTTCGTTTTCAGGGGCGCGCCTAACGATGCGTGGGCGCGTCGGCATTTGCGCGCACGGTTCAGTGAACGGATGGCGTTGGAGGCCGGCTCGGTGCGTCGCCCTTGTGAAAATACAGACGATTAGGGAGCGCGCGCGCAATGACCGTAAAGCTGATCGCCGTTGCGCTCACCGTGAGCGCTTCTGTCATTGGGCAGGCGTCTGCCCGGACGTTTACGCTCTCGCCCGATCCATGCCCTGCATCGGCCGATATCGCACCGCTTGAGCCGTTGGCGCCGACCGAGGGGGTTGATCTTAATCGCTGGGCGGGCTTCGAGGCCGCGCCGGTGATCTTCGACGTTCCGGTGATGCGCGTCCGCGGGGGCGATCTTTTTCAGCGCTTTATCGTCGATCCGGCGACTGGCGAAATGGGCGCGCTCGACCCTGCAACGGGCGCAGTGGTTCCGATCCGCAAGCCCCTTTGCGACGGCGATGCGGAGGCGGGGTTTTAGGTCCAACGCCTTTCGCCCATAGACTTTCTGCGCCGGGCTTTTTAGAAGCGAAGGTCCGCAGCGAACAGAAGTCGAAACCCATGCGCCTTAGCCAGTTTTTCCTGCCCGTCCTGAAGGAGACCCCTTCCGACGCCGAGATCGTCTCGCACCAGTTGATGTTGCGCGCCGGCATGATCCGCCAGGAGGGGGCGGGCATCTACGCCTGGCTGCCGCTTGGCTTGCGAGTTCTGCGCAAGATCGAGGGCATCGTGCGCGAAGAACAAAACCGCGCCGGCGCCGTCGAAATGCTGATGCCGACCATTCAGCAGGCGGAGCTTTGGCGCGAAAGCGGTCGATACGACGCCTATGGCAAGGAAATGCTGCGCATTGAAGACCGCAAGGGCCGCGATATGCTGTTCGGCCCGACCAATGAAGAGATGATCACGGAAATCTTTCGCGCCGGCGTCAGGTCCTACAAAGACCTGCCGAAGATGCTCTATCATATTCAGTGGAAGTTTCGCGATGAAATCAGGCCGCGCTTCGGCGTTATGCGCGGGCGCGAATTCCTGATGAAGGACACCTATTCGTTCGACGTCGATCGCGATGCGGGGCGTTTGAGCTACAACAAGATGTTCGTTGCGTATCTGCGCACCTTCGCGCGGCTCGGGCTGAAGTCGATCCCCATGCGCGCCGATTCAGGGCCTATTGGCGGCGACAGCCACGAATTCATCGTTCTCGCTGAAACCGGCGAGAGCGAAGTCTTTTGCGACAAGCGCCTCATCGATTTGCCGATCCCGCCCGTTGATGTGGATTACACCGGCGATCTGCAACCCATCGTCGATCAGTTTACGTCTTATTACGCCGCGACCGAGGAAGAGCATACCGCCGATGAGTTCGAGGCGAAGGTCGATGAGCACAATCGCATCAGCGCGCGCGGCATTGAGGTGGGGCATATTTTCTTCTTCGGCAGTAAATATTCCGAGCCCATGAAGGCGCTCGCGGCGGGCGCCGACGGTAAAGAAAACCCGGTCGAGATGGGTTCTTACGGCGTTGGCGTTTCGCGCCTCGTGGGCGCGCTCATCGAGGCCTATCACGACGACGATGGCTGCAAATGGCCGATGGTTGTGGCGCCGTTCCATGTGGGGCTCGTCAACTTGAAAGCCGGCGACAGCGACACCGACGCCGCGTGCGCAGACATCTACAAGGCGCTGGAAGCGGAGGGCGTCGAGGTGCTTTACGATGAAACGCCGGCGCGCCCGGGCGAGAAGTTCGCGCGCATGGACCTCATCGGCGCGCCGTTCCAGATCGTGATCGGCCCGCGCGGGCTCGCCGACGGCAAGGCGGAAGTCAAAACCCGCGCCGACGGCGCCCGCCAAGATATGGCGCTTTCGGAGGTTGCGGGCGCCATCGCCGCGCGCGTTAAAGAGGCGCTGCGCGTTACCTGACTATAAGGAGGCGCGCCTTCGCGCCGCCGCTATTTTGCCTTGCCGTCGAACTAGGCTAGCAATCACTTCCGGTATTCACGGGCTTAGCCATATGTCTTCCAAAGCCGGCGCAACCGCGCCTTTTTCGTTTTTCGAGTGGATGGTCGCGCGCCGCTACCTTGGGGCGACGCGCACCGGGGCGGGTGTTTCGCTCATCTCGGTCATCGCCTTTGCCGGCATCATGCTGGCGGTGGCGACCCTCATCATCGTGATGTCGGTGATGCAGGGCTTTCGCGCCAAGCTGCTCGATCAGCTATTGGGCCTTAACGGCCATGTTTTCGTGCAGTCAGCTGAGCCCTTTACCGATTTTGACGATGTCATCAAGGATATCATCGAGATACCCGGCGTCACGCACGCCGCGCCGCTCATTCAGTCGCCCGTTTACGCGACGACGCCGGCTGGCGAAGAGGCTGTGATGACGCGGGCTATGCGGCGCGCCGACCTTCTCGATATCGGCATACTGACGGGCCCCGAACAGATCGTCGCCGGTACGTTCGACGATTTTGGCGACGGTAAAAATGGCGGCTCGAAAATCGCCATCGGTTCGCGCCTCGCGGCGAAGCTGGGCGCGCGCGTTGGCGGCGGTGTGACGCTTATTACCGGTGGCGGCACGGAGACGGCGTTTGGGCGCATTCCCGTCCGGTCCAAGACATTTGTGGTCGGCGCGATCTTTGAAGTCGATAACTCGCAATATGACACCAGCATCGTATTGATGCCGTTTGAGCAGGCGCAGGTGTTCTTCCAGACGGACGGCGCGACGCAGCAGGTGGAAGTGCGCGTTGACGATCCCGACAAGGTCGATCTTTACATGGAACGCATCGAGGCCGTCGCGCCGCGATACTCGCTGCTTGATTGGCGACGGGTGATCGGGCCGTATTTCGATGCGCTCAAGATCGAACGATCCGTGATGCGGCTGATCCTGATGCTCGTCGTCGCGATTGCTGCGCTCAATATCATCACCGGTCTGGTGATGCTGGTGAAAGACAAGACCGGCGATATCGCTGTCTTGCGCACCATGGGCGCGACGCAAGGCTCCATCATGCGGATTTTCTTTTTGTCCGGCGCATTGATCGGCGTTCTCGGCACCGTCGCCGGCGTTGTGTTCGGGACGTTGTTCGTTCTGAACATCGATGCGATTGAAGGATTTTTGTCGGCGCTCTTCAACATGGATCTCTTCAACGCGGACATTTACTATTTCAGCCGAATACCGGCGGAGATTCAGATCGGTGAAATCATCACCATCGTGACGTTTTCGCTCTTCATGTCCTTCATATCGACGATCTTCCCGGCGCGACGCGCGGCGCGGCTCGATCCCGTGGAGGCGCTGCGATATGAGTAACAGCGCCGGAAGCAACACCGTTCTTCATCTCGACCGGGTGACCCGCGCCTATGGCGATCTTGTCATCCTGGAGGAAGTGGACGTAACGCTCGCCAGGGGCGAGACGGTTGCGCTCCTGGGGCCGTCCGGGTCCGGAAAATCATCGCTTCTGCACGTCGCGGGGCTGCTTGAAGCGCCGTCGTCCGGCGAAGTTCATGTGGGCGGCGAGCCGACGTCAAAACTGTCTGACACGGCGCGCACGCGCATTCGCCGCGATTATCTCGGTTTTGTCTATCAGTTTCACCATTTGCTGCCGGAGTTTTCTGCGATTGGCAATGTGATGCTGCCGCGCCTCATTGCAGGCGCGAAGAAAGCAGACGCCGAGCGCGAGGCGGCGCGTCTTCTGACGGCGCTTGGGCTGGGCGAAAGACTGAATCACCAACCGGGCCAGCTTTCCGGCGGCGAGCAGCAGCGCACGGCCATGGCGCGCGCGCTGGCAAACAAGCCCTCGGTCCTTCTGGCGGACGAGCCCACGGGCAATCTCGATCCGAAAACGTCCGATGTCGTCTTCGATGCGCTCTTGAAGCTTGTGCGCTCCGAGGGGCTTGCGGCGTTGATCGCCACGCACGATCAGCGGCTCGCCAAACGCATGGACCGGATTCTGGTGATTAAAAACCAGCGTCTCGTCGAGGTGACGGACGCTGCAAAGAAAACCCCGGCGACGGCTTAACTCTCTGACCGTTGTCTACAACACGCCGAACGAGAGGCAGTCGTGCACATGCACGATGCCCATGGGCTTGCCGTTTTCGACGACGAAAAGCGCGGTGATTTTCTCCCGGCTCATCAGCGCCAGGACATCGCCGGCAAGAGCGTCGGGCGTCACCGTGCGCGGGTCTTTGGTCATGACATCGGCCGCGGTTTGACCGGGGTTGGCTTTCGCGCCGAGGCGCCGCAAATCTCCGTCGGTGATGATGCCCGTCAGCGCGCCTGCGTCATCGATGAGCCCGACACAGCCGAAACCGCCGGCGGTGATCGCCGCGATGGCGCTTTCCACGGTTGTCGTTTGCGGCGCGAGGGGCAGTTCGCGCTCACGGTGCATGAGATCCGTCACCCGCCGCAGCGCGGCGCCAAGATGCCCGCCGGGATGAAACCCCTTGAAGTCATTCGCCGAGAAGCCCTTGTCACGCAAGAGCGCCACGGCGAGCGCATCGCCCGCCGCCAGCATCATGGTGGTCGACGTTGTCGGCGCGCGGGTTTCCCCGCAGGCCTCACGCGCCTCGGGCAAAACGAGAACGATATCCGCCGCCTTGGCGAGGGGCGAGGCGGGCGCCGCTGTGATCGCCGCCACGGCGATGGAAAAGCGCGCCGCATAGTGGAGGAGGTTTTCCAGCTCCGCTGTCTCGCCCGACTTCGACAGCGCCAGAACAATGTCGCGGTCGGTGATCATGCCGAGATCGCCATGGCTCGCCTCGGCCGGGTGAACGAACATGGCCGGCGCGCCGGTGGACGAAAAGGTCGCGGCGATCTTGCGACCCACATGGCCGGACTTGCCCATGCCCGTGACGATGATGCGGCCCTCAGCGGCGGCGAGGGTCGCGACCATCTCGGCGAACGCTCCGCCCAGACTGTCTCTCAGCGCCGTCAGGCCGGCGATTTCCAAATCTACGACCTCGCGGCCGATGTCAGCATGTTTGCTCATGAATTCGGGTTATACTTCTTCTGTCCGCGCGGCAATCTTGCCCTTTGCGGCCGGCCGGGTCATGACAGGCGCTGGCCCGCTTTGCGCAACCCATGGGAATGCTCCATATGACCGATCCATCGCCGGTTGTCATCGATCATAAAACGGGCGCCGTCGTCATTGGCAACGACAAGCCGCTGGCGGTGTTCGCCGGTCCCTGCGCCATGGAGAGCCGCGCTCATGCCCTTGAATGCGCTGAGGCATTGAAGGAAATCGCGGGCCGTGTCGGCGTCGGGCTGGTTTATAAGTCCTCCTTCGACAAGGCCAACCGCACGAGCGCCGCGTCGGCGCGCGGCGCCGGGCTCGATGCGGCCGCGCCGATTTTCGCCGAGATCCGTGAAAGCGTCGGTCTGTCCGTGGTGACCGATGTGCACGAGCCGGCGCAGTGCGCGCGCATCGCCGAGGCGGTGGACGTTCTGCAGATCCCCGCATTTCTTTGCCGACAAACCGACCTTCTGACGGCGGCGGCGAAAACCGGCCGGGTTGTGAAGGTCAAAAAAGGTCAGTTCCTTGCGCCTTGGGATATGAAAAACGTCGTCGACAAGGTGCGCGCGGCCGGCGGCGAGCGCGTTCTGGTGACCGAGCGCGGGGCGAGCTTTGGATACAACACCCTTGTCAGTGATTTTCGTGCGATCCCGATCATGGCGCGTGAGACGCAGTGCCCGATTGTCTATGACATTACGCATTCGGTGCAGACGCCGGGCGGCGCCGGCGCCACCTCAGGCGGGCAGCGCGAGTTTGCCCCGACATTGGCGCGCGCCGCGGCGGCGGTGGGCGTCGCCGCGATTTTTGCGGAAACCCATCCGGACCCGGACAAAGCGCCGTCGGACGGACCGAACATGATCCCGCTCGCGCAGTTCGAGAGCTTTTTGCGTGATCTCGTGGAGCTGGACAGGTTAGCCAAGGAAAGGAAATCCCTACACGGATTTATTGAGTAGGGCTGTTTTCTTTGGAGGTGACCGGATGCCTGTTTTCGCAGGCATGAGCGGTTTTTCTAAGTAAGGGGCGTGCAATGAGCAGCAGGGCCAACTGCGTTAGGCTTTGCCTTTCAGAAACGCCGCAAACGGGCCCGAAAGCTGTTCGTGCTTGAGGCCGAGCGACACGTTCGCTTTCAGCCAGCCGAGCTTGTCGCCGCAGTCGTGGCTTTCGCCTTCATATTCGAAAGCATAAAACGCCTGATCTTTCATGAGCGCGTCCATAGCGTCCGTAAGCTGAATTTCTCCGCCGGCGCCGCGCGGCGTCGTTTCCAGAAGTGAGAAAATCTCCGGCTGCAGGATGTAGCGTCCCGTGATCGCGAGGTTTGAGGGCGCATCTTCCGGCGCCGGTTTTTCGACCATGCCCGACATTTCGAACATCTTGCCGCTGCGCCCGTCCTTCGGCGCGACGACGCCGTATTTATTGGTCTCAGATGGAGGCACTTCCTCAACGGCGATGATGTTGCCGCCGGTCTTGTTGTATTCGGCGACCATCTGCGCGAGGGTGCCGGGGCCGGCGTCGATCACAACGTCGGGCAGGGAGACCGCGAAGGGCTCGTCGCCGACAATGTCGCGGGCGCACCAGACCGCATGTCCAAGACCGAGGGGCGCCTGCTGGCGTGTGTAAGAAAGCGCGCCGGCCTTCGGGATGACGCCCTGAACCGCGTTCAGAATGTCCGTCTTGCTCTTCTTCTCAAGGCCCGCTTCCAGTTCGAACGCATGATCGAAATAGTCTTCGATGGCGCCCTTGCCGCGGCCGGTGACGAGGACGACATGCTCGATCCCCGCTTCAAATGCTTCGTTTACGACGTAATCGATCAACGGGCGATCCACCAGGGGTAAAAGCTCTTTGGGCGTCGACTTTGTCGCGGGCAAGACACGTGTGCCATGGCCGGCGACGGGAATGACGACTTTGCGGATCGGTTTCATGGGAATGCTCGTTGAGTGACTGGGTGAGGGAAGATGCGGCGTCTTATCGGCGCTATTTCGACCGATTTCAACCGGCGCCGCCGCGCGCCATATGGTCCCGGTGAGTCGCTGCGGCGGGGGCGGGCGTAGCCGACGGCGACCGTGCGACGACAGCCTGGCGCGGCAGGCGGCGGCCTGGGCGCCGGTTGGGGCGGGAAGGGTGCAAAAAAGAGGAATTTGTTCATCCCAGCGCCGCGAACCGGTCTTTTAATCGCCATGGGGACGCATATTATTATTATCAAATTTTAACAGACGTGGCGGAGACTGCCGCGCCAAAGCCGGCGGTATCGCTTTGCGAGAGCGCCGCCGGCGCTTTAAACCCGGGGCGAAACCCGATAAGAGACCGGTCTTTCCGGAAAGGTGCGCGGATGACGAAGGAGCGAGGCGAGAAAGACGAGAACCGCGAGGGCGATGACGTTGCGCTGATCAAGCCGCAGCGGGTTTCGTTCTGGGGCGGCTTGCGCTCGAATTTTCTCGCTGGCGTCGTCGTGGCCGCGCCCATCGGCATCACGATTGCGCTGATCTACTGGTTCGTCACCGGGCCCATGCGCCGTCTCGATGTTTTTGTGAAGCGCTGGCTCCCGGACGGCAGCGGCGTTATCGACGCCATTCTTCAGTATACACCGGGTATCGGCGTCCTGATCGCCGTTCTCTTCCTGATGCTGCTCGGGGCGCTGGCGCGTAATTTCATCGGCCGATCGTTAATTCGCGCGGGCGAGGAAATTTTCGATTCCATGCCCATCGTGCGCAACCTCTACCGGTTCTTTAAAAACGTTTTCGAAACGGCGCTGCAGCAGTCCGAGCGCTCTTTCAAAGAGGTCGCGCTGGTGCAATATCCGCGGCCCGGCCTTTGGGTGATGGCGTTTGTGGTCGGTGACGCAAAGGGCGAGATGAAATACGTGCTGCGCGATCATAGTGCGGAGGTTGTGTCGGTGTTCGTGCCGACTGTGCCGAACCCGACGTCGGGATTTCTTCTGTTTGTGCCGCGCGATGACATGCGCGTATTGACCATGAGCGTTGAAGAGGCCGCGAAAGTTGTCTTTTCCATGGGGCTTGTGGTGCCGCCCTTCGATGGGCCGGAAGACGCAGCGAAGAAGCTTGAAGAGCTGGCCGCGAAAGCCGAAGCGGAACCGCAGCCGAAGTCCCTGAAGGAACGGTTCTTCAAGATAAAATCCTAGAGCCTGTACGGAAATTCTACTCCGCTTTGCTGCAAATGGTGGTTTTCTGCGCTTCCGATGCTCATGTACCTTTAAGTACACTGCGCGTCGGTTCTCGAAACCCACCATTTTCGCTGTGCGGAGCGAATTTTCGCACAGGCTCTTTAGGTACACCGGCGGCGATTGCTGGTCGCATCGGCTACGAGCCCGCTCATTCCTGCGAAAGCAGGAATCCAGTTGTGCGAAGGAAGTAACGCATTGCGCCGTTACCCCGCACTCAAGAGCTTGATCGCATCGTCGCGCGCGAAAAGATAAAGAAGTGTGCGCAAAGCCTTGCCGCGCGCCGTCTTGAGCGTGGCGTCTTTGTCCAGAACAAGGCGCGCATCGTCGCGGGCGGCCGCAAGAAGCTCACCATGAACGGCGAGATCCGCGACGCGAAACTGCGGAAACCCCGATTGAGCCGATCCGAGCACGTCGCCCGCGCCGCGCAGGCGCAAATCTTCCTCCGCAATGCGGAACCCGTCTTCCGTCTCGCGCAGGATGTTCAGCCGCGCTTTTGCGGTTTCGCCGAGCGGCGGCTTGTAGAGGAGGAGGCAGGTCGCCGGCTTGTCGCCGCGCCCAACGCGCCCGCGCAACTGGTGGAGTTGCGCAAGGCCGAAGCGTTCGGCGTGTTCGATCACCATCACCGTGGCGCTCGGCGCATTCACGCCGACCTCGATCACGGTGGTTGCGATGAGGACGGACAATTGCCCGCTATGGAAGCGCTCCATCACGGCGTCTTTCTCCGCGCCGGACATGCGCCCATGGACGAGGCCGACGCGGTCACTGAAAACGGCTTTCAGCGCTTCAAAACGGTCTTCCGCCGCCGTGAGGTCGAGAAGGTCGGATTCTTCCACCAGCGGACAGACCCAATAGACCTGATCGCCCTTGTCGGCCGCTCTTCTTACGGCCGCGACAACGTCGGCAAGGCGCGTCAGGGGAAGGGCGCGGGTCTCCACCGGTTTGCGGCCTGGCGGCTTTTCAGTGATAGCGCTCACTTCCATATCGCCATATGAGGTGAGGGCGAGTGTCCGCGGGATCGGCGTCGCCGTCATCACCAAAAGATCCGGACGCGGTCCTTTTTGCGACAGCGCCATACGTTGATGCACGCCGAAGCGGTGCTGCTCGTCGACAACCACAAGCGCGAGATCGTGAAAAGCGACGCTTTCCTGAAAAAGCGCATGGGTGCCGAGAACGATATCGACCTCGCCAGCGGCGATAGCGGCAAGCTTTTCGCGCCGGGCGGCGGTCTTGTCTCGGCCGGTGACCACAAGGATCGAAATATCCGCCGCCTCGCAAAGAGGCGCGAGCGTTTCAAAATGCTGATGCGCAAGAATTTCCGTGGGCGCCATCATCGCGGCTTGCGCGCCGGTCTCAACGGCCGCGGCCATGGCGAAGAGCGCGACCATGGTTTTGCCTGAACCCACATCGCCCTGCACCAGCCGCACCATGCGTTCGCTTGAGCGCATATCGCTTAGAACGTCTTTCAGCGCGTAGCGCTGCGCGTCGGTGAGCTCGAACGGCAGCGCTTTTTTGATCATCGCCGATTTGACGCCGTCGCCTTTTGTTGTGCGGCCTGCGGCTTTTTTGCGCGAATTGCGAACAAGCGCGAGGGCGAGCTGGTTCGCGAGGAGTTCGTCATAGGCGAGCCGCATGCGGGCAGGCGCCATGGAGGAAAGCGCGTCGTTCGATGTCGGACTATGAAGGTCGTTAAGCGCGGCGTGCCACGACGGCCACTCGCGCGCGTTCAGCCAGGCGCCGTCCTGCCATTCGGCGAGATCTGGCGCACGCGCGAGAGCGCCGCGCATGGCCTTGCCCATGACCGCCGATGAAAGACCCGCCGTCAACGGATAGATCGGCTCATAGAGGGGCAGTTCCTCGGGCTTTGCCGGATCGGCGATATGATCCGGGTGGGTCATTTGTCGCGCGCCGTTATAGTCTTCAACTTTACCGCTGATGATCCGGGTTTCGCCCGTCGGCAGAACCCGCTGCAAGTAATCGGCGCGCGCATGGAAAAAAACGAGCGTGATAAACCCGGTCTCGTCGGAGCAAACAATGCGATAGGGCGCGCGGCTGCGCCGGCCGCCGCCGGGCTCATGTCGGTCGACCGTGATGGTCATGGTGGCGAGGGCGCCGATGGGCGCCTCGGCGACCTTCGGACGCGCGGAGCGGTCGATCAATCCCGTTGGCGGCGTCAGAATAAGATCAACGACGCGCGGCCCCGCGACCCGGCCGATCAGCGCGGCGATTTTCGGCCCGACGCCAGCGAGGGCCGTTACATCGGCGAAAAGAGGATTGAGGATCGTCGGTCGCATGGGTTTTTCTAGCGGGGTTCAGCCGTCTTTTCCAACCCTTGGCGCGCGGAGAGACCGGTGTAGCCATTTTCGCGGATCGGTTTAGACTGGCTTGCGAGACTGCAAGTAATGCAGCGGGTTGAAAAAAGGGAGGCGGCGGGCGCGATGAAACTTATCTACGCTATTCTGGCGTCGTTTTTATGCATGGCGGTGTTTGTCGGCTGGGTGGCGCTGATGCCGCCTGAAGGGTTGGCCGTCGGCGGTCCGCATCCGGACTATCCCGCCATGTCTATTGGCGGCGACGGCGCGGCGCGCACGCGCGCCATTGCCGCGCCGGTCTATCTCTGGCAGGCGAGCGTCATCGTCATCGCGTCTTTGTTTATTCTTCTAGGCGTTTCGCCCCAGCGCCGTACGCCCTTACTGTTTTGGCTTGTCGGCGGCGCCGGCGCGGCGATGCTCGCCATATGGACGCTTTTGTTTACGAGCTATCTCGCGGCGCAGGCAAGCGGCGAGACCCATTATGCACTCGGTTTTCCCATTCCAACGGCGTGGATGGTTTACGGCGTTTTCCTCAGCCATTTCGGGTTCTGTGCGATCTATGTCTTCGGGTTCCGGCGTTTCGTTTACAGCGACGCCGATGAGGCTGCGTTTCAGCAGTTGCTGCAGGATAAAAATGACGGAGCGTTTACGGAATAATGGCCGAGCATCGTCACCTGATTATTGTCTTTTGCGTCGGCGTTTACATGCTGGCGAGCATTGGCGTCGGCCTGTGGGCGATCCGGCGCACGCATTCCGCGTCGGATTTCTTTGTCGCCGGGCGTAGCCTCGGGCCGCTGGTTGTCGCCATGGCCGTCTTTTCATCGACGCTCAGCGGTTTCGGGTTCGTAGGCGGGCCGGGGCTTGTCTATAACTCCGGGCTTTCGTCTTTCTGGATGGTGTGCGCGGCGTCGCTCGGCTACGCGCTGGCGTTTTTCCTGGTGGCCAAACGCATCCGTCTCGTTGCAGAGCTGCGCGATACGGTGTCGCTGCCGGACGTTCTCGCCGCGCGTTATTCCAGTGAGGCGGTGCGGTTCATGACCGGTGTGACGATCCTCCTCGGCGTTCTCGGTTATCTTGCGACGCAGATCCTCGCCATGGCGCTGGTGTTGCAGTCGATTTTATCGGCGACAGCGATGTTCGCGGACATCAGCCTCGTGACATGCGCGGTCGTATCTTTATCCGTACTCGTTTTTTATTCCGTCACCGGCGGCATTGTCGCGTCGGTCTATACCGATCTCGTGCAGGGGCTCGTGATGATGCTCGCCGGTGTGATGGTGGTGATCGCCGCGGCGAACGTCTTCGATGGCGGCCTGACAGAAGCATCGCAGGTGATTTTCCGCGACGATCCGGAGACCATCATGCCATTCGGCGCCCTTGGCATGGCGACGAGCATGGCGTGGTTTTTCATGTTCGGGTTCGGCAATGCGGGACAACCCCATGTCATCACCAAGTTTATGATGAACCGGCGCGTGAGCGATAACCGGACGATCCTGCCGATCACGCTTTTGGGATACGCCGTATCGGCGATGCTGTGGATTTCCATCGGCGTTGTCATCCATGCCGCCGTCATCGCGGGGCTGACGCCGGCGCTTCAGAGCGCTGATCAGGCGGCGCCGGTGTTTTTAACAGCGTTCGCCAATCCGTGGCTTGCGGGCGTCGTTTTCGCGGGGCTTTTTGCGGCCATCATGTCGACGGCGGATGCGTTTTTGAATATCGGCGCCGCGGCGGCGATCCACGATATCCCTAAAGCCCTGCGCGGGCGCGCCTTCGGCAACGAGTTGCATTGGGCGCGGATTGCGACCGTCACAATCGCGCTCGCGGCGGCGGCGTTCGCGCTTTACTCGCACTATGTGGGCGGTAAGCTGATCGCCATTTTGGGCGCCTTTGGCTGGGGGATGTTTGCGGCTGCACTCGCACCCCTCGTCGTGATCGGCCTCAACTGGAAACGCGCGACGCGCGCCGGCGCGCTCGCCGCCATATCCGTCAGTATCGTGATTAACATCGCGGTGCAGATCGGCGCGTTTTCACCGCCCTACGCCATGGCCGGCGGTTTTGTCGCGATGCTCGTATCGTTTATCGTCTTTATTGGCGTTTCGCTTGTGACCGCGCCGGTCCCAATTGCTGATGATCTCGACCGGGCGATGGACATTTAGTCTGCGACCGTCAAAACAATCTTGCCGGTCGCCTTGCGGTTTTCGATGAGCTTTAGAGCCTCACCTGCATCTTCCAGCGGAAACGACGCCGTAATCCGCGGGCGCACCTTGCCGTCCTTATAAAGATCGAAAAGCTCCTTCACATAGCCCGCGTTTTTCACCGGCTCGCGCGCCACGAACGCGCCCCAGAAGACACCGACAATCTGACAACTCTTCAAGAGGGTGAGGTTGAGCGGAATGGACGGGATGCCGGCGGGAAAGCCGACCACGAGATAACGTCCGTTCCAGGCGAGCGCACGCACGGCCGGCTCTGCATAGTCGCCGCCGACGCCGTCATAGACGATGTTCGCGCCTTCGCCGCCGCAGGCCGCTTTGATGGCGCCGGAAAGCGCTTTTTGCGCGCTCCGGTCGAGATCGCCGGTCGGATAAATTACCGTTTCGTCGGCGCCAAGGTCGCGGGCAAAGGCGGCCTTTTCTTCCGATGAAACGCCGGCGACGACTTTCGCGCCCATGGCTTTGCCAAGTTCGATGGCTGCGGCGCCGACCCCGCCGGCTGCGCCGAGAATAAAGAGCGTGTCGCCTTCTTTGATATCCGCGCGGTCGCGCAATGCGTAGTGCGACGTGCCATAAGTGAGCATGAACGCGGCGGCCTCCTCATGGCCCATGGCGTCCGGGATTTTGTGAACGCTTGGCGCTTCGGCGATAAAATGCGTGGCGTATCCGCCGGAGATCCCGCCCGCGAGCACGCGCTCGCCAACCGTGAGACCATCAACGCTCTCGCCAATGGCGTCGATGACGCCCGAGACCTCGCCGCCAGGCGCGAAAGGGCGCGGCGGTTTAAACTGATAAAGATCGCGAATGATGAGCGTATCCGGAAAATTGACGCCAGCGGCCTTAACGGCGATCCGCACCTGACCGCGGCCGGGCGCGGGCGTTTCAAGCTCCGTCAGCTTCAGCGTTTCCGGTCCCCCGGGCTCATGGTTCATCATGGCTTTTGTGGTCATTCTGGGTTCCTCCCGCGCTTGCGATCGCTCGATTGTCTGGTTTTCGCCTTGCTGTGGGGGCCGATCTTACGCATGCTTGCGCGCAGCGGGAATGGCGAAGCGCAGTGCGGCGCCGTCTTCGCGGAAGGACATCGATAGAGGAGGGCGCTTTGAAGAAACTGATGTTGGCGGCGGGGTTATGTTTTCTGGTTGTTTCCTGCGCGACAGCGGCGCGGTACACATTGCAGGATCGGTTTCGGGCCATCGGCCTGCCGGCGGAGACGGCCGATTGTATGGTGACGGAACTCGATCAGCGCCTTTCCAGCGAAGACCTCC
Organism: Pseudomonadota bacterium; assembly: GCA_039192395.1. Taxonomy (GTDB): domain Bacteria; phylum Pseudomonadota; class Alphaproteobacteria; order Caulobacterales; family Parvularculaceae; genus Hyphococcus. Next base: position 54,076 of record JBCCXE010000010.1, read on the forward strand.
AGGATCTCGCGCGCTATACGTTGTCGCTTTCGCGGTCGGACACGACGCTTGGCGCCGTCCGGTCGCTTATGGCCATCGACAATCCGCGCGCGGTCGCCGCCATCGGGCGGTCGGGTGTTGCGTGTGTGACGGGCTTGCGCCTTTAGGGTCTGTTGATATTCAGCTGACTTTCGGCTGCAAATGTCGCTTTTCTGCGCTTCCGATGCTCATGTACCGTAACGTACACTGCGCTTCGGTTCTCGAAAAACGCCATTTTCGCTTGAAATCCAGCTGAGTCTCCACAAACCCTGGTTCAGCGGAAGAGGAAGGTGAAATTTGACGACGACAAGCAAGAAGGCCGCCGGCAAGAAAACGGCTAAAAAGAAGAGCGCAAAAAAAACGGTGAAGAAAACCGGCGCCGTGACCGTTCCGACGGGTGCGAGCGTTAAAGCGTTCATCGACGGGGTCGAAAATGAAACCCGCCGCAAGGATGCGAAAACCGCGCTCGCGCTTTTCAAGAAAATCACCGGCGAGCGGCCGAAAATGTGGGGCCCTTCGATCATCGGATTTGGTCAGTATCACTACAAATATGAGAGCGGCCGCGAGGGCGATATGCTGAATGTCGGTTTTTCACCGCGCAAGGCCAATATGGTGATGTATGTGATGGGCTCTATCGCTGACAACGAGCCGTTGATGAAAAAGCTTGGAAAATACAAGACTGGCAACGCATGCCTTTACGTCAACAAGTTCGACGACATCGATCTCGGCGTTCTCGAAAAACTGATCGCGAAGTCCTACAAGGCGACGTTAAAGAAATATCCGCCCGCTTGACCGGCTCGCGCCGCTGGGCGATTGTCGCCCGCTGGATATGACGAAGCAAACCAGAGCCAGGCGGTAACGCTTCCGGAGGAACGACTTTTCATGCAGGAAGACGTTGAAAAAAAGCGCAAGCGCCTGCTTTACCGTGCGAGTTATCGCGGCTTCAAGGAAGCGGATCTTCTGCTCGGCGGTTTCGCACGGGCGCATCTCGCGGGTATGAGTGAGGAAGCGCTCGACGAGTTCGATGCGCTGCTCGGGCATCCGGACCGCGAGCTCTATGCTTGGGCGACAGGCGCGAGCGAGCCGCCGCAAGGTGTCGGCGGGCCGGTTTTTGAAGCCTTGCGCGCTTTCAAACTCGCCTAGCGCTCGGCCGCCGCGAACCCACCGCAATACCGGTTTTTTCTTCGTCATCTCTTGTTGTCGGCGGCAATCGACCGTAGATCACGAGACCCGCGCGGCCTGCCGAAAACGGCGTCCGCGCTTTTGGCGTTTGCCCGATAGAACGGGGCGCGGCTGAGGAAGAAGGACCGGTAACCGACATGGCCGATGCGGCGAATGACATGGTGTCAGGAACTGTCAGGATAGGCGCGCGCGAGGCGTGGTCCATGCCAGGCGCGCTCGACGTTTACGGCGCGCCGGAAGGGGCGGATGCTCTCTGCGTTGCGACGGCGGCGCGCGAGCGCGGCGGCGTGATCGTGCATGTTGCGCGCGACGGCGCCCGGTCGGCGGCCATGGCGGCGGCGCTAAAATTCTTCGCGCCGGAAATTCCAGTGATCGATTTTCCGGCCTGGGACTGTCTGCCCTATGATCGCGTTTCACCGTCAAGCGGGGTCTCATCGCGACGGATGGCGGCGCTTGCGATGATGGCGAGCCATGGCGGTGATGCGCCGCTTGTTATTGCGACCTCCATCAACGCTGTGATGCAGCGTACTCCGCCGCGCGAGGCTGTGGCCAAGGCGGCCCTGTCGCTGGCGCCCGGTGCGAGCGCTTCCATGGAAACGCTGTCGGAATATCTTGCCGCCAACGGCTACGATCGCGCCTCGACCGTGCGCGAGCGTGGTGAATTCGCGGTGCGCGGCGGCCTTGTTGACATTTTTCCGCCGGGGGCGGACGAACCGGTGCGGCTCGATTTCTTCGGTGATCAGCTGGAAAGCGTGCGCGCCTTCGACGCTGCAAGCCAGCGTACCACGCGCCAGTTGCAGCGTTTTGAGCTTTCCGCCGCGTCGGAAATTCTGTTAACGGACGAAGCGGTTGCGCTTTTCCGGCGCGGCTTTCGCGAAGCTTTCGGCGTTGTCGATGACGACCCGCTCTATGAAGCGATCAGCGCAGGCCGCGCTCATGCGGGCGCCGAGCACTGGCTGCCGCTTTTTTACGAAACCACGGACACGGTCTTCGACTTTCTGGATGGCGCGCTGATCATCACCGATCATCTCTGCGAAGAAGCCGCGACGGCGCGTTATGAGACCGTGACGGATTATTATCGCGCGCGCTCGGAAGACGCCGAGACCCCGCGTCCGAAAACGAGCGAGTTTTCCGCGCCCGCCTATCGTCCCCTCGAACCGGATGCGCTTTATCTGAGTGTGGACGCCTGGAACGAGGGCCTCGCGCGCGCGGATACACGCGCCATGTCGCCTTTCGCGCCGCCGGAAGGGCGGCGCGCCTATTCCTTCGGCGCGAAAATCGGGCGCAACTTCGCCGCCGAGCGCGCCGCTGAGAAATCGAACGTTTTCGATGCGGTGATCGCACATTTCACCGCCCTCAAAGACGCCGGCAAAACGCCGGTCGTCGCCTGCTGGTCGGAGGGCTCCGCCGACAGGATGCGCACCGTGCTCGCCGATCACGGGCGCGACCAGGGGGGCGATCAGGGAACGGACAATGTCGCCGCGGCCGCTGATTGGCGGGAGGCTGAGAAGGCGCGCGGACCTGTCGTTGTTGTGCTCGGTCTTGAAACCGGCTTTGAAACTGAAACGCACGCCTTCATTTCCGAGCAGGATATTCTCGGGGACCGACTGGTGCGGCGTGGACGCAAGAAAAGGGCGGAAAACTTCCTGACTGAAGCGTCGAGCCTCGTCCTCGACGATCTCGTCGTCCATGTGGATCACGGCGTTGCGCGCTATAGAGGCTTGCAAACCCTTGAAGTGCAGGGCGCGCCGCATGACTGCCTCAGCCTGCATTATCATGGCGGCGACAAGCTCTTTTTGCCGGTAGAGAACATCGACCTTCTTTCCCGCTTCGGGTCCGATGACCCGAATGCGCAGCTCGACAAGCTCGGCGGCGCGGCGTGGCAGAGCCGTAAGGCGAAGATGCGTGAACGGATCAAGATGCTCGCGGAGCAGTTGATCGCCATCGCCGCCAAACGCGCTATGAAACAGGCCGACGAGGCCGCGCCCGTTGCGGGCCCCTATGATGAGTTCTGCGCGCGCTTTGCCTATACGGAAACCGAGGATCAGCAAAACGCGATCGCCGATGTGATCGAAGACCTTGGAAAAGGCCGTCCCATGGACCGGCTGGTGTGCGGCGATGTCGGGTTCGGTAAAACCGAGGTTGCGCTGCGCGCGGCGTTCATCATGGCCATGACCGGACGGCAGGTGGCGCTCGTCGCGCCGACGACCCTACTGGTGCGCCAGCATTTCAAGAACTTCTCAGAGCGGTTCAAAGGCTTTCCCGTCAATGTCGCGCAGCTTTCGCGCATGGTCTCGCCGAAAGACGCCGCCGCCGTGCGCGAGGGGATTACGAATGGTCAGGTGGACGTTGTCGTTGGCACCCATGCGCTGCTTGCCAAGTCGATTAAGTTTCGCGATCTCGGTCTCATCATCGTCGATGAGGAGCAGCATTTTGGCGTCAAGCACAAAGAGCGGCTCAAAGAATTCCGCGCCGACACCCATGTCTTGACGCTGACGGCGACGCCGATCCCGCGCACGCTGCAACTCGCCATGTCGGGCATTCGCGATCTGTCGCTGATCGCAACGCCGCCGGTGGATCGTCTCGCCGTGCGCACGACCGTCGGGCCGTTCGATCCGCTGATCGCCCGCGAGACCCTCTTACGCGAACACTATCGCGGCGGGCAGAGCTTTTATGTCGCGCCGCGCATCAAGGACCTTTCGGTCATCGCCGAGTTTTTGACCGAACAGGCGCCGGAATTGAAATATAAGATCGCACACGGACAAATGCCGCCGAGCGAGCTTGAAGACATCATGACCGCGTTTTACGAGGGCAAGTTCGACGTGCTCGTTTCGACGACGATTATCGAATCGGGCCTCGACATCCCAACGGCGAACACGATGCTGGTGCACAATGCCGATATGTTCGGCCTCGCGCAGCTCTATCAGATCCGCGGGCGGGTCGGGCGCTCGAAGGAGCGCGCTTACGCCTATCTAACGACGTCGCCGCGTAAGAAGCTGACCGAGGGCGCGGAGCGGCGCCTTAAGGTCATGCAGTCTCTCGACACGCTGGGCGCGGGCTTCACGCTCGCAAGCCATGACCTCGATATTCGCGGCGCCGGCAACCTTCTCGGCGAGGAGCAGTCCGGCCAGGTCAAGGAAGTCGGCGTCGAACTTTATCAGCACATGCTGGAAGAAGCGGTCGCGGAATTGCGAGAAGGCGGCGAGGGCGCCGACGAGGCGTGGTCGCCGCAAATCAGTGTCGGCGCCGCGGTTCTGATCCCGGAAACCTATGTGGAGGATCTCGACGTCCGCATGGCACTTTACCGGCGCCTTGGCGATGTCGTGACAGACGAGGAAATCGATGCTTTCGCGGCGGAGCTGGTCGATCGCTTCGGGCCGATGCCGAGCGAGGTGGAGCACCTCCTGGAGATTGTCGCCATCAAGGGCGTTTGCAAACGCGCCGGGATTGCAAAAATCGATGCTGGGCCGAAGGGCGCCGTCATCAGTTTCCGTAACGATCAGTTCGTGAACGTGCCGGGGCTCGTGGAATTTGTATCCGCGTCGCCCTTCGACGTGAAACTACGGCCAGATCAGAAATTCGTTTTCCGTCAGGCATGGCCGGGTGAGCGCCAGCGCCTTAAGGGCGCGCGGAAGATCGCAGCGATTATCGCGGAGATTGCTGAGGAGGCTGACCCTAAAAAGTGAATTCCCGCATCAGGTGGAAACCGAACCGGAACTGATTGCGGTCGCCGAATTGCGAAATGATCGGCGTTTCCGCAATATCGGAAAAGATCCGATTATAGGACGCATAAGGATTTAATGACCAGCGATCACGGATGTTGATATAGGCCGTCACAGTGCCGCCGAAGTCGCGGAAGCCGGCTTCGGCGTCAAAAACAGGCAGGACGCCCTGCGAGCGCGCTGACTGTTCCGGCGTTACGGAAAAATAGGCGTCTGCATACCTCTCGCCAATCCAGCTGACATTGCCTGTCGCTGCGATCGAGACAGGACCAGTGCGGAAAATCAGCGCCGTCATATAGGCGTCGACGATGGTGCCGCGGTGGCCGGTTTTAAGGCCATGGCGCGCTTTGAACTTGAACGCATAGCGATCGAGGAACGTGGTGGCGACGAAGCCGCCGAACTCGAAGGTCGTGCCGACGTCGCCGAGCCCTTGCAGCGCGATATTGTCGTCCTGGTCACGTCGCCCGACGATCCTGATCGCTGGACCGACCCGAAAGCCGGAGAAGCCGAAAATCGCGAAGTCGGCGCCGTCATCGTCGAAGAAGACGAAGTTGCGGAACTTTACATAGACCTGCGGGTCGGCGTCGAATTCGTAATCGTCGGAGCCAAAGTAATCCGGTCGGTAAACCGGCCCGACACCCAGGGTGAGGTTGGTCTCATCGGGCACAAGAACGGTGAATGCGCCGAAAAAGCCGCGATTGTTGTCTTCCTCGCCGAGCGTGATGCGCGTCGCGTTACGGTCTTCTTCCAGTTCCTGCTGGGTCGGTCCCCACAGAATGGGGTCGAGGTCCGGATCGTCGATCTGCTCCATGTCCGGATCGCCGCGATAGCCCGCATCGCGCAGGCGCAACTCATCCTCGCGTTCCTGCTGGGTTTTTCCGAACAACAGCGGGTCAATGCGCGGCTCGTCTATGTGCGCTTGCGCAAGCGCTCCGGATGGCGTTGCCGCACCGACGGCCAATACGCATGCGCAAAAAACCGCGCGCCCGCGCGCGCCGATTTTTCCGGCAATTCCCGTCATCATTCCCCTCACGCTTTTCGCCCCATTTACCAAGTCGACAATGCCTTCCGCATTAACCTTACCATACAGTGTCAGAAAAACGCTGCAAAACCGTTTCTTGGCGCCTAAAATTTGTGAGAATTTCGATTGAATTTGCGCGAAAGGACCCTGCTGACGCCGCAGCATGGCAAATAAAAAGCCGGAGAAGAAGGCTTCCCCGGCGCAAACGCGTTAAAATTTTGTTGCAACGCAGCTGCGTCACAATCCGGCGGGGAGCGGCCTAATCGCCGTCCACTGCGTCGTCGAGCGCCTCGCCGGCGTTTTCAACGTCGCGTCCGACGCCTTTGATTGTCTCGCAGGCGGAAAGAAAAAAGCCAAGCGCCAGAATGGCGGCGATAATACGCATGTGTGACCCCTCGGTTGTCGCGAGCCAAGCGCCCGCAAAGGCGGGCGCAGTATGCGGTAAAGCGGATCAATGGGAAAGAGGCTACGTCGCGTCCTACCCATTTGGGAGGCGGCGTTAAATAAGGCCTTCGCGCTGCTGACGCTTGCGGATCAGCTTGCGCGCGCGGCGCACGGCTTCCGCCTTCTGGCGGGCGCGCTTTTCCGATGGTTTTTCGTAAAATTTCCGGCGCTTCATTTCACGGAAAGTGCCTTCGCGCTGCATCTTCTTTTTAAGCGCGCGCAAAGCTTGTTCGACATTATTGTCGCGGACAACGATCTGTACGATGGCTGGGGCCTCCTTCTTCGCCGTAGCCTGGAGCGGGCAGGGTGTTGTGACTGCTCCGCCAAATAAAAACGCCACGGGGATTTTTCCGCGACGCCGCATGAAAACTTGCCGGCAGACCGTTTTATTCAATCCGCTAGGCGAAAGCGCCCTATACCAAAGGCCGCCTGCCATGTCTATATGCCTTCTTGGTGCGGCTGGTGCGGTGGATCCTTGAACCGCAACATCGGCGGCAGTTTTTTCGCGTCGAGAGGGCGCGGACCATGAGGGTGGATGATGAGCGACAATACCGGGCAGAATGAGGCGCGCGATGCTTTTGAAGATGTGCGCAAGGCGGTTTTGGAAGCGGCCTGCGCCCATGCGGCCTTTGACGGTTGGACGCCGCAAATGCTCAAAAAAGCAGCCAGTGACGCCGATGTGGCGCCGGCGGCGCTGAAGGCGGCTTTTCCGGGGGGAATGAAAGATGTCTTGCGCGCCTGGTCGCGGGCCCATGATGAGGCGATGCTGCGGGCTTTCGCCGAAAGACTGGCGGATGCGGGCTTGCCGCCTCTGAAAATTCGGGAAAAAGTCGCCTTCGCCGTTCTCGCGCGCTTGGCCGCCATGGGGCCGCACAAAGAAGCCGCGCGGCGTGCGGCGGCTTATCTGGCGTTGCCCATAAATGCACCCCTCGGCGCGGCGCTCGCCTGGGACACCGCGGACGCCATCTGGCGCGCCATGGGCGACCCGTCGACGGATTTCGCCTGGTATACAAAGCGCGCGACGCTCACCGGGGTTTGGACATCGACCTGCGCGCGCTGGCTCGGCGATGACAGCGACGATGAGGCGGAAACGCGCCGATTTCTGGATGCGCGCATCGCAAATGTCATGCAGATCGAAAAGGCGAAGGCGCAGGTTCGTAAACTCGGCATCGACCCAGCGGCGCCCATCGAGTTTCTGGGCCGCTTGCGGTATCCAGCGGGGCGATAAAAGCTCCGGTTTGAGGCGGTGTTATCTGTTTAGCTTGGCGCTTTCTTCGGCAACGCTGTCTTTGATGTCGCCGGCGAGATCGCTCGCCTCGATCCGCCGCGGCGCGCGCGCCAGCGCATCGGCCACCTGGTCGACCTGGTTGAGCCGTAGTTTTCTGAACAACACGTCCGCGCGTACGCTGCGCGATTGCGATGTCCCGCCAAGTTTGTGCAGTAAATCCCGTTTGGTTACGTCCAGCCGGCTCATGTCACCCCTCCAAAGCGGTTTGCCGACAAGGCCGCGGGGCGCGCCCGCATCCCAACCGGAGCGTCTGAGCTGGAAACGCTGACGCCATCAAACCGCATTACTTTTTAAAGTGGTGCAGTTTGGTTAACCAAGAATTAACCTTGGGCGCGCGCGATCATAAACGGTCTTCGCAGCCCAAGAGCCTGGGGCGCCGGGCGATAAATCGGCGTCATTCAAAACCCGGGCCCGCTCACTCCTGCGAAAGCAGGAGACCAGCCAGATATATAAAGTCGCGCTTCGCGCGGCGTATTTTATCTTGCTGGATCCCAACTTTCGTTGGGATGAGCGGCGCCGATTTACTGCATAGGCTCTTAGGACTTTACGGCGACGTAGGAGCCGGGCGCGTCCTCAATCACGCCGACCGCGCCGTCGCCGGGCTCGCGCGCCGGGACTTCGCCCTCACTGACGCCGTTCAGCCACTTTATCCAATAGGGCCACCACGATCCTTCATAACGCTCGGCGTCCTGTTTCCATTCGTCGAGCGTTTCCGGCAGCGCCATGTTGATCGAGTGATGATATTTGTGCTTGTCGGGATGATTGACGACGCCGGCGATATGACCGGATCCGGCGAGCATGTACTGCACGTTGTCGCCGCCGAAGAGGCGCGCCGAGCGGTAGACGGAGTTCGCCGGCGCGATGTGGTCGGTCTCGCCGGCCTGCATGAATACCGGGATATCGACGCGCGACAGATCGAGCGTTTTGCCTTTCATCACCATTTCGCCGGCCGCGAGACGGTTATGCTGATAATACTCGCGCAGATAAAACAGATGCACTTTTTTCGGCATCCGCGTTGCGTCGGAGTTCCAGTAGAGCAGGTCGAACTTCGCCGGGTTCTTTCCCTTCATGTAGTTGTCGATCACGAAAGACCAGATGAGATCATTCGAGCGCAGCATATTGAAGGTGGTCGCCATGGCGCGCCCTTCAAGAACGCCGCCAGCCGCGTCCATCTGTTTTTCGATGGCGTCGAGCTGTTCGTCATCGACAAACAAAAGAAGATCGCCGCTTTCTTTAAAGTCCGTCTGCGCCGTAAAAAACGTCGCGGAGTTGATGCGTTTGTCGCCATTCTGCGCCATTAGCGCGAGCGCGGTCGCCAGCATCGTCCCGCCGATGCAATAGCCGATGGTGTCGACTTTTTCTTCGCCCGTCGCGCGTTTGATGGTGTCGAGCGACGCAAAAAGACCTTCATGGATGTAGTCCTCGAACGTCTTTCCTTTTAACGCAGGCCCCGGGTTCACCCAGGAGACGAGGAACACCGTGCGTCCCTGTTCGACGGCCCATTTGATGAAAGAGTTGGCGGGCTGCAGATCGAGAATATAAAACTTGTTGATCCAGGGCGGGCAGATCAAGAGCGGCGTTTTCGCGACCGTTTCTGTTTTAGGCGCATACTGAATAAGCTGGATGATGTCGTTCTGGAAAATCACCTTGCCGGGCGTCGTCGCGATGTTCTCGCCGAGCTTGAAGTGATCGAGGTCCGCCTGACGGATCGCCAGCTCTCCATGGCCGCGGTCGATGTCTTCCAGAAGGTTCTGAAGGCCCTTCAACAGGTTTTCGCCTTTTGACTCGATGGTCTCCTGAACGACTTCCGGATTGAGCATCGCGAAGTTGGTCGGCGAAAACGCATCGACAAACTGCGCCGTATAGAACTCCGCTTTCTTCTTTTCATGGTCGTCGAGCCCTTCAAGCTGCTCGACGGTTTTGGTCAGCCACTGCCCGAAAATGAGATAGGACTGTTTCATGAAGTCCAGCATCGGGTTTTCTTCCCATGCCGGATGAGAAAAGCGCTTATCACCGATCGCGGGCGCGATGGCCGGTTTCACCGTTTCGCCCGCCATGCGCCGCGACATAGTCGCCATCAGTTTCGCGTAATCGCCCCAGAGGTTGAACTGGCGCTGTAGAACGACGCCGGGGTCCGCGGAAAGCCCCTTCATGACTTCCTGAAACGCCTCGCCCACATTCAAGGGGTCCTGGCCCATATCGCTCGCGGCGCGCTGGAAATTCTGGTTGACGAAGAACTCCCGGATCATGTCCTGGCTTTTGCCGGATACGTTGGTCAGATATTCCGACAGAGCGTCGAAATCTTCATAGAGAGGGCGGTGGTCTGCGCCATTCGCGCCCTCGTTGCGGGGCGGCGCCTTTGCCGCATTTTTCTCCTCGGCAGCGGTTTTTTTGTTCTTGGCGGGCTTTTCGGACTTCGTTTTTGAGGGGGCGGCGTTCGCTTTCGTCTTCGACGTCTTCTTGGCGGCGTCTGACGCCTTTTTCTTGGACGATTTCGATTTTGTCGCTTTTTTCTTTGGCGATGCGCCGTCTGCTTGGGTCATTGGGCCCGAGGGGGTTTGAAATGAACGATTGAGGTCTTTATAGAGCGGCTACGCAAGAAGTGTAAAATGTTGATTGATGAATAGGACCGCTCATTTACTGGCGCTGATGGCGCCCGCGCTGGCGCTCGGGGCGTGTTCAAAGGCGCAGCTTGTCCGTTTCGCGCCCCCCGGCATCATCAAATATGAAGAGCTTGCCGGCGATCAGCCGCCGAGCCCGCAGATTCAGGAACGCATCGCCGAGCGTCGCGAAGAGGCCCGGCCGCGTTTTCCGAACCTCTCCGAGACGCCGTCCGCGCCGCCGGAAGTCGCGCCGGAGAGTGAACAGTTGATTTTGACGGAAGATCTCGAAACCGCCGCGCAAACGCTGCAAACGGCGATCGCCGATGCGCGTCTCGCCGCCAAGGAAGAAGAGCGCGCGCGCGATGCGCTGCCGGTCGCCAGAGACCAGTTATTGGCGGATATCGACCGCGACGCCGCAGCGGCGGAAAGGGAGCGTGCGGCGCTCGACGCTGCGGAGCGAAAAAATCAATGACGCCGCGATATCCGGCGTTTCCACCCAATTCCACATTATGCCGGGTTTGCGTGGCCGGCCCGTATCGCATGATGTGCATTTTCAAAAGTATCGAACCAGGCATTAAGGGCGTATTATGACAACAATCGACACCGAAAGCTTTCTCGACCGTATACTGACGATTGAGGTTGGGCGCTGCACCGAGGCGGCGGCCGTCGCGGCGTCAACCATGATCGGGCGCGGCGACAAGGAAGGCGCCGATCAGGCTGCGGTCACTGCGCTGCGCGAAGCGTTCAACAAGCTGGAGATGGACGGCACTGTCGTGATCGGCGAGGGCGAGCGCGACGAAGCGCCGATGCTTTATATCGGTGAGAAGGTCGGTTCCGGCCGCGGTCCCAAGATCGACATTGCTCTCGATCCACTTGAGGGAACGACTCTGACGGCCAAAGCCATGGCCAACGCGCTCGCCGTTGTTGCGATGGCGCAGGGCGGCACGCTTCTTCATGCGCCGGACGTTTATATGGATAAGATCGCCTGCGGGCCCGGCTATCCCGAAGGCGTTATCGATCTCGACGCACCGATCGAAGACAATATCTCCGCCATCGCCAAGGAAAAAGGCGTGCCGGCGTCTGACGTTACGGTCTGCATCCTTGATCGCGAACGCCACCAAAGCCTCGTCGACGGCGCGCGCAAGGTCGGCGCGCGCGTCTTCCTGATTTCCGACGGCGACGTCGCCGGCGTTTTCCATACGACGGAAGCGTCGACGGGCATCGACCTTTATGTGGGCCAGGGCGGGGCGCCTGAGGGGGTTCTTGCCGCAGCGGCGCTGCGCTGCGTTGGCGGACAGATGCAAGGGCGCCTGCTTTTCCGCAACGACGATGAGCGTGAGCGTGCGGCGCGCGCCGGCATCACCGATCTCGACCGAAAATACGGCCTTATGGATCTTGCATCGGGCGATGTTATTTTCGCCGCCACCGGCGTCACCAACGGCACCATGCTCGACGGCGTCAAATGGGAGCGTGGCTATGTTAATACGCACACGGTCGTTATGCGCTCAAAAACGGGAACGGTGCGCTATATCCGGGCGCGCACGCGGCGGTAAGCTGAGAGCAACGGAGATCTTGCGTTTTTCAGCGGGATAGGAGCACGACACATGGCGGGTAAGTGGTTTGACGAACTGGAAGTCGGGCAGGTGTTCAAGCACGCCCTGCGCCGGACGGTGACCGAGACCGACAACATCCTGTTCACCACCATGACCCACAATCCCGCGCAGCTTCATCTGGATGAAGAGTATTGCAAAACCACCGAATTTGGCGAACGACTGGTGAACAGCCTTTTCACCTTGTCGCTGATGGTCGGCGTTTCCGTTGGCGACACAACGCTCGGCACCGCTGTCGCCAATCTCGGCATGGACGACGTGAAGTTTCCAAAACCGGTGTTTCATGGCGATACCCTCCGTGTAGAGACGGAAGTGATCGATTTGAAACCGTCCAAGTCGCGCCCCACCCAGGGCGTCGTGATCTTTGAGCACCGGACCTACAATCAGCGCGATGAACTGGTGGCGCAGTGCCGTCGCGCCGGATTGCAGCACAAAAAGCCGGAGGCTTAAGAAATGCCGGCGGCGCGGTCATATCTCTTCATTCCGGGCGACAGCGAAAAGAAACTCGCGAAAGCCGACGGCGCGGGCGCTGATGCTGTTATCATCGATCTCGAGGATTCTGTCGGTCTCGCCAACAAGCAAAAGGCGCGCGATCTCGCCGCCCGGTTCATTGCGGACCGGCCGCGGGATGCACGTCGCTGCCAGCTCTGGATACGGATCAATCCGTTCGATGCGCCGGAAGAAAACGAGGCGGACCTGAAGGCGATTTCCGAGGCGGGGCTCGCCCTTGACGGCGTCGTTTTGCCAAAAGCGAATGGACCCGAAGAGGTTGCCCGCCTGTCACAATGGCTCGATGAGGACGGCGAAGGTCATAAGGCGGTGAAGGTTTTGTCCATCGCGACGGAAACCGCAGTCGCACCGTTTCACCTCGGACGCTATGCGGATGCTGAGCTGCCGCGGCTTTCGGGGCTCACCTGGGGAGCGGAAGACTTAAGCGCCGCACTTGGCGCCAGCACGAACAAGGACGCCAACGGCGCCCTTGCTTTTACCTATCAGATGGTGCGCTCCTTGTGCCTCATGGCCGCAAAGGCCGCCGGTGTTGACGCGATTGAGTCAGTGTATACGGATTTTCGCGACCTTGATGGCCATCGCGCCGCTAGCATGGCCGCGCGCGCTGAAGGATTTAATGGCCAGATGGCGATCCATCCCGCGCAAGTCCCGGTAATTAATGCAGCGTTTACGCCCTCATCGGCCGAAATCGATCATGCGAAACGCGTGGTAGAAGCTTTCGACGCTGCGCCCGGCGCGGGGGTTGTCGGGCTCGATGGCCAAATGCTGGATGTTCCGCATTTGAAGCAGGCGAAAGCGGTTCTCGCACTCGCCGACGCCTATACAGATCCTGCTTAGCGGTCTTTTAAAGCTTAAACGGCGGCGCCGATAATATCGTCCACGCCGGTTTTTGCTTCGCCGTTTTGGCGGGCTGCAGCGATCAGCGTATTGACCATCAGCATGGCGATCGTCATTGGCCCGACACCGCCCGGTACGGGCGTGATGGCGCCGGCGATCTGAGCCGCGCCGTCATAGTCTACATCGCCCACAAGTTTCGTTTTGCCGTCGCCCTTTTCCGGCGCGGGCACGCGATTGATGCCAACATCAATCACCGTTGCGCCGGGCTTCACCCAGTCGGCTTTCACCATTTCAGGGCGTCCGACCGCGGCGACGAGAATATCCGCTTCGCGCGCCAGCGCCGGCAGGTCCCGAGTTCTCGAATGGGCGATGGTCACGGTGCAGTTCTCTGCAAGAAGCAGTTGTGCGGCGGGCTTGCCGACAATATTTGAGCGGCCGATAATCACCGCATGCAGGCCGTCGAGCTTCGGACCGAGGGCCGATTTCGCCAAAATGACCGATCCTGCTGGCGTACACGGCGTGAGCGCGCGCGCGATATCGCCCGCGGCCAGGAGACCGGCATTGATTGGATGAAAGCCGTCGACGTCTTTGGCCGGATCGATCAGGTGAAGGATCTTTGCTTCGTCGATATGCGCCGGCAGAGGCAATTGCACCAATATGCCATGGACGCCCGGGTCTTCGTTGAGCGCTGTTACGGTAGCGATCAGCGTTTCTTCCGGAACGTCGGCGGGCAGTGTTTTCTGGATCGAGCGAAAACCGATTTTCTCCGCCATTTTGCCTTTGTTGCGCACGTAAACAGCGCTTGCAGGGTCGTCGCCTGCGAGCACGACGGCGAGGCAGGGCGGGGCGTCGATGCGCTTTGCGAGCGCGGCGCTGTATGTCGCTGCGGCGTCCGTAATGCGTGCGGCGATGGCCTTTCCGTCGATGATGCGCGCTGTCGTCATGTATGAGAGTCCCCTGTCACTATAAGTCACTTATGCGCAAAACCGGGCCCGAACGCCAGACGAAATACGCTTGCATTGTACGTGCGATCAATTGCGGTGTATGCGCAGTCAATTTCGAGGTTGGACGCGAAAAGTGCGTCCATGTCGACCTTGAGCGCCGCCTTGTTTCCCATCACGGTCCTTACTAAGACTGAAAGAAAACGGGAAGTGAGACTTGTTATGAGCGTTGTACTGATTGGCGGCGGTCAGGGCGCGGCGCAGACGATCATGTCGTTGCGTCAGGGCGGATATGAGGGAGCGATATCGCTCGTTAGCGACGAGGCATATCCACCCTATCAGCGTCCGCCGCTTTCGAAAGCCTATATGAAAGGCGATATGGAGGAAGAGCGGCTCTTCCTGCGCCCTCATGATTGGTACGCGCAACAAAGTGTCGACATGAAGCTGGGCGTGCGCGCTTTGTCCATCGACAGCGCCGTCAAGTCCGTCGCGCTCGCCGGCGGCGACACCATTGCATATGAAAAGCTGGTGATTGCGACCGGCTCTCGCCCGCGCCCTGTACCCATCAAAGGGGCGGATGCGGATGGTGTTTTTGACTTGCGCACCCTGGATGACGTTAAGCGCATTCGCCCGCATATGCGCGAAGGCCGGCGGATCGTTATTGTCGGCGCCGGCTATATCGGCCTGGAGGCGGCCGCAGTCGCGCGTCAGATGGGCCTTGAGGCGACCGTTATAGAGCTTGCCGACCGCGTTCTTGCGCGCGTGACAAGTCCGCTGATCAGTGCCTTTTTTGAAAAGGTGCACAAAGACGCTGGCGTAAAAATCGTTACCGGCGCTGGCGTTTCTGAATTTCGCTCCGAAGGCGGCGTGTTTCAGGCCGCGCTTCTCGATAATGGCGATGAATGCGCCGCCGATATCGCCCTTGTCGGCATCGGTATTTTGCCGAATGAGGAGCTGGCGAAAGAGGCCGGCGTTGTTTGCGACAACGGCATCGTCGTTGACGAAGATGCGCGCACCAGCGATCCAGATGTTTTTGCGGTGGGCGATTGCACCACGCGCCCGCTTGTTCATTATGGGCGGCGCGGGCGTCTTGAGAGCGTGCACAACGCCATCGAACAGGGAAAGCTCGCGGCGGCGGCGATATTAGGCAAACCAAGACCTGCGGAAGAAGCCCCGTGGTTCTGGTCCGACCAGTTTGATCTTAAGCTGCAGATCGTCGGGCTTTCGGAAGGGTATGACGATGTTGTTGTGCGCGGCGATATGAACGCGCGCAAATTCGCTGCGTTTTACTTCCGCGAAAAAAAGCTGATCGCTGTCGATGCGGTGAACAGCCCGCCGGAGTTTCTGATTTCTAAAAAGCTTATCGCGGCGGGCGCTTCTCCAGATCCGGCGCGTATAAAAGACGCCGGCGTTTCCATGAAGGACATCGCCGCTGAATCTCTGTAGCGTCGCGATATTGCATTACGAAGACATCGCGATATAGCCGGTCATCGGAGCGAGAGCGACAGGCGGTTCGGCGCCGGCCGGACCCGCATTGACCGCGGCGGCGACTTTGCAGCCGGAAATATCTTCGGGTCGCCATGCATGGTTTTCTGCGCCAAGATTAAAAACGCAGAACGCGCGCGCGTTCTGATGGTCCCGTAAAATCGCCAGAATGCCGTCGGGCGATGGCAGAATTTTCAAGTCGCCGTCGCGAAGGGCCGTAAAGTCGCGCCGCAGTCCAATCAATGTTTTGACGAAAGCGAGTGTCGACTGTTCGTCCGCTTCCTGCGTTTCCACGCTCAGGGGAAGGTGATCCGCCGGGACGGGCAGCCAGGGCGCGGCGCCCGGAAGACCGGCGGCGCCAAAACCGGCGTTGGGGCGTACGTTTGTCCACGGCATTGGCGTACGGGCGCCATCGCGCCCCAGTGTTTCCGGCCAGTTGGCGATCGCTTCTGGGTCTTTGAGGTCTTCAAAGTCGAGATCCGCCTGCGGCAATCCAAGCTCCTCGCCCTGATAGAGAAAAACGACCCCGTTAAGGCTTAAAAGAAGCATTGCGAAAAGCCGCGCCCGGATGTTTTCGTCCGCGCCGCCCGTCCATCGGCTGACCACGCGCGGCGCGTCGTGATTTGAAAACGCCCACGCCGGCATTCCTTCCTTCTCCGACGTCTTTGCGTTGAACCATCCGGAAACGGCTTTTTTGACCAGCGCTGGCGTGAGTTGATCGGCATAAAGAAAATCAAAACTGTATGCGGCGGTCAGCCTTTTATCGCCAGCCGTGAAGGACTTCATTTCCGCAAGCGGTGAGGGGCCGACCACCTCTGCGACGGTGAAAATCTCTCCATAATCGTCTGTCGTCGCCCGCAACCGCTCCAGAAACCCGGCGATCCCCTCATGAGACTGATTGTAGCGATGGTCCTGAAAGTCGAATGGTCGTGTCGGGGAGGGCGCGCCAGCGAGAATCGGCGCTGGCGGATTATCGCGTAAGAGTGGATCGTGCATAGCGAAGTTGATCGCGTCGAGGCGGAAGCCGTCGACACCCCGGTCAAGCCAGAACCGCGCCACGTTCAAAAGCGCGTCCTGCACTGTGCTGTTGTGCAGATTGAGATCGGGCTGCGCCGTGAGAAAGTTATGCAGATAATATTGCCCGCGCCGCGCGTCCCAGGTCCATGCGGGTCCGGTAAATACCGACTGCCAGTTATTGGGCGGCGCGCCATCGGCTTTTGCGTCCGCCCATACATACCAGTCGGCTTTTGCATTGTCGCACGATGTGCGGCTCTCGCGAAACCAGGGGTGCCGGTCCGACGTGTGGGAATAGACCTGATCGATAATGACTTTAAGGCCGAGGGCATGGGCCTTCTCGATCAACCGGTCGAAGTCGCCAAGGTCGCCGAAAACAGGATCGACATCGCAATAGTCCGCAACGTCGTAGCCAAAGTCCGCCATCGGAGAGGTAAAAAACGGCGACAGCCAAACGCCGTCGACGCCGAGGCGCGCGATGTAGTCGAGCTTTTCCGTTATGCCCTGAAGGTCGCCGACGCCGTCGCCATTGCGGTCGTAAAAACTGCGGGGATAGATCTGATAAATGATCGCCCCGGACCACCATGGCGAGCGTTGTTCAGTAGCGTGGTGAACGGGGTCTGGCATGGCGGAGCGCTCGCGTGAATGGTCGACGCCGTCGAGTATACACCGTTTGCGCGGAGCGCGCGCCCGCCGCAGGGAAGGGCGTCGCCGCCAGCCAGTTGGGATTCGTTTGGTGGTGTTGGGGGTAAATCCCTGCTGGCTGGCGGCGCCCCCCTCGTGTAAGGGCCCTGTCGAACCCTCTCCTCAATCTAGAAATTTGCTGTGAAGGAAAGACCCCACCAGACCCCGGCGCTTTTTAGCGTGCGCGCGTTCGCGTCGTCGAAGATCGAACCGCCGGCGATATCCGATCCGCCAAAGCGCGCGCCGGCGGAAATCGATCCGTTATCGGTAAGTTGATAGGCGATGTTCGCCGATGCATTGCCGTAGAGATAATCGCCGCCCGCATCATCGTCGACAACGTAGCCGATCGTGCCGCCAAGATTAAAACTTGTTTTTTCCGCCAGCGGAAAAGACTGTGACACGGAGCCTTGCATGGTGAAGGTGTCAAAGTTGAAATCGCGATAAACATAAACGGACGGCGACAGGGGGCCGCTGACATTGACCCCGAGATAGGCTTCAATTGTGTTGGCGCCAAGGCCGTCGCCGTCCTCTTCAAATATGTCAAAGAAGCCGCTGGCGACGTCCGGAAATGTATAATAGGTCACACCCATATCGAGGGTAAACGTATCGTCCATGGCGACGGAGTAACCTACGAAAAGGTCAAGTTCCTCGCCGCCGGGCGTGACGCGCAGATCATCGTCGCCGATGGGCAGGTTGAACCAGGCGCCGCCGTAAAAGTTCCCATAGGACAGATTGATTGCGGGTTGAATGCTCGTTTCAGCGAATTGAACCCCACGAAAAACGTATCGCGATTCGAAGCCGACCGTGGTCGATACGCTGAGATCGCCGGCCGTCGCCGGGCCCGCTATCACAAGAAATGCCGCCGTCGCCGCTATGGTTTTTGTTTTCATTGGTGCCCTCGCTTCCGATTTGATCTGAGTACGGATGGAAAATGAATCGCTATAACGACATCATAGAATTGTGCGATGCACAAGTTTTGTTAGTATAAAATATCGATACTGTGGCAAAAAAGTCGACAAAATTGGTAATTTGGGGCAAAAAATAGTGTAAATTGGCAAAAGTGCACAATTTAGCAGAAAATATCTCGCAACCGCGAAGGTTTTTGCATTGCGATGCAGCACAAAGCGTTTTACAGTTTTGTCATCAAAGAAAGGAGCGATGCGGATGAAATTCATCATTGCCGTAATCAAACCGCAAAAACTCGACGATGTGCGCAAAGCGCTCACCGATCTCGGTGTGGAGGGAATGACGGTTACGGAAGTTAAGGGCTTCGGCCGGCAAAAGGGGCATACGGAAGTTTATCGCGGCGCTGAATACAACGTCGATTTTATGCCGAAGGTAAAGCTTGAAATCGCTGTTGCTGCGGATCGCGTGGCGCCAACCATCGATGCTATCCAGAAAGCCGCGCAAACGGGGCGTATCGGCGACGGGAAGGTGTTCGTCCTCGGGCTCGAAGAAATCGTGCGGGTGCGAACCGGAGAGACGGGCGACGCGGCGCTTTAGTGACTGAAGAACTGGCTGCGATGAAAGAGACGACAATAAAGGGCGAAGCGAGAATGAGAGATTATAAAAAAGCGCTGACGAACGCGTTTGTAAAAATGGCGCCAGGGGTTATTGCTGCGACGGTTGTCACGGGGGCGGCGCACGGGCAGGAAATGCCGGCGCCGAGTGAAGCGTCCACGTTTGTATTTAACACATCCTTGTTTCTGATTTCCGGCATGGTCGTTATGTTTATGGCAGCCGGTTTTTGTATGTTGGAAGTGGGGCTCGTACGGTCGAAAAACGCCGCAACCATTTGTGTAAAGAATATTGCGCTCTACTCTGTCGCAGGCATCATGGTCTGGCTTCTCGGGTACAATCTTATCTACGGGATCGAGGAGGGCGGCTTCATCGGTAAATTCGCTGTCTGGGGGTTTGACGAATCCGAGGCGCTTGAAAACGGCTATGCCGCAAGCTCTGACTGGTATTTTCAGATGGTGTTCGTCGCAACGGCGGCGTCGATTGTCTCCGGCACGCTTGCCGAGCGCATCAAACTCTTCCCGTTTCTTATCTTCGTGGCGATCCTCACGGGGCTGATCTATCCTATCCAGGCGTCCTGGAAGTGGGGTGAGGGGTTCTTGCACACAGCCTTCGGCTTTGCGGATTTTGCCGGATCGACTCTCGTTCACTCAACAGGCGGGTGGGCGGCGCTTGCCGGCGCCCTCGTGCTCGGTGCGCGCAAAGGCCGTTTCGAGGGCGGGCGCGTCAACGCGATGCCCGGCTCGTCCCTGCCGCTCGCGACGCTCGGCACGTTCATTCTCTGGCTTGGGTGGTTCGGGTTTAACGGCGGCTCGCAGCTTGCTCTCGGGACGATTGACCATGCGATGTCCGTCGCGAGAATATTCGTTAACACCAACATGGCCGCCTGCGCCGGCGTTGTCACAGCGCTTCTTCTGACGCAGCTTCGCTTCGGCAAGGTGGATCTGACGATTGTCCTGAACGGCGCCATTGGCGGGCTTGTGGCGATCACCGCCGAGCCATTGACCCCGACCTTGCCGGCGGCGGTTCTGATCGGCGCAGTCGGCGGCGTCATCGTGACGTTTGCAATCCCGCTCCTCGACCGCTTCAAGATTGACGATGTCGTTGGCGCAATTCCTGCGCATCTTTTCTGCGGTATTTGGGGAACGCTCGTCGTGCCGCTGACAAACAGTGATGCGACGCTCCTGGGCCAGCTGGCGGGCGTTGTCATCATCGGAGTTTTTGTCTTCGCCGTCAGCCTCGCCGTCTGGTTAGCATTAAAGTTCACGCTGGGCTTGCGCGCCAGCGAGGAGCATGAACAACTCGGCCTGGACAAGGCGGAGCTTGGCCTTGAAGCGTATCCTGAGTTCGCGAATGGCTAGCAAAAACGGCCAAAAACAGCTGATGTCGCGTCAAATTGTTGCGCATTGCACTCCTTTGGCTTCACGTATATAGCTTAAAGGCTCCAGAAAAATGCGTTGCCGGTTTTCCGCCGGCGGCGCATTTTGCGCCTGACGGGCCCCTTTAGGGGCGCCGCGCACGGACACCAACGACGGCCGGCGCCGAAAACCGGTCGCTGAGACGCCGACAGACACAAGAGATAACAGAGAAAACCGATTTCATTCGATGACTGATAAAATGCTGCAATTTGTAAATGATGAACGCGAAACGCCGAAAAAACGCACGGCGACAGAGCGACGCGGCGATTTTGATGAAATTTACGCCCGCTTCGCTGCTGACAAAGCGGCTGAGCAGGCGGCGCGGTGCAGCCAGTGCGGTGTGCCGTTCTGTCAAAATCATTGTCCGCTCGGCAACGACATTCCCGACTGGCTGCGCCTTGTCGCCGAAGGCCGGCTTGAGGAAGCCTACGGGGTGTCGTCCGCGACCAATAATATGCCCGAGATTTGTGGGCGCATCTGTCCGCAGGACCGCCTTTGCGAAGGCTCTTGCGTGATCGAGCAATCCGGACACGGAACGGTGACGATCGGCGCGGTTGAACAGTACATTACCGAAACCGCGTTTGAACAAGGGTGGGTCGCGCCAATCGAGGTTGGCCGCGAGCGCATGCGCTCTGTCGGGATCATCGGCGCCGGGCCCGGCGGCCTTGCGGCGGCGGAAGAGCTGCGCAAGCAAGGCTTCGACGTCACGGTTTATGATCGGTATGACCGTGCCGGCGGGCTTCTCATCTATGGCATTCCTAGTTTCAAGCTCGAGAAGGAAGTCGTCCAGCGCCGGGTGCAGCGGCTGGAGGAAAGCGGCGTCGAGTTCCGGTTGAATTTTGAGGTCGGACGCGATGCGAGCCTTGGCGAATTGCGCGCCCGACACGACGCGGTGCTGATCGCCATCGGCGTTTACAAGGCGCGCGAGCTTGCCTGCCCCGGCGCTGGCGCTGCGAATGTCGTGCCCGCGCTGGAATATCTGACGGCGTCGAACCGGATCGGTCTCGGCGATACGGTAGGCGATTTCGACAATGGTCGCCTCAACGCCGCCGGCAAGCGCGTCGCCGTCATCGGCGGCGGCGATACGGCCATGGATTGCGTGCGCACCGCGATCCGGCAGGGGGCGACGTCGGTCACCTGTCTTTATCGGCGCGACCGGGCCAACATGCCCGGCTCGGTGCGTGAAGTTGCGAACGCTGAAGAAGAGGGCGTCAAGTTTGAGTGGCTTGCAGCGCCGAAGGCTGTCCTTGGCGACGCAAACGCCGCAACCGGTTTGCGCGCTGTACGGATGACATTGGGCGCGGCTGACGCCTCCGGCAGGCAGGCGCCGGTGGAAGCGCCGGGCAGCGATTTCGATATGGACGCGGACCTGATCGTCAAGGCGCTCGGGTTCGAGCCGGAAGATGCGCCTGGTCTTTTCGGTGCGCCGGAGCTTGCGCTCAACGCGCGCGGCGCCATCAAGGTGAACCCGCTAACGCTCGAAACTAACCTCGATGGCGTGTTCGCCGCCGGCGATATTATGCGCGGCGCGTCGCTTGTCGTCTGGGCGATCCGTGATGGGCGTGTCGCTGCGCGCGCCATCGCCGAGTACATCGATGCGAAACCGGCGACGCTTGTCGCCGCTGAATAGCGATCAGGTCGCTGCGCGGGCTGCTTCCGACGACGCGTTGATGAAGAATGCAAAAAGAAGAATGTAAAACGAAATGGTTCGACCATGAGTAATGAAGATCGTCAGTTTTTTGAAAGCCGCCGCGACGGCTTGATCGAGGCGGGACTTTACGATCCTGCAAGCGAGCGCGACGCCTGCGGCGTCGGCCTTATCGCCTCGCTCAACGGTCAGCCCAGCCGTCAGGTCGTCGAGATGGCGATCCAGGCGCTGAAAGCTGTCTGGCACCGCGGCGCCGTCGATGCGGACGGCAAGACCGGCGACGGCGCCGGCGTGCGTCTTGGCGTGCCGCAACCTCTGGTCCGCCGTTTTGTGGAGCGGACGGGGCACGAGCCCGGCGATGGCGATATCTGCGTTGGCATGATCTTTCTGCCGCGTACGGATTTACAGGCGCAGGATACCGCCCGGGCGATTGTGGAAGCCGAAATCCTGCGGCGCGGATTTTACATCTATGGTTGGCGCCAGGTGCCTGTCGATGCGTCATGCCTTGGCGATAAGGCCAATGCAACGCGCCCCGCCGTTGAACAGGTTCTCTTTTGTGATCGCGGCGGCCGCGAGCAGGAAGAGCTTGATCGCGCCCTTTACGTGGTGCGCCGCTGCATCGAAAAGCGCGCGCAGGATGCAAGCGTGCCGGACTTTTACGTCTGTTCGCTGTCCTCTCGTGATGTTGTCTATAAAGGCATGTTCCTGGCGCAGGATATAGATAGTTTCTACCCGGACCTTAAAGATACGTCCTTCGTTTCAACATTTGCGATTTTTCACCAGCGCTATTCCACCAATACATTCCCGCAATGGCGCTTGGCGCAGCCTTTCCGCATGCTTGCCCAGAATGGCGAAATCAACACCCTGAAGGGCAACGTCAACTGGATGAAGAGCCATGAAATCCGCATGGCGTCGGAAGCCTTTGGCGACGATCAGAACGACATCCGCCCGGTGATCCAGCAAGGCGCATCGGATTCCGCGGCGCTCGACCAGACCATGGAGCTGATCGTCCGTGCAGGACGCACCGCAGCGATGGCGAAGGCGCTTTTGATTCCCGAAGCGTGGTCGAAGCGCGCCTCCGTCATGGCGCCGGAGCACCGCGCGCTTTATGAATATTGCAACGCCGTGATGGAGCCGTGGGACGGGCCGGCGGCGATCGCCGCTTATGACGGCCGCTGGGCGGTTGCGGGGCTCGACCGCAGCGGCCTTCGTCCGTTGCGCTACGCGATCACTGAAGACGATATTCTCGCGATCGGGTCCGAAACGGGGATGTGCCCTTTGGAAGGAAGGGCGGTGAAGTCGCGCGGGTCTATCGAGCCCGGCCGTATGATCGCGGTCGATATGAAAGAGTGCAAGTTCTACGATCAGGATGCGATTGTCGACCGGCTTGCAAATCGGTATCCGTATACGAAGTGGCTTGAAAATGTCACCGAGTTGGAGCCGTTGATCGGGCCGGGGATGGAGCCGCGGCTCTTTGACGATGACGCGCTGCGCCGCCGGCAGGCCGCGGTTGGCTATGACCTGGAGCTCCTAGATCTCATTTTGCGCCCCATGGCGATTGACGCCAAGGAAGCGATCGGGTCCATGGGCGATGATACGCCCATTGCGGTTCTATCGGAAAACTATCGGCCGCTCTCGCATTATTTCCGCCAGAACTTCAGCCAGGTCACCAACCCGCCGATCGATCCTTTGCGCGAAAGCGGGGTGATGAGCCTGAAAACGAGGTTCAAAAACCTTGGCAACATACTGGTTTCCGATGAGACGCAGACGGATGTTTACGTTCTTGAAAGCCCCATCCTGACCAACGGCATGTATGAGCGTTTGCGCGATTATCTTGGCGCGGGCGTGGTTGAGATCGACTGCACGTTCTCCGCGCGCGGCGCCGACGGCGAGGGCGTTGCTCTGCATCGCGCCCTGCGCCGTATTCGCGACGAGGCCGAGCGTGCCATGAAAAATGGCGCTCAGCATATCGTGTTGACCGATGAACGTCAGGACGCGGGCCGTATCGCCGCGCCGATGATCCTTGCCGCCGGCGGCGTTCATACGCACCTTACCGAAATCGGTCAGCGTACATATTGTTCGTTGATTGTGCGCTCGGCAGAGTGCGTTGACGCCCACTATGCGGCCGTCCTCGTTGGCGTCGGCGCAACCGCGGTGAACCCCTATCTTGCGTTTGACAGCCTTGCAGACGCGCATGCCCGCGGCGGGCTCGCGACCGTGACGCTTAACGACGCGGCGCTTAACTACAAGACCGCGCTTGAGGCAGGGCTTTTAAAAATCATTTCGAAAATGGGTATCTCCGTGATTTCAGCCTATCGCGGCGGTTGCAATTTCGAGGTTCTTGGCCTTTCGCGGACCATTGTGCAGGAGTTTTTCCCGGGCGTCAGAAGCCGTATCTCAGGGATCGGCCTGCCGGGACTGGAAAAGAAAGCGGCGGAAATCCATCAGGCCGCGTGGGCGCCGGGCGGCGGCGTTTTATCCGTCGGCGGATTTTATCGCCACCGTGCGCGGGGCGAACGGCATATTCTAGACGCCGCGCTCGTGGAGCACTTGCAGAAGGCTGTTCGCGAAGACGACCCGGCTGCCTACCAAGCGTACTCCAAGGCGCTGCAAGGCCAAAAACCCGCGCAGATACGCGACCTTCTTGAGGCGCGCGCGCTCGGGCCGGCGCTTGGCGCGGAAGAGGTCGAGGCCGCGAACGAAATCCGCAAACGTTTCGTCACACCCGGCATGTCGCTTGGCGCCTTGTCGCCGGAGGCCCATGGCGCGCTTAACATCGCCATGAACCGTATCGGCGCGAAGTCCGTTTCCGGCGAGGGCGGCGAGGTGCCTGAGCGCTATATACCGATGCCCAATGGCGACAACGCAAACTCCGCCATCAAACAGATCGCCTCCGGCCGGTTCGGCGTCACGGCGCGCTATCTGAATGAGTGCCGCGAGGTTGAAATCAAGGTTGCGCAGGGCGCCAAGCCGGGCGAGGGCGGGCAATTGCCCGGTTTTAAAGTCACGGAGTTTATCGCGCGGATGCGCCACGCGACGCCAGGCGTCACCTTAATCTCGCCGCCGCCGCACCACGATATCTATTCGATCGAGGATCTTGCGCAGCTCATCTATGATCTGAAGCAGATCAATCCGCGCGCGCGGGTGTGCGTAAAGCTCGTTTCTGCAGCGGGCATCGGCGCCATCGCCGCCGGCGTCGCCAAGGCGAAAGCCGATACGATTTTGATCTCCGGCAATGTTGGCGGCACCGGTGCGAGCCCGCAAACCTCCATCAAGTTCGCTGGCGCCCCCTGGGAACTTGGCCTTTCCGAGGCGCATCAGGTCCTGACACTGAATAATCTGCGCGAACAGGTGACCTTGCGCACCGATGGCGGTATCCGCACCGGCCGCGATGTGGTCGTCGCGGCGATGCTGGGCGCGGAGGAATACGGTGTTGGCACCATATCGCTTGTGGCCATGGGCTGCCTCATGGTGCGTCAATGCCATTCGAACACCTGCCCGGTGGGTGTTTGCACGCAGGATGAGGATCTGCGCGGGCGCTTTCCCGGCGCGCCGGACCATGTGGTCAATCTCATGACGTTCATCGCTGAAGAAACGCGCGAAATTCTTGCATCGCTTGGCGCGCGCTCGTTGGAAGACGTGATCGGCCGCGCCGACCTCCTCGACCAGGTATCCTGGGGCGCGGCGCATCTCGACGATCTCGATTTGAACCCCATTATCACCCGCGTCGATGCGGGCGAGCGACCGAAACGCTCTACGCGTGAAGGGCGCGTTGAGGTTGAGGACACGCTCGACAAACAGATCATCGCCGATGCAGCCCCGTCATTCGAGCGCGGCGAGAAGATGCAGCTTTCGTATCCCGTGAAGAACACCGACCGCGCCATTGGCGCGCGGACATCCTCGAAGCTCCTTTGGCAATCGGAGGCGGGCGGATTATCGGAAGACCATCTTGTGGTGCGCCTCAAGGGATCGGCCGGTCAGTCGCTGGGCGTTTTCTCGGTACGCGGTTTGCGCCTCGTCGTTGAAGGCGATGCGAATGACTATGTCGGCAAGGGTCTTTCCGGTGCGGTCATCGCGGTGAGACCGCTTCCCGCCGAAGCGGAGCGCGCCCATGTGAGCGCCATCGTCGGCAACACCTGCCTTTACGGTGCGACGTCCGGCGCGTTGTTCGCCGCGGGCCGCGCAGGCGGACGGTTTGCGGTTCGCAATTCGGGCGCGGAAGCAGTGATCGAGGGCTGCTCAGCGAATGGCTGCGAATATATGACCGGCGGCGTCGTTGTCGTTCTTGGATCCGTCGGATCGAATTTCGGCGCCGGCATGACCGGCGGGCGGGCCTATGTCTATGACGAAGCGGGCGACTTTGCCGATGTCGTCAATCCGGACAGCGTGATCTGGCGCCGGTTCGACGACGGCAATGGCGAGGAGGAATGCCGCGCCCTCGTTGAACGCCACCTAAAGGAAACGCGTTCGATTTTTGCGCGCGGCCTTCTCGATGACTGGGTGAATGCGCGCCGGCGTTTCTGGGAAGTCGTGCCGAAGGAAATGCTTGCCCGCGAAGCGACGAACGCCCGCGAGACCCTCATCAGCGCTTAGCGTCTGTCCGAGAATTCTGCTCTGTTTTGCTGCAAATGGCGGGTTTCTGCGCTTCCGGTGCTCGAAACCCATCATTTTCGCTGCACAGAGCGAATTTTCGGACAGACGCTTAACAGCGAAAACTTTGATATAGGCGCCGCCTGCGAGCGCGCCGACCGCGTTGTTTCATTTTTTGCTTGCTCAAGGGCGCCGCAGCGCCATAACAATTTCAGAATTGTTTCTGCCTTCGCCCTAAAAACGCCGTTCACTCGGTGCACGGTGCTTATCCGCCACTCCGGAACCTGTCCCATGTCGTCGCAAGAAGAATTTCACCGCATCAAACAGTTGCCGCCTTATGTTTTTGAGGAGGTGAACAACCTCAAAGCAAAGATGCGCAGCGCCGGCGCGGATATTATCGATCTCGGCATGGGCAATCCGGATATGCCGACGCCGCCGCATATTGTCGACAAGCTGGTCGAGACGGTGCGCGATCCGAAATCTCATCGCTATTCGGTGTCGCGCGGCATTATCGGGCTGCGCCGGGCCATGGGGCGCTATTATGAGCGCCGCTTCGGCGTTTCTCTTGACCCCGATACGCAGATCGTCGCGACCATCGGCTCGAAGGAGGGGTTCGCGAACCTCGCGCAGGCGATCACCGGTCCGGGAGATGTAATCCTGTCGCCAAACCCCGCCTATCCGATCCACGCCTATGGGTTCATCATCGCTGGCGGCGTCATCGCGCCGGTCGCCGCGCCGTCGCCGGAGGAATATCTCGCCGGCGTCGCCGACGCGATCGGGAAATGTCACGTGCGTCCACGCGCGATGGTGTTGAACTATCCGTCGAACCCAACGGCGCAAACCGTCGATCTCGCTTTTTATAAAGAAGCCGTCGCGTTGGCGAAGCGTCATGAGGTTTATATTCTGTCGGATCTCGCTTACGGCGAAATCTTTTTCGGCGATCCGCCGCCGTCGATCCTCGAAGTCGAGGGCGCGATGGACGTCGCCGTTGAAATCAACTCCCTTTCCAAGACCTTTGCCATGGCCGGCTGGCGCGTCGGCATGGCGGTCGGCAATGAGCGGCTCATCAAGGCGCTCGCCCGCGTCAAGTCATATCTTGACTACGGCGCCTTTACGCCGGTGCAGGTCGCCGCGGTCGCGGCGCTCGACGGGCCATGGGACTGCGTTGAAGAAATTCGCGCGACCTACAAGGCGCGCCGCGATACGTTGATCGATCATTTCGCGAAAGCGGGCTGGGACGTTCCGTGTCCTGATGCTTCGATGTTCGCCTGGGCGCCGATCCCGGAGAAATACCGCAGCATGGGTTCTGTGGAGTTCGCAAAGATGCTCATGGAGCGGGCGGAAGTCGCGGTCGCGCCCGGGCTCGGTTTTGGCGAGCATGGCGATGGGCATGTGCGCATCGGTCTTGTCGAAAACCAGCAGCGCATCCGCCAGGCCGCCCGTAATCTGAAGAAGGTTTTCAGCGGGAA
The DNA here is from genome assembly GCA_039192395.1 of Pseudomonadota bacterium. Lineage (GTDB taxonomy): Bacteria > Pseudomonadota > Alphaproteobacteria > Caulobacterales > Parvularculaceae > Hyphococcus. Next base: position 82,078 of record JBCCXE010000010.1, read on the forward strand.
TTAGGCTGCGCAATCATACTTTCTGAACGCCTCGATCCGGCGCCGCGCGCTTTCGTCCGGGGTGTCAAAGCCTGGATGAAAAAACGCTGAAATGTGCTACACCCGTCCGCACATCTTATTTTCCGACGGCTGAGGGTGTTTATGTTAAGAGCGGGCGCAATCATTTTGAGCATATGGTGCCTTCTCAATATGCTCCCCGCGCTGGGGATCGTTGTGTATGTGTCCTTTTTGGGAAGGCTCCATCCGTTAATATCCATGCGCTTTACCGAAGCGGAGATTAGCGCCGTTAGCCCAAGTGTGTTGGACACCATTAACGGCATGGCGGTTTTTGCAAACGGGCACGTGTTTGCACTCGGTCTCGTCGCGCTGGTCGCCATTTGGAAGGGGCTGGTTCTGAGACAAAAATGGATCTTCTGGACGCTGTTGATCGCCTTGAACGCGTCAATGCTGATTGGTTTTATGGCGACTTATGTGGATCGGTCGCATACCTACGGTCCGAGCATCGTCTCCGCGATGATTTTGGTGGTTGGTTTCGGTCTTGCTGCCTTGGACTTGTTTGGGTCGAAGAAAGCCTGACGGGTGAAACGCGCCGACTGTTCCTTTAACGGAACAAGTCATAATGGACTAAGTCAGGGTCTTTACCTCCTCAAGCTAACCAGTGAGGCAGGGCATGTTAAAACCCGTGAGACCCGCAGCGGCGGCGCTTACAAAAAGCGACCGCCGCCTTGGCGCCCTTATACCGTGGAACAGGCGACGTTTTTCCTGAGGAGTTCAGTTTTTCTGCGCCGGCTTGCCGCCTGACGAGAGGCCGGTCCCGGCTTGCCGTTTTTTGCTCTTGAAAAGCCCAAGTCCCGCGAGGCCGAACGCCATCAACGGCGCGGCGGCGGGCAGCGGCACCTCCGACGGGGGCGGCGCGCCCGTGCCGCTTGCAAAAACCGGATTGTTGGCGACGTCGCCGGTCACAAACGGGGCGATAAACGCGTTTGGATCGAGGATTGCGATCCCCAGACTGAGGGTCGTCAACGTCACCCGCCGGATGAGGCCATCGCCGCCGGTCGCTTCAAAATTAACGCCTTCCCATGTGAAGCCTGTGGCGCCGAGCGGGCGTAAGCCCCCGGAATTGGGAACGCCGACGCGGTCGGTAAATGAAAAGTCCGTGCTTGAAAAATTGAGGCGCGTATCAGCAAAGTCCGTGAACGAAAAAGCGACGTTACTGATTTCCCCCTGATCCACAATGAGGTTTCCGTTCGCATCGTTTACGGTGAAGCTTATGTTCGCAACGCCATCCGGATTGATAATTTGCCCGGTGGATGTCGACACTGCAGTAAAATCTGTTTCTGTGACGCTTATCTGAACAACAGCGGCGCTAGCCCCTCCTACAGACAGCAAAGCGCAAGCAAAAAAAGCGCTCAGCATCGAGGCTGAACGATAAAACTTTTTCATAATCCCCTCCGTATACACAACGATAAAATTTGAGTATCCCGGTGCAACGATGTCGCATTGTACATTTTCGCCATTAACCAAAAATATGTGGCGGTATTCATTGTAAAAAGTATTGTGGCGGCACTCGCAGGAGAGAAAAGGGGCCATGCTGTTTTCGTATCATGAACCGGCGGCGCGCCTTAAAGGGCTGGTTGGCAGCTATTACTTCGTCACCATGCCGTTTGAAATCTCCGATATCATGCGCGCAGAGATCGCCAATGCGCGTTTCGTGTTGAGTGGATCGATATCGAGCGATTTATTGGGCGACATGCAGCCTTTTTCGCCGCCAAGCGCGCTTCTTTGCGGGCCGACCCAGCGCTGGAGCCATATTCATTTCTCTCCTGGTGCGCGTGTTTTTGGCGCGGCGATCACGCCGCTGGGGTGGGGGCGGCTTTTTGGCTTCAGTGCTGAGAACGCCGCCGACAAGATTTTATCGTTAAGGGAAACCGTTCCGCAGAGCGCGGCCGGCGATATCGATGCAATTTTTGAAAAGTCGGATGAACGGGATATCGTCGCGATCGCCGACCGGCTCTTTTCATCGTTGATTTCCGATAAGTGGCGTGTGCGTGAGGAGTTTATTCAGCAGGCGACAGATTGGATCGTCGATCCCGAACCGAACGAGATCGAACATCTTCTGGCGGGCGTTGATCTTTCCCATCGTCAGATAGATCGTCTGTGCAGGGCTTATTTTGGGACCAGCCCCAAAAAGCTTCACCGCAAGTTCCGTGCGCTTCACGCCGCGAACCGCCTGACATGGATGGATCTGACCGACTGGCGCGATATCGCACGCACCGCCTACTACGATCAGGCGCATTTCATTCGCGAGTTCAAACAGTTCAACGGGCGCACGCCGAAGGAGTTCGTGGACGGGCCGCATATTCTTGTGCGGACGACGCTGGCCGAACGATTGAAGATCAATCACGAGTCGCCGTTCAGCCTGGTCGGGTGAGGCATACAGTAGCTTGCCGTCGCTGAGGGGCTCGGAACGGAGCTGCGTGCAGCCGCGGAGCGAGGCGGCGACACCGGACCCCGTGAGCAATTTCGTTCAAAAACCGTGCGGTTTTCGCAATTGTCTATTGACGGCGCCGCATTTGCGAAGTATCACCCTCGCCAACTCATCAAGACCAGCCGAGGGAAAAGGCCCTTTGACGCTGGGGCAACCGCAGAAATCCATGACCTGGGTTTTTGAAAGGTGCCAATTCCTTCGGAAATGACGCGTTCGGCGTCTACTCCGAAAGATGGGTCGGACGAGAAAGACGCTGCGTCCGATTGGTCTTAAGTGAATTTCATGACGAGTGACGGCGCCGCGCGGGGCTCGTTGATCGGTGAACGCCGTTCTCTTCGGGTCCTTGAAGGATGGAAGCGAACGTCGTCGGTGACTGCGCACTTTGCAAACTCAAGGCCTGACCAGGTCGCTGGCGACGCCGAGGCGGCGCGTCGCTGGCGCGATGTCACCGCGCCGACGCCGGAAGGGTTTGTCCTTGAAAGCGGCGAACGGCTCTCGCGGTCGGCGCTCAATGTGCGTCTTTACGGCGATCCTGCGAAACCGCTCGTGATCGCCATGGGCGGCATATCCTCGGGGCGGTTTGTCGCCGCAGCGGTGAGCGAAGAAAGCAGCGGACCGGGCTGGTGGGGCGAGATCGTCAAAGCCGGCGGCGCTGTCGATTTGGAAGTTTACAGCGTTCTTGGCGTCGATTTCCTTCCCAATACGGAGGAAACCGCGCGGACGATTTCCACCCATGATCAGGCGCGCGCTATCGCCGGTGCGCTCGATTGCCTGGGCGTTCGCGATGTGCACGCGCTGGTGGGCGCGTCCTATGGCGGTATGGTGGCGCTTGCCTTCGCCGCGCTCTTTCCAGCGCGAACCGGCAAGCTTTGCATTATTTCGGCGGCGGAGCGCGCGCATCCGGCAGCGACGGCGCTGCGCGGCATCCAACGTCGGATCGTTGAGTTTGCAGAACGCCATGGCGACGGCCAGGAAGGCGTTTCGCTGGCGCGCCAGATCGCCATGACGACATACCGCACGGCGGAAGAGTTTGGCGCGCGGTTCGACGGCGATGTCGCCGCCGCCGCGGGCGAGCCTTACGCCGTGTGCGATTATCTCGTTTCCCGCGGGAACAGCTTTGCCATGGGCCCGTCTCGCTATCTCACCCTTTCCGATTCCATCGACCGGCACCGGGTCGACCCGGCGCTCGTGGAAACGCCGAGCCTTTTGATCGCGGCGTCGAGCGACCGGCTCGTCGAGCCGGCGGAGATGCGTCGTCTCGCGGACGCCATCAACGCAAACGACCAGGATGCGGCCGCGACGTTGCACGAATTCCATTCCGATTACGGCCATGACGCCTTTTTGAAAGACATCGGCGTCATTGGCCCCCTGATTAAAGCGTTTATTGAGGAGAAAACCCCGTGAGCAGACAGAGCACTACCGATATTCCCTGCCGTGAAACCACCTGCGCCACAGCTGGCGTCAGCGCCGACAGCGCGTACGGGTCGGTGTCGCCGCCGCTGCATCTGTCGGCGAACTATGCGTTTTCCGATCCTTTGCAAAAGCCGGCGTTCGATTACGCGCGCTCGGGCAATCCGACGCGCGCGCAGCTTGAGGGCGCGCTGGCGGACCTCGAAGGCGCGGCGCGCGGCGTTATCACCGCATCGGGCATGGCCGCGCTCGATCTCGTGTTCTGTCTCGTCAAGCCGGGCGAGCTCGTGCTCGCGCCCCATGACTGTTATGGCGGCACCCACAGATTGTTGACCGCGCGCGCGGCGCGGGGTCATTTCGATGTTGCGTTTGTGGATCAGTCGAATCCGGCGGAACTAGAAGCAGCTTTCGCGCGCGCGCCGAAGCTCGTCCTTATTGAAACGCCGAGCAATCCGCTGTTGCGCATCACCGATATCACGGCGTGCGTGGCGCTTGCGCGCAAAGCCGGCGCCATCACCGTGGCGGACAACACGTTTTTGTCGCCTGCGCTGCAGAACCCCATCGAACTTGGCGTTGACGTCGTTGTTCATTCGACCACGAAATATATCAACGGCCATAGCGACGTGGTCGGCGGCGCCGTGCTTGCGCGGGATGAAGAGCTTGGCGAAGAGCTTGCCTGGTGGGCCAACTGCACGGGCGTCACCGGCGCGCCATTCGACAGCTTTTTAACCCTTCGCGGATTGCGGACGCTGTTCCCGCGTATCGAGCGCCAGCAAACGACGGCCGCGCGCGTCATCGAGGCGCTGCGCGCCGATCCGCGCGTTGCGACAATTTACTATCCGGGCCTCGAAAGCCATCCGGGGCATACGATCGCAAAGGCGCAACAAAAAGGCTTTGGCGCCATGTTCTCCGCGGAGTTTTCAACCGATGTCGATGTGGTTGCGCTCCTGCGTGAGATGGCGACGTTCACCGTCGCGGAATCCCTCGGCGGGTTTGAGAGCCTTGTCTGCGTGCCGGCGGTCATGACCCATGCATCGATGACGCCTGAGGCGCGTGCGACCGCAGGTATTTCCGACAGTCTGGTGCGTTTTTCCATCGGCCTTGAACATGAGGACGATCTGGTGCGAGATGTTTTCTCTGCGCTCGATAAGGTAACCGATGCTGGGGCGTCGTCCGCGCGCTTTAAGGACGTGAAGGAAAAGATAAAGGCATGTGCGTAAAAACTGAGGCGGCCGGAACGCCTGGCAAGAGTGTATCTGCGGCGGCGGCAGGGGAGCGGGCGACGCGTGTCGTTTTAAAGTTCGGCTCGTCGGTTCTAACGGGAACGGATGATCTTAAAGACGTCGTGACGGAGATTTACCGTCATGTGCGCCACGGCCGCAAAGTGGTCGCCGTGGCGTCCGCCTTTGCGGGTGAGACAGACGCATTGATTGGCGAAGCAGAGGCGCTTGGCGCACGGGCGTCCTCGCCCCATGCGCCGCGTCTCATTGCGCTTGGCGAGGAGCGCTCCGCCGCGCTGCTCGCCATTGCGTGCGAAGCCTCCGGGCTTGATGCGCGCATCGCCGGTGCGCGGGAGATCGGTCTCGTGGCGGGCGGTCCCGTGACCGACGCGCATCCGGAAAGCATTGATGCGGGGGCTCTTAACGAGGCGCTGGACGCCCATGAAGTGGTTATAACCCCGGGCTTTATCGCGATCGGCTCATCGGGCGAGCAGGTGCTCTTAGGCCGTGGCGGCTCGGATTTGACCGCTGTTGTGATCGCCAAAGCGCTCGGCCTCGACGCCGCGGCGCTCATAAAGGACGTAGACGGTGTTTATGACCGGGACCCGGCCGCTGGTGGCGCGAACCGCTATGCGACGCTGAGTTATGACCGCGCGCGTCTCGTCGCCGGGCAGTTGTTGCAGCCGAAAGCCATTGATGCGGCCGCGGCGAGCAGCGTCGCCATCGATGTCGCGGCTCTTGGCGCGGTAAGTGGCACACGTGTCGGCGCTGTCGCCGATGCGCCTGCGCTGACCAAAGTGACGGCGCCCACGAAAGTCGCGGTCGCCGGGCTCGGCGTGATCGGCGAGGGCGCGGCGCTCCGGGTCTTGGACAATGATGCGTTCTCGCTTACGGGTGCGCTTGTGCGCGACGCTTCAAAGCCGCGCAACGATGCAATAGAACGCGGGTTGATCGGCGACGATGCGGGTACGCTTTTGGACGCGGGGCCGGCGATCATCATCGACGCATTGTCGGATGGCGGAGCGGGCCGCACACTGATCGAAAGCGCGCTGTCGCGCGGGATCAGCGTCGTTTCAGCCAACAAACAGGCGGTCGCGGGCGTGCTGGCGCCGTTGCACCGCCTTGCCAACGAAAACCATGCGCACCTTGCTTATGCCTCGTCTGTCGGGGGCGGCGCGCCCATGGTGGAAACGCTCCGCGACGCTGCGCGCACGGGCGAAGTGGTCCGGATCACGGGCATTCTCAACGGCACCGTCAATTTTATCCTCGACGCCATGACCCGCGGCGCGAGCTTTGACGCCGCGGTTAAAAACGCCCAGGACGCCGGCTTCGCCGAAGCTGATCCGTCAGCGGATCTTTCGGGCCTCGACGCCAAAGCGAAAATGTCGATCCTCGCCTATGAGGCGTTCGGCGAAGAGCCGGACGAGGCGCAAATGGCCATCGAAGGGCTTGACGGCGCGCTTGCGACCAAACTCGCTAACGACGCTGGCGACTGGCGCCAGGTAGCGCGTGTCGAGCGGAAAGATGGCGCTATCACCGCAACGCTCTCCTTTGAGCGTGTCGATGGCGACATGCTTTTTTCGTCCTCTGTTGGCGAAGAAAATGTCGTGCGCGCGGAAACGGCGACGGGCGACGTCTTTGAGGCCCGTGGGCGCGGCGCCGGGCGTGCGCCAACCGTCGAGAGCGTTATGGCGGACCTCTGGGATATCAGGCGGGCGATGATCGGGTAGGGTGTTTTGGGCGTTTGTTTTTTATCCGTCATTCCAAACGTTATACGAGCCCAAAAACCCTAAGGTTTTTGGTGCGCGAGTGTTAGATTTGGAATCCAGAAGCAGCAACGCTTCACGTTTGTATCGCCCTGGATCCCTGCTTTCGCGGGTATAATGACTTGATGTCAGGCAGGACCCAAAAGACGCGGGCCGTTGTCTGAAAAACAGCGTGGACGGATAAAAAACTTATCCCCCTTGTAAAAAACGGCCGTAAGATAGCTTTGTGCGTTTGTGAAAGCGCGATGAAGACACGTAAATGGAGAAATGGACGCGACATGTCGCCTGAAGGGATGACGGTAAAAGCTGCGGACACGTCCGGGGCGAGCGCCGCGAGCGTTTTACGCGCCGCGCGCCGCGTCGTCGTCAAGGTCGGCTCGGCCCTTCTGTGCGACGCCGAGGGCGCCATCAATCGTGCGTGGCTGAACGCGCTGGCGCGCGACCTTCAAGCGTATCGCGAGAGTTTCACGCCGCCGGCCGAAGACGCAAAACAAAAGCGTGAGATCGTCATCGTGACCTCCGGCGCTATTGCGCTCGGGCGAGGGCGGCTCGGCCTTGAAGGCAAGCTGCGCCTCGATGAAAAGCAGGCGGCGTCCGCAGCAGGGCAGATCGCCCTTGCGGAAAGCTGGCAGGCGGCGTTCTCGCCGCTTGGCGTCAATACGGCGCAGGTGCTGTTGACGCTCGAAGACAATGAGGCGCGCCGGCGCTATCTGAACGCACGGGCGACGCTCCGCACGCTGCTCGATCTTGGCGCGACGCCTGTCATCAACGAAAACGACACTGTGGCGACGACGGAAATTCGCTACGGCGACAATGACCGGCTTGCCGCCCATGCGGCGCAGCTTTGCGGTGCGGACCTTCTTATTATCCTGTCCGATGTGGATGGTCTTTATACGGGCGATCCCGGGAGCGATTCGGATGCCCGCCACATTGCGGATGTGCGCGAGATCACGCCGGAGATTGAGGCGATGGCTACAGGACCCAACAAAGTCGCCGGCGTTGGCGCCGGCGGCATGGCGACCAAGCTTGCGGCGGCGAAAATCGCGGGCCGGGCCGGGTGCGCCTCGATTATCGCATCGGGGCGGGAAGAGGCGCCCCTGAGTGCGATCCTCGGCGGCGCGCGCGCAACGCTCGTTCGCGCTGCGACCACGAAAGAAACAGCGCGGCGACGCTGGGTCTCAGGACGTCTCGTTGAGGCCGGCGCGATCCATATCGATGCTGGCGCCGCAACAGCGCTCAAAGGCGGCGCGAGCCTTCTGCCGGCCGGGATCACGAAGGTCGCGGGTGCATTCCTGCGCGGCGACGCCGTTGCGCTGCACGGACCGGATGGCGAAAAACTTGGCCTCGGCCTCTCGACCTTCGACGCCGCTGACCTTGAGAAACTCAAAGGCAAGAACTCATCGGCGATTGAAACCGTTCTCGGTTTTCGCCGGCGCGCCGTGGTGATCGAGCGCAGCGATTTCGTCTGGATGCGGACGGTGGAGTAGAGAAACATGACGGCGAACACCGATATCAACGAGATCATGCTGACGGTCGGGGCCCGCGCGCAGGCGGCGGCGGCGCAGCTTGCGCGCGCCAGCGCTGACGAGAAAAACGCCGCGTTGCGGGCGGCGGCTGAGCGTATTGAGAAAAACGCGCGCCATATCTGTGAGATTAACGAAGACGACGTCGCAGCAGCGGGCTCGGCCGGCAAGCCGGCGGCGTTTATCGACCGCATGACGCTCGATAAAAAGGGCGTTGAGGGCATTTGTACGGCGCTCAATGCAATTGCCGATCAGGACGATCCCGTCGGCCGGGTCATTTCCTCATGGACGCGGCCCAACGGGCTTGAAATATCGCGGGTCGCGACGCCTATCGGCGTTGTCGCGATTATTTATGAAAGCCGCCCGAACGTCACCGTGGACGCCGGCGCCATCGCAGTTAAGGCCGGTAATGCGGCGATCCTGCGCGGCGGGTCTGAATGCATCGCCACCAATCGCATTTTGCACCAGTGCCTGAGCGACGGTCTTGGCGACGCCGGTCTGCCGGAAGACGCCGTTCAGTTTGTGGATACGAGTGACCGGGCGGCGGTCGGGGCGCTTCTGTCGGGCCTCGACGGCGCCGTCGATCTTGTGATCCCGCGTGGCGGGAAGTCGCTCGTTGCGCGCGTTCAGGATGAAGCGCGGGTTGCGGTGCTCTCCCACCTCGATGGCATTTGTCACGTCTATCTTGACCGCGACGCCGACATCGAAAAAGCGGTGGCGATTGCGCTCAATGCAAAGATGCGCCGGCCCGGCGTCTGCGGCGCAGCGGAGACCTTGCTTATTGATCGCGCGGCGCTTGCGGCATTAGCGCCGCCGGTGCTTGGCGCGCTGCGTGAAGCGGGCTGCGAGATAAGAGGCGATGAGGCGGTTGCCGCCGTCGCTTCAGTCGACAAGCCAGCGACCGTCGAAGATTGGGATACAGAATATCTCGATGCGGTTATTTCCGTCGCGGCGGTTGACGGCGTCGACGGCGCTATCGCCCATATCGCCGCGCACGCGTCAGGCCATACGGACGCCATCGTCACGGAGAACGTTGAAACGGCGGAGCATTTCCTCGCCAGCGTCTCCAGCGCCATCGTGTTGCACAACGCCTCCACCCAATATGCAGATGGCGGCGAGTTCGGCCTCGGGGCGGAAATCGGCATCGCCACGGGCAAGCTGCATGCCCGCGGGCCGGTCGGCGCGGCGGAGCTGACGACCTACAAGAACGTCGTGCGGGGCGACGGGCAGGTCCGGCCATAGAATCAGGAATTAGCATAATCGGCTATGTTTTTAGCAGGAAGCGCAGGACGGAGACAAAAAATTGACCGAGTGGGGTAAATTTTGCTTGATCCGCCGCTGCGGCCGGGCTTATGGTCCGCCCATCGTTGCAGCGCAATAGCGTAGCGGCGGCTAAATTAACTCACGCGTGATTCCTGTTTGCTCTGTGCGAGAGCCGCGGCGATTATCGCGAAGCGCTAGGCCAAGATAGCTCAAGGATAAGAGACGTTAAACTGATGTCGATTTTGGGTCTCCTTATTGTGGTCCTTCTTATTGTCCCCGTGGTGAACGGGGCGAGGCAGGAGCGCGTACTTTAGATCAAAATCTTTAGACAAGAATTCCTCCCCGCCCGCTCCCAAACTGGAAAGCGGGTTTTTTATTGCTCGACGAACCGCACAGAAACCAAATTAACCGCAAGAGAACAGAATGACGGACACCTCGAAACGTTCAGACGCCATCACCAAAGGGCCGGCCAAGGCGCCCGCGCGCGCCATGCTGCGTGCGACGGGCCTCGGCGACGAGGACTTCGAGAGGCCGATGATCGCGATCGTCAATACGTGGTCAACGGTAACGCCCTGCAATATGCACCTCGATATGCTGGCGGGGCCTGTGCGCGACGGCATCCGCAAGGGCGGCGGCACGCCCATCGATTTCAACACCATCGTCGTTTCTGACGGCATCACCATGGGCGGCGAGGGTATGCGCGCCTCGTTGATTTCGCGCGAGGTGATCGCCGATTCCATCGAAGTCGCCGTACGCGGACATTCTCTGGATGCCGCAATCATTCTGGTCGGGTGCGATAAGACGCTGCCGGGCGCGGCCATGGCGCTGGCGCGGATGGATATTCCGGGCGTCATCTTTTACGGCGGCACGATTATGCCGGGGTATTGCGAAAAGAACGGCGTCGGGCGCGATCTGTCGATCCAGGATGTTTTTGAGGCTGTCGGCGCTCATGCGCGCGGCGACATTGACGACGCCGAGCTTGGCGACATCGAGCGCAAGGCGTGCCCGGGGGCCGGGGCCTGCGGCGGTCAGTTTACAGCGAACACCATGGCGATGGCGCTTGCGTTTCTTGGGCTCGCGCCCATGGGTGCTGGCGATCCGCCGGCCATCGACGAGGGCAAGTCGCGCGAGGCGGAACGTTGCGGCGAACTCGTCGCTGCGCGCGCCTATGACGGCGCCCACGCGCGCCGGTTCATCACGGAGACTTCCCTGCGCAACGCGGCGACCGCGGTTGTGGCGAGCGGCGGCTCTACGAATGCTGTGTTGCACCTTGCGGCCATTGCGTCCGAAGCGGGCGTGCCTTTTTCCATCGATATTTTCGACGAGCTTTCCCGCGAAACCCCGGTGATCACGGACTTAAAGCCCGGCGGGCGCTTCCTGGCGAAAGATCTCTTCGCCGCCGGCGGCGTGCCGCTCTTTGGCAAGCGCCTGATGGAAGGCGGTGTCCTCGAAGATACGCCGACCGTCAGTGGGCGTACGCTTTTCGAAGAATTCAGCGAAGCGCGCGAAGCGCCGGGCCAGGAGGTGGTGCGCTCAATCGATGCGCCGTTGAAGAAAACCGGGGGCCTGCGCGTTCTTTATGGCGACGTTGCGCCGGAAGGGTCGGTTCTCAAAACCGCCGGCTATAGCGACGGCGCGTTCAAGGGACGGGCGCGGATCTTCGAGTGTGAAGAAGACGCGTTCGCCGCCGTACAGGCGAACGATATTGTTGAGGGCGATGTGATGGTCATCCGCTATGAAGGGCCGAAGGGCGGCCCCGGCATGCGCGAGATGCTCGGCGTTACCGCCGCCGTTGCCGGCCAGGGCCTCGCAGGCAAGGTCGCGCTCATTACCGACGGACGCTTTTCCGGCGCCTCGCACGGCTTCGTCATTGGCCATGTTGCGCCAGAGGCCGCCGTCGGCGGGCCGATCGGGCTTCTTCAGGAAGGCGACATCATCTCCATCGACGCCGAGGCGCGCCGCATCGACGCCGATATCGACTGGGACGCCCGCCGAAAAGACTACACGCCAAAGCCCGCTAAACGCATGGGCGGGGCGTTCGACAAATTCGCTGCGCTTGTCTCATCGGCCTCCAAAGGGGCTGTAACGACCGCCGCACGATAACCCGCATACAGATAAACTGGTTTTAAGAGGAAGAGAAAACATCATGAAAGTTTATACCGACGAAGACGTGAACCCGGGCGCTCTAAAGGACGAGCCCGTTGCGGTGATCGGCTATGGCAGCCAGGGGCGCGCTCATGCGCTTAACCTGCACAATTCCGGCTGCGACGTGATTGTGGGCGTGCGCAAGGGCGGCAAGGGCGATGAGCGCGCCCGCGCAGACGGCTTGAAAACCGCTGAAATTCGCGACGCGGCCGAGGCCGCGCGCGCTATCGCGATCTTGACGCCTGACATGACCCATGAGGAAATTTTTCGCGAGCAGGTGGCGCCGGCGCTGAAAGATGGCGATGCGCTTTCCTTCGCGCACGGATTTACCGTCCTTTACGGGCGCGTGCAGCCGCCGAAAAATGTCGATGTCATTATGGTCGCCCCGAAAGGGCCGGGCGATCTCGTGCGGCGCGAATATGAGCGGGGCCGCGGCGTGCCGTGCCTCTTCGCTGTGCATCAGGACGCGACCGGCAAGGCGCGCGACCGCGCGCTTGCTTATGCAAGCCTGATTGGCGGCACGGCCGCCGGCGCCCTCGAAACAACGTTCAAGGAAGAAACCGAAACGGATCTCTTCGGCGAGCAGGCGGTTTTGTGCGGCGGCGCGACGGAGTTGGTGCTGGCCGGCTTTGAAACCCTCACCGAAGCAGGCTATGCGCCGGAGATTGCCTATTACGAGTGTCTTCATGAGTTGAAGCTTATCGTCGATCTTCTTTACGAAGGCGGGCTTGCGAAAATGCACGAGTTCATTTCCGAAACGGCGATTTACGGCGACCTCGTCTCCGGTCCGCGGGTCATTAATGACGAAGCCAAGGCGCGCATGCGTGAGGTTTTGACCGACATCCAGTCTGGCAAGTTCGCACGCGAATGGATTTTGGAAAATCAGGCCGGCAAACCGCGTTACAATCAGATGTTGAATGCTGACCTGAACCACCCGATTGAAAAAACCGGCGCCGAATTGCGCGAGCGGATGAGCTGGCTGAAGCCCGGCGCCAATTCTGCGGAAAACTGAGGGCAAAATCCCCTCTGAAAGTGATACCGATGTCGTCTGCGAAAGCCGAAATGAAAAATGACCCCGCCACCGCGCCGGCTGCTGTTAAGCCGGGTGCGGAGCTTCTGCTCGATGCACTGGAGGAACAGGGCGTCGAGGTGATTTTCGGCTATCCGGGCGGCGCGGTGTTGCCGATTTACGATGCGCTGGACCGACGCGACACCATTCGTCACGTGCTGGTGCGCCATGAGCAGGGCGCGGTGCACGCGGCGGAAGGCTACGCCCGCTCGACCGGCAAGGTTGGCGTCGTTTTGGTGACGTCGGGGCCCGGCGCCACCAACGCCGTCACCGGTCTCGCCGATGCGTTGCTCGATTCCATTCCGATTGTGTGCATTACGGGGCAGGTAGCGCGACCGCTCATTGGCACCGATGCATTTCAGGAATGCGACACCGTCGGCATTACGCGGTCGTGCACGAAGCACAACTACCTCGTTGAATCGTCCGAGCGGCTGCCGACCATCGTGCACGAAGCTTTTCACATCGCGCGCAATGGACGGCCGGGACCGGTCGTTATTGACGTGCCGAAAGACGTGCAGTTCGATGAAGCGACCTATGTGGCGCGTAAGGAAGCGGTTTTGCGTAACTGCATCGAGCGCCCGGCGATCCCGGAACGGCGTATCAGGAAGCTCGTTGAGATGATGCGCGAAGCGCGCCGGCCGATCTTTTATACCGGCGGCGGCGTTATCAACGCCGGCGAGGAAGCGAGCGAGACCTTGCGCGCGCTGGCGGCTGAGACCGGTTTCCCCGTCACCTCGACCCTGATGGGCCTCGGCGCGTTTCCGGCGTCGGACAAGCAATGGCTTGGCATGCTCGGCATGCACGGCTCTCTTGAAGCCAACCACGCCATGCATGACTGCGATCTGATGATTAACGTCGGCGCGCGCTTCGACGACCGCGTCACCGGTCGGATCGATGCGTTTTCGCCGAATTCCCGCAAGGCGCATATCGATATCGACCCGTCGTCCATCAACAAGGTTATCGATGTGGACGTACCGCTGATCGGCGACGCGGGCGAAATCCTGAAAGCGATCCTCGCCGAATGGCGCCGCCGCCAGGACGAAGACGCTGTCGATCAGGGGCGCATTGCGCTCTGGTGGTCGCAAATCGATGAATGGCGTGGGCAAAATTCGTTCGCTTACGACAACGCCGATGACGTTATCAAACCGCAATACGCTATTGAGCGCCTTTACGCGTTGACGCGCGGTCGCGACGTCTATGTTACGACGGAAGTCGGCCAGCACCAGATGTGGGCGGCGCAGCACTTCCATTTCGATGAACCGAACCGGTGGATGACCTCCGGGGGGCTCGGCACCATGGGATACGGTCTGCCGGCGGCGCTTGGCGTCCAGGCGGCTTATCCCGACGCCCTTGTCATTGATATTGCAGGCGATGCTTCAGTACAGATGACCATGCAGGAGCTTTCCTGCGCCGTGCAGCACAAATTACCGATCAAGATATTTATTCTGAATAATGAATATCTCGGCATGGTGCGTCAGTGGCAGGAACTGCTCCATGGCGGGCGTTACTCGCATTCCTATTCCGACAGCCTGCCGGATTTCGTAAAGCTTGCGGAGGCCTATGGCGGTGTCGGTTTGCGCGCCGAAACGCCGGGCGAACTCGATGAAAACATCAAGAAAATGATCGACAGCGACAAGCCGGTTCTGTTTGACTGTCTTGTCACCAAGGAAGAAAACGTCTTTCCCATGATCCCTTCGGGCGCGGCGCACAACAAGATGCTCACCGGCGGCGCCGTGACGGGCGATGAAATCGGCGCAGACGGAAGGAAGCTGGTCTGATGAACACATCCACGGCCTCTCAGTCCGTATACCCTGTCGCCGCTGACGACGAACCGCCGGCGGAGGCGATTATCGCCGTCATCGTCGACAACGAACCAGGCGTCCTGTCGCGCGTGGCGGGGCTTGTCTCCGCGCGCGGCTACAACATCGAGAGCCTCACTGTCGCTGAAACCGACGTCGAAAAACACCGCTCGCGCATCACCATCGTCACGTCCGGCACGCCATCGAAGATTGAGCAGATCAAGGCGCAGCTCGGCCGGCTTGTGCCCGTGCGCCGCGTCATCGACGTCACCAATGAGAAGAGCGCCGTTGAACGCGAACTGGCGCTTTTGAAAGTGGTCGGCGAAGGCGAAAAGCGCCTCGAAGTGATGCGGCTGGCGGAGATTTTTCGCGCCAGCTTCATCGACACGACGCATTCGTCGTTCGTTCTAGAACTGACGGGCGCGCGTGACAAAATTAACGCCTTCATCGATTTGATGAAGCCCTTAGGTTTGGTTGAAATTTCTCGCACCGGCGTATTGTCCATTCGTCGCGGCGCGCAAACGGAGTAGGCTCATGGGTCCGGCGTCTTTGTTCCTCAGTCTCGGTTGTCGACTTACCCCCGCGCGAAGGTCGCCTTCGCGCTTGTTTGTGGATTAACCGGATACCGAGGAAAAAAAGATGACCGACCTCCATGTGAAAATTTTTGATACAACGTTGCGCGATGGCGAACAGGCGCCGGGTTTTTCGATGTCGACCCCGGCCAAATTATCGGTGGCGCGGGCGTTGCAGGATTTGAATGTCGATATAATCGAGGCTGGTTTCGCCGCGGCGTCGCCCGGCGACGCGGCTGCCGTCTCCGCTATCGCGGACGAAATCGAGGGGCCGCGCATCTGTTCGCTGGCGCGGCTCAACCGGCGCGATATCGAGGCGGCGGCCCGCGCGCTGGAGCCGGCGAAGAAATCCCGTATTCACACCTTCATCGGCACGAGCCCGTTGCACCGGGAAGCGAAGCTGAAGCTGTCCAAGGAAGAAATCCTGAAACAGATCGCCGACCTCGTTGCGTTTGCGCGCTCCGTCTCCGACGATGTGGAGTTCTCGCCGGAAGATGCGATCCGCACCGAGCGGGACTATCTGCGCGAGGCGGTGGAGATCGCCATCGAAGCCGGCGCCCAGACGATTAACATTCCCGATACGGTGGGCTACACGACGCCGGAGGAAATCAAGGACCTCTTTTCCTGGCTGACGAGTAATGTGAAGGGCGCTGACGATGTAACGTTCAGCGCTCATTGCCATGACGATCTCGGCATGGCGGTGGCGAATTCGCTGGCCGCGGTGCGCGGCGGCGCGCGCCAGATCGAGTGCGCCATCAACGGCATCGGCGAACGCGCCGGCAACTGTTCTATGGAAGAAGCGGTGATGGCGCTGGCGACGCGGCGCGACTTCTTCGGTCTCGATACGCAGATCGACACGACGAAAATCTTTTCCGCCTCGGTCACATTGAGCCGGATGACCCACAACCCGATCCCGCGCAACAAGGCGATTGTCGGCAAGAACGCGTTTGCGCACGAAGCCGGCATTCACCAGCATGGCGTGCTCGCGAATAAGCGGACTTATGAAATCATGGACGCCGAAGCTGTCGGCATGCCGTCAAACTCAATCGTTCTTGGAAAACATTCGGGCAAGCATGCGCTGGCCGCCCGCGTCGAGGCGTTGGGGTTCAATGTTTCCAAACAGAAGATCGAGGACATTTTTCCTCGCTTCAAGAGTATTGCTGACACCTGCCGTGAAGTGACGGACGCCGATGTGGTCAGGCTTGTGACCGGCAACGCCGATGATGACGATGACGGTCGCGCCGGTCCTTGGAAACTGCGCCGCGTTGAGCTTCGCGCCGATGTTGAGGATGACACGCGCCCCTATGCGCGCATCACCATGAAACATGATAATGGCGAGCGGCGCACAGTGTCTCACGAGGGCGGCGGGCCGATTGACGCCGCCTTCGCCGCCGTGCGCGCGCTTACGGGCGTGCCCGGCCGTATTCATGAACTCGACCTTCATCATCTCGCCGCCGAAGGGATCGTGCGCGCCGAAGCCGTCGTGCAGGTCGGTGAGAAGCTCTATTCTGGCAAAGCCGAGGCTGTCGACATTGCGGACGCGGCGGTTGGCGCCTTCGTTATCGCGATCAACCAGGCCGCGGCGTTGCAGGCGGCCTCTGGCGAGGCGCCAAAGGAACTGGAACCGGCGCAATGAAGGACCAACCGCAAACGCTTTTAGATAAACTCTGGGAACGGCATATCGCCGTTCCGGAGACGGACGAAAATCCAGCGGTTCTTTATATCGATCTTCACCTCATCCATGAGGTGACGAGCCCGCAAGCGTTCGCTGTGCTTGCCGAGCGCGGTCTTAAAGTGCGCCGGCCGGACCGCACCATCGGAACGCTCGATCATTCGACGCCGACCCTGCCGGCCGACGAAAATGGCGAGTTGCCCTATGGCACGCCGGCCGCAAAACAGCAGGTCGAGCAACTCATCGAGAATTGCGGCGTGCACGGCATCGAGCTTTTCGGGCTTGGCGATCCGCGGCGCGGCATCGTTCACGTAATCGGGCCGGAGCTTGGCCTGACCCAGCCCGGCAAAACAATTGTGTGCGGCGACAGCCATACCTCGACTCATGGCGCCTTCGGCGCGCTCGCCTTTGGCATCGGCACGACGGAAGTGGGACACGTTCTGGCGACCCAGTGCGTTCTGCAGCGCAAGCCAAAGGCCATGCGCGTGACGTTCGACGGCGAGCTACAGCCTGGCGTTGGCGCGAAAGACATGGCGCTCGCCATGATCGCGGAAGTCGGCGCCGATGGCGGGCAGGGGTACGCCATCGAGTTCGCCGGCCCGGCGGTGCGCGCCTTATCGATGGAAGCGCGGATGACCCTTTGCAATATGTCCATCGAGGCGGGCGCGCGTTCCGGTATGATCGCGCCCGATGAAACGACCTTTGCCTGGCTTGAGGGTGCTGATCGCGCGCCAAAAGGCGCTGAATGGGACGCCGCCGTCGCCGACTGGCGAACGCTGGTCAGCGAAGAGGGCGCGACGTTCCATAAGGAAGTAGATATCGACGCGAGCGCCATCAAACCCATGGTGACCTATGGCGTGTCGCCGGATGCGGCTGCGCCGGTCGATGCGTTGACGCCGCCGGCGGCGAATGCGTCCGATGCGAAGGCGGCGGAGTATATGCAAATTGAGCCCGGCGCCGCCATCGAAGACGTTGATGTCGACCGTGTCTTTATTGGCAGTTGCACCAACTCTCGACTTTCCGATTTGCGCGAGGCGGCGGAAATCCTCCGTGGACGGCAAGTTAAAGACGGCGTGATTGCGCTCATCGTGCCCGGATCGGAGGCGGTGCGCAAAGCCGCCGAGGCTGAAGGGCTACACGACATATTCCGCAGCGCCGGCGCTGAATGGCGCGAGCCTGGCTGTTCCATGTGCATCGGCATGAACGGCGATCAGGGCGCGCCCGGCGATCTCGTTGTCTCCACCTCAAACCGAAACTTCATGGGTCGGCAGGGCAAGGGCGTGCGCACCGTGCTTGCAAGTCCCGCGACCGCGGCGGCGTCCGCTGTGGCGGGCAAGATCGCTGACCCGCGTGATTTCATGGAGGGCGTATCCTCATGAGCATTGAACCGTTTCGCACACTGACGTCGCGAACCATTGTGCTTCCGGAAGAAAATATCGATACGGATCAGATTATTCCGGCGCGCTTTCTGACGACCACGGAGCGGGCAGGGCTTGGCGCCGGCGCGTTCTATGACTGGCGGTATGATGAAGCCGGAAATTTGCGCAATTCCTCGCCCATCGAACAGGTCAAGGGCGGCCAGCATGCGATCCTGGTCGCGGGCGGCAACTTCGCCTGCGGGTCGTCGCGCGAGCATGCGCCCTGGGCGCTCCTCGACCTCGGGTTTCGCGCGGTTATCAGCTCCGATATCGCCGATATTTTTACGAGTAATTCTCTGAAAAATGGGCTCTTACCTATTGAAGTTGATGAGAAAACCCACGACTTTCTCATCAACAACCCGGGCATTGAGATATCTATCGATCTTGAAACGCAGATCGTTTCGCCGACCGGCGTCGCGCCGGTCAACTTTACAACGGAAAAGTTTGCGCGTCGGTGCCTTCTCGACGGCGTCGATCCGCTCGGGTTTTTGGTGAACCAGATGGCATCGATCAAAGAATATGAGGACGTTCATGGCCGCTAAAGTTGTGTTTCTGCCCGGCGACGGCGTGGGGCCGGAGGTTGCGGACGCCGCCTTGATGGTGTTGACGCGCGCGGCGGCGAAGTTCGATGTCGCGCTTGAGATTGAACATCACGCCTTTGGCGGCGCGGGTATCGATGGAGCTGGCGATCCGCTACCGGATGAAACGAAAGAAGCGTGCATGTCGGCGGCGGCGATCTTTTTGGGCGCCGTCGGCGGGCCGAAATGGGATGGCGCAACGCGCCGGCCGGAAATGGGCCTTCTTGAGCTTCGCAAGGCGCTCGGCGTTTATGCGAATTTGCGCCCTGTTAAAGTGCTTTCAGGGCTTGAAAGCTTTTCGCCCATCAGGGAAGAGCGCGTGCGTGGCGCCGATATGGTGTTCGTCCGTGAGCTGACGGGCGGCGTTTATTTCGGTAAACGCGAAGAGGGAGATGCGCGCGCGACCGATGAATGTCTTTATACGGTGGAAGAAGTAACGCGCGTTGCGCGCACCGCATTTGAGGCGGCGCGCGCGCGGCGCGGCCGGGTCGTTTCCGTCGATAAGGCGAATGTCCTTGCAACGAGCCGCTTGTGGCGCAAGGCCGTCACGGTGTTGCACGAGGCTGAATACTCTGATGTCGCGCTCTCGCATCAACTTGTCGATTCCATGGCCATGAAGCTGATCACCGACCCTGCATCCTTCGACGTCATCCTGACGGAGAACATGTTCGGCGATATTCTGAGCGACGAGGCGTCCGTCATTGGCGGCTCCATCGGCCTTGCGCCGTCGGCGTCTCTGGGCGACGGCGGCATCGGGCTTTATGAACCGATCCATGGCTCGGCGCCGGACATTGCCGGCGAGGGCAAGGCGAACCCTGTCGGCGCCATTTTAAGCGCCGCGATGCTTTTGCGCTACAGTTTGAACGCGCCGGAAGCCGCTGCTCGTATAGACGAGGCGGTCGAAAAAGCGATCACTGAAGGTGCGCGCACCGGCGATCTTGGTGGTAACCGCTCTACCAATGATGTCGCCGAATGGGTCGTTTCCCTGTTGTAGAGGACGGTGTGTTGCCAGCGGCGGTCTCTTTTACCTTTTGGAAACCATCGGCGTCGGTTTAGCGCCCGCTTTGCGCCGAGTATCGCTCCTCTACCCATTTTCCCCGGCCGAAAACGCGGGATTTGTAGGGATTGTGTTAATCCTTTTCCAATAAATACCTCCCGACAGTTGGGCGGTAAGAAGCGGATCGTGTCGGTGTCGATACTTATCCGGCGTTTTCACCATCGCCCCGCTGCGGTCACCGCCCAGCACGGGCGCCGGTCTTTCGCAAAGTCGGCGAGTTCGAGAGTAGTGTAGTAGTAATGACCGATACGGATGGTTTGAAGACAACGGCGGCATATCCGGAAGGCGGTGTTGCGTCCGGGTTGGACGACGACGATATTTTCGAGACGTTCCGGCTTATGGATGGCGTTGTACGCAGCAAAAAAGGCGGCGCGGAACTCAATTTATCGAAGGGCCCTCGTGTTTCGCATACGCCCGCCGCCCGACGCACGCGCCCGCCCGCTCGGGACAAGAAAGCGAGCGAGGAAAAGCTAGCGGGGCTGCGCGTTCTGGTCGCCGAAGACAACGCCACCAACATTCTCCTGATGCGCGGGTTGTTGTGTTCGCGCGTCGCCCAGGTCGACATTGTGGAAAATGGCGCCGAGGCTCTAAAGGCCGTTCAGGAACGCGAATACGATATGGTCCTGATGGACAAGCAGATGCCTGTCATGGACGGAGTTGAGGCGACAAAGAGAATTCGTGCGCTGACGACGGCGGCGCGCAAACTCCCCATCGTTGCGGTTACGGCAGACGCCTACGCCGGCGCGCGTAATGAAGTTCTGGCGGCGGGAATGGATGATTTTGTCAGCAAGCCGCTGACCGTCGCAACGCTTTGCGATGCGATGGTGCGTTGCCTTGGTAAGAAGAGCGTCGCAGTGGCGTAAGTGCTTTTTAGGGTTTTCTTTTAGAGCCTGTTGCATATCAGGTGATGCAATATCCTGAGTTCCGGATGTAGTTTGCGCATTCATCTGGCGGGAAGCGGCCGAGCACTCGTCCGATTTCGTCCCAAAGGGTCTCAACATTGCGCTTTGCGGCCTTTCGCAG
>JBCCXE010000011.1:0-100178 GCA_039192395.1 Pseudomonadota bacterium
CCTTGGCCTTGTGGTTTTTCCGCCCCCTAAAAAAAACGCTTTATTGTTTGGGGGCGGGTTTCGTTTTTCTTAGAAACTTTAAAAATTTTTTAATAATAGTATAAAACAATCACAAAAAAACACGACGCCATCCCTGGAGGATGGCGCCGAGAATTTAAAACTGTCTGAAAATTGTACGCAGGCGAATGCTTTACGCCTGCGCCGGGGCCGCATCAGGCGGCGTCTCCTTGGACTTCGACAAGGTTTCGTTTACCGCGGCGATGGCGGCGTGAAGCGCCTCGATGCGGGTGTCGTAGCTTGTGTCTGCAGGCAAGCAATGATCCGCCCCCAGACCTGTCAGGACATTGCGCACAGAATCGCTGATGCCGGTGACGTAGACGATTTTACCGGCCTGGCGTGCGTCGCAGGCGATGGTCTCGACCGCGCGTGCGGCGGAGACGTCAATGAATGGCACCCGCGAGAAGTCGAGGATGATGGCGCCCGAGCGGTCCTTAACGCGTTCACGCACGTGGTGGCCAACATCCGCAGCGGCGCCGAAGCTGAGCGGGCCGCCGAAGTCGAAGACCGTGACGCGGCCGTCGGCGTCTGCAAGGAGCTTGCGCTCTTCTTCCGTGGTGACGCGTGGCGTTTTTTCACCGAAAGCCGCCAACTGGTCGTCCGCCATCTTCTTGACGAAGGCGAGGGCGGCGAGAACGACGCCTGCAGCAACTGCGGTGATCAGGTCGACGAAAACGGTGAGGCCAAGAACCAGCGCCATCAACGCAAGATCCCAACGCGGACCTTTATGAGCGCGGCTGAGATAGGAGATGTCGAGAATGTCGTAGCCGACTTTGATCAGAATGCCGGCAAGCACGGCATGGGGGATCTGAGACGCCAGCGGCGACAGGCTGATGACGACCGCGAGCAGCACAAGCGCGTGCAGCATGCCGGAGATTTTCGTCTGACCGCCGGTGCGAATGTTAACGACCGTCCGCATGGTTGCGCCCGCGCCGGGAATGGCGCCGAACAGGCCGGCAATGGTGTTGCCGACGCCCTGGCCGATCAGTTCTCGGTCCGAGTCATGGCGCGTACGCGTCATGTTGTCGGCGACGAGCGACGTTAACAGGCTGTCGATGGCGCCGAGTACCGCGAGGATGAATGCAGCTTCCAGAACTGTCAGGAACGTTTCCTGTGAAAACGCCGGCATGATGAACGAAGGGAAGCCGGTCGGGATGTCGCCGAGGATCGGCGCGCCCTTCAGCACAAGGCTTAGCAGCGTGCCGATAATGAGCGCGGCGAGAGCGCCCGGAACAAACTTGCCAAGCTTTTTTGGCCAGAAAAAGATCGTGCCGAGGGTCACAAGGCCAATCGTTAGCGCCGCCCAGTTCGGGTCCATGACCGCACCGGGGATTGCAGACAGCGCCGGGATGGTGCCGCCGCCTTCCGGTTCGTGTCCGAACAAACGCGATAGCTGCAAGGCGATGATGATGCAGCCGATGCCGCTCATGAAGCCCGAAACAACCGGATAAGGCACCAGCCGGATATATTGTCCGAAGCGCACGATGCCAAAAATGATTTGCAATATGCCGGCGAGAACGACTGCGGCGAAAACGAGCGCCGGGTTGCCCGACAGGGATGCAAAGACGCCGGCGAAAACAACGACCATGGGCCCGGTGGGGCCAGAAACGTTCGAGCCGGTGCCGCCGAAGAGCGAGGCGAAAAAGCCGACAAAAATGGCGCCCCAAAGGCCGGCGATGGGGCCGGCGCCAGACGCCTCGCCGAAAGCGAGCGCAAGCGGGAGCGCGACAACGCCGGCGGTGAGCCCGCCATAGATGTCGCCTTTAAGGTTTGAAAAATCGAAAAAACCGCCGCCGCTGCTTTCGCCGCTGTCTCCGGATACTGTGGTCATAAAACCCTCCAGTCATTGTTGTTGGTTTCAGAAGTTACGCGCCGCCGCTAAAAAGCATGCGTTTTAACGAGCGCGTCCGTGCCTATTTTTAAAAAGTCGATTTTTGAAACGCCGCCTTTTTATCCGGATACGCACCGTTTCGAAATTTGACGGCGCCTGATTCGGAATAGAGCATAGGAAATCTCCTTTTTAGGATCATCGAGGGAGAAGGCGTTAAGACGATGCAGACCACAATCGGCGAGCCGATTTGATCGCTTTTCTGTCGATGCCGCCGAGGCGGCCTTCGACGAAGTCCAGGCCTTCTACGATCCAGCCGGCGATCTCCGGCTGAATGAGGTGATAGTAGTGATGGCGCCCGTCGCGGCGCTCTTCGACAATGCGATGCGCGCGCATCAGGGAAAGGTGCTGCGACACCCTTGCACTGGGCAGGTCGAGCGCGTTCGCGAGAGAGTTGACGTCCTTCTCGCCGAGCCGCAGTTCTTCGATCATCCGAATGCGGTCGGGATGCGCGATCACTTTAAAAATGTCCGCGAGTTCCCTTGCGATAACGAGGCGGTCCGGCATGGCGCAATATGTTCTCAGTGCGGGGGCTTTAAGAGCCCAGCGATCGGTCAGGGGCGAGGTGTCGTCAACGCAACTGTCGTTTTATCGGCGCCGTGCGTATCATCGAGCCGCGGCTAAAACGTTTTCAAAACTTCATATCTGCATATATGCAAGATTTTGAAGATATGAATATTAAAAGACTTGTAGATGAAAAAGCCGGGGCGTCAAGAAAATTCGGTTCCGCTTTCCCGTTTGTGAAGACGTCCGCTCGATCGGGGTGGGTGGGGCGAGCGCCGCCGGCTAGCGCGGGGGCTCGCCCTTTCTCAGGTCAGCGCTTTCCCGGTCTTGGCGCTAAGCCGCTAACGGCTTGCCAATGAAAGCATTCATCGGCGATGCGGCCAGGGCGCCAGGACGAAATGCGCGCCCGCCCTGGTAAATCGCCAGAACGCCGAGAGCGGCTAGATAGCCTATTTCGCGTTTGATGGCGTTCAAGTTACCCCACAAGCTCGCATCAGCGTTGAGTTTGCCGATGCTATACCACGCGATAATCGCGAGGGCCGCCGTCGCTGCAATGCGTGCGCCGTATCCGCTGGCGAGAAGCAGGCCGACGCCGATGAGAACAATAGGCGCATCAATGAACGACTTGATGTGATCATAGCCCGCGAAAAATCCGCCCACGATAAACACCGACGCAACGGAAAGCCTTAGCAAAAGCCCATAGGCGTTCCAATTCATGTGGGAAGGCGGCGCGCCCCGGTTGAAAAGCCGCCGATCGAGGGAAAAGGCGCCCGACCCCATGTTGAGCAGCACAAAAAAGATACCCGAAAGGCCGACGTCCCTGATTTGAACGAGAAGCGCCGGCGAAAAATGCGACGCCGCGTTCAACTCCGCGCCGGGCGACGTAACGACCGGCAAAGCGATGACGAATGTCCAGAGCAGGAACGCGTAGATAAAGCTCAACGCTCTGACGAACAGCCCGCAAACAAGGGCAACGCCAGAGAGCAGTTCAAAAGCTGAAAGAACGATCAGGAAACCGAGCGGGGTCAGGAGGGCGTCCGGCGCGGCGAAGAGGTATTGTTCAAAGAACGCGTTGATATAGCCATTGTCGGCCATGTAGCGTGCGACAAGTCCCGCAGCCCGGTCCGGGTCGAGCGCCCTTGAGAGTTTCCACCATCCGCCGATGATGAATATCGATCCGAGACCCAGTCGCAGTACAAGCGCGATCATGTCCGCGTCTGCGGATTTGACGCCAGTGGGGGCGTCGCCCAGGAGTTTTAAAGTCATGAGTTTTCCAAGAGTTTGATGCTGAGTGAAAGAAGGACGCTGCGCAGCGCGCAGCAAAAATCACGCAGTCGCTCTTGGAGGCGAAAGTTCGGGTTCGCGTTGCAGTCCGTTTTGCTCCCGAGCGCTCGCGACATGGCGAGCGGGCGCTTCTCTATACGCTTTCAAGGGCGTACGCCGGGATGGCAGCCAACTGCACAGGCCGTCGTCGCAGTCGGCATTCTCAATTTCCGTTGGGCAGGGGCATTGGCGCTCATCGCTGCGCCCGGCTTCCCGGTCGTTCGTTTCTTTCGACGAAGAGGAGGTGCTTGTTGCGGCTGTCGACGCATAAGCCGCCGTTTCAATTTCAGCGGCGAACGATACCGGCGCAGGACGCAGCGCGTTCGCAGTGACGGCGATTGTTACGGCAAGCACCACGACGAGACGAGCGATTTGAGCGACGAACAGCATAGGTAAACGATAAGAGGAAGCGATATGAAAAAGAAGACGCGGCGGTTCACAATCCCACGAGCCCCTTCGCGTGAAAACGGCGCCTGAAAAAAAGCTTTCTCGACAGTTTAGAAGAAAACTTGTTTCCACTTTTGTGGCAAACCTTTAGGCTCGATTACAAATGTAGTTTTGAGGGAGACTAAAATGGGGTTGATAAGCATCCGAACGATCGTGACAAGCGGCGCGATCGTCGTTGCTGGAGCGGTGCTGGCGGTTGCGTGCGCCGATGGAACGGACGCGGCGCCGGCGAGCACGACGAACGGCGCGGAGGAGGCGCATCCGCTTGCGTCTATCCCATTAAGAAATATCGGGCCCGCCTATCCATCGGGCCGCATCTCCGACTTTGCATTCTATCCCGGCGGTCATCACCGTTTTCTGGCGGCGACTGCGTCCGGCGGCCTCTGGGCGACAAGCAATCACGGTGTGACCTGGACACCCATTTTCGACAATGAAGGCTCCTACGCTCTTGGCGTCGTTGAGATTGCGCCGTCCGACCCAAGCGTCATCTGGGTCGGGTCCGGCGAGAACAATGCGCAACGCTCCGTCGCTTATGGGGACGGTGTTTACGTTTCTGTCGATGGCGGCAAAAGCTGGGAAAACAAGGGCTTGAAAGACGCCGGCCATATCAGCCAGATCTGGATTGATCCGAATGATGCAAACACCGTCCTCGTGGCGGCGCAGGGGCCGCTCTGGAACGAGGGGGGCGACCGCGGCCTTTATAAAACCGTCGATGGCGGCGAGACTTGGGAGCGGCTTCTTGAGATCGACGAGCACACCGGCGTCAACGAGTTTCTGGTCCATGCGGACGACCCCAACGTCATCGTGGCGTCAAGCTATCAGCGCCGGCGTCATGTCTGGACACTGATTAATGGCGGTCCGGGATCTGGCGTTCACAGATCCGACGATGGCGGTGCGACATGGCAGGAAATTTCCTCCGGCCTGCCGGCGTCCGAGATGGGCCGGATCGGTCTTGCTGCGTCGGCGTCTTCACCCAATGTCGTGTACGCCATTATTGAAGCGAATGACGATGACAAGGGCGTTTACCGCAGCGCCGATTTCGGTCGGACCTGGGAGAAGCGCTCCGGTCATATGACCACCAGCCCGCAATATTATAATGAGATTGTGGTCGATCCGAAAAATCCCGACCGCGTCTATTCCCTCGACACATTCTCGTCGGTTTCCAACGATGGCGGCAAAACCTTTACGCCCCTGTCCGCCAAGCACCGGCATGTGGATGACCATGCGCTCTGGATCGATCCTCACAACACCGATCATCTTTTTATTGGCGGCGATGGCGGGATTTACGAGAGCTTTGACGGCGGCGAGGTCTGGCGTCATTTCGACAATCTTCCGATCACGCAGTTTTATCGTGCGTCCCCCGACAACGATACGCCGTTTTACAATGTTTGCGGCGGCACTCAGGACAACAACTCTCTTTGCGGTCCATCGCGCACCAGCGTTGTGCACGGCATCACCAACTCCGACTGGAAGATCATTCTCGGCGGCGACGGTTACAAGCCGCAAAGCGATCCGACCGATCCGAACATCATCTATACGCAGTACCAGTATGGCGGTCTCGCCCGCTATGATCGTCGCACGCAGGAGCGACTTTATATTACACCAATGCCGCCGAGCGGGGAGAATAACTACAAGTGGAACTGGAACACACCGCTTCTCATCAGTCCGCATAATCCGACGCGAATTTACTACGCGGCGGAAAAAGTCTTCCGGTCCGATGATCGAGGCGACAACTGGGAAATCATCTCGCCGGACCTGACGCGCCAGATCAATCGCAACGCGCTTGATGTGATGGGCCGGGTGTGGAGCGTCGATGCGATTGCGAAGAACGATTCCACGTCGATTTACGGCAGCATCATCGGCTTCAGTGAAAGTCCGGTGACGCCGGATCTTCTTTATGCGGGTACGGATGACGGCGTCATCAGCGTTTCGGAAAATGGCGGCGGCGACTGGCGCTCCGAACGGTCTTTCCCGGGCGTTCCGGACATGTCGCTCGTTGAGGATCTTGTTGCATCCGTGCACGATGAAAACGTCGCCTACGCCGTTTTCGATAATCACAAGCGCGGCGATTACAAACCTTACGTCTACAAAACCAGTGACAAAGGCCGCAGCTGGCGTGCGATCACCGGCGATCTGCCGGAATGGGGTTCGGCGCACACGATTGCGGAAGATCACGAAGACCCTGATCTTCTGTTTGTGGGAACCGAGTTCGGTCTCTTCTTCACCCAGAATGGCGGCGCGTCCTGGCATAAGATGGACGGTGATTTTCCGACTATCTCGGTGCGCGATCTGGAAATCCAGCGCCGCGAGAACGACCTTGTGGTCGCCACTTTCGGTCGCGGGATTTACATTCTCGACGATTACACCCCCTTGCGGGCGCCCGCCGATGAGCTCAAGGAGGCTGAGGCGACGCTCTTTCCCGTCAAGGACCCCTGGCTTTATGTTGAGGGCGATTACTGGGGCGTTTGGGGCGGCGCGCAGTCTTTCAACGGCGACAACTTCTTTTATTCGGAGAACCCGGCATTCGGCGCTGTCGTCACTTACTATCTCAGCGAGGGGCTGACATCGAAGCGCGATGCGCGCCTCAAGGCCGAGGCTGAAACCCTCAAAGAAGGAGGCGACACGCCTTATCCGAGCTGGGATGATTTGCGTACGGAAGACCGGGAAGACGAACCGGCGGTTATCGTAACGGTGAAGGAAGCCGCCGGCGCTGTGGTGCGCCGCTTCGAAGGTCCGTCGAAAAAGGGCCTGCATCGTGTCGCCTGGGATCTTCGCTATGAGGCGCCGGACCCGGTCGATCTCACGAGCGATGGCGGTTCCCTTTTCGGCGGCGCGCCGCTCGGGCCATTGGCGGCGCCAGGCGATTATACCGTGGAAATCGCCAAGCGCGTTAACGGCGTCACGACGCCGCTGGGCGAGGCGCAGTCCTTCACGCTGAAACCGCTTGAACTAAGCCCGGAGACGACGAGCGATCCTGCAGCGCTGCTCGCCTTCCAAACGCAGACCAGCGACCTTATTCGCGCTGTCGCGGGCGCCGGCGAGGCGTCGGCGGAAATGCATGATCGTCTTGCGCATCTTAAGGCCGCGCTTGATCGCACGCCCGGCGCAACGCCCGCGATGGCGGCGGACCTGAAGGCGCTGGAGACGCGTCTGGACGATGTCGATGTCGCCTTGCTCGGCGACGCAACGGTGGCCGGTCGCAACGAGCCAGCGCCCCTGTCTGTCGAGGCGCGGGTGGAGACGATCCGGTCGTCGGCGTGGTCAAGTCAGGCGCCGGTCGCCGGCGTTCATGAAGACGCTTACAACATCGCCGCTGAAGAGTTCGAATCGGTGCTGGCTGAACTGAGCGCGATCGGGGAGGGGATCGACGGTCTCGAAACGTCGCTGGGCGAGCTTGGCGCGCCCTGGACGCCAGGGCGATTGCCGGTTTGGAGCCGAGGCGAATAGGCTTTGGATCGAGGCCAGTCTGGTCTGAAAAGACCATATTCGGCGCATCGCACGGCGACCCCAGCCGGAAGACCGGCCTTATGGGTTTCCGTCCGGTGCGCCGCCGCGTTTTGCGTAAGCCTTAAATCGGCGCTCACTCACGCCTCCCCAATCGGCTCTGTCGGCTGGGCAGGCCGTGTTCTATCTGTTACCGAGGATGAAAATCACGTTGCCTGAAACAAGCCGCCTGATCGCGGCAGGGAGAGTGTTCTATGCGGATTTTTCACCGACTGGCTTTTCATGTGGAGACATCGTCGAAGTTCGCGCGCTGCACCGTTGCGGCGATGGCCGCTGTTGTCGCGTTGACGGCGCCGGCATGTTCGCGCAGCGACGGCGCTGCGGCCGAAAACGCAGGCGTTGAAACGGCATCCGCGGCGGCGCAAGTCGCGACCGTTGCACAAAACAATGGCGCGCTTGCCATCGTTGGTTCCGCCGGAAATCAGGAAGACGCTGACGACGGATCCCGCAAACTGCAGATCGGTCCCTGGGCGGCGGCGACCTTCAGTTTTGAAGAGCCTTACATAAACCTTCTGCGCGCGTCCGACGGGCAGTGGGTCGCGGAGAATTATTCGACGAACGATCTTTATGAAGCGGGTGTTCTGGATCCCGTCACCGGACTGCCGGTGAAGCCGGCGCCCAACGGATCGCCGGTCAAATCCAAATGGATGCAGAACGGCGCGATCAACGATCCGGAAACAGGCCAACTGCGCGGGTTTGGCGAGTATTACGCAGGCGAATGGGTGCTTGAATGGGAAGGCGACGCCGAAATCAAACTGGAAGGCGGTTCTGCCAAAATCGACAAGGTTGAACGAAACCGCATTGAGTTCCATCGCGGCCCGCCCGGATCGGCGGTGAACAACGCTGTTCGAATCAGCATGACCTGGATCGGTCGCGGCGGCGTCACCAAGATGGCGCTTTATCGCAAAGAGAATGAAGCGCTGCACCGTGCGGGCAAGATCTATAATCCGCGTTTTATCGACATGGTGCGGCAGTATCATGTTGTGCGCATGATGGATTTGCAGGAGGCTAATCGCGCGCTCATCAGTTCCGTCGATCAGATTGCGACGATGGATGCGGCTCATTGGGGGAACTATCAGTGGCTGCCCACAAAAGAGACGCGCCATTCCCATTTTTCGATGCCATTGGAGGCGGTGTTTGCGCTTGCTGTGGAGGCTGATGTCGAATTGTGGGCGCACGCGCCCATGCAGTTGGGCGCCTCGTTCAGTGTTTTCGATTATCCAACGCGGTCCGCCCATGACCATTTCGGCGAGGCGTCTTTTGCAAACGCGGCCGAGATTTTATCGAGCCCCGAATGGGAGCGATATGCCGACGCGTTTGTGGCGGCGTTGATTGCGTCCGGCTATCCGGAGACGCGCACGCTTTACGTCACGCTCGATAATGAGGTCTGGAACATTTCCGCAAAATACGCCGCCTCGGTTCACTATGCGCGAGGCGTTGGCGAGTATTTGACCGGTGACAAGTGGTCGCAAAACCATGGATATGGTTATCTCATGGGCAAATGGCATGAGACGCTGGAAGCCGCGCTTAAGCGCGCCGGCCGCTCTCAGCCGGTTGTCTATATGGTTGAAAGCCAAACGGCGTGGGATGTTCCGACCAAGCGCGCCCTCGTGGGATATAAGAAGTATTTCGAAGACAAGGGACTTGATTGGAAAGCCGCCGCATCGCGTACGGCGCTTGGCCTGAACAACTACTGGGGCGACAACAGTTGGGTTGCCGACGTGTTTCCGGACATTTCCGCCAAAAAGCATGGGTCTCCGACTGCAGATGAAAACACGGCCATGCATCAGCGCTTTTATGAAGCGCTTTCGTCCATGGGAACCGACGCGTTGGCTAAAAAAGTTGCTGACGCGATGCTGAACGGCCCCGAAACGACGCATGGATCGCGTGCTTCCATAGTAAGGAATTGGCGTACGCAGCGGGCGATGGCCAATTCGTTCGGCATCACGCAGTTCCACGCCTATGAGGGCGGCAGCCATTCCCGGGAGCCGAAATTCATGGCATCCGCCCACGGCCCCCATAGTGCCGCGTTGAAGGCGTTTTACCGCGACTTCATGCGCAGTCCCGAGGCGGCGCGGGTCAATTGCGGCGTTCTGGACGCGCTTTGGACGGAGTTTCCGTCGAGCGTTCTGTCCAACTATGTGGGCGCCGGCGATCTGGGCTCCGCGCCCTGGTTTGACGGACAATATGGCGAGAACACGCCGATGCAGCAATGCTGGGCGAAATACGGCCGGGCCGCGACGGTTGCCGAATAAGCGGGCCCGACTTGCGGGCGCTTGACGAATGCAAAAAATACCTTAGGTAGGGCGGTGTATCTTCCTGAAACCTGTCGAGATGAGTTAAAGCGCCGCAGCGGCGCACGATCTGTTATGTCTCGTCGAAGGTGGTTGAAAGCGGACAAGCATGGCGAAGAAGAAAAAATCGACGTCCGACGGCGAAGTCATTGAGGGCAAAGCCGCCGAGGTCAAGAAAAAGAAAAATACGAATCCCCTGGAATTCCTGCAGCAGGTTCGCGCTGAAGCCAGCAAAGTCACATGGACGTCGCGCAACGAGACCATGGTCTCGACCATCATGGTGCTGATCATGGTGGCGATCATGTCGATTTTCTTTTTCGTCGTCGATCAGACACTGCGCTACGGCATTTGTACGATTTTGCCGATTGAATGCGTCGCGCTTTCCTAGCGCGCTGGCGATGAATGCAGGCAGGTCCGGGGTGTTGTAATCTCCGATTGGCCGCACCCGGTTAGCGAAAAGCCGGCCACCCTTTTTCGCCCGGTGTTTATAACGCCGCGAGACAGACTTAAAAACGAACGGATGGAACACCGCTATGGCCGCGCAATGGTATATTGTTCACGCTTATTCGAACTTTGAAAAAAAAGTCGCGGAATCGATTCAAACGGCGGCGCAGGAAAAAGGCCTCGAGCATTTTATTGAAGAGCTCTTCGTGCCGACCGAAGAGGTGACGGAGGTGCGCCGGGGCCGCAAGATCAATACGGAGCGGCGCTTCTTTCCGGGTTATGTCCTCGTCAAGATGGTGCTGAACGATGACACCTATCACCTCGTCAAGGATACGCCGAAGGTGACGGGCTTTTTGGGCTCGGGCTCCAAGCCCCTGCCGGTGCCGCAAAAGGAAGTCGATCGCATTCGCGGCGTTATCGAGGAGGGCGCCGAGCGTCCGCGTCCGACCATCACGTTCGAGATTGGCGAAAACGTGCGCGTCACCGACGGGCCCTTTGCATCGTTCTCCGGCGTTGTGGAAGAGGTCGATGAAGACGCAACGCGCCTCAAGGTCGCCGTGTCGATTTTCGGTCGAGCGACCCCTGTCGAGCTTGAATTTACGCAGGTTGAGAAGAGTTCCTGACACCCGCACATTTGAATTACTGGATGTCCAGCAAACGTTGACGCCAGGAGCCTGGCGCTATTCGGCGTCCTCGTCCCGGGGAATACGCCAGTGACGCGTAATCCAGCGCGGCATGATGTCTTCAAGCTTCAGGAGCAGCCGATCGAGCCATCGCCAGCGTCGGCGCAGCCAGCGCACGAAGCCCGGGGCCACCGCAGCCAGCAGGAAAAAGCCGAGGGCGACCAGGATGATCCCGAAAGGGATCGGCGATGGCGCTAAGATAACGCCGATTAAAATCATCAGAATCGCGAAGATCGCGACAATCGCCCTGATGATCGAATGCAAGAGCTTCATGGGGACCCCGCGCTGATCGTTGCATAAGGCGGCGATGCGCGCCGACGAACTCGCAAACCCCATGTATAGGATTATCTGCGTGGCGCAAAGGCGGCCCAAGAGTGACCCAAGGGCGTCACGGTGAAGCGGGCCGGCCGCCGGCTCGCCCCAAGGCGAGAGCGGCGAACCGGCGAGCGCTTTTAGTTTCGGACCGTGATCTGGAAGCCGACAATGCGCGGCTCGTTGAAGAAGCCTGTCAGGTTGTTGAAGTCGATGGCGCCCTTGAGGTTCACCTCGTCGGTGATGTTGCGCGCAAAGAACGCGCCCTCGACCTTGTCGTCTGCGGTTCGATAGCCGACGCGCACGCCGCCTTCGAAATTGCCGCTGGAGCGGAATTCGAGTGTTTCATAGAGTAGGAAGTTGGTTTTGCCCTGCACCGCCCAATCGGTGTTGACGAAGAACTCGCCCTTGTCCCGGTAGGGCATCGTATATTCCGCAAACGCATTAAATGTCAGCTCCAGCGCGTTCGGGAACGGGTTGCCGTCGATCAGCGCCTGACCGAAAGCATTTAAGGGGTCGGTGACGGTGCACAGACCTGAACCACAGGTGGCGGTCGCAAGATCATCGTCCTGAATTTCCGTGTTGTTGTAGGCGAAGCCCGCCGATACGAAGAGGTTATCGGTGATGACCGCTTCGGCGTCGGCTTCAAATCCCCAGCCGACGCCCTTGTCGGCGTTGATGACCTGGTTGATGTTGCCCGCGCCGCCGATGATGGAGAATTGCTGGTCGTTGACGCGATAGTAAAATGCGTTTGCGTTAAGGCGCGCGCGGTTTTCCCAGAGCTCCGATTTGAAACCCGCTTCAAAAGACAGGATCGTCTCTGAGTCTGCGACGGTCTGCGGATCGACCGCGCCGGAAAAGGCGGCGAACGCCACGTCGCGGCCCTGGATCGCGGGCCCCCGGAAACCGCGGGCGACGCGCGCATATAGATTAAAGCCGTCGCTGACACGATAAAGTCCGCTCACGTCCCAACTGAAGTCCTCATCGGAAATCGAGGTCGGGTTCACCGTCACGGCGGGCGGCAGGACGACCGCCTCAAAATCGCGATTGTCTTCCGTGTAGCGAACGCCGCCGGTCACTGTGAGCGCATCGGTGAGGTCATAGCTTGCCTGCGCAAACAGCGCCCAGCTGTCGATCCCGTGGCGCAGGGTTGTCAGCGGCGGGAAGCCCGGGCCGACGGTCGAGACGTCAAACTCGGTATCGAAATAGAAGAAGCCGACCTGCCAGTTGAGCGGACCCGATCCGTTCGAGGCGAGTCGGATTTCCTGCGTGAACTGATCGAGTTCGTCGATGGCGTCGCGGGTTTCGGCGGGAAAGGCGATGGTGTCCGACGTCAGCGGCGAGGGCGCATTGGCTGGATCGAAGAACGAGTTCGGGCCGACGAAACCGCCGTCGATATCGCCGAGGCTTGAACCGTCGGCCGTCTCATACGAGGTGATCGACGTCAGCGTCACGCCGCCGAAGCGCCAGTCGAGTTTGGCG
Source organism: Pseudomonadota bacterium (assembly GCA_039192395.1). Classification (GTDB taxonomy): domain Bacteria; phylum Pseudomonadota; class Alphaproteobacteria; order Caulobacterales; family Parvularculaceae; genus Hyphococcus. Next base: position 12,939 of record JBCCXE010000011.1, read on the forward strand.
GAACCGCCCCAACTGTCGGTTTCCTGCGGGTTGTTCTGGCCGCCATCGAAAAACACGGTGTCGCGATCGAAATTCGCAGTTTCAAGGCCGCCGCCGCGCCGGATCGTGTTGGCGCGGAAGAGCGCCGATGTGCCGTCATAATTGCGTCCGTGGAAGTTCAACAGGATGTCGATGTCTTCACTGGGCGTATAAAGAAGCTGGATGCGTCCCGCGATGTCTTCAAAGCCGCCAATCACGTCGTTTTCGCCAGTGAAGCCGTTGTCGACCCAGTTGCTGCGCCGCTGATAAAGACCCGACAGACGAATGGACAATCTGTCCTCGATAAGCGGGCCGCCGATGCCGGTCTGCGCTGTGATCGTGTCATGCGTGCCGTAGGCGAATTGACCGTATGCGTCGAATTCGTTTGTCGGTTTCGCGGTCGTGAACTTAACGACGCCCGCGGGGGTGTTGCGTCCGAACAGCGTGCCTTGCGGCCCCCGCGAAACTTCCACCTGCTGAATATCGAACAAGGGTGCGGCTTTTAATATTGCGTTTTCAAGAACAACGTCGTCCATAACGATGGAGACGGGCTGCGATCCGGCGAGGTCGAAATCCACATTGCCGAGGCCGCGAATATAAAACCGCGGGGCGTAACGGCCGTTGGAGCTTTCGGCATAAAGACTTGGAATGCGCGCGGCGAGCGCACGAATGTCCTCGCCGGCGGCGATAATGTCGGAGAGGCGCTCCTGCGACAGCGTTTCCACTGAGATCGGAACTTCTTGCTGGTTTTCATCGCGTTTTTGCGCCGTGACGATAATGGAATCGAGGCTCGCCTGGGCTGCGGCTTCGCCAGCCATCGAAAGCGCGAGGACGGATGCGCCTGCGATAAGGCCCGCGCGTTTAAAAATCGCGGTGTTCAAGAATGGTGTCATTTTCTGGATCCCGAAAGAAAGAGTGATGTGATATGGGAGCGCTGCGCGCGCCTGACTTTCCGGATCAGTTGTCTACGATAGTTCTCGGCCGTGTTTGCGCCGTTTTTTCCACACGGTGTGCAGTTTCGCTGAAAGCGTTGCGTATATGCATCTTGGAGCGTCGCCGCGCTGCGTCGGATGAAGTTCACAAGGTGTTGTGGAAAATATGTGGAAAGCATGTTGAAAGGTTGTGGGAAAAGGGTGGCTGCTTTCCACAGGTCGTTGGGCGAATAAGGCCGCAAGGAAAGAGTAGGCGTTATTGGCGAAGGCCTATGTTTTTAATCAAAACGACGAGCTCGGTAGGGTTCGATCCGGTTCTGGTGTGCGATGGGGTCGTTCTCAGGCGCGCGACCGTTACCGATTACGGCGAGTGGGCGGCGCTGCGCGAAGAGAGCCGCGAGCATCTGACGCCCTGGGAAGAAAGCTGGACGGAGGCGGAGACATCCGTTGCGGCCTTCCGGCGGCGCCTTCGCTATTTTGAACGGCAGGCAAGGTCAGCCGCGCGTCTGCCATTGCTGGTTTTTCGGCGGGAAGATCGGGTGCTGGTTGGCGGCGCGACCCTGTCCAACATCAGATATGGCGCCGCACAAACCGCAACTCTCGGTTATTGGATCGGCAAGCCTTTTGTAAGACGTGGATATGGGCGCGCCGCGATTGAAGCGATTGTCCGCCATGGGTTCGACGGGCTCGGCCTCAACCGGATTGAAGCGGCGTGCCAGCCCGAGAACCAGCCCTCCAGGGCGCTTTTGCTGAAGTCCGGCTTTCGCCATGAAGGGTGCGCCCGCGAATATCTCAAGATCAACGGAACCTGGCGCGATCACGATCTTTATGCGCTCACTGCCGGCGCTTTCGAGGTGAGCGAAGATGGGACCGATGGCGCTCCCGCATAGGCCGAGACGGCGCCAAAACGAAAAAAAGGCGCCTTTCCAGGAAATAATTCCCGTTTCGGTCCGGCCGGGGTCTTGCACGAATCCAAATTGAGCGTGACAATATCCGTCATGTTTGGGGCTTTATTGTCGCAGCGCGAGGGACAGCGCTGTCGGCGATATTTTATGTAAAACAAAGGGTTCGGGGCCGGTATGATTAACGTGGTTGCAGTCGGTGCGACGGGTGGGGAGATTTTCGCAACGTCTGGAGGGATAGACCTTTTACGCGGCGCCGTTCTCGGCGCTTTTTTTGTGTCCGCCGCTTACCTTACCGGCCTAACCCTGATGAGGCGGAGCTCTGTTGCTCTCGCCGCACTGCTGCTGGTGATTGCCGGCGGCGCGCTGCAACTGGGGCAGCTTGGCTATCTCGGCGGCGAGACCGCGAATATGGCGGTTCTTTTCAAAGGGTTGTTCGCTGCGGCGGTGCTGCTCTTCTTGTCTGCGTCGATCGGCGCGGCGCGGCGCAGCGCGATCATGGGCGCGGTTCTGTTTACCTTTGCGCTCGTTTTTGCGGGCATGGGCGTCATTAATTTTGTCGACCGTGTCGATCTTGCGCCGCTTCTGCGCTTCGGTCTTTACGGTGTTGGCGGCGTTGCGATCCTGCTGGCCGTCTGGCAGGCGGTGAAGGGCGACGCAGGCGCGCAGATGGTCTTGCCCGGCGCCGTGCTGGTGGTCGCCGGATCTCTTATCAGTCCGTTTTTTGGCGCCGAATCAGCGATTGCGGCCGGCGCTGCGCATGCGTTCTTTTCGGTCGGCGTCCTTGCCGCGAGCCTCGCTGCGTTCATCGACGGGCCCGGGCGTATGGGCGCTTATGGCGATCCCGATGCGGTGCGGCAGGATTTCAGCAATGGCGGCGCCGCCGAGCGCGACGAGATCGTGATCGACAGTCAGATCGCGCGGGTTCTCGATTACGCCGGCATCGCGACCTGGGATTGGAGCGATGGCGCGGTGGAGCAGACATCGTCGCTGCCGCAGATCCTCGGGGCCGACTCAACCGCGCCATTTACGCCGGAAGCCATGCGCCGGTTCGTCCACGAAACTGACGTGGCGCGGTTCGAAAACGAAGTCGCCATGGCCAAGGACGGCGCTTTCGACGTTGTTTTAAAACTTTTCGATGGACGCATTGTCCGCTTGCGCGGTGCGCGCGCCATTGATCCGTCCACAAATGAGTTAGAGCGTGTGGTCGCCTTTGTCGAAGGCGTCGATGACGAGGCGTCGCCCGGCGCGGGCGCCAAAGCTGGCGACGTGCGAAAGGCGACAGCGGCGGCCGTTGTGCCGACCGCAGCCATGATGGCCGCGGGCGCAAAACTTTCGGACGCCCTCGATAAGGGCGACATCGTTGCGGCGTTTCAGCCGATCGTGTCGCTTAACTCTGAAAAAGTCGCCGGCTATGAGGCGCTCGCGCGGTGGCGCGGTCAGGAGGAAGGCGTTGACGAGGGGCCTGAATCCTTCGTGAAAACCGCGGAAGCGGCGGGCAAGGGCGAGGCGTTGGCGCAAACCATGTTATCAGCCGCTGGCGCTTTTCTCGCGGAAAAAATAAAAACCGAAAAAGCCAAGCGTCTCTTCGTGACGCTTAATGTTTCTTTCGGGCAGATGCGCGCGCCTGGTTTTGTCGATGCGGTGCGGGGTGCGATCGACGAATACAAGCTCCCTGACAATGCGCTCGTTTTGGAGCTAACGGAGGCGGATGCGGTTTCCGACAGCGCGGCTGCGGGGAAAATCTTCCGCAGTCTGAAGAGCGCAGGCGCTGCGCTTGCGTTCGACGATTTCGGTGCGGGCTTCAGCTGCCTGTCGAACCTGCACAAATTCGATTTCGACTATATCAAGATCGATAAGTCATTCGTCGATGATCTCGAAAAAGGCAACGACAAGTCGAAAATCGTCAGCGCGCTTGCGACACTCGGCAAAGACCTCGGCATGCATGTTATTGCTGAGGGCGTCGAGACAAAAGCGACCGCGAATGCGGTGCGTGATATCGGATGCGTTTACGGGCAGGGTTTTTTATACGGCAGACCATTGCATGCCGCAGACGCTGGAGACGCAGCGCCTCGCCACGCGGCGCCGGCCGGCGCTCGGGACGGGGCGGAGGAGGGCGAGCCTTCCTCTCCTGTGCTGGAAAGCATTGATGCTGCGGATGGCGGCGCAGAGGCCCATGGCGATAAAACCGATCTTGCGGCGCGCGACGCCGAAACGGTTGATACGGAGCTTGTGGCGAAGGGTGACGCTGAGGAAAGAAAAGAAAGCCGCTGGCGGCCCTGGCGCAGCGGTCTCCGCTAGGGCCGTTTGGGGCAACTCATTCCGTGAGGCGGAATGACCGTCCGTCGGTTGGCGGTTCCCATCCGCCAAAGATGTGGCGCTTGCTCTACTCCAGAACTTCCGCTTTGCACTGACGGTAATGAATGGGCAACGCAACTACGAACGCCCTGTTTCATGCAGTGTTAAAGTCCCACATAGCGTTCATATGTGGCCGGCGAATAAGCCCAGAATGGCGCTCCGACCTGGTCGTAGTAAAACGATAATGCAGACAGCATTGCGATGGACAGCGTCGCAACGCCCGCATGCCAGCGCGCCCAGCGCGACACATTTTCGGCTTTGAACAATGCGAACACGGCAAAGCCTGCCAAGAGGGGCATCAGGATACCGCTAAGCTGTATCGTCCTGGTTACGATATTGGCGGTTCCGAGCAGTTCATAGGCATTTGGATTGATGACCGAGGCGATGACCGCGATGATGTTCCCGGCGGCGAAGACCAGGATCGACACCATGGGAAACGTCCAAACGCGCCAGCGATGGGTGTTTTGAAATTTTCCGAAAAGCCGGCCCATCCCCCACGCGATTGTAAACAAAACTGCAATGATGGTGTTGATGATAAAAAACGCGACGATGGCGGTTGGACCAAAAGCCCGAAGGGGACCGACCTTGCGAAACGCGCCGCTTTGTAAATCGACACCCAGTGCGAGCTGCGCATCGCCTCTGTCATTTGTAAAAAAAATGCGATCTGCTTCCGGCGCGCCCTGCGGTGCGAAACGACCGTTTCCGAAAGCGGTCAGTTTCGTTGGTTGACTGCTCAGAATGCTCCGCATGAAGAGATCGTCGCCATCTTTATAGACATGAATAACGCCGAGCATTTCCAGTATCATGCGAGCGCTTTCGCTGCGCGGCGTGAAGGCCTGATAAAGCCCCTCATAGTCTTTCAAGTCAGGGGCAGCCGTTAGATCGGGGGCGGCCGGCTTTGGTGTAAGCGTTCCCAGATAGTTCTGAACCTGGCGCCGGATCTTGTTCAGTCCAATGAGGTTTTGTGAGTTGGAAAGGATGACATAGCCAACGCCCGCGTCTTTACGATAGGCGTATGTGGTGAGAAATCCGTTCAACCCGCCATCATGACCATGATAAATGGCGTTGTTCTCACGATCCAGCGTCGCGTAATTGCCGAGGCCATATCCGAGCGTGAGGCCGTTTTTCGCCGCCAGCGAACTTTCGGGGCGCTCGATACGGTCAATGCTGTCCGGCGACATGAGGCTTGCGCCGTCGACTTCGCCGCGGCGAATATAGAACTGGATGAGAGGGCCAAAGTCGCGGGCGGAAATTGCCAGCGTCCCCGATGGGCCGGCCCAAATGCGCGTATTCTCAATCGCCGCGCCGGTCAGCGCGTAACTTTTAGCAAGGCGCGCAAAGTCTTCTTCCGATTGATTGAAGGTCGCGTTTTCAATACCGAGCGGCTGAAACACATAGCGTTGCGCCAGCGTTTCGAAGTCTTCGCCGGTCACTTTCTCCAGAACGTATCCCATGACGGCGGGGCCGGAATTGGAATAGGCAGGGTAATGTCCCGGCGGCCACCGCGAGGTGCGCGAGCGGGGATTGACGGCCAATCCGTCCGCTAGCGTCGTTCCTTGCGCAACGCTTCGATACTCAGAGAGTTGGAAGTCGTCCCAGCCTGTCGTGTGTTCCAGAAGATGCACGAGTCGCACAGGCGTTTCGTCTTCCCATTTGTTGGTGAACTTCACTTCCGGCGCCACATCGCGTAACCGCGCGTCGAGATCGAGACGGCCTTCCTCGACCAGCCGCATGGCAATGAGGCTTGTGACGCTCTTGCCGGTCGAGCCGGCGCGGAACAGCGTGTCAGGCGTTACCGCAATGCCGGCCGCTCTGTCGGCGTCGCCAAACCCTTGCGTCCAGAAGACGCCGTCCGCGTTTACAAGGGCGACCGCGGCGCCGACCATGTCGTCCCGCTCAACGATGTCGGTGATTTTTTTAGAGAGCTCTTCGATGGACTGTGGCGGCGTCGATTTGCCTTCGTCTTTCGTTTGAGCGACGGCGCCGCCGCTAACACTCGATAAAATCGCGGCGATCCCTACCAATAGTCGCTTCATCGAAAAACCACTCCATTTACTTTGTACACTTGGCGACGTCTCGCCAAGCACCCTGCCGAACACGATGCGCAACACACAATTTAAGGCGCCGGAGGCTTTTATTCATCAGGCTTCGTCCTGAAAAATATCTTCAACGGACTGGCCAAAGAGCCGCGCAATTCTGAACGCCAGCGGCAACGAAGGGTCGTATTTTCCGTTTTCGATTGCATTGACCGAATTTCTCGAAACGCCGAGCTCTCTGGCGAGATCGGCCTGTGTCCAGCGTCGTTCGGCGCGCAAGACCCGAATTTTGTTTTTCATCGTTGTGACAGATACCCGCTGCGGCTACCGCCTGGACGCCCACCAGAGCGAATTGGCGATGATGAGCACGACGCACAACACAATCACGGTAAAAGTTATGCCCAATGCGAACCCGCCTGCCGCCGGCGGCAAACCGGTTTTTGAAACCGCCGCTATGTTTGCAATTGCGTTTTGAACGTTTGGCGCGGCGATCACGAGCATGACGAAGGCGAGGGAAAAGGGAGCGCCGAACCCGCTTGCCGCCGCCAGACCGTATCGTACGCCTGCCGATTCCAGTTCATCGGCCCCCCGAAAAACTGAAACGAAAATCCAGGCCGAGTACCCAACGCACGCGGCCATGAAGATGGCGGTCACGACAAAAGGCGGGTCGACTGCCCAGACAAAAGCGACGCCGAGAAAAATAATGATAGATGCTGCGACTTGAGACCCAGTAGACGTTGGCATGAGATATACCCTTTCCGCAATGACAAGGTAACTTGTCATTGCGTTGTGCCGGATGTCAAGGGTCCTTGGCATGCATTTGAACGGATAAGACAGGGCGCCACTCATTCGGCCTCGATAGAGTGCGGGCGCTGGAAGGCATTTCAGTAAAAACAGATACTTTGCGTCGGAAGGAAGGCGCGCCCAAGCCCCTAATTCAACGGCGTGTCTTCGTCGCGCCCTTGCGCCCATGCGGCGGAGAACATGGCGCTGTTGACGCCGAGCTTGCGCAAAGCGTCTTTCCAGGATGGCCGGGAGGCGCCATCGAAGATAATCGCCTCGTCGGCGTCGCAATGGGCCCATGCGTTCATGGTGATTTCTTGCTCCAGCTGGCCGGCCCCCCAACCGGCATGCCCGATTGCAAGCAGCGACCGACGCGGCGCGGGACGCGACGGCGCCGCGCCGCCGATATCGGCGAGGATTTCACGCGATGCGGTGATGCCGATATCCGGTCCGAGCGTGATGGTCGTTTCGCGGCGATAGTCCAGCGTGTGGAGAACGACCCCGCGCTCGGTCTGAACAGGGCCGCCGAAAAAGACCGGCGTATCCGATTTTTCTTCCTGCGGGTCGATGTCCAGTTGCTCCAGAAGGTCGGCGAGTTCGACCTCCGCCAGAGGCTTGTTGACGATCACGCCCATGGCGTGATGTTCGTCGTGAGAGCACATGAAAATAACCGATTGCTCGAAACGCGGGTCGCCCATATTGGGCATGGCGATCAGCAGTTTGCCGGTCAGGAAATCCTGGTCGGCGGCGAGGTGCGCTTGGGCCGTGTCGTCGTCGATGTCTTTCATGGGCAAAGGCTATGCGTGGTTTGCGGGCGTTGCAACCACAGATATGACGCACAATATGCTCATCAACCGCCGGCCGCCGTTTTTGAGAGCGCCTGGTGTAAAAAGGAGAAAAGAACATGGCGATTTCCGTGGGTGAAAAAATCCCCAGCGTAAAAATTATGATGGCGACTGACGCCGGACCGCAGGAAGCCGATGCGCGCGAAGCGCTCGGCGCCGGCAAGGTGGCGCTTTTTTCGGTGCCCGGCGCGTTTACGCCGACCTGTTCGGCCAAGCATTTGCCGGGATACATTCAGAACGAAAGCGCGTTTAAGGAAAAAGGCGTCGACAAAATCGTCTGTATGTCCGTGAACGATGCATTTGTCATGGATGCATGGGGCAAGGATCAGGGCGCCGGCGGCAAAGTGGAAATGCTCGCCGACGGCAATGGCGATCTTTCACGCGCCATGGGCCTTACCATGGACGGTAAAGGTTTTGGCATGGGCGAGCGCGGTCAGCGCTTTTCCGCGATTTTGGAAAACGGCGTCGTCACGCAGCTTAACGTCGAAGAGCCGGGCGCGTTCGAGGTGTCGAGCGCCGAACATATGCTCGGCCAGCTTTGATCGTCTAATAGCTATGCGCGTGCGGTGAAGCGGTCGTTTCCTTAAGCGACTGCTTCTTCCGCACCGCGGCGGGCGAGGGCGTCTGCGCGCTCGTTGCCGGCGTCGCCTGCATGGCCCTTCACCCAGCGCCATTCAACGGTGCGCGCTGAGGCAAGCGTGTCAAGCGCCTGCCAGAGGTCCTGGTTTTTCACCGGCTTTTTCGATGCTGTTTTCCAGCCATTGCGTTTCCAGCCGGCGATCCACTGGGTGATCCCGTTTTTGACGTACTGAGAATCTGTATACAGACGAACAGGCTCGCCCTCGCTGGCGGCGGTGAGCGCTTCAATCGCCGCCATCATTTCCATACGGTTGTTCGTCGTCTCTGCTTCGCCGCCGTAAAGTTCGACCTCTTCGCCATCGTTTAAAATGAGGACGCCCCAGCCGCCGGGACCGGGATTGCCGGAGCAGGCGCCGTCGGTGTAAATTTCGATCACAGTATCATCCGTATAAAGCGTTAATTTTTGAAGGCGCCGCCAGGGTGCTGTCGTTCGATAGCGCTGCAGCGCCGGTGCGCGCGACTGTTTCGCGGTTGCATCCGCTAGGTCAAGTGAAATGTGGGGTGTCGGCGAGGATTTTCCATCGCCTCAATGCTTGCTGGCGTTGCTTCCGGCTTGCGAGAAGACGCTTTGGGACGGCGCCGCCACGGGCTTTGTCGGCGTTTTGAAGACGATGTCTTCTTGCGCGGTCTCGACCGTTTCAATGGTGATGCGCCGGCGTGCGGCAAGCGCAGTCAGAAGGTCTTCAACGAGGTCCTCCGGCGCCGATGCGCCGGCGCTGACGCCGATGGTGGCCGCGCCGTCTATCAAAGACCAGTCCGCCTCGCCGATTTCATCGATCAGGATCGCCTCGCGCGCGCCCGCGGCAAGCGCGACATCCACCAACCGTTGCGAGTTCGATGAGGTTTGCGAGCCGATAATCAATACAAGGTCCGTGTCCGAAGCAATTGCTTTCACTGCCGACTGACGGTTCGACGTCGCATAACAGATGTCCTCGCGCGCGGGACCGGCGATCAGCGGGAACCGTTTCTTCAGCGCTGCGATGATGCCGGCGGTGTCGTCAACAGAAAGGGTCGTTTGCGTCACATAGGCGAGGGGCTGGTCGCCGGACGCAAAAGCATCGGGCAGCGCCGCGACATCGTCGATGGTCTCAACCAGCGTCACCGCGCCATCGGGCGCCTGGCCCATGGTGCCGACAACTTCCGGATGTCCGCGATGACCGATCAGAACGATGCGGCGTCCCGCGGCGACATGCCGGCGCGTTTGATTGTGCACTTTCAGAACGAGCGGGCAGGTTGCGTCGATCGCCAGAAGCTCGCGGCGCTCAGCCTCGTCGAACACGGCCTGCGGCGCGCCGTGAGCGGAAAAAACAACCGGCCGGTCGTCGGGCGCATCGTCCAGGTCTTCTACAAAGACCGCGCCCATGGCTGCGAGGCGTTCGACGACATGTTTGTTGTGGACGATTTCGTGTCGCACATAGACCGGTGCGCCGTGGGCGGCCAACGTTTCCTCAACAGTGCGGATCGCGCGTTCGACGCCGGCGCAGAAACCGCGCGGCGACGCCAGACGCACATGAAGGGCGTGCGGCGCATCCGCGCTGGCGCGATTATGGACTGGTACTTTAGACACAAGCAGCGGCTCCCCGGGCGCTTTTGACGGGCCGTTGCGCCTTCCGGCGCGACCCGCTACGTACTGTTTCACCTAATGACATCATCGGGACGGCGCTTGTCGGACGACTGTAAGGCGATTTTATGAACATCTATAAGGGTTTGCTTCCATGAAAAAACTGTTAGCGCCAGCGCTAATCGCCGCACTCATGGCTGCGGCGGGCTGCGGGACCAACAGCCGCGCCGCCCAGGAACGCAATCCCGCGCCATGCCCGAACACGGTTGCGCTGGCCGACGCCGCGCGGCTTGTCGAATTCGACGGCGAGCAAATCCTTGAGGACGTCGCTTATTCCGCCGAGATTACGGGCGTCGAAGTCGCCTGCCGTTATTTCGAAGACCGCCCCATCGAGGCGGAAGTCGACCTCGCCATGGCGTTCGGCAAGGGGCCGAAGGGCGCCAATGGCAAGAAAGTCTTCAAATATTTCGTGGCCGTAACGCGCACCAACCTGGAAGTGATCGCCAAGGAAGACTTTTACGTCGAGGTCGATTTTGACGAAGGCCGCCGCGTCGTGGTTAAAAATGAAGAGATCGATAAAATAACGATCCCGCGCGTCAACGAAGAAACCTCTGGTCTCAACTTCGAAATTATCGTCGGTCTGGCCCTGACGCCAGAACAGGCGATCTTCAACCGCTCCGGCAAAAGCCTGAAATTCCCCGAACTGCAATGATCCTTCGAGACGAGTTGTCGTCCATCGTCGGGGCAGCTTTTGCTGACGCCGATCTGGACCCCGCCCTGGGCGCGGTGCGCCCGGCGGACAGGCCGGACCTCGCGCAGTTTCAGTGCAACGGAGCGCTGGCGGCCGCCAAAGCGCGCAAGCAAAACCCGCGCGCGCTCGCGCAAGAAGTTGCCGACCGCCTGGCGGCGAACGGCATATTCGCCGATGTGAGCGTCGCCGGTCCGGGATTTTTGAATCTGACGCTGACGGATGCGGCGCTCTCCGAGCGCGTTGACGCGCTTGGCGCTGACGAACGACTCGGCGCGTGGAAATCGCCTTCGCCTGAAACCGTGATGATGGACTATGGCGGGCCGAACGTCGCGAAGCCGTTGCATGTGGGGCATCTGCGCGCCGCGATCATTGGCGAGAGCCTCAAGCGGCTGTTCCGGCTCGCCGGCGACAAGGTCATTGGCGACGTCCATCTCGGCGATTGGGGCGCCCCCATGGGGCAGTTGATTACGGAACTGCAGCGCGAACAGCCGGATCTCGTTTATTTCGATGAAGCGTCGAGCGGGCCTTATTCCGAAGAGCCACCCGTGTCGCTGGCTGACCTTGAGCGACTTTATCCACAAGCATCGGCTGCGTGCAAAGCCGATCCGGCCCGCGCCATGGACGCGCGCGAAGCGACGGCGGCGCTGCAGGCCGGCCGGCCGGGATATCGCGCGCTCTGGAAACACTTTGTCACGCTGTCGCGCGACGCCATCGAGCGTGAATACGCCGATCTCGGCGTGACGTTTGACCTCTGGAAAGGCGAGGCGGATGTCGATCCGCTGATCGCCGACATGGCGGAGGGGCTTCGCGCCAAGGGGGTCGTTGAAGAGAGCGACGGCGCCGAGATCATCGCGGTCGAGCGAGACGGCGATAAGAAGAAGATCCCGCCGCTCATTCTTTTCAAGTCCGACGGCAGCGTGCTCTACGGCACGACAGACCTTGCGACGATTGTCGACCGCCGGCAGGCGTTTGACCCCGACCGCATTCTCTATGTGGTCGATCAGCGCCAGTCTCTGCATTTCGAACAGGTGTTCCGCGCCGCCGGCCGGGGCGGGCTTTTTCCCGAAGACCGGCTGGAGCATATCGGCTTCGGCACCATGAACGGCAAGGACGGCAAACCTTTCAAAACGCGTGAGGGGGGTGTTTTAAAGCTGCGCGTGCTGATCGACATGGTGACGGAGGCGGCGCGTGAACGGCTCGCGGCGTCTGGGCTCGCCGATGGATATGGCGCCGATGAGACCGCCGACGTCGCGCGCAAGGTTGGCGTCGCGGCGCTCAAATTCGCGGATTTGTCGAACCAGCGCATGACGGACTACGTGTTTGACCTCGACCGGTTCATGTCGTTCGAGGGCAAGACCGGTCCTTATCTCCTTTATGCGCGCGTGCGCGTGCGCTCTGTCCTCAGAAAGGCCGAAGAGGCCGGCGCCGGGGCGGCGGGACCCGTCAACATTACGGAACGCGAGGAACGCGATCTGGCGCTGACGCTGCTCGCGTTCGGTGCGGCCCTGCGTGAGGCGCATCAAAAACGCGCGCCGCATATTATCGCCGACCATGCCTATAACGTCGCGCAGGCCTTTTCGAAGTTCTATGCGGCTTGCCGGATCGCCGATGAAAAAGACGCAACCCTGCGTGCCTCGCGTATGACGCTGGCCGACGCCGCGGGCCGCCAGCTTGACTGCGCGTTGACGTTGCTGGGCATAGAAACACCCGAGCGCATGTAAGCGTTCGCCACGCGTTTTCCCCAGCGCGGCTGAGGCATTCTCGCAACAGCCGCGAAGTTTTATTCCGGCATTTCTACGCCAAAAGCCTTTAAAACAAGGCTTTGCATGCATTCGTGCGACATTCGCCCACTTGTCTTTGAGAATGTCATTGGTGTGTTACTGATCTGTCGCGTTTTTGTAACAGTTCACTCGTATTGCGGCGGCCATGCGCTGCCGGACAGTGCTTTTCTCGATCAACTCTTGGGGATACCAAATGAAACTGATGAATACGCTTTTCACCGGCGTAGCGGCCATCGCGTTGACGACCGCCGTTGTGTCGGTAGCGACGCCGGTCATGGCGCAGCAAACCACATCCGATATCCGCGGCGTCGTCACCGACGCGAGCGGCGCACCTGTTTCCGGCGCGACGGTTGTCATCACCGATACCCGAACCGGTTCGACCCGCAGAACGACGACGGACGGGTCGGGCCGTTTTAACGCTCAGAACCTGTCCGTCTCGGGTAGCTACACAGTATCCGCCACGCAATCCGGCTTTCAGGGCGCTGCTGTCGAGGGCGTTCTCTTGAACCTCGGCGACTCAACATTTGTTGAATTGAACCTCAGCCGCGGCGGCGCATCGGACGAAATCGTGGTTGTTGCGACCCGGTCTGCAACAGCGGCAGTCGCCGTTGGGCCGTCATCGACATTTACGTTCGAAGACCTGCAAAACACGCCGGCGATCAATCGCGACATTAAAGATATTATCCGCACAGATCCGCGCCTCTTTATCGAAGAATCAAACGGAAACGGTTTGCAGTGCGCAGGCTCGAGCCCACGTTTCAACAGTCTTACTGTTGACGGCATCCGACTGAACGACAATTTCGGCCTCAATGCGAACGGCTTCCCGACGGAGCGTCTTCCGTTTCCGTTCGATGCGCTGGATCAGGTTGCTGTCGAGCTGGCGCCGTTTGATGTCGAATATGGACAGTTTACCGGCTGTAACATCAATGCCGTGACTCGGTCCGGATCGAATGAGTTCCACGGATCAGCGTGGGGCGACTTCACAAACGACGCCTTGCGCGGCGGCTCTATCGAGGGCGATGCATTCGACAAGGGCGATTTCCGTGAAACGCGTTTTGGCGCGACGCTCTCCGGTCCGATCATCAAAGATAAGCTCTTCTTCTTTGCGGCCTACGAGAAAATCAACGAGACTGAGGTCATCGTGCGCGGTCCGGCCGAAGCCGGTACGATCGGCGTTCAGGGCGTCAGCCAGGCGCAATTGGACCGCATCGCCAATATCGCCCGCACGCTCTACCAGTATGAGCCAGGCGATCTTCCATCGACCTTTGGCGAAGACGACGAAAAAATCCTCGCGAAACTGGATTGGAACATCAACGACAATCACCGCGCGTCGTTCACCTATAACCGTATCAACGGCTTTAACCTGACGGCTTCGGACGACGATCCGGATGAATATGAATTCTTCAACCACTACTACCTCCGCAGTACGCTGTTGAATTCTTACTCCGGTCAGATCTTCTCGAACTGGAGCGACAACTTCTCGACCGAAGTGCGTGTTTCCTACACGACTAACGATACCGGCCAGAATTCCGTCGCCGGCACCGACTTTGGCGAAGTGCAGATCGCGACCTCGAACAACGGACAGTTCGCCACCGTTTATCTTGGCGCCGACGATTCCCGTCACTCCAACAAGCTGGATACGAAGACTTTGAACATGAAGTTCAAAGGCGATTACTCGCTTAACAATCACCTCTTCACGTTCGGTTATGAGCGTGAAACTGTCGATATCTTCAACCTTTTTGTCCAGCACTCGGAAGGCGAATATCGCTTCGACAGCGTCCGGGGCGGCGCGCTTGCGTCAAATCCGGACGCAAACATCGATGCGTTTGAACAGCTGCTCGCAGACGACGTGTTCTATGGCAACGCCGGCGGCACCAATAATCCGAACGACGCTGCCGCGGAACTGAAGTTTTCCGTCAACACCGCCTATCTGCAGGATCAGATCTCTCTTGACGATTATGGTCTTAATATCACGGCGGGCGTTCGTTTTGATTGGTATACGTCATCCGATACGCCTGCGGAAAACCAGAACTTTATCGACCGCAACGGCTTCTCGAACACATCTACTTTCGACGGGAAAAGCCTCATTCAGCCCCGCTTTGGCGTCAACTGGGATGCGACGGACAGTCTGACGGTTCGTGCGGGCGCTGGTATTTACTCCGGCGGCAACCCGAATGTCTGGCTCTCGAACAGCTTCCAGAACGACGGTTTGACCACAATCCAGCTTCGCCGCGGCGACACGGACCTGAACGCCCTGACGTTCATCAACGACGAGGGCGGCTCTGGACGGCCGTTCTACGGCGTGCCTCAGGTGTTGGTTGATGAAGTGGCGAACGGGACCGTCAACACGGGCGTGAACGCCATCGATCCTGACTTCGATATTCCATCGCAATGGAAAGCGGCGTTCGGCGTTACATACGACTTCGATATGCCCGCGGGCCTTGGAGAGGGATATCTTCTGCAGGCGGACTTCCTCTATACGAAAGATCGCAAGGCGGCGACGATTATCGACAACACGCTTGAACAGGTGGATACCGGTCCCGACGGACGCCCGATCTATCGTCAGATCGACCGGTCGGATCCTGATTGCGTCAATCCGCTCTCTCCCGATTGTGGCGGGCGCCGTTTCAACCAGGACTTTATTCTGACCAACAACGATGGTGGCGAGGTAAAGGTGATTTCAGCGGCGCTGAGCAAAGGGTATGAATTCGACGGCGGTTGGGATTTGGACTGGACGCTCGGTTATGCCTATACCGATGCGCAGGACCGTAATCCGATGACGTCGTCCGTTGCGTTCTCCAACTTCGTGAACGTTCAGACGTCGGACCCGAATAATCCGCCGCTTGCCACGTCGAACTATGAAGTGCCGCATCGCTTTACCGTTCAAGCGGGTTTGCGCAAGGCGTTCTTCAAAGACTACCTCACCAAGTTCAATCTGTTCGGGACGATCTCACAGTCCCGCCCGTACAGCTTCACCTTTGTTGATGCCGGCGATCTCTTCGGCGACCAGTTGGATGATCGTCATCTGATTTACGTCCCGACGGATGCAAACGATCCCAATGTGATCTTCGCCAACGGCTTTGACACGGCGGGGTTCTTTAACACCTTGTCGTCGCTTGGCCTCAACGAATACAGCGGTCAGATTGCGCCGCGGAACGCTTTCCAGTCAGAGTGGTTTTCCCAGTGGGATCTGCGCATCGAGCAGGAGCTTCCCGGTCTGTTTGACGGTCATCGCACCGCCGCTTTTGTCATCATCGACAATATCGGCAACCTCCTGAACGACGAATGGGGCGTGATCAATCAGGCAGGCTTCCCGGGCCGCGTTCAGTTGGTCGAGGTGAATGAAAACGCCGATTGCGCTGAATGCGCCGCTGGCTCAAACCGCGGTCCGAACGGTGAATTCATCTACACAGGCTTTAACAATGTAACGGCCGACAGCATTCAGTCTCCCATCACCGATGTGTCGGTTTGGGAGATCCGTTTCGGCATTCGCTACGAGTTTTAAAGCCTAACACGATCAGGCGCGGCTTTTTCGGAAGCCGCGCCATTCTCAAGTTAGTTGCGTAAGTATTTAAAGTTGCGTTTGGAAAAGGGCGGTCGCCAGGGCCGCCCTTTTCTTGTTGTCATCCAGGTTGGCCGCGCGAAATTCCGGCGCCGATGAGAAGCGCGCGCTTACTTGCCCCAGACTTCTTTCACGCGTTTATCGCGTCCGCAGCTTGTGCGGTAGAGTTTGTATCGGATCGGATTCTTCTTGTAATAATCCTGGTGGTAGTCCTCGGCGATCCAGAATTCACTGAGCTCCTGGACTGTTGTCGCCACCGGTTCGCCGAGCGCTTGGGCGGCGGCTTCCTTCGCTGCGAGAGCGTCCGCATATTGATCGGCGTTTTGATAAAAAATTGCTGTCGTATAGGAATGCCCGCGGTCGCAAAACTGTCCTTCGGCGTCGAGCGGATCTATATGGCGGAAATAATAGTCGAGAATTTCGCGGTACGAGATCACCGTAGGGTCGAAGGGCGCGCGCACGACTTCGATGTGCCCGGTATGATTGCGATAGGTCGGGTTCGCGAGATGCCCGCCGGCGTATCCGGAAACAACATCGCCGACGCCATCAAGTTTTTCGAGATCGGATTCCATACACCAGAAGCAACCGCCGGCGAGCACCGCCGTTTCCGTCTTGGCGGCCGCGCGCGTATCGCCGGAGCCGTTCTCCGGGGCGGTGGCGTCGGCGCTGCAGGCGGAAACCGCCAAAAGCAGCATTGCGGCGACTTTATTCAAATGCATTCTAGTTTCTCCGGCTACTCAAATAAGGAAGAGGCCATCATATGAGGACGAGGGCGCGGTGAAGGCCACCCGGGCGCGCCTTATATCACCCTATTGTTATATCGCGCGGCGGCGTGCGCTCTCGCGATCACTGCTTTGTGAGCGCTGCTCGGGATATCGTTAAGATTTTAGGGGCTCGCGAAAAGGGTTGTTGACGCTTTTTTGCCTATCTTCTCATCGCTGCGAAAAGTTCGCCGCGTGATCGGACCGCCACGTGCGGAAGACGCCGGTCGCCCAGTGTCACAATACTTGCTCTTCGCCGCTTGGCGGCGACGCCTAGCACGTCAACAAAACATCGCACCCGCCGCCAGGGGTGAATAACGCCGCCGCTTCGGACCTTCTCCGCCGAAGCGGCGGTTCTTTTTCGAGGGGGAGGCGCGGTTGTTGTGCAACGCCGGAAAACGCGTGTATTGCTGCTCAAGAGTTAAGCAGTTGGGGAAAAAATGACGAAACGGTCAGTGTTAAATGGCGCAGAGGGCATTGCCGCACCGGCGGTAACGAAAGAGCGACGCGACATCGAACAGCACGGCGCCCTGCGTTACGATGATTATGGCTGGCTGCGTGACGAAAAATGGCAGGAGGTCCTGCACCGGCCGGACACGCTGTCGGCGCCGATCAGGGATGCTCTTGAGGCGGAAAATCAATATTACGACTCAGTGACGGAACCGCTTGCCGATCTACGCAAGCAGCTGCTCGCCGAGATGCGCGGAAGGATGAAGGAAAACGACGCATCGGTTCCCGTTAAGGACGGTTCCTGGAAGTACTGGTCGAAATATCGCGAGGGCGGTGAGTATCCAATTTTCATGCGCGCGCCAGCGGATGGCGGCGATGAAAGCGTTCTCTTCGATGGCGACGCCGAGAGCAAGGGCGCAAAGTTCTTCGATATCGGCGATATCTCCCACAGCCCCGACCACCGGCTCCTCGCCATGGCGATCGATCGTGTGGGATCGGAGAACTACGTCATCTCGGTCAAAGATATCGAAACGGGCGCCGTTTACGATGAGAGAGTGGAGCGCGCCGGCGAGGGCGGCGCCTATTGGGCGGCGGATTCAGCGTCGTTCTTTTATATTGTCCGCGACGATCACCAGCGCGCGAAATGGGTGAAACTGCATCGGCTGGGAACCGATCCGGCTGACGATCCTGTCATCTATGAAGAGCCTGACGACATGTTCTACATGAATTTGTCGAAAAGCCAGGACGGCGCTTATATTTTCATCACGTCTTCCAGCATCACCTCCAGCGAGGTGCGGGCGATACCGGCGGATGACGTTGCCGCGGCGCCAATTCTGATCGAGCCGCGCACGAAGGATCTCGATTATGAGGTCGAGCACCATGACGGTGCATTCTACATCCTGACCAATGCGGATGGCGCGCTGGACTACAAAATCATGAAAGCGCCGGTAAAGAAGCCGGGGCGACGTCAGTGGAAAGAATGGGTTCCCCATGAGCCGGGGCGGTATATTCTGTCTGTGATGCCGTATAAGGACTATTTCGTGCGCCTGGAGCGGGCCGACGCGCTGCCGCGTGTTGTCGTTTCCGACTATCATGGCGAGGAGCACGCTATTTCGTTTGACGAAGCGGCGTACGAGATCGGCGTTCTGCCGGGCTTTGAATATGCGACGGCGACGCTCCGGTTTTCTTATTCGTCGCCTGCAACGCCGCGTCAGGTGTTCGACTATGACATGGGCGCGAAAACGCGCACCTTGATGAAAACCCAGGACGTGCCGAGCGGTCATGACGCATCGCTTTATGTGGTCGAGCGGATCACCGCGCCAGGCAAAGGGGGTGTTTCTATCCCCGTGACGATCCTGCGCCTGAAAGAAACGACGCTCGACGGCGCCGCGCCGGTGCTCCTTTACGGATATGGCGCATATGGGATCACGATCCCGGCGGGCTTTTCCACGAACGCGCTTTCGCTTGTCGATCGCGGCGTGATCTATGTGATCGCCCATCCGCGCGGCGGCGCGGCGCGCGGGCGCGGCTGGTATGAAGACGGCAAGCTTGCGAACAAGATGAACACCTTTGAGGATTTCATCGCTGTCGCCGAGACCCTTATTGAAAAGAACTATACAAGCGCAGGAAGCATTGTGATCCATGGCGGCAGCGCGGGCGGCCTTCTGGTGGGCGCGAGTATTAATCTGCGTCCGGATTTGTTTGGCGGCGTGATTGCGGTGGTGCCGTTTGTCGATGTTTTGAATACGATCAGCGATGCGACGCTGCCGCTGACGCCGCCGGAATGGGAGGAGTGGGGCAATCCCATTCATCGCAAGGAAGAATATGGGTGGATCGCTGAATACTCGCCCTACGACAACATCAAAGATGAAAACTACCCGCCCATCATGGCGACGGGCGGTCTGACGGATTATCGCGTCACCTATTGGGAGCCGGCGAAGTGGGTTGCAAGGCTCCGTGATGAGGCGCGCGGCGGTCCGTTCCTGTTGCGGATGAACATGGGGGCCGGCCATGGCGGCTCCGCAGCGCGGTTCGAACAGCTGGATGAGCGAGCGCATTATTATGCGTTTGCCTTGGGCGTTATGGGAAAACAAACGACGCCGCCGATTGCACACAAGACGGAGAGCCAGCCATGACACGCGGATACATAACCCTCGCTACGGGGCGGCGTGAATTCATCGAAATGGCGGTGAACCTGGTTTTGTCTTTGCGCAAATTCGATCCGGACAAGGAATTTTGCCTCCTGCACGACCAGTCCATCGAGTTTCTGACGCCACAGACACGCGCGCTGTTTCATCATCTCGGCGATGTGCGCGAGTGCCCATCGAAACCGTCCATTGCCAACTTGAACAAACTCCTGGGCTTTGAAGGATCGCCCTTCGAAGAAACGATGTTCATCGACGCCGACTGCATCATCGTGAAATCCGATATGGACCGCCATTGGGAAAAAATGTCGGCGCAGGACTTCAATATCGCTGGCGAAAAGGCGATAGGCGGATCGTGGTACGACCTCGACATCGCGAATTTGTGCAAGGAACTCGGCGCGCCCTATATCGCAAGAATGAACAGCGGCGTTTACTACTTCAATAGAAGCGAAAAAGCAGAAGCGGTTTTTAAAACCAGCATCGACCTTTTCCGTGAGCGCAAGGAGCTTCTTGCGGTACAGCGCAAAAACTACAATTATGATTATGCCGACGAGCCGTTTTTCGGTGCGTCCATGGGCGTGAACCGTATCGACCCCGCTTCCTACACGCCGGAAGAAGGCTCGATCATGATTACGACGCTGCACGCCAAAAACGTTGAGTTTGATCTGGCGAGCGAAACGTCGCGGATCGACAAGCCGGCGGGCTTTTGGATCGCCGGCCGGTTTCTGGCGAAGAAATGGGTGCGTCATTCGCCGACGATCGCGCATTTCATCAAACTGAAGCCGAAGAAGGTCTATCAGGCCTTGAGCGATCAGCTGCGCGATGAAGCGGGCGTGGAGCGGTTCAACTTCTCGGCTTTTTCCTAAAGCAGAAAGAGATCCCCGCCGGCGGCGGCATAGATAAACGCGGCCGCACCGCCCGCCGCGAGCGCCGGTCCGAAGGGGACTGCGGTGTCGCGTTGAAACTCCTTACCCAGAAGGCTGAGCGCTGCGATAACGGCGAGGCTCGATAGCGCCGCGACCAGAACTGTTGGCGCAAGCGCCTGCCATCCCGCCCAGGCGCCGACGCCCGCGAGGAGTTTGGCGTCGCCGAGCCCCAACCCGTCGATCCCGCGCAGCGCCCGGTAGCCGGCGGCGACGGCCCAGAAGACGCAGTAACCCGCGACGGCGCCGATTGCGGCGTCTTCAATGGGAACGAACAGTCCGAAAGCGTTCGCGCCGATACCGAGCGCGATTAGCGGGAAGGTGATCGCATCCGGCAGATAGCCCGTCTCCAGATCGATCGCGGCGAGTGAGATAAGCGCGAGGAGAAATGTCGCTGCAAGGACCCCGGCGAGGCTTGCGCCGAAGAAAAATGCCGCGCCGCCGCCCGCAATGAGACCCAATAGCTCCACCACCGGGTAGCGCGGCGGGATTTCCGCCGAGCACTGGGTGCACTTTCCCCGCTGGACAATATAGCTCGCCAGGGGAACAATTTCAGCGGGGCCGAGGCTCTTGCCGCAGGCGGGGCAGTATGAGCCTGGAAAGGCGAGCCCGCCGCGCCGGCGGCCCTCATCGTCGTCCACCAGCCGCCACAACGCCGGGCCGCGGTGGATGACGACGTTAAGAAAGCTCCCAAAAACAACGCCCAAAGCGGCGCCGACGGAAATGATGAGCCACTGCATTTAATGTTCTAGAGCCTCCATTTCGGGGCCGTATTCGTATCGCTCGCGGAGGAAAATGTCGTGTTCACATGACAATCTGGACATGAACCACTGGTAGGCCCGGGCCACATTGGCGCCGCGGTCGCAGTTTCGTCGGGCGATGGCGTGTTGTTAAGACTTTTGCGGGCAAATCTGGCCATAATCTATGTTGCAATTAAGAGAAATTTGTTGCGGCGAGGGTTTGTCTATAGGCGCATGCGGGCGGATTTGGTAAGTCCGCACCGTGGCTTGGGGAAAAGAGCCTCGGGACAAAACGGGCGGCGATGCAGCGTCGATAGGCTGACGGCCGATAGGGTTAATTGAGTTGGCGGTGATCGAGCAGAACAAGAGTGCTGGAGGGCGCGCCGTTGCGAACGGCGCGAGCGCTCTGGCGCGGGCGAAGGCCGGCGCCGTGGATGGCATGCGGCTGCGCCGATGGGCTATTTCCGGCGCGCCGCGTCTTGTCGAGATCCTGCTTGTAGTGGTCCTGGCGGCGCTGTTGGCGCGGATTGTCTGGCTGATTGCTGCGCCGCTCGCGTTGCCGACGCCGGGCGCGCCTATAGCGGCTGCGCAAAGCGCAGGACCGGCGAAGACGCAGCCGATTGTCGTCAAAAATCCGTTTGGAGCGGCTGAAGCAGATATTGTCGCGCCGGTCGATGCCGCGCCGGACGTCGAGGAAACGACGCTCGATCTGAAGCTCGCGGGCGTCTGGGCCGAGGGTGAGGCTGGTTCGGCGATCATTGAACTGCCGGACGGCGATCAGAAGCGATTTTCTGTCGGGGATGAGATCATCGACGGCGTCCGGCTGGATGCGGTCTTTCGCGATCAGGTGACGATCCGGCGCGCCGGCGTGCGTGAGAGTTTGCGGTTCGAAGGAAAGGATGCTGCGCGCGCCGGGGCAACAGCGAATGCACGGCCAGCGCCGCCACGGCGTACAACGCAACCGCCCAGAGCGACGCCGGCCGCGCCGCGCGCGCGCGCCAGCGGCGGCCTTGCATCGGTCCTGCGTGTTGCACCGGGAACGGATGAAAACGGTAATCGATCGATTGAGATTTACGCCTCGCGCAACCGCGCCGCGTTTCAGGAATTGGGATTGAAAGACGGAGACCGCCTCGTCTCTATCAACGGCGATCCGCCGCCAACCAACCCGACGGCGCTAAGTTCGGTCTTACGCAATCTGCAACGGCGCTCGTCGGTTTCGATTGTTGTCGAACGTGGCGGCGAAGAGATCCCTATTTCGATTTCCATCGACCGACTGCGTAACTAGCCTCGCGTGCGTTTGAACAATGATGAACGGACACCCGCCAACGATGAGTAACAAGATGAGTAAAGCGCTGTCAGTCCTGATCGGCCTCGCCGCCATGGTCGGCGCTGCCTTTGCGCAGGATGCGGAGAACTGCGGTCCTGAGCTTAACTACGAAGACGCGGACATTCGCTCCGTCGTCGACGAGATCGCCGTTCGTACGGGGCGAACCTTTCTGCTCGACCCGGCGGTGCAGGGGCGCGTCACCATCAAGTCGCCGCCTAATGGCGGTGTCTGCGCCGATGAGGCGTGGGCGCTTTTTCTTGCGACCTTGCGTGTCAACGATTTCACGGCGACGCCCATCGGTGAAGATGAATACAAGATCGTTCCGGTGCAGGATGCGGCGCGTTCCGGCGGGCGGGTGTCGAGCGGCGCCGTTTCGGGCGATGAATATGTAACGGAAATCGTCCGCCTGCGGTATGTCGATGCGCGCGAGGCGGCGGCCAACCTGGCGCAGATCATCGGTGACAACGGCGTTGTCAGCCCGGTGCGCCGGGCAAACTCGGTGATCATCGTCGATGTCGCGTCGAATGTGGCGCGCCTGCGCCAAGTGCTTGCGGAGCTTGATAAAGACACGACCGTTTACCGCACCATCGCGCTTAACCATGCTTCCGCCGCCGATGTGGCGCGCGTCGTGAGCGATCTCGCGCGCGAGATCAATGAGGAAAGCGGCGCGGGCGGTGAGTTTTCCGTCGTGCCGGTCGAGGCGTCCAACAGCGTTCTGATCCGTGCAGACCCTGCCTTGTTGCGGCGCCTGCAAACAGTGATCGCAGAGCTCGACCGGTTCGGGCAAAACGCGTCGGAGCTCGCGGTTGTCTACCTCAACCATGCAAGTGCTGAGGACCTTGCGCCAATCCTGACGGAGGTCGCCAACAACGGGCCGACAACGCGTTCCGAAGGACAGGCGGTTGACGGCCTGCGTGCGAAGATCACGTTTCACGAGGCGACTAACGCGATCATCATCAATGGCGACGCGGATATTCAGCGTACCCTGCAAAATGTGATCGCCAAACTTGATGTGCGCCGCCCGCAGGTGCTCGTTGAAGCGATCATCGTTGAAATATCGGACAACCTGGCGCGCGATCTTGGCGTGCAGTACTTCCTGACCGGCGACAAGATTCCGTTTTCCGCAACGAACTTTTCCTCGTCGCCGAACATCTTTCCGGCAGCGGGCGCCGCGCTTTTAAACGGCGATCGGTTTAACGGTCTTTTTGGTACGACGACCACAGAAACCGACGACGACGGCAACACAACCACGACGACCGAAAATAATATCCAGGCGGACCTCGCCACGGCGGCGCTGAACTCCCTGCTTGGCATTCAGGGGATTGGCATTGGCGGCGGGTTCGAGTTCGGCAACGGCAATATCTTCGGCGCGGTTCTGACAGCGGTTCAGTCCGACAGCGACTCCAATGTTCTCTCGACGCCGTCCATCATGACCCTCGACAACCAGACGGCGCGGCTGCAGGTCGGGCAGGAAATCCCCATCACCACGGGCGAAGCGGTGGGTGACAATTTCCAGAACGCGTTCAGAACCGTCAACCGCGAACAGGTTGGCGTCATTCTCGAAGTGACGCCGCAAATCAACGAAGGCGATTCCGTCACGCTGGAAATTACGCAGGAGACATCGTCCGTCGCCGGACCGATCACGGCGAACTCAACGGACCTCATCACCAACAAGCGCGAAATTACGACGACCGCGCTCGTCGACGATGGCGACATTCTGGTGATTGGCGGGCTGATCGACGACAGCCGCTTCGTCAACGAAGAAAAAGTGCCGCTTCTCGGGGACCTGCCGGCGCTTGGCGGGCTTTTCAGACAGCGCTCGCGCGAAAATCGCCGTCAGAACCTGATGGTGTTTATCCGGCCGACGATTGTGCGCGACCCGGAAACCGCGCGTGCGGCGACGCGCAAGAAACTCGATTTCATGCGCGCGCGGGAAATTCTGAGCCGCGGCGATCCGCAGTCTGACATTGATCGGATGATCGATCAGGTGACGGGCGTGACGATTACGGGGCCCACGGCGGCGCCGTCGGGGGATCAATGAGCGGCGGTGACGAACAAACCCTCGGCGCGGAAGCGCCTGCGCTCACGCCGGCGCGGCTCACTTATGCGTTCGCCAAGGAACGCGGCGTTCTGGTGCTCGATGGCGCTGCGCGGCCGGTTGTCATTGGCGTGCGCGGCGAGCCGGACCCGTGGTCGCTGATCGAGGCGCGGCGCGCGGTCGCCGCGCCCATCGTCATCGACGAAATGCCGCCGGATGCGTTTGAGCGGCGCCTCTCGGAGATTTATTCCGTTGAGGGCATCCCGACGGATGATCTCGACCTTGCGAGCGACGAGGGCGATCTTGCCTCACTCGCCGAAGGGTTGCCGCAAACCGCGGACCTTCTCGACAGCGAAAACGATGCGCCGGTGATCCGTCTTATCAACGCGATGATTGCGGAGGCGGTGAAGGTCAAAGCGTCAGACATTCACATCGAACCTTATGAAAAGTCGCTTTCGGTCCGTCTACGGATCGACGGCGTGCTGCGTGAAGTCCTTTCACTGCCGGCGCGCATGACCCCGGTGTTGACCTCGCGCGTCAAGGTCATGGCGCGTCTCGACATCGCCGAAAAACGCGTGCCGCAGGACGGGCGGATTTCCATCGCGCTCGGCGGTAAGGCGGTCGACGTGCGTGTCTCGACTTTGCCGGCGCGGTTTGGCGAGCGCGTCGTGATGCGTATTCTGGATAAGGACGAAGCGCGCCTCGATCTTGATGGTCTTGGCATGCCTGAAGAGATCCTTTCGCGCTTCAAACAGGTGCTAACGCGGCCGAACGGCATCATTCTCGTGACGGGGCCGACCGGCTCCGGCAAAACGACAACGCTTTACGGCGCGCTGACGCTCTTAAACGATCCGTCGCGTAATATTCTGACGGTGGAAGACCCTGTCGAATATGCGATTGACGGTGTTGGCCAGACACAGATCAACCCCAAGGTCGGCATGACCTTCGCGACTGGGCTGCGGGCCATTCTTCGTCAGGACCCGGATATTGTGATGGTCGGCGAAATCCGCGATGTCGAGACCGCGGAAATCGCGGTGCAGGCGTCGTTGACGGGCCACCTTGTCTTATCGACGGTGCACACCAACTCTGCGGCAGGCGCCATCACGCGGCTGCGCGATATGGGCGTTGAGCCGTTTCTGCTTTCATCGACGGTTGCGGGCGTTCTCGCGCAGCGTCTCGTGCGACGTCTTTGCCCAAGCTGCAAGGAAGCCTATGAGGCCGACGCAAGTGCGCGCAAGCTCGTTGGCGCGCCGGGCAAAGCGCCCGTGACGCTTTACCGGGCGGCTGGTTGCGGACGATGTAATCATACTGGTTATGAAGGTCGCATCGGGGTGTACGAACTGATCGTCGTCGATGAAGCGCTGAAACGGCTCATTCACGATGATGCAAACGAACAGGAACTTGCCGCATACGCATTTTCCCATGCAGATAGTCTGGCGCAGTCCGGTTTCCGCCATGTGCTGGCGGGCGTAACGTCGGTCGAAGAAGTCCTGCGCGTCGTCCACAAGGAGGAGGAGGACGATGCCGGCGTTTGAATATGAAGCGCTGGACGCGGGCGGTAAGTCCCGCCGCGGCGTTGTCTCGGCGGACAATGAACGCCAGGCGCGCCGGGAGCTCCGGCGACTGAAGCTGACGCCGGTGGGCATCGCGGCGCCCCGCTCGAATCGCAAAGACGGCGCCCGCGCCGCGAAACCGCGGGTGAAGGGCGGCGAGCTTGTTATGGCGACGCGCCAGTTATCGGCGCTGATTTCCGCCTCAACGCCCCTTGAAGAGGCGCTCAATGCCGTCGCCGTTCAATTCGACAATCGGCGTGCACGCGCGCGCCTTCTCAGCGTACGCGAGCGCGTCATGGAAGGCTGGCGTTTTTCCGACGCACTTGCGGAAGATGAAAAGTCTTTCCCCGCGCTTTACCGGGCGGTGATCGCGGCCGGCGAAACCTCCGGCGATCTCGGCGGGGTTCTCGAGCGTCTTGCGGCCATGCTCGAAAAGAACCGCTCCATCAAGAACAAGGCGCTCGCCTCGCTCATCTATCCGGCCGCGCTTGCGATTGTCGCTGGCGGGGTCGTCACGGCGCTGATGATTTTCGTGGTGCCGAAAATCGTTGAACAGTTCAACACATTCGGCGCCCAGTTGCCGCTGGTGACGCGCATCGTCATCGGGATTTCCGACAGCGTCGTCAATTATGGCCTTTATGGCGCGCTCGCCGCGCTGCTCATCGGCGCCGGCGTCTGGCGGGCGTTGAAGGAAAAACCGGTGCGCCTTGCGGTCGACCGTCAGGTTTTGCGTTTGCCGGTCATCGGGCGTCTGGCGCGCGCCGGCGACGGCGCGCGGTTTTCGCGCACGCTCGCGACGTTGACCGCGGGCGGCGCGCCGCTTCTGGACGCGTTGACCGGGGCGCAAAAGACGGTTGCAAATGCGCATATCAGGGATCGTCTGGACGGCGCCGTGACCATGGTCGGCGAGGGGGCGTCGCTCGCCGCGGCGTTGCGCCGGGCGAATGCGCTGCCGCCGATGCTCGCGCATATGGTCGCCGCCGGCGAGCGCGCCGGCGCCTTGCCGTCTCTTCTGGATAAGGCGGCCGACCAGCTTGAAGAAGAATTTGAAACCGCTTCGACGGTTACGTTAAGATTGCTTGAACCGGCGATCATTGTGGCGATGGGCGGCGCGGTTGCGGTTATTGTTTTATCGATCATGCTGCCGATCCTGCGCCTTAATTCCCTGGCCGGCGGATAGCATGTTTATAGTGGATCAGTCGCTCTTTCAAAGGGCGCGATGTTTATGAAACCTGGAGTGATGGCGATGATGGGCAAACGACGAAATGGCGATCTGCGGCGACGCGTGCGCGGGCGCGCAGGCCAGCGCGGGATCACGCTTGTGGAGCTTTTGGTGGTGCTTGCGATCCTGGCGCTCGTCTCTGCGGTTGTTGTCGTGAACATTCTCCCCGAACGTGATCGCGCGGCGGTGAAAAAAGCCGCTATCGACATCAGCGTCCTGTCGGCTGCGCTCGACCAATACCGCCTTGACATGCTTAATTATCCGACGACGGAGCAAGGTTTGCGTGCGCTCTCCACGGCGCCTGCCAATGCACGGCGGATCGAAAACTATCGCCCCGGCGGTTACATAAAGGCGTTGCCGCTCGATCCATGGGGCAATGACTACCAATACGTCATTCCCGGTGAGCGGGGCGGCGGATACGATCTTTTCTCTCTCGGCGCTGATGGTGAGCCTGGCGGCGAGGGACTGGATGCGGATATCGGCAATTGGCAAGAGAACTGACCCGGCGTCGCCAGACGGGTCTGACGCTGATCGAGCTTCTGGTGGTGCTTGCGATCGCAGCTGCGGTCGCCGGCGTCATTGCGTTTAACGCCCCGCCGCCCACGGATGGAGCGCGGCGCGAGGTCGATCGGTTCGCCGCGCGCCTTGCCGCGGCGTCGCATCGGGCGATCCTGAAGGGGGAGATGGTCGGCCTCGATCTGACACCGGCGGGATACGACTTCTTTTTCTATCGCCGCGGCGCCTGGGCCGCGATTGACGATAGCGCTTTAAGATCGCGACGTTTCAGCGACGGCATGTCGGTCACGTTCGATGTTGCGGGGACGCTTGCCGAACGGCCTGGCGAGACGGAACGAAATCGGCGCCGCGATGACCACGCGCGCGGTGGGGACGCAGGGCGCGACGACGCCTCGCTGCCGACGCCGGAGGTTTTCTTTTCGCCCACCGGCGAAGCAACGCCTGTACGCGCGCAGTTCAGCAAGAACCGCCGGTCGTGGCTTGTGACGCTTGCGGCTGACGGCGAGGTGACGGTGACGCGCCATGATGCGAGATAAACAAAACTTGCGAAACGCATTTACGCCGCAGCGCCGCCAGAGCGGTGTCACGCTGGTGGAAACGCTGGTGGCGCTGGCCGTCATGGGGCTCACGGCGGCGTCGATCCTGACACTGATCGGGCAGAACACGCGGTTCATCATCAGCGCTGAAGATCGCACATACGCCTCCATCGCCGCCGACAACATCATGGTCGACGCGCTGGCGCGCGAAACCGTCGATCAGGGGGAGGAGACCGGCGAGACGACGATAGCAGGCCGCACCTACACGTTCTCACGCCGGATCGAAGCGTCTCCGGTAGAGGGGCTTTTAGTGATCGATATCGACATCCTCGACGCAAACGGCGTGCAGGTGCTCGCGAGCGCCACGACGCTGCGGCGGGAGCAGTAGATGCCTGCGCCGCTCACAAAAACCCGAGGCGACCGGTGCCAGCGCGGCATGACCCTGATCGAAGTGATGATCGCGCTCTTCGTCTTTTCGCTCATCGCCGCAGCGAGCATCTACACTTTGCGGCTTGGCGTCGATGCGCGCGATCAACTGCACGAAGCCGATGACCGGCTGAAAAACTTGCAGATTGCGCGCGTCCTCATCAAGGAAGACCTGGCGCAGGCGTCGGTGCGTCTGACGCGTGACGAGTTCGGCGTTGCGGCCATTGCGCCGTTCCTCGGCGGCGCACGGGTTTTTTCTGCGCGCCGGCAAAACGATGAGCGCATTTTGATGACGTTCACCCGCGCGGGGTGGCTGAACCCCGAGGCGAGCGCACCGCGCAGCACCCTGCAGCATGTGGAATATGTCTTGCGCGGGGACGAGATCATTCGTCGTGCACGGTTTTTTCTCGATGATGTCACCGGCGCGCCGCGTATTGAGCGTGTTGTGTTCGAAGGTGTTGAGGATGTCTCCGTCGAGTTCTTCAACGGCGAGTTTCGCGGCGATCTCAACTGGGCGAGCGAGTGGCCCCTGCTCGGCGCGCAGACCCCTTTGCCCCGCGCTGTCGCTATGACCGTGCGCTGGAGCGAAGATGATAGCTTGCGGCAGCTGTTCTGGATCGGCGAGGCGGCGCCATGATGTGTGTACGGTGTTGTTGCGCGCAACGCGCGCGGGAAACAGAGACCGGCGGGGCGCTCTTGATCGTCCTCTTGCTGGTGGCGACCCTCGCCTTTGTCGCCCTGTCGATTATGGAGCGCACCAGTCTCGCCGCGGCCCGCGCCGCCAATGATCGCGCGCGCGCGGAAACTCTGTGGCGCGGCTTCGGCGCAGAGATACTTGCCCTTGCCGCTATTCAGGCGGCCTATGAGGCGAGCCCCGAAAAAGTTTCCATCGACGATCCGTGGGCGTCCGAACCTGTTGTCGTGCCGATGGAAGACGGCGGGGCCCGCATATTCTTTGCCGACGCGACGGCCTGTTTCAACGTGAACAGTCTGTCGGCGAACAACGAAAGTATCGCTTTAGCAAAACGCGAATTCGCACTCCTTGCAGCGCATCTCGGTCTCGGCGAGTTTGAGGGCGAGGCCATGGCCGATGTGATTGCTGATTGGATCGATGACGACAACGCCCGCGAACCGCAGGGCGCCGAAGACAGTTACTACACGGCGTTGCCGACGCCTTACCGCACCGGCGGCGCACTGATCGCGGACGTGTCGGAAATGCGCGCCATGCGCGGGATGACCCGAGAACGCTATCTGACGCTGAAGCCTTTTTTATGCGCCCATCCGGTGGCCGCGCCGTCGCCGGTGAACATCAATATGATGCGTCCGGACGATGCGCCGGTTCTCGCCGCCGCCCTCGGGCGGGACATTTCCCTGACGGCGGCGCTCGATCTCATCAACACGCGGCCGCCGGGCGGGTATCGCGAGCTTGCCTCATTCTGGGATCAGGCGCCGTTGCAGAACTTCGCGTTTGAGGGGCCGACCCGCGAACGGATCAAGCTCATCTCGCAATTCGTGCGCGCCCGCGCGGAGGTTGGCTATGATACCTCCTTTTTAGAATTGACGACTATGATAGAAGTCTCGGCTGGCGGGGCTGCGCGGATCGTGCGCCGTCGAATAGGAGCGTCCGAGTGAGTGAAACCGCTATTCTCGTTTTGGGACACACGCCCGAAGCGCCTGTGCAGTGGGCGTTTCTGGGAGACGACGGCGTTGTGGATGCGGGGCTTGCGCCGTCTCCGGCGGCGTTGTCAGCTGTGAGCGAACGGGCCGTTGCGGCGCGCCGCGTGGTCGCGGTGGTCCCGGGAGAGGATGCAGCCTCGCGGACAATCGCCGCGCCGCCGAAAGCGGCGTCAAAGTTCCGCGCCGCCGCGGGCTATCTCCTGGAAGACGAGCTTGCCGAAAATCTCGCCGATCTGCATGTGGCGACGGCGTTGCGGGGCGAGCGCGGCGTCGTGCTGGCGGTAAAACGCTCCCTGATGGAGCGGTGGCTCGCGGCGTTGAAAATCGCGGGCATCGAGCCGGATGTTCTGACCATCGATTTTGTTTTGCTGTCGACGCCCGATACGGACGTTATCGCGCTGACACCGGAGCGCGCCGTTTGCGCGATGGAGGCGGGTGGCTTCGCCGCCGAGCGTCCACTTGCCGATGCGCTGGTGACGCGCGTCGTTGACGAAAGCGAGGCCGCTGAGGTCGTCATCTATGGCGACCCTGCGAACGATGTTTTCGATATCGCCGGCGAGAACGTGGAATGGCGCGATTTATCGCCGCTGACGATGTTCGAATTGTTCCACGATGGCTTGACGCGCGGCTCTTCAATCAACTTGCTCACAGGCGCTTTTCGCAAACGTCGCGACTGGCGCGGCGCTGCTGGCGCATGGCGGCGCGCGGCGACGTTAACGGCTGCTTCTGTGGCGGGGCTTTTCGTTCTGCTCGGCGCGGACGCCATCCGCTCCGGGCGCGTTGCCCAAGGATATGATGCGCGGGCGCAGTCGGTGCATGACGCCGCGTTTCCGGAGGCTGCTGGCGCGGACCCCCGCGCCCATGCGCGCGCCATCCTCGCAACCGAAGGCGACAGCGGGCCGGGGTTCCTCGGTCTTTCTGCGCAGTTCGCGAACGCTATCGATGGCGCAGAAAACATCCAGATCGACCGTATACGGTTTAACGCGGCGCGCGATGAATTTATCGTCAGCCTCAGGTTTTCTGATATCAACGATCTGGAGCGCCTGAAATCGACCCTCGCTGCGCGCGGCGTCACGACGCGCGAGACAGGATCTGTGCGGCGCTCGGGCGAGTTTTATGTGGGCGAGTTACAGGCGGCGCCGTCATGACGGACTGGTGGAACAATCTGTCCGAGCGGGAACGGGTGATCGTCGGCGGCGCCGGCGCGGTGGCCGCGCTTGTTCTCTTGTTTCAGTTTTTGGTTGTGCCGGTGAATGGCTGGCGCACTGACGCCGCGGCCTCTGCCGAGCGCGCACAGCAGGGCTACCGGCTCGCGACCAATGCGGCGTCCGTTGGCGCAAGCGCACAAAAGACACCGGCTGCGCGCAACGACACGCCCTTGCGCCAGGCGCTTACCCAAAGCGCCGCCGCGGCCGGCATCGATCTCGTCAGGCTGGGCGCCGAAGTTGGCGGGCAGATCGAGGTACAGCCCGCGCCCCTTTCGCCGGACCTTCTTTACGAGTGGATTGCGACGCTGCAAAGCCGGTATGGCGTCGCCATCGCCTTCGCCGATGTGTCGCGGAGCGACGAAGGAAACGTTAACGTGCAGGTGCTTGTCTTCGAGCGCGACGCGGCGGCGTCATGACGGGCTTGCGTAGATTTTCTCTTGGCGTTATCGGCGCTGCGGTGTTCGTCGCGACACTGATTGCTTCCGCCCCGGCGAGCCTTATCGCCCCGGCGCTCGCATCGTCCGGCGGGCGCGTTCACTATGCGGGGATTGAAGGAACGATCTGGCGTGGGCGCATTCTCGGCGCACAGGTGGAGCATGTGTCGCTTGGGGATGTCGCATTCCGTCTCTCGCCGCTTTCTCTCGTAACTTTGTCGCCGCGCGCGACGGTGGACCTTGCCGGCGGCGCCGTCGTCGGCGACGCCGATGTCGCGGTTGGTTTCGGCCGGCGCGTCCATGTGCGTGATGCAAAGCTCGCATTCGATCTCGCGCGGCTCGCCCGGCGCGGCATTCTCGGCGAGGCGGTGACGGGGCGCGCTGACCTTACGGTGCGTGACCTCATGTTCGGCGCCGATGGCTGCGTGCGCGCCGATGCCGATATATGGACAGACGTTTTAAGCGCGCAGGCGCGTCGTTATGGCCAGGGCGATGAGTTTCCCATGGTCGGCGCCGCGGCCTGCGACGGCGCGCGCCTCGCCCTGTCCATGAACGGCGAGGGTGATGCGGGCGCCGCAGCGCTCGAAATTTCTGTTGCGCCGGACTATACTTACGAGATCAGCGCGACGGCGCAGCCGGTCGGCGACGACATCGTGGCGGCGCTCCTCTATTTTGGCTTTGAAAACGACAATGGCGCGCTGATTTACGGGTCTACCGGCGTTCTGAGTGGAGCAGGATCATGAAACGACGACTGATGATGCTCGCGGGCGCTGCGCTTATCGCCGGCTGCGCCGCGACGGGCGGCGGCTCACGCGATAATGCAGCTGCAGGGCGCAACAGCGTTGACGCTTTGGAGGGCGCGAACATCGATCTCAGCGACGACAACAGCCTGACCCCGCTCGCCAACGCCGCGCTGCCGGAAAAATCCTGCGGGATGATTTTGTGGACCCTTGAGGCGCGCCGGCCGGCGCCGGTGTTCCGCTTTATCGTTGGCGAAGCAGCGGAGATCAGCGTCGACGAGCGTCCCGTCGCTCTTGTGCGTACCGATTACGATGGCCCCAGCGCCTATGGCGTTTTTGAAAACCAGGAGTTCCGCTCGCCGGAAGGGCTCATGGTGTCGGTCGATGCGCGCCTTGGCGCGGGCTTCGACGGCGGCGCTTATCTCGAACGCGCGCTGATTAAAGTGAAAGCCGCCGACGGCTGGAGCATTATCGCCCCAGCCGCCGGCATTGCCGGTTGCCGCGGCGCCGGCGGCTGACCGCGACGCCGGCGCTGCGTTACGCCGTCATATCGAAGACAAGCACTTCCGCATCGGCGCCGTTTTCGAAGGTGATCTCATCGACATCGCGGATCGAAACGCCGTCGCCGGCTGACACGCGTTCGCCCGCGACCGTGATCTCGCCGCGCGCGACCTGCACCCAGGCCAGGCGCCCTTCAGCCAGCGGCAGGGCGGCGGTTTCATCGCCGTCGAAAAGCCCGCCATAAAGATCGGCGTCCTGATGGATCGTGATCGAACCGTCGCGACCGTCGCGCGATCCAAGAAGCCGCAGCCGCCCGCGCTTTTCGCTGTCCGGGAAGTTTTGTTGCTCATAGCTCGGCGCAAGACCATCGGCTTCCGGCATGATCCAGATCTGCAGGAAATGAACCGGGTCCGCTTTCGAGTGGTTGAACTCCGAATGGCGAATGCCGCTGCCGGCGGACATACGCTGAACGTCGCCAGGATGGATGACAGAGCCTGTACCGATCGAGTCCTTATGTTCGAGCGCGCCCGACAAGACGTAGGAGATGATCTCCATATTCTCATGGCCGTGCTCCTTGAAGCCGGCGCCGGGATCAACGCGATCTTCGTTGATGACCCGGAGCGGGCCAAAGCCCATGAAGCTGGAATCGAAGTACTGGCCAAACGAAAATGTGTGTTTTGAAGAGAGCCAGCCAAAATTGCCCGACCCGCGCTCATCGCTTTTACGAACCGTAATCATCGTAAGCCTCCGAAGTTGGTGTTTCCGTTGGCCTGAAAATACTGTCTCCCCTAATTTATTAAATATGTTGTTTTATCGACATATTGTCTCTTAAAAGTAGACAATAAGGAGGCCTGGGAAATGGATAAATTCGCAGCGCTGCACGCCTTTACGCGGGTCGTGGAGGAAAACGGGTTCGCTGCGGCGGCCCGCGCCATGGGGCTGTCGCGCTCGCAGGTGAACAAGCTGGTGATCGGCCTCGAAGAAGATCTCGGCGCGCAGCTTTTCCACCGGACCACGCGCAAGATTTCGCCGACGCCCGGCGGACAGGCATTTTACGATCAGGCGCGCATGATCCTCAATGACCTCGCGGAGGCGGAGGCCGCGTTCGCCGGCGAGCGCGACGAGGCGCAGGGGGATTTGAAAATCAACGCGCCCATGAGCTTCGGCACGATGCATCTGTCGTCCGTTGTCGCAGACTTCATGGCGCGTCATCCGAAAATCCGGATCGAGCTTGTCTTGTCGGACCGCCAGGTTGATCCTGTTACGGAGGGGTTCGATCTGACGATCCGCATCGGCGCGCCCTTCGATACGCTGGCGCTCGTTGACCACCGGATCGTGGAAGCGCGGCGCGTGCTTTGCGCGGCGCCGTCTCTCGCCGACCGTCTTGGCGAATTGGAGGGACCCGCTCCGCTGGCGACGGCGCCGTGCCTGCATTATGGCGGCGCGGAGACAGCGCCGGTCTGGACGCTTCAGAAAGCCGACAGCGCGAGCGGCGCGGGCGCGCGCCGGCAAAAAGTGAATGCCGTCATGTTTTCCAACAACGGCGAAGTGTTGCGCGATGCAGCCGTGAAGGGCGTCGGCGTCGCCAACCTGCCGACCTTTATCGTTGGCGCGGCGTTGCAGGAGGGGCGTCTTGTCACGCTTTTGCCGTTGCACCGGCCGCCGTCGCTTCAGCTATGCCTTCTCTACCCGCCCAACCGACATTTCTCTTTGCGTATGCGGCTTTTTATCGAGTTTTTTCAGGCGCGGTTCGGCGAAAAACCTTACTGGGATTTTATACAGTAGAAACGTGCGGCCAAGTGGAATTGGGTGACCTCGATCAATGACGCGCCCGCACGCCGGCTCTTATGAGAAGCGGCGACGGAAGGCGGCTTGTATGCGCCGCCGTCGCAGCGCTTTTTGAGCGCTAAGAGTAAATCCAGGTGTAGGCGGATTAAAATTTTGCAATCAAAATGCACGCGCGGTTTGATGCGGTTTCTGACGGAGCCGTCAACAAAATTTCACAAAATTCGTGTAGAAAGCAATGCGCATCCGGTTTCGGTCGCGCTGCGTGATATTCAGCGCCTTATTGCGCGCTACTGTCGACAGAGACGGTGTCTTGCGATTGGGGCTCTAAGGCCAGAAAGAAAGCCGGCGGGCTACGTTTATCATTCGCTTACGATTGGGTTTTCCGCGCGCAGTGCGAAGGAAACTTGAGCATGGAAACTGCAATAGACCTTGAAACCCGTACACCGGCAGCGCCCCCGGAAAGCGCCGCGCCGGCGCCGGTCGGTCTGACAACTGGAGAGGCGGCGGCGCGGCTCGCGGAAGTTGGCCCCAATCGATTGCCCGAGCCGAAGTCGGCGGGCCTTGCAGAGATCTTTCTGCGTCAGTTTTTAAGCCCGTTCATTTATATTCTGATGGTCGCGGCCATCGTTTCGCTGATGGTCGGCCAGACGCCGAGCGCGATTTTTATTGTGGCGGTGTTGCTGCTGAATGCGACCATCGGCGCCGTGCAGGAAACGTCTGCGCAGAAGTCTGCGGCGGCCTTGCGCTCCATGGTGCGCGGCAAGGCGCATGTGATCCGCGACGGCGACATGCACACCGTCGATGTGGAGACTGTCGTGCCGGGCGATCTCGTGATCCTCGCATCCGGGGACCGCACGCCGGCGGACCTTGCGCTCATTGAGACCGATGAGTTGCAGATCGATGAATCCATGTTGACCGGCGAGTCGCTCGCCATCGAGAAAGATGCGCGCGCGAGCGTCGCAGAAGACGCACCGCTCGCTGAGCGGGTCAATTGCGCCTTCGCCGGCTCCATCGTGACCCATGGCCGCGCGCGGGGCGTTGTCGCCAAAACGGGGCTTCAGACGGAGATCGGTCATATCGCGGCGCGGGTTGCAAAAAAGCGCGTCTCCGAGCCGCCCTTGATGATACGCATACGCCGCTTCACCTATCAGATCGCCGGCGCGATCATGATCGCCATTGCGCTGCTCGCGCTTTTGATGCTGTGGCGGGGCGGCTACGAAGCGACCGCCATGGTGATGATGGGCATCGGCCTTGCGGTCTCGACGATCCCCGAGGGGCTGCCCGCGGCGCTCACGGTGGCGCTCGCCATCGGCATGCGCCGCATGGCGTCGAATAACGTCATCATCCGTAAGCTTGTCGCAGTCGAGGCGCTGGGGTCCTGCACGTTCATCTGCTCAGACAAAACCGGCACGCTGACGGTCAACGAGCTGACCGTGCGGTCCGCGCATCTGCCAGGCGGCGCCTCAGTCAGCGCGTCGGGCGCCGGGATCGCATCGGGCGCGCTCGAAAATTCCTTGCCGGGGGGCGATAGTGAGCGACTGCGGGAATTATGCATGGCGGGCATCCTCGCCAACGAAAGCGAGCTTGATTATGACGGCGACGCATGGCGCGCGGAGGCGATATCGTCGATGTGGCGTGCCTCGTCTTCGCCAAGAAGATCGGGCTTTCGCTCGACCGGGTGCGTGGCGCCCATGAACGGCGCCTCCTGATCCCTTACGAGTCCGAAAACGCATTCAGTGGCAGCGTAAACGCCGACGGCGCAGCGACCGCCCTTTATGTGAAGGGAAGCCCGGAGAAAATTCTCGCCGCGTCGACGCACATGCTGGCGCCAGAAGGTTTGAAACCCATCGACAGGGCCGAGATCGAGGCGCAGTTCGAAGAGCTGGCGCGCGGCGGTTATCGCGTGATTGCTTTCGCCAAGCGCACAGGGCTCGCCCTAGATGCAGACGGCGCGCCGACATTCGATGGCGGCGTTTTAACGGATATGGTTTTTCTGGGTCTCTTCGCCATGATCGATCCCGTGCGCCCCGAAGCGCGCGAAGCGATTGCGAGATGCCGCGCAGGCGGTATCGAGGTCGCCATGGTGACGGGCGACCACCCGTCGACGGCGCGAGCGATTGGCGTCGATCTCGGCCTCTGCAGCGCCGACGCGCAGGTGGTGACCGGTGCGATGATCCGCCAGGCCGAAGCGCAAGGCGGGGGCGCCATGCGTGATCTGGTCCTGCCCGCGCGGGTTTTCGCGCGCATCGAGCCGGTGCAAAAAGAACACATCGTCAGTGTCTTGATGAACGAGGGGCATTTCGTGGCCGTCACCGGTGACGGCGTCAACGACGCGCCCGCCATGCGCCGGGCCAATGCCGGCGTCGCCATGGGCAAATCCGGCACCGATGTCGCCAAGGAAGCGGCTGACCTTATCATCACCGACGATAATTTCGCCTCCATCGTCGCGGGCGTCGAGCAGGGGCGGATCGTTTATAACAACATCCGCAAAGTGATCGGCCTGTTAACCGCGACGGGCTTTTCCGCGCTGCTTCTGTTCTTCCTGAGCGTATCCGCGGGCTTGCCTATGCCGCTGACTGCGGTGCAGCTTTTGTGGCTCAACCTCGTGGCTAACGGTTTGCAGGACGTCGCGCTTGCGTTCGAGCCCAAGGAGGGCGGCGAGTTGCAGCGCCCGCCGCGCGACCCTGCGGAGCCGATTTTCGAGCGTCATGTCGTCGAGCATGTTCTGGTCGCTGGAACGGTCATGGGGCTTCTGGCGTTTGCGGTCTATTTCATGACCGTCACCGGCGGCGCCAGCGAGGCGGCCGCGCGCAACACGACGCTGATGCTGATGGTCCTGTTTGGCAATGTGCACGCCCTGTCGAGCCGGTCTGAAACGAAATCGCTTTTCACGATGCGTCTTTTGGGCAACCGGTTTTTGGCGTTTGCGACACCGGGCGCGCTCCTCCTGCATCTCATCGCCATGCATGTGCCGGGGCTCAGCGGCGTCCTGGAGATTGCACCGCTCAACGCCGCAACATTGGCGATGCTCGCCGGCGTTGCGCTCGTGTTTTTCGCCGTCGAGGAACTCCACAAAGCCGCCGTGCGACGGCGCGCCGCGGCGAGGCAACCGAACGCGCGTCTTCACGCGACGGTAAGTCAGGCGAAGTAGTATCTAAAAAAACCGAAGAGGATTTCCCATGGACGGCGAAATTGTAAATGTGAGCGCCGAAAAAGAACGCGCCCTCCCGCCTGAGGACGAAGTTGCGCGAGGGGCAGCGCCAGACGATGTAGCGGACGCCGTCGATGAGCAAGTCCTGCGCGCCCTGGCGCAAGTGACGGGCGGCGCCTCGCCAATCGCTCTCGCAACGGCGTGGTTCGACTGGGCGGCGCATATGGCGATTGCGCCGGCGCGGCGCATGTCGCTCATGGGCGATGCTGCGGCTATTTACACGCGCGCGATCTTGTCAATGATGGCGCCGCCGAACGGTCTTGGTGGCGCGGGCGATGCGAGCGACGCCGCCGACGAGGCGGGCGCTTTCATTGAATCGAAAATCCGCGTTCTTGAAACCGCCTTTGACGAGTGGGATGCGCTGATCGATCGCACCGCCGATGCGCCGGGCGTGGAGCGCCGCCACCGGGACGCACTGAAGTTCTTCGGACATCTTATGGCCGAGCCATGGCGCCCTGAAAACAACTTCTTCACTAACAAGGAAGCGCTAGAGCGCACGTTTGAGGAAGGCGGCGCCAACTTGGTGCGCGGATGGGAGGCGTTCTGCAAAGACACTCTTTCCGCTGTGACAAACCATGAGGACGCCGGCGTCGACGGTTTTAAAGTTGGCGTGGACCTCGCCGCGAGCGAGGGCGTCGTTGTCTTTAAAAACGATCTCTTCGAACTCATTCAGTATGCGCCGACAACCGACGCCGTGAAAGCCGAGCCGGTGTTCATCGTGCCCGCGTGGATCATGAAATATTACATCCTCGATTTGTCGCCGCATAACTCGCTGGTTCGGTTTTTAACGGGCGAGGGCTTTACGGTTTACATGATGTCGTGGCGCAATCCCGGCAAGGAGCACAGCGAGCTTTCCTTCGACGACTATCGCGAGAAAGGCGTTATGACGGCGCTCGACGTCATTGAAAAGCGCAACCCATCGGGCAAGGTGCATGGCGTTGGCTATTGCCTTGGCGGCACGCTGTTGTCCATTGCTGCGGCGGCCATGGCGCGCGCCGGCGACAAAAGGCTTGCGAGTGTAACGCTCCTCGCCGCGCAGACCGATTTTCGCGACGCCGGCGAGCTTTCCCTTTTCATTGGCGAAGACCAGCTTGAGTGGCTGGAAGCGTCGATGGACGCGCAAGGCTATCTTGGCGTCGATCAGATGGCGGGGGCGTTTCGCCTCCTGCGGGCGCGCGAACTGATTTGGGGAAAAATGCGTCGTTCCTATTTCCTCGGCGAAGAAGACAAGCTTTTCGATCTTCTAGTATGGAATGCGGACGCAACGCGCATGCCGCGGCGGATGCATTCGGAATATCTGCGCAAGCTCTTCCTGCACAACGACTTCGTGCAGGGGCGCTTTGAGGTCGATGGCGAGCCGGTGGCGATTTCCGATATTCGCGCGCCGATTTTTGTTCTCGGTACGGAAAAAGACCATGTGGCGCCTTGGCGATCGGTCTATAAAATTCACCTTTTCGCCGACGCCGATATCACATTCGTGTTGACCAATGGCGGTCACAACGCCGGTGTCGTCAGCCAGCCCGGACGGCGTCGTCGCCGTCATTTCGTGCGCGCGAAAGCCGATCTCGATCACTATGTGGGACCGGACGAATGGCGCGACGGCGCGGAGGAACGCGACGGCTCCTGGTGGCTCACCTGGGCGGCGTGGCTGGGTGAGAAATCTTCGGGAAGCGCCGCGCCGCCCGCGCTCACGCTTTCGGACCATCCGGACAACCTTCTGTCGGGCGCAGCGCCCTCGGCGCCGGGCGCCTATATTCTTGAAAAATAATCTGTTCTTGAAAAGTAATCCGGGCGCACTTGTTGGAATCGGATGCGGATCGCGGTCGGCGAAAGGAGCGCGTTGATGTTGGACGGCAAAAAAGGGCTGATTGTCGGGGTCGCGAATGAACGCTCCATCGCTGCGGGGTGCGCCATGGAGATGGCCGGCGCCGGGGCGAAGCTCGCGCTCACTTATTACAACGACAAAGCGCTGCCCCATGTGGAACCGGTCGCCAAGGCGGCAGGGGCCGAGATGCTGTTAAAGCTCGACGTTACCAATGAGGACGAGCTCGCCGCCGCGTTCGATGACGTGAAAGCGACCTGGGGCGCAATCGATTTTCTGGTGCATTCGATTGCTTACTGCTCCAAGGAAGACCTTCATGCGCCGGTTGTTGAGTGCTCGCGGGACGGCTTTGCGCAAGCCATGGACATCAGCTGTCACTCTTTTATTCGCATGGCGCGCGCCGCTGTCGATCTTATGCCCCATGGCGGCGCCTTGTTGACCATGACCTATCACGGCGCGGAAAAGGTCGTCGATCACTACAACATCATGGGACCGGTGAAAGCGGCGCTTGAAGCGTCCGTCAGATATCTCGCGGACGATCTCGGCGCGCGGCGCATTCGGGTAAACGCGCTCTCGCCGGGGCCGATTGCGACGCGTGCGGCGTCCGGCATCGGTCATTTTGACAAGCTCCTTGACGAAGCGTCGGAGCGCGCGCCGGGCGGGCGGCTTGTCACCATCGAAGAAGTGGGCGCCGCAGCGGCGTTTCTCGCGAGCGACGCGGCGCGCTCGATCACAGGCGGCGTCCATTACATCGACAATGGCTATAACGTCGTCGCCTAGAGGGCCGGCCGCCCATCGGCGTCGGCGACATTGATTAAGCGCGCGGCCCGTGGTTTCTAGCGCGCATGACAGATCAGGAATCCAGGAAATGCGCCGTCATCACCGTGATCGGCGCGCCGAACGCCGGCAAATCGACGCTTGTGAATGCGCTTGTGGGGGCGAAGGTCTCCATCGTGACGCGCAAGGTGCAGACAACGCGCGCGCGTATTCGCGGGATCGCCTGTGAGGGCGACGCGCAGCTTGTTTTCATCGATACGCCGGGGATTTTTGCGCCGCCTCGCGGCTCGCGCACCAAAAGGCTCGACCGGGCCATGGTCGCCGCCGCTTGGGAAGGGCTCGACGGCGCCGATAAAACGCTTCTTGTCGTCGATGCGCCCCTCGACCTTGCCGGTGGGAAGGAAGAGCGCGGCGCCGGCGCGAAAGCGCACGCGGATGCACGCCGCATCATTGAGGGGCTGAAGAAAGCCGACCAGAAAGCCGTCCTTGTTCTGAACAAGATCGACGATATCGCGCGGCCCGCACTTCTGGCGCTTGCTCAGGAGTTCAACGAAACGGGCGTCTTTACGGATATCTTCATGGTGTCCGCGACCAATGGCGATGGCCTAAAAGACCTGAAGGCGTTTCTGATCGACGCCGCGGCGCCCGGTCCCTGGCTTTATCCGGAAGACCAGCTCTCCGATATCTCCGACCGCTTGATGGCGGCGGAAGTGACGCGCGAGAAGCTTTTCCTGCGTCTTCATGAAGAACTGCCTTATGATTCTACCGTGGAAACGGACGGATGGCAGGAGAAAAAAAGCGGTGTACGGATCGATCAGACGATTTTTGTCGCGCGCGACAGCCAGAAAGGCATCGTTCTCGGCAAAAACGGTCAGACGCTGAAAGCCATCGGCAAGGCGGCGCGCGAGGAACTGACGGAACTTCTCGGCAAGCCGGCGCATTTGTTCATCCACGTTAAGGTGCGCGAGGGCTGGGCGGAGGAAACTGCGCGGTTGCGCAATATGGGGCTCGATGCGGCTGACTAGAGCCGTTTGCATGCTTTATGAGTCACTCAAACGGCTCTAAGTATTTGATTGCGCGGGTTGCGACGCAGTTGGCGGACGGGAACCGCCAACCGGTAAACCACTTTTGCTGCAACCCGCTCTAAACGCGCCTTAGGCGCCATGCCTTGAAATGATATATCATTTCCGGTCATAATCCCCGAACCTTTCGCAACGGTTCTGAACCGCGGATGCTACGCGTTCGACAAAAAGGGGAGACCGCCGATGCTGCGCCATATCGTTTTGAAGACTTTTGCCGCCGCCGTCCTTTGCGCCTGCGCCACGTTTGAAGAACCCGGTTCCCTCGACGTCAGCGCCGGCGGCGCGGGAAAAGACGGTCTGCGCACCATCGCGGCGCTCGCTGACGGCGGCTTCATCCTTGCGGGCTGGCGCGATCAGACAAAGCCCGGTCATGTGGGCGTCGGCTATCTCGTCAATATTGCGCCTGACGGTTCGGTGCGCTGGGATAAGGACATCGTGACCAACGGCGAAAACCGCGTGTCGAACGTTATCGAGCTGGAAGACGGGCGGCTTGTCATCGTTGTTGAAGAATATCCGATAGCGGACGATCCGGGGCAGGCCGTCATCATGGAGCTTTCGGCGCGCGGCGATATTCAGCGCAAAAAAGCGATTGGCGGTCCGGGGCCGGATCTTATCGAAGTGATGCGCCGGGCGCCGGACGGCGGGTTCATGTTCGCCGGCGAGAGCGCGCCGAGCAATGACGGCGACTATCAGGGATGGATCGGCAAACTTTCTGCAGACTATGAGATCGAATGGGAACATCGGATCGGAGAACCGACGAGCCCGGATGTTTTTCAGGATCTCGCCATGACGCCGGACGGCGCTGTGATCGGCGTCGGCATGCTCAATGAACACAGCACCGACTCGGAAAACCCGGCGCGTCCATGGGCCGCGAAAATCACGGCCGCAGGCGAGGTTGCATGGACGCAGATCGTGACCTCGGGAGACTTGTTTGCGCTGCGGGGCGTTGTCGCCATGGCGAACGGCGATGTCGCGGTGACGGGCTATTCAAGAAAGTGGGATATCGGCGAATACGATTCATGGATCGGCGTTTTGTCGTCCGATGGCGAGGTCGTGTGGGGCAAGGAGCTGACTTATGCAGGCTTTGATCAGCTGATCGCTCTTGAGCCAACCGAGGATGGCCGGTTTATGACCGTGGGCGCCCGCAAGGTCGATGACGGGGACTTCGACGTTTTGCTTGTGCGGTTTTCCACCGATGGAGATGAGGTGACTGCCTATCAGCATCGCAAGCCGGGGCGGCAATTCGGCCGCGCCGTGCGGCCGCTTCGCGGCGACAGTGTCGCCGTCGGCGGGTTCGACAATCAGGGCGAACCCATGGGCCAGCAATTGTGGTTTTTGAAAACCTCGATGACTGGCGCCGATCAATAGAACGCGCCCCTGCCGATTGACATCTGCGCCGCACGGCCCACCTTGGCGGGCATGCAAATCAGCGATCACGGCGTCATTCTCGAAGCGCGGGCCCATGGGGAAACGCACGCCATCGCCAATATCTT
The DNA here is from genome assembly GCA_039192395.1 of Pseudomonadota bacterium. Classification (GTDB taxonomy): domain Bacteria; phylum Pseudomonadota; class Alphaproteobacteria; order Caulobacterales; family Parvularculaceae; genus Hyphococcus. The sequence continues at coordinate 56,476 of JBCCXE010000011.1, forward strand.
TTCGCGCGACCACGGACGATGGACGGGCCTCGTTCATGGCGGGCAGGGGCGGCGGATGGGCCCGCTCCTGCAGCCGGGCAATGAAGTTGCGTTTGAGTGGAAGGGCCGCGGCGACGATTCGCTGGGGCATTTTTCTCTTGAGATGATCCGCGCGCGTGCGGCGGAGGCGCTTGGCGAGCGGCGTTCCCTTGCGGCGCTGTCTGCGGCCTGCGCGACGGCGCTTGTCTGTCTACCCGAGCGGGAGGCGCATCGACCGTCTTACGAGGCGATGCTGGTTTATCTCGACAACCTCGAAGACGTAGAGGTGTGGCCGGCCCTTCTGGCGCGTTGGGAGCTTGGGCTTTTGGCGGCGCTTGGTTTCGCGTTGACGCTCGACCGGTGTGCGGCGACAGGCGGCGACCGGGACCTTGCCTATGTATCGCCGAAATCGGCCTGCGCCGTTTCAGCCGAAGCCGGTGAGCCGTATAAGGACAAATTGCTGCGCCTGCCGGGGTTTTTAAAAGGCGAGGGCGGCGACATTTCCGCGGAGGACGCCATCGATGGGCTCAGGCTCACGGGATATTTTATCGAAACGCGGATTTTGCATCTGTCTAACCGCCAACTGCCAGAAGCGCGTCAGCGCATCATGAAGATGCTGGAAGAGGCGGCTGCGGCTGAATAAATTCAACCGCAAGCGCGAGCGTGCGGGCGTTGTTCGAGACACCGCGAAATTTCGGCAGCCCGAAGTAACCGCGGGCGCCAGCGTGCATGACGTCCTCCATCCGCCGGACAGAAATTTTTCCCGCTTTTTTCGCGATGTTCCATTCCGACAGGGAAAAGCCTGGCCAGCGTTCGGGGAAGAAAATGGCGCCGAGCTTCTGCACTCGGTCGCGCTTGCCGATGATACGGCGCAGACGCCGCACCGCGCTCAGCCCCGGACCGGATGCAATAACACCGCCTACGGATAAAACATCCACCGGTGCGCCGAGGCGGTTGGTGAGGAACGTTGCGGCGCCGACCGCGATCTGGCCGCCGCCGCTATAGCCGATGATGGTGATGGGCGCGCCGGCGCCGGGCGTGTATCCGGCGCGGATGAGCGCGCTTTCGATAACGAGCGCCGCGCCGTGATTATAGATCGGGCCATACCGATGATCTGCGGAAACGAGCACCTGAAAAACATTGCGCATATTGATCAAGACGCCGAGCATTTTTCCGCGCTTATGGACTTTCAGCCGCTGAATAAGCCGCCACAGCTGATCGAAAATACGCGGCGATTTGAGCAACGGCACGCCAGCCGGCGAATAGGGAAACACATCGTCGATGACGATGGCCTCCGGCAGGGCGGTTTTTAACGCCAGTAGGAACTTTTTCTCTCGCGGCACGAGAAGTGAGCCCGAGATAGAGGCGATGCCCGAAAGATAAACGATGTAGGGGCGCGGCGTTGCATCATGCGCGGGCGCGCGCGCCTGCGGCGGGCTCAAGGGCTTTTTTTGCGCTTCGTCGATATCGTCTTCCGACCAGCCGGCCCACCAGGAAAGCGTCTCAATGGGCGACAGCGCCGCGGTGATTAGAAGCGCGCCGGCGCCGAGCCAGATCGCAATGATAAGGATTGAGGAAATCATGAGCGTCGCGCGGACCTCGCGCGTAAACGAATTTCATCGATCAGTTGCTGCGGCGACCTCTCAAGCGCCGAACCGGAAACGAGGACGCGCAGGCGCGCCAGCGGTTTGTTCAGAACACGGCCGAAAAACGAGCGCAGGCCGAAAGAAACCACCCAGCCTGCGCCGCCGCACACCGCCGCCGCGGCGTAGGAGAGATCGAGCGCCGCATGCAGGCCGAAAATCGCCAGCATCATCGCCCATACCTCCAGGAGATTGCCGAGGGCGACGCCGAAATAGGGCGCGATGGAAAAAACACCGAGCAGGCGCGGCGCGAAGGCGAGGAAAACGACCCCGCTGATGGCGGCGATATTGACGGCGCCGAAAGCGCTTTCCCCGGTCAGGGGCGCAATGGCGATGGCGCAGGCCGCCCAGGTGAGCGCGGTGACGACATAGGTCGCGCCGGTGAAAGCAAGGCTCGCGAGAAAGCGATAGAGGGGCGTGCGGTTGATGACCAGGATGACGCTCTGGCCGAGCATTTCCGAGACGCCCGCGAAAAACGCGATGAACACGGCCGCGGTTTGCGCCTCGGCATTCGTCGCGGCGCGCCGGAACGCCTCTGTGGAAAACTTCATGGCGCCGCTTGCTAGCTCGGCCACGAGGAGCGGGAACGTCAGAATATCGGCAAGGAGGGCGCTCATCATGCTTGGGGATAACGTAATCAGCCGACGCGTCAATTGAAGTGCTGGCGAAGCGCAAAGACTCTGCTATGCCGAGCCCATGGCACGTACGAAAAAACCCAAAGACCCGACCCCGTCGAAACCGGAAGAGATTTTTCTCGAACCGTTCGATGAAGCGCTCTCCCAGCGCTATCTCGCCTATGCGCTTTCCACGATCACCTCGCGGGCGCTGCCGGATGTGCGCGACGGGCTGAAACCGGTGCACCGGCGCATTCTCTATGCCATGCGGCAGATGAAGCTCGCGCCCAATGGGGGCTTCAAAAAGTCCGCCAAGGTCGTCGGCGAAGTCATGGGCAACTATCACCCCCATGGCGACCAGGCGATTTATGACGCCATGGTGCGGCTCGTGCAGGACTTTTCCGTGCGCGCGCCGTTGATCGACGGGCAGGGCAATTTCGGCAATATCGACGGCGATAACGCCGCCGCCATGCGCTACACCGAAAGCCGCCTGACGGACGCCGCGCAGCTTCTCCTCGAAGGTATCGACGAAAACGCTGTCGATTTTCGAGAGACTTATGACGGCGAGGACAAAGAGCCCATCGTCCTGCCGGCGGCTTTCCCGAACCTTCTCGCCAATGGCGCGAGCGGCATCGCAGTCGGCATGGCGACATCGATCCCGCCGCACAATGTGGCGGAACTGATCGACGCTTCGCTCCATCTTATCAAAACACCGAATGCGCGCACCGAAACGCTCTTGAAATATGTGAAGGGCCCCGACTTCCCCACGGGCGGGGTTTGTGTTGAAGGCGCGGCGTCCATGGAAGAAGCCTATGCGACGGGTCGCGGCGGTTTTAGAACGCGCGCGCGCTGGACGCGCGAGGAACTGGGGCGCGGGCGCTACCAGATTGTCGTCACGGAAATTCCCTATCAGGTGCAGAAGTCGCGCCTCATCGAGAAGATCGCGGAGCTTATCCAGTCGAAGAAACTCTCCGTACTCGCCGATGTGCGCGATGAAAGCGCCGAAGACATCCGCCTCGTTCTGGAGCCGCGCTCGGGCAATGTTGACGCCGCAGCGCTGATGGAAAACATCTTTAAGCTGACGGACCTCGAAACGCGCTTCTCGCTGAACATGAACGTTCTCGCCGCGGACGGCGCGCCCCGCGTCATGGGACTGCGCGAGGCGCTGCAGGCCTATCTCGATCATCGCAAGGAGGTTCTGCGCCGGCGCACCGAGCACCGCCTTGAAAAGATCGCGCGCCGCCTTGAGATCCTTGACGGTTTCCTCATCGCCTATCTCAACCTCGACGAGGTCATTCGCATCATCCGCTACGAAGACGAGCCCAAGGCGGAATTGATGCGCACGTTCAAACTGAGCGATGTCCAGGCGGAAGCGATTTTGAATATGCGCCTCCGGAGCCTGCGCAAGCTCGAAGAGATGGAAATCAAGAACGAACACAAGGCGCTCAAAAAAGAACAGAAAGAACTGCGTGCGCTCTTAAAGTCCGACGAACAGCAATGGGCGAAGATCGCTGGGCAATTGCGCGACGTCCGCAAGATTTTCGATCCGAAGTCCGACCTTGGCCGGCGTCGCACAGAGATCGCCGATGCGCCCGACGTCGACGAAATCGACCTCGATATCCTCGTGGAAAAAGAACCGATCACCATCGTTCTTTCAGAAAAAGGATGGGTGCGGACCATGAAGGGGCATGTGGAAGACCCCAAAAGCATCAAATACAAGGACGGCGACAAGCAGGGCCTTCTGGTTCATGCGCAGACGACCGACAAGCTCCTGCTCTTTGCAACCAACGGAAAATTCTATGCGCTGGCGGCCAACCAGTTGCCGGGCGGTCGCGGTCATGGCGAACCGATCCGCCTGATGGTTGACATGGGCAATGACGATGCGGTGGTTTCTGCATTTCTCTATGAGGGCGAGCGGCAGTTCCTCGTTGCGTCATCGTCCGGCCACGGATTTATCGTCAACGAAGACGATTGCGTCTCCAATACGCGCAAGGGCAAGCAGATTTTAAACGTGCCCGCGGGCGCGGAAGCAGCGGTCTGCCGCGTTGCCGTTGGCGATATGATCGCAACGGTCGGCGACAATAAGAAGTTCCTCGTGTTCCCCGCGTCGGAAGCGCCGGAGATGTCGCGTGGCAAGGGCGTTGTCTTGCAGAAGTTCCAGAAGGGCGGGCTTTCCGACGCGAAGGTCTTCGTGAAGAAAGAGGGCCTTACCTGGACCGACCGGTCGGGCCGCACCCAGACCGTTGACGACTGGAAGAAATTTGTCGGCAAGCGCGCTCAGGCCGGCAAGGTCGCGCCGAAGGGGTTTCCCACGTCAAAGAAGTTCGGCGCTGACTAACGTGCATCGCATTGATGGGCTGATGGTTGATTGCCGCAGCTTTCTCAATCCGACGCCTTCGGCACGGACGTTCCTGCGAAGAGCTGCGACCACTCGTTTTGGCTCGGCTCAAACGTCTCATAGCGATGAGCGATTGAGCCGTCTTTGTCTGCGGTCCATACGCCGCGGATGCGCCGGGCGTCGCCGCCTGAAGGATGGAAATCGCCTTCAAGTGCGATGGAGCCGTCTTTTTTCTTCCCGCCGGTCATGGAGAAGTAGAACCGCTCGCTACGCCAAGTATGGCGCCATTGGCCTGTCTTGGGATCGACCATCAACGTCCCCACCGACGTTGCGCCGGAAAGGTCGGTGAACTCTTCAAGGATGACGCAGCCTTTCGCGCGTGCGGAATAGACGGTTTCTCCGACTTTCTTCCCATTGGCGTCGAGGTAATTGTAAGCGCCCGGCAGAAACGCGAACGCGCCGTATACGCCGTCGCCGCTCGTACAGCTGGTTCCAGGCGCGGGCGCCGTTGAGTTGGGGTGCGCGCCGCGCGGATAGGCGACGCCGATGAAGAAGCGCTTCCAGTCTTGCGTATCGTCGTCGCGCCGCAGGAACTCTTTCGTAACCGACCCGTCGTCCTGGCGGGTATAGACGCCGCGAATCGCCGATGCGCCAGCGGCGTCATTGGAGAACATACGGCCCTCCAGGGTGAAGACGCCATCGCCCGACACGCCGCCGCTATAGTCGATATGAAAGCGCGGGCTCATCCACACCTGGCGCCATTTGCCCGTAAACGGATCGACGAAATTCATGCCGGTGCCGGTGTCGCCCGAGAGCGTTTGCCAGTCCTCCAGGACGAGACAGCCCGCTTCGCGCCCGTGATAGGTCTGATCGGCGATCTTGCGCCCGTCGAGGGTGAAGAACTCCCAGTCGCCCACGAGAAAATCGAGATCGCGATAGGGCCCCGTGTCAAGGCTGCAAATCGGGGCGGTGTCGTCCTTTGGGGCGGGTGGGTTTGACGCGTTTTGCGCAGCAACGGGCGCGGCAAGAAAGGCAAGGGCGGCGGCAAGGGAAGCAAGTTTTCTGGTCATGTGAAATCCGGTTGGAGAGGGGGGCGAGCCAGCGGCGACCCAAGGATGCATTGTCTTGTTGGTGTCTTGTTGGTCTTTCCCGCACCATAGGAAGGCGATCTCTTTTTGTCTGCGCGGTTTCGCCGGAGCGCATGTTAAAAGCGACTGGGTGCGGCCGCCCGCGAGGATTCTCCCTTTTTAGTCGTTTCTGAACGGCACTTAATATCCAGCAAAAACAATAGTATAAGAAGTTAATGCGCAAAAATTGCACTTTTCACTTGAAGGCGCGCAATTTGTGCGCCATATTATATGACAGTTATGTGACAGTCTTCCGTCGCCAGACCGGGCGGCGCGAAAAAATGTTTGAAAACAAATAATAAGAAAAAGGCGTATGACATGGAGAAGCAAACTTCGGGCGGTGAACGTCCAATCCTGACGATTGTTGCGGCGCTTGTGGCGATCGCTCTTGCCCTGCCGCTCGCGATCTCATCCGGCCAGATGACGGTCGGCGGCATTTTCGATGAATGCTATGAAGAGCCCTGCGGCGCGGAAACGCGGTGGGCGGAGGTCGAGACAGGATCGAAAGACCGCTGAGCCTCGACCTACTATTTAAAAACCATCCCGGCGCGCGCTGAAAAGTCTGGAACTGCGGCGCGCGACTGAACGGCCGGCGCCCAGCAGCGAATTGCCGGGCCTTGTCATAAAACTATCACGCGCTATCCGTAACACGAGACGTTCCACGCCACCGGAGGGGATCTCGGCTCGTGTTCGATATTACGCTTTTCGCCGCCATCGGCTTTTTGTTCGCTGGCTATGCGGTTGTCGGCAACGACGCGCTGCAAACGCTCGGTACGTTCATCGCATCGAACAGCCGTTTGCACTGGTTCGTTCTGTTCCTGTTCGCGGCTGTCATTCTGGTGGCGACCTTCACCTATGGATGGGTCGTCAATGACGGCGATCCGTCTTACGGACGTCTGGCGAATGCATCCAAATATCCGGAAGTGACGGTTCAGTGGTATCATACCCTGCCGCCGCTGATGCTGTTGATTATCACGCGGTTTGGGGTCCCGGTATCGACGTCCTTCATGGTGCTGACGGTTTTCGCAACCATTGGCGGCCTCACATCAATGCTGCAAAAGTCGCTCATTGGCTATGGCCTCGCCTTTGTCGTCGGGCTCGCGATTTTCGTGGCGCTGTCGCAAACGCTGGAGCGGTTCTTTCGCAAAACCGAGCACCAGCAACATCATCCGATCTGGGTTGTGTTGCAGTGGATCACGACCGGGTACTTATGGTCGGTCTGGCTCATTCAGGACTTCGCCAATATTTTCGTGTTCCTGCCGCGCCAGCTTTCCGTGCTCGAAGGGTTTACGGCTATGGCGGTGATTGTCGCGCTGCTCGCCTATACCTTCGCCAACAAGGGCGGCCCGGTTCAGAACATCCTGAAATCGAAAACCTCGGTGACCGATATTCGCTCCGCGACGGTGATCGACTTCACCTATGCGTCGCTCCTGTTCTATTTCAAGGAACTCAACAACATCCCCATGAGCACGACATTCGTGTTTTTGGGGCTGATTGCTGGGCGCGAATACGGCTTTGCCATCACCACGAAGGCGATCAGTTTCCTGCAGACATCGAAGTCGGCGCTGTCCGACGCCGCCAAAGCCTATATCGGCCTCGTTTTGTCCATCGATATGGCGGTCGGCTTGCCGTTTCTCGCCCGAGGTCTTGCGGGCGGCGGTTTTCCGCTCAATGAGCTCATCCCGTCCCAAAGTTATGGGATCTTTGTCGGCGTCGCGAACCTGCTTCTGATACCGGTCACTTTACACCTGCAAAAGAAAACACCGGCGCGCATGATTGCGCTGGCTATCCTTTTGGGTAGCGCCGCGACAGCCTTCTTCCTTATCCCCATTGAGACGTGATCCGGGCCGAATCATTCTGACAATAGATGTGTGACGCAAATTTCTTTTGGGCGGCGCACGGACGATGCCGCCAGTTTTGCAAGTGTCGAGGGTGACCGGCATATCTTCGCGCGCGTCACGTGAATGCGTCCCTATGGCGCTGGTTTTCCTTTAATTATTGTCCATGTTCCGATAAGCTCGCCCGCGAGACACTCGAATGCGTTTGGGGCGTCAGGGTGATGGGGTTTCAGTGTTGTTCCGTGGACATGGTTTTCCACGCGCGCTCACACTTAATGCACCTCTCGTCTAGCGATCCTTAAACGGACTTCGGCGGCTTTTATTGAGCGCTTATCAGGAACACGAGAAACGCATCGTCTAGTCGGCGATACAATGGGAACAATGGGGTGATGGAATGGGATTAAACAGTCAGTCGGTCTTTGTACGGATAACCAATTCGGCGAATCCGGCTCAAAATGAAAATCTGGTGTTTGAAGGCGTCATCGGTGTTGGCGCTGGCGTTGAGATTGGTCAGTCCGGCGTCACGCTGGACATTTCCGACTTGACGGCGCGCGTCACCTTTAATGGCGGCGTTTCCGGCGGCGGCGAAATCCGCGTCGAAGTTTTCATCCCGGACGGTCTTGGCGCGTTTGACAATGAAATGGTGCAGTCTCAAGGGTCAAATTTTGGGTCAGGCGTTGTCGGTTTTTCAATACCGTCCGTTAGCGACACCACAAAGACCATTGACGGCGACACATTTGACGGCTCTTTGCTGACTTTCGGCATCCGGCCCCTTGGCTTCCAATCCGGCATCGCCGCAAACCAGACGGTTTCTTTTACAGTCGAGGACGTTCCCGGCGGCACGGGGACACTGAATATCGCTCCGACGATTACAAGTAATGGCGGCGGTAGTTCGGCGCTGATCATTACTGCCGAGAACACGACAAGCGTCACAGATGTTCAGACGACGGACGCCGACACAGAAGGCTCGGGCCTAGCTTACGATATTTCCGGCGGGGCGGATGCGAGCGCATTCGATATCGATGCAAGCACGGGCGTCCTCACATTCAAATCGGCGCCGGACTTTGAAAATCCGACCGACGCCGGCGGGAACAATGTCTTTAACGTCCAGGTGCGCGTGACGGATTCGGGCGGTCTTACCGATACGCAAGACCTCACCGTGACGGTGACCGATGTCGCGGCCCCGCAACTGCAATCAATTACGTTGCGCGGCGAGACCGCCGCGCCATTGGGCGTTATCACGGAAGCTGACGCCGGCGATCGAGTGATTCTGGTTGCTTCCTTCGACCAGGACGTCGTCATTCAAGGCGGGTTCGGGTTCGCGGACGGAGGCAGCTCAGTTTTCACGGCGCCCATTATTGTGACGGATCCGGGCGTTCTTGCTTCCAATGAAGTCGGGGTCTCCCTGTTGATCGCCGCCGATACCGAAGTCGATCTGGATTCTTTTTTATCTACTTTCTCGGTCTTTGGCGCCACCGGCCCGGGACTTGGCATTGTAGGCGTGAACGGCGAACCGTTTGGAGGGGGCACACAGTCCGTCTTATCGGACGCCAATGATCCCACATCGTTTGTGGAGATCGACACCGTTAACCCGACCATTACGTCGATTGCGCGTCTGTCGCCGGCGGGTGAGTTTACGAATGCAGACGCGGTCCAGTTTCTGGTCACTTTTTCCGAAGGAATAGATTTTGTTACTAATTTTGCCTCAGGTTTTGAGGTGTCGGGGACGACTGCGACAGTTACCGACAGCGTTTTGGTTGGCCCCAATCTCGTTGTTCTGACACTTGAGGGCGGCGATCTTGCCGATCTCAATGGCGAAGTGAGTATCGGGCTTTCTTCAGGCCAAAACATCACTGACAGAAACGGCAATCCGATCATCAATACGACGCCCACGGGCGTTGTTGAGAGTTACACGATCGACAACACTGCGCCGATGCTCGCCGCGCCTGCAGACATTTCCTTGAACACAGACCCCGGTCTGCCCTCGGCGGTTGTGACGTTCCCTGCGCCAACAGTGAGCGACAATCAGCCGGGCGTCTCCTTCGCTCAAACAGGCGGCTTGCCTTCAGGTTCCGCGTTCCCCATCGGCACAACGACGAATACCTTCTCGGCGACCGATGCGGCGGGTAACACGGCCACCGCGAGCTTCACTATTACCGTCGGCGATGACGAGGCGCCGGTGTTAACCGTGCCCGGACGGGTCAAGCTCGTTGTGCCGTTCGGCGATACGGGCGGGGTCGTGAACTATCCGGCGCCGACCGCGACCGATAACGCGCCCGGCGTAACCATCGCGCAGATCGCCGGCCTGGCGTCTGGCGCTGTCTTTGGCCTCGGGGTTACCACGAATACCTTCGTTGCGACCGATGCTTCCGGTAATACAGATACGGAAAGCTTCGATGTATTCGTGGTCGAAGAAAGCGTGACGCTGACGGGCACGAACGGCCGCGATACGCTGAATGGCGGCACAGGCGACGACACGATAAACGGCCTGCGCGGCAACGATCTCCTGAACGGCAACGACGGCAAGGACCTCCTGAATGGCGGCGGCGGTCGCGATACGCTGAACGGCGGTGACGGCAATGATGAGATCAATGGTGACGGGGGCGCTGACATCATCGACGGCGGCGCGGGCAAAGACACCATCGACGGCGGTTCGGGCTCTGACAATATCGACGGCGGCATCGGCAATGACGACATCATGGGCGGTTCGGGGTCCGACACCATCAATGGCGGCGATGGCAATGACGACATCGACGGTGGTTCGGGCTCTGACCGCATCACGGCCGGCAAGGGGCGCGACACCGTCGATGGCGGTTCGGGCAACGATAATATCGACGGTGGTGACGGCCGCGACAGTCTTGACGGCGGAACAGGCAACGACACCCTTATCGGCGGCGCCGGACGCGATACTCTGACCGGTGGCACGGGCAACGATCTACTTGAAGGCGGTTCGGGGCCGGACACGTTCATCTTCGACGGTGTCTTCGGCAACGACCGTATCACGGACTTCAACATTAATCAGGATACGCTCGATTTCGGCGGGACGGACCCGGCTGATCTGACCTTCCTGCAGCAGGGGGCCAACACGCTCATCCGGGTTTCGGGGCAGGGCTCGGTGCGGGTGAACAACACCGATGCGGACGACCTCGCCGCGATCTTCGCTCCACCGCCAGCGCCGTTGCCACCCGTGATGATGGCGAGCGCGCCGTCGGTTCAAACGGTGACGAGCTTCAACAATGATGAGGCCGATTTGGAGCCGCCCTGGCTTGACGACGGTCTGCATCTCGTTTGACGAGACGGCGACAGAAAAACTGATACTCATAAAAGACGGCGGCTTCGGCCGCCGTCCTGCGTTTTAAAGGCCGCCGCCAGTTCAGTGCATCTCTTGCGCATTCTTTTTTTTTCGCTATCCCGAAGCCGCGTGCCGATGCGAACCCTTGTCGGGCGAGGCGTAATAAGCGTGCACGGGTGTCACGGAAGGCGACGTCATGAAAAACAGTGATTTGCTGGCGGGGATGATCGATCTGGCGCTCGCCGCCGGCGACAAGATCGATGAGATTTACGCGACCGATTTCGAGACAGAGACAAAAGCGGACGGCTCGGCGGTGACGCAAGCCGACCGGCTTGCCGAAGATATCATCAACGCGGGGCTGAAGGCGCTTGCGCCGGCGATCCCAATTCTCGCCGAGGAAGCAGCGTCGCAAGGTGACATCCCGCAGCTTGGCGAGCGATTTTTTCTGGTGGACCCTCTTGATGGGACGCGCGAGTTCGTCAATCGTACCGGTGAGTTTACCGTCAATATCGCCCTCATCGAAAACGGGCGGCCGGTCCTTGGCGTTGTTTATGCGCCGGGGGATGCGCGGCTTTATTACGGCGAGGTCGGCGTTGGCGCCTGGCGGCGCAGTATTGCGCCGCGCTCAATGCTCGCCGATGCGCCGGCGCCGGAGAAGATCGAAGCGCGCCGCACAGATCCTGCTTGCCTGGTCGCCGTCGCCAGCCGCTCGCATCGCTCGGCGGAGACCGAACACTTCCTTGAGAGCATCGGCGCCGATGAATTCACGCCTGCGGGCTCGTCTTTGAAGTTCTGCCTCGTTGCGGAGGGGCGCGCCGACGTTTACCCGCGCCTTGGCCGCACCATGGAGTGGGACACCGGCGCCGGGCAGGCGGTTTTGGAAGCTGCGGGCGGCGGCGTTTTCGTTCTTGAAAAAGACGCGGAGCGAGGGCATCTCCTCTACAACAAAAAAGAGCGCGGTTTCGACAATCCTCATTTCGTGGCGTGGGGACGACGAGAGTAGAATTTCTATACAGAGTATTAGAAAAGCAACATGAAGACTTTGACCCATCTCGACCGGCTGGAAGCCGAAAGCATTCACATCATGCGCGAAGTCGCCGGCGACTGTGAAAACCCGGTGATGCTGTATTCGGTGGGGAAGGATAGCTCCGTCATGCTGCGCCTCGCGCTGAAGGCGTTCTATCCGTCAAAGCCGCCCTTTCCGCTCTTACATGTGGACACGACCTGGAAGTTTCGCGAGATGATCGCGTTTCGCGACCGGACGGCGAAAGATCTCGGTCTTGAGCTATTGGTTTATACGAACCAGGAAGGCGTCAAGGACGGAGTCGGGCCGTTTACGCACGGCGCCACTGTCCATACCGATATCATGAAAACCCAGGCCCTGAAACAGGCGCTTGACAAATACGGCTTCGACGCCGCCTTCGGGGGCGCGCGGCGCGATGAGGAAAAATCGCGCGCCAAGGAGCGGATATTTTCCTTCCGGTCCGCGCAGCACCGCTGGGACCCGAAAAATCAGCGTCCGGAGCTTTGGAACATTTATAACACGCGCATCGGCAAGGGCGAGAGCACGCGCGTCTTTCCCATGTCGAACTGGACCGAGCTCGATATCTGGCAATATATCTATCGGGAGGAAATCGAAATCCCGAGCCTTTATTTCGCGTCGCCGCGGCCGGTGGTCGAGCGCGACGGCATCACGATCATGGTCGACGATGATCGCATTCCCCTCGAACCGGGTGAAAAGCCGGTTGAAAAATGGGTGCGGTTTCGAACCCTCGGCTGTTACCCCCTTACAGGCGCCGTCGAAAGCAAGGCCGAGACCCTGCCGGAGATTATTCAAGAAACGTTGTTGACGACGACGTCGGAGCGCCAGGGCCGCGCCATCGATCACGATCAGTCGGCGTCCATGGAAAAGAAAAAGCAGGAGGGATATTTCTAATGTCCCACCATGACGATCTGATTGCGGAAGATATCATCGCCTATCTCAAGGCGCATGAGAAAAAGAGTTTCCTGCGGTTCATCACTTGCGGTTCGGTGGACGATGGGAAATCGACGCTGATCGGGCGGCTCCTCTATGACAGCAAGCTGATTTATGAAGACCAGCTTGCGGCGGTCGAGCGCGATTCCAAAAAAGTCGGCACGACGGGGGAGAAACCGGACCTCGCGCTCCTCGTTGATGGGCTTGCCGCCGAGCGCGAGCAGGGCATAACCATCGATGTCGCCTATCGGTTCTTTTCAACCGACCGGCGCAAGTTCATTGTCGCCGACACGCCGGGGCATGAACAATATACGCGCAACATGGCGACGGGCGCCTCGACGGCCGATCTCGCGATCATTCTGATCGACGCGCGCCAGGGCGTTCTGGCGCAGACTCGCCGCCATAGCTATATCGCCTCGCTTCTCGGCATCCGCCATATCGTTGTCGCCATCAACAAGATGGACTTAGTTGATTTTTCCGAAGATCGCTTCAACGAAATCGCGGACGCTTATCGCGCGTTTTCCGAACCGCTCGGCTTCGACGATGTCGTCTTTATACCGATGTCCGCCCTCGACGGCGACAATGTCACGGTAAAGAGCGATCGGGCGTCGTGGTATGATGGCGTTTCGCTGCTGGAACATCTCGAAACTGTCGATGTGAGCGCGGCGGAGGCGGCTGCGCCCTTCCGCTTGCCGGTGCAGTGGGTGAACAGGCCGGACCACACTTTTCGCGGGTTTTCCGGCACGGTTGCGACCGGCGCCGTTGCGCCCGGCGATGAGGTGATCGTTATTCCGTCGGGCAAACGCTCACGGGTCAAGGCGATCGCTGGCTTTGGCGGCGTCGAGGCGCCAGGCGCCCAGGAAGGCGAGGCGGTGACGCTGACGCTTGCGGACGAAATCGACATTTCCCGGGGCGACGTTATCTGCGGCACGGATGGGCCTGCGGAACAGTCCGATCAGTTCGCCGCGCATCTTTTGTGGATGAGCGATCAGCCCTTGCTGCCCGGGCGGCAATACCGGTTGAAAGCCAACAACCAGACCGTTGCGGCGACGGTGACGGATCTGAAATACCGGGTCGATGTGAACGATTTCAGCCAGGAGGCTGCCAAAACCCTGGCGCTGAATGAGATCGGCGTTGCGAACCTGTCACTGGCGCAGCCGATCCCGTTCGATGCGTATAAGGACAACCGCCAGATGGGGGCGTTCATCCTCATCGATCGCCATACGAATGCGACGGTCGGGGCGGGGATGCTCGACTTTTCCTTGCGCCGCGCCGCCAATGTGGTCTGGCAGGATCTCGAAGTCGGACGTGACGAGCGCGCCGGCCAGAAACATCAGCGGCCTGCGGTGTTGTGGTTCACAGGACTGTCAGGGTCCGGAAAGTCGACCATCGCGAACCTCGTTGAAAAGAAACTCTTCGACCTTGGACGCCATACCTACATTCTCGATGGCGACAATGTGCGCCATGGCCTCAACAAGGATCTCGGCTTCACCGATGCGGACCGCGTGGAGAACATTCGCCGCGTCTCCGAGACGGCGCGGCTGATGTCTGATGCGGGGTTGATCACCATGGTGTCGTTTATTTCGCCGTTCCGCGCCGAGCGGCAGATGGCGCGCGCGCTGATGAGCGACGGCGAGTTCATCGAAATTTACGTCAATACGCCTCTTGATGTGGCCGAAGCGCGCGACGTGAAGGGGCTTTACAAGAAAGCGCGAACTGGCGAGATCAAGAACTTCACCGGCATCGATTCTGAGTATCAGGCCCCTGAGAACGCCGAGATCGAAGTGAACACCGTTGAAATGACCGCAGACGCGGCGGCGGAGCACATCGTTTCGTATCTCGACAAGAAGGGCTTTTTGTCGAACTGATCCGGCGTGAGCATTGCGGGCGCGTCTTTCCCGTCATTGGATTAGAGGGTTAATGCCTGTGTGCGCCCGTTCTTCCGGTCCGGCGCCGCGAGGCCATACGCGCCGCTTATTCAGAAAATATGCGCCGGCGGCGATGGCGTGCGCGCTGTTTGCCGACTATAGTCAATCTTGTCGTTGGGATGAGAGTATGTATGACGGGCGGCGGTGCGCGGTTTGAGCGCGTTGTAATGATCGCTGTATTGATGGTGCTGACCGTGATGGTCGCCTATGGCGAGTTCGCGCGCGGGCGCGCCGAGCGGGAGGCGCGCGCCAGAGACGCCTTTCTCGCCGAGGAGATCGCCGCTGCGCGGCTCGAAGCGCAGGCCGCGGTCACGTCGTTGATCCCGCAGGAAATTGTTCAGCGCGCCAACGCATCCGTTTATGCGATTGTGGTTAATGACCGTCTTTACGGTACGGCGTTTGTTGTCGATCGTGAAAACGGCGTTCTCGTGACGGCCGCGCATGTCACCAAAGCGATCCCGTTTGACGAGGAGGATGCGCGCATCCGCATTTTTAATCGGTTTGACGGCGCTCCCATCGCTATCAGCGAAGTCAGAAACCACGCCGGCTACGGCGCTTTCCGCGAACTTGTCGAAGCGTTCCAGCCGGTTCGTCCGCATACGCCTATTCTTAATCCGCGGATTTTGCCGTTGCGCGATCTCGCTTTCGACGCCGCGCTTCTGATCGTCGATCCGCTGGACCCCGAGACCGGCGAAAATCGTCTTGGTCCGGACCTTCCCATCGCTGCGGAGGAAGAACTCTTGCAGATGTCGGCCGGCGCGCCTATAGCCGTCATCGGCTTTCCTTATGATACGCTCGATGACAGTTTTGCGGCCGCGTCAGCGACATCGCGGGTCGAGCGCGGCGTCATTTCCGCGATGATAGCGCCGCTCGACAACGCCGCCGCGGCTGGCGATCCGGTGATCGCCAATCTCATTATCCATCGCCTTGCGACGGCGGGCGGGAACAGCGGAAGCCCCGTGATCAACGCCGCCGGAGAGGTTGTCGGCATTCACACGCACGGCATTGAGTCCATGA
Organism: Pseudomonadota bacterium; assembly: GCA_039192395.1. Taxonomy (GTDB): domain Bacteria; phylum Pseudomonadota; class Alphaproteobacteria; order Caulobacterales; family Parvularculaceae; genus Hyphococcus. The sequence goes on from JBCCXE010000011.1 coordinate 72,266, forward strand.
GCGGCAATGCGGACGGCGCCGCGCAGCGCGCCGACGTTATCCACGACCTCCTGATTGAAGCGCGCGACGAAACCCGTTTGACGGAGGTTTTTGTGCCGGCCTGGCGGCAGGTTCTCGGTTATTGGCGCTCCGCAAGAGACGTGCTGCCCTGGTCTTTCTATCTGGAGCGCACCGACCCGGAGACGGGCGAAAACACGCTGGTTGCGGATTTCGACCTGAAGAAAGCGCGTCCGTTCGATATGGATGTCACGACCTATGAGTTTGCGGAAAACCAGGACACGTTCATCGCGTTCGCCGACGACTTGCCGGCCGGTGCTGTCGCGGGCGGCGACAAGGAAACGATCGGGGTTTCTCAGGAAGAAGGACGGAACGCATTTGTGATTCGTCGCGTTGGCGAGTACGCCGAAGCGTCGTTCACCATCGATCGTGCGAAGGACAATGTGATTTTCGCCTTTGACTACTCGCTGCGCCGGCAACTCGGGTTTTGCCGTCTGGCGGCCTATTGGCGCAAAGAAGGCGAGGCGCGGCTGGCGCTGCAGAAAACCCGCGCATCGACGGAGCTTTTTTTCCCTGCGAAGGCTGAACTGGGCGAGGAGACGTATCATATCGTCTTCCGGCGCCGGAAGAACTGCGATCCCGCGAGCCAGTCCTTCGACGCCGGGGTGCTCAGCTGGACGCCCGGTGAGGAGAAAACGGAAAACCCCCGCGTTGCTGCGATTGCTCAGATCCTCTTTCCGAGGCCCGACCACGTTCAGTTTCAAACGCCGGATGCGAGCCAAAAAAGCAAAATCCTCAATTTGAAGCGCATCCGCTGCCTCGCCGCGGGGGAGGGCGAGCCTGGCCCTTGCGCGCAAACGCCCTATCTCGACGCTGAAGTGATCGCTCACCAAGAGGCGCGTTAGGTCTGCTAGGCCCCGTGTCGGGCGCCCTTTCCGCGACGATCCTGCGCTTCGTCACAACCAGACGGGGAAAAATAGCGATTCGGCGGCGGAAAAAGGGGAATATTAACGCTAAAAAATTCGGAACTTTCGTGCTATCGCGACCGCCAGCCGTGGTGGTTTGCTTTGGGGCGTTAATTGTTCTACCCTTTGGGCGGAGTAATTAGTGCACGGACAATGTGGGGTTGTCCGGCATTTGTGGGGCGATCCGCTTTATTGGCCTCAAAATTGCTAGACTGTCGGTCTAGGTATGTAGGTTGGAGTATCGGGTAGGGTAAAGTCCGCCACGCGGGGGACTTCTGACGAAATAACTGTCGTATGGTAAGCACAAAGCTCTTTGGGGGAGCTGGTGGCAAGCGAAACTGAACCTTTAAGCGGGCGGTTTCCGGACAGCGATCCGGCTATCGACCCATTTCCTGAGTATTCTGCGACCGCAATTGTGGCGCGGGATGCGACGACATTCCCGAAATCGGAGCCATTGGGCAAAGCGCCTGTCGGGAAATCTCAGCAGACGCCGCGCTCGGGCCGGGCGCGTTCGCGGCTCAGAGAGCGGTCGGACGGAAAAGTCGCGCCGGTTCGGATAGAAGACCGGATCATCGGGTCGAGCCCGGCGATTGACCGGTTGCGGCGTCAAATCGTGCAATATGCGCCCGAGGAAGCGTCGGTCTGTATTTTCGGTGAAAGCGGCGTCGGCAAGGAACTTGTCGCGCAAGAATTGCATCGCCTCAGCGGACGTGCGGATGAGACGTTCCTGCCCATCAACGCCGGCGCAATCCCGGAGACGCTGGCGACGGCGGAGCTATTCGGCCATCAAAAGGGATCGTTCACCGACGCTCATGTGAGCCGGGACGGCGCTTTTCTTGAGGCGAATGGCGGCACGCTTTATCTCGATGAGATCGGCGAGATGTCGACATTCATCCAAGCGCAATTGCTGCGGGTCCTGGACGACGGCAAAGTCTCGCGGATCGGCTCGCGCGTGGCGGAGCAGGTGGATGTGCGCCTCATCACGGCGACGAACCGCAATCTGCACAAGCGCATCGCCGAAAAGGCTTTTCGCGGCGATTTTTATTATCGCATCACGGAACTGGCTGTGACGGCGCCGCCTTTGCGCGAGCGGGGCGACGATGTGATCGAGATCGCTGAGCATCTTATCCGCCATCACAAAAACCCGAACTATCGCGGCGCTGTTTTGACGCCGCGGGCGGTTGACCGGATCATGTCGTATAAGTTTCCGGGCAATGTTCGTGAGTTGCGAAACCTGATCGTTCGCGCTGTCGTGCATGCTCGCGGGGAGAAAATCCTGCCCGAACACTTACTCTTTGACCACGACGACCCGGTTGTCGAGGCCGGCGGCGCTGCGTCGATTGCAGACGGGCGCGATCTTGTCAGTCGCCTGATCGCTGCGAAGGCGCTGGAGCAAACCAACGGCAATGTCACGAAGGCGGCCGTTCTCGCGGACATGACGCGTTCGTCGTTTCACAAGATCAAACAGGAAATGAAGACGGAAGATTACGCGGCGGTGGTGCGCCAGTTGCGCGCAAGGCTCCGCGCCGTTTTGGATGTTTAAGACTTCAGCTCAGGTGGTAGGCTAATGAAATTAGGGTATTTGTCAGGCGCGGCGGCGCTTGGAGTGATGGCCGGCTACGCGCCGCTTCCGGCGTATGCGGATCAGGTGTCGGACACGCCGGCCGGCGCGGAAGGGCATACGCAACGCCCGACGCTTCAGGAGGAGCTGGTTTATCTGCGTGACCGCATGGCGGTACAGGCCGTGCGCCTTGATGAAGCCGAGCAGTTGTTGCAACGGCAGGCGCGCCTCATCGAGTTGCAGGAAGAAAAGATAGCCCAGCTTGAAAAGAAGCTGGATAACACGACGCGTATGGCGGCGGCCCTGCAGGAGGGACGCACCTATGCTGCGTCATCCGGTGAGACTTACCGGGTCGTTCGCGGCGATTCCCTGTCGCGTATCGCCAAGCGGAAAAATACGACCGTGCGCGCTCTCGCGGAAGCAAATAATCTGCGTGCGCCCTATCGTCTGAAGATTGGTCAGCGCCTGACATTGCCGGGCGCGCCGCAGCCGACACGGGTAGCGCAGGCGCCAGCGACGCCGACGCCAAGTCAGAAACAGACCCAAGAGCGCCCGCAGGAAAAATCTCAGCCTACGCGTCAAGCGTCCGCCCAACAGAACAACCGGCAAAATACGCAGCAGAACAGATCTCCTGCGACGACCCAAAAAGTCGAACAGAACCGGTCGGCGCCGGCGCCGCAGCCTCAGCGCGTTGCGCAAAACAACCAAAATAATCGGAACCAGCAGCAGGGTACGCCGCAACAAGTCGGACAGCGTCCGCAGGAAGAGGAAAAGGCGCCTGAGGTCGAAATTGCTTCGGATATCGGCGGTATTCTGACGCCGAAGGGTTCGCTCATCGTTGAGCCCACCATCGAGATGACCTCGTCAACCGACAATCGCTTCTTCTTCAGGGGTATCGAAATTGCGAATGCGGTGCTCGTTGGCGCCATCGATGCGACGGATACGGATCGAAGAGCGATTTCGAGCCGCATGGGTTTCCGCTATGGCCTGACCAACCGTCTCGAAGTCGATGGCCGCGTGTCATACATCTACCGCGATGATCGCGTCACCGGGTTCGATGTCGCCGACAACTCCGACCTGGTGGTGCGGGACCTGGAAGGCAGCGGTTATGGCGACACCGAATTTGGCTTGCACTATCAGTTGAACCGCGGGCGCAAATGGCCGTTCGCCATCGCCAATGTGCGCGTCAACGCGCCGACGGGGCGTGGTCCGTTCGATATTGAGCGTACGGTCGAAGGTGCGGAAACTGAGCTTGCGACCGGTTCGGGATACTGGTCCATCGAGCCGAGCCTCACCTTTATCCTGCCGGTGGACCCCGCCGTCATCTTCGGCAATATCGGGTATCAATATAACAAGCCGACATCGCCCAATGCTGTTGTCGGGCAGGGCGCGACCATTCTTGAGTTCGACGCCGGCGACGCCGTCAAGACGAGCCTTGGCGTCGGTCTTTCGGTGAACGACCGAATGAATTTGAGCTTCGGCTATGACCAAAGCTACTTCATGCGCACGACCTCGCAGATCCAGGTGATTGATCCGAATACGATGGAAGTGAATCTCGCCAACCAGACGCAGCCGTCGACGGTTATCGGTTCGTTCCTATTTGGCGGTTCTTACGCAATCAATCGCCGCACAAGCATCAACGTCAACACCGCGTTTGGCGCAACGGACGGCGCGCCGGATATGCGTGTGTCGCTTCGGGCGCGGGTGCGGTTGTTCGACTAGAGCGGGTTGCAGCAAGTCATTCCGCGAAGCGGAATGACGGTTCACCAGTTAGCGGTTCCCGTCCGCCAATTGCGTCGCAACCCGCGCAATCAAATGCTTAGAGCCGTTTGCATGACTCATAAAGAATGCAAACGGCTCTAAAGCACGTCGATTCTATCCGATTGAATGGGGCGTGCTTGAACTCTACGCCCTGCGCACGAGTTTGTCGGGATTACGCATGACGTAGATCCACGCGATCTTGCCCGATGCGTCGGGCGCGAGGGTCATAAGCGTGTCGCACACGCCCGATGTGCGGCGCATGATGGCGGGCTTGCCGTTTGCATCGATGAAATGCACGGAGATGTCCGGCGCGCCGCGATCCTTTTCCTGAACCGCGAAAAGAACGGTGAGGATATCGTCAGGCCCGATCAGCGGACGGCGCGCGGCGCGCGCTTTGGCGCCGCCGTCGGAAATCGCGACGGACGTCGGCGACAACAGCGACATGGCCGTGCGCCGATCATTGGTCGCGATGGCTGCGAAAAACTTCTGTATCAGGTCGGAAAGTTCCGCAGGGTCGGCGTCAAATCGCGGGCCCTGTTCGTTGAGGCGCTTATGGGCGCGGCTCACCAGTTGCCGGCAGGAGGCTTGCGACTTCCCTAAAATGTCGGCGATTTCTTCGTATCCTGCGTCAAAAGCCTCGCGCAGAATAAAGGCGGCGCGCTCGGTCTCGCTCAGATTTTCCATCGCCCATAAGAGGGCCAGTTCGCATTCCTGCGCGAGTTCGAACGCATCGCCAGGGAGGTTTTCGTCGATTGGCGCCAGGGGCTCGGGCAACCACGGACCGACATAGTGCTCGCGCCGCGCCCGCGCCGAGCGCAAGACATCGATAGCGATGTTGGTCGCTGTGCGGCGCAGCCACGCGCGCGGGTTCTCGATCTTCGTATGATCCGCCTCGCTCCACCGCAGCCATGTTTCCTGCACGATGTCTTCCGCACCGTCGCGCTCGCCCAGCATGCGATAACCCAGACTGATGAGCTGCGCGCGTTGTGTCTGGAAGAACTCCGTTTGCGGGCTCATCAGGCTGCTGCGGACCCTTTATGCTCTGCGCGATAGTCCAGAGCCCCGCAGGCTGCACCGTGGCCGAGACCGCGTTTCAAAACCGGGTAAACCCGCCCGGACGCTGCGGCGTAGGCCGCCGCAAGAGCAGCTTTCTTCCCGTGTTTACGGGTGATCTCTTCTCTGAGATCGTCCGCCTCCAGATTGCCTGCGATCGCCGCGCGCGCAAAGCGATAGCCGAGGCCGACATCGCCGGCCTCTTGCGGGCGCCCTTCGCGGCAGGCTTTTAACATCTGCGGGTCGATCCCGGCTTCAGTCGCCATATCGACGACGAGTTGCAGGCACGGTCCGCAATCGCCTTCTTCGGTTGACGCAAATAGCGCACCGGCCCAGACGCCATCGGCGCCTTTCGGCCCGCGAAACTGACTGATGAGCGGCAGGAATGAAATCCGCAAGCCCGCGCTCTTCGATATGGAATTGATATCCAGGAGGTACTGCACATCGTAGTTGTAGCGCTCTCCGAACGATCTTGCCGCCTTGTTGAGTAAATACCGGATCATTATCACGTCCTCTTTTTAAAGAAACTGAATGCGCAAAACAGCGCAAGCCACGCCGGTAGTTGGATGCCGGCGAGGTTTGCCGCCGCCACGAGGTCGAAAGGCGCGCCCCGCGTCAGCCATATCCAGACGTGAAAAAGCGCGTGGGCGCAGGGCCAGGCGAGGCCGAAATAGGTCACGTTCCTCTCCAGCTTGACCACGCCGAAACACATGGCGGCGCCGCTCATGAGAAAGGCGAGGGCGACGTCGCGAACGAAATGAGAGTTGAACGGGCCCATCATGGCGACGCCGGGCGTCGTCTCGTACCAAGTCATCGGGGCCGTCCACATGAAAACCGCCAGCGCAAAATAGAACGCGGCGACAATAAAAACGATTAAACGCATGTAAGATCCTCCTGCGATCCATTGATAGACGAGACAGCCTCCTCGTTTGTGACAAGGATCGCCCGCCGCCCGCTGCCGGATCTGATTTTAATGAGGACCGGGACACGGCGCCAGCGCATGCGAGGCGTGCGTTTCCAGGGGAGTCCGCGATTGTAAGGGGCAAGCCCTATGGCGCCCTGAGTGTCAGTCCTTGCGCGGTTTCGCGTTGGACTTGCCGCGCTTGCGGGCCTTGCGCGGATTGTCCGAGCGTTTTTTTCGCGTGGATTTCTTGCCTGATGACTTACCGCTTTTCGGCTTTTTTCGAGTCGTTTTCTTCGCGCCCTTGCGCGAGCCTTTGGGCAGAGCGGCCTCAATGGGCTCGCTCACCATGTCGAACCGCAAACCGCCGGTGAGGGGCGTTGCTTCGGCGAGGCGGACTCGCACCGCCTGCCCAAGGCGGTAGACGCCTTTCGTCGTTTCACCGATGACGGCGTGATGATCTTCTTCGAAGCGGAAGCGTTCGGCGCCGATATGACGCATGGGAATAAACCCGTCGGCGCCGGTTTCATCAAGCATCACGAAAAGCCCGAAACGGGTGACGCCACGGATGCGCGCATCGAACTCGGCGCCGATGGCGTCTGCGAGATAGTCCGCGAGATAGCGATCGTTCGCTTCGCGCTCGGCGGCCATGGCGCGACGTTCATAGTCGGAGATGCGCTCCGCGATTTCGCCGAGCGCGGCAGCTTCCTCCTTGCTCTGTCCGCCTTCACCAAGCCCCGCCGCCGTCACCAGTGCGCGATGGACCGTTAAGTCCGCATAGCGCCTGATGGGCGAGGTGAAGTGCGCGTAGCGCGCGAGGTTAAGCCCGAAGTGACCGCGGTTTTCCGTATCGTAAATCGCCTGGCGTTGGGAGCGCAGAACGATTTCGGACACCATTTCCTTTTCATCGCGTGCGGACGCGATTTTCAAAAGCTGGTTGAAGTGACCTGGCCTGACCTCGCCGCCCTTGATGAGCGAATAGTCGAGCGTCGCCAGATAATCGCGCGCGCTCTCAAGACGTTCCGGGTCCGGTGTATCGTGCACACGGTAAATACGCGCCGCCTTGGCGCGCTCCAGCGTTTCCGCCGCGGCGACATTGGCGAGGATCATGAATTCCTCGATCAGACGGTGCGCATCGAAGCGCGTACGCCGAACAACCTTGTCCACATGGCCGTCCGCTCCCAGAACGATGCGGCGTTCGGGCAGGTCTAGATCGAGAGGCGCACGCTTTTCGCGTTCACGCCAGCGCAGCTTGAACGCAGCGTGCAGGTTAAGGACCGCGTCTTTTATTTCTTTTTTCGCGCGCCCGCCGTCGATGATCGCCTGCGCGTCTTCATAGGACAGTTTCGCTGCTGAGCGCATCATGGCGCGGATAAACTTGTGCTCGCGTTTTCGTCCGTTCGCGTCGATGATCATTTCAACCGCGAGGCAGGGGCGGTCTTCGCCCGCGCGTAGCGAACAAAGGTCCGTAGACAGCCTTTCTGGCAGCATGGGCGTGACGCTGTCGGGCAGATAGACCGAATTGCCGCGCTTTAATGCTTCGCGATCAAGCGCGCCGCCGGGACGCACGAAGTAACTGACATCGGCGATGGCGACGATCACTCGGTAGCCGCCCGGATTGTCCGGGTCGTCGACCGGTTCTGCAAAGCAGGCGTCGTCATGATCCTTCGCATCCGCCGGGTCGATGGTGAAGAGCGGCGTGTCGCGCAGGTCCGTCCGCTCGCCAAGGGACGGCAGTTTCGCTTTTTCCGCCTCTTCAAGGGCAGCGGCGGGAAACTCGACCGGGATTGCATGATTGGCGAGGGCGATCAGCGAATAGGCATGACGGTCGTCGATATGGCCGGCGATGGCGCGCACGCGCGCTTTGGCGGGGCCGTAGCCACGGGCGTTTTTCGTTTCCACCCAGACGAGGTCGCCGTCCTGCGCGCCGCCATCATCGCCGCGCTCGATGGTGAAGTCGTTGCGCGCGCGCCGCTCGACGGGTTCTGCAACGCCGCCATGGCCCTGTTTATGATAGAGCGCGAGAAAGCGGTGCGCGCCTTTGCCGATGGCGCGGATGACTTGCGCGCTGTAGCTGTCGTCTCCGGCGGGCTTCAGGCGCACGAGCAGCCGGTCGCCGACGCCCGGAGGCGGTTTTGTTTTCGCCGCGTCGCGGGCGGCGAGGCGGATCATCGGCGGGTCATTGTCGCTTCGCCAACCGACCGGCATGCATAAAAGATCGCCGTCATCGTCGACCGACATGACGTCGACCGGCGCGACGGGCGCGAGCGCGCCCGTCTGCGAGATGCGCGCGCCGCCCTTCATTTCGATGGCGCCGTCTTCGGAAAGCTCTTTCAACACGGCGCGCAATTCCGCGCGCGCGGCGCCCTTAAGGCCGAAATGGCGGGCGATATCGCGACGCGATGTATGCCCGCCCGTTTCTTTGACAAACGCAATGATCTCCTGGCGCGAGGGAACGGCGCCGGATACTGCTTTAGACGATTTGGATGTGTTCTTCTTTGGAGGCACGAGAAAAGCCGACGCCGTTCTGTTATGCGCCACGGGAGAACCGGATTGCGGTTTTCATATGGCGCGGGGACGGGTGGGCGCAAAACGCCAAGGGGTGCCGTTTCGCCGTCTCCCCTCGGCGTCCAAAGCCCTGAAAACGCAAGAAGCGCTTGTTAACTCATAGAAGCGATGAAAGCGTCCGCTTCTGCGATTGCGGCGTTCATTTCTTCCAGCAGCGCCGCAACCTGTTCTTCGATGCGCGTTCTTTCGATTTCCAGCGAAGAAATCGCACGTGCGTTTAGATTGTGTTTTAGAAACAGAACCTGGTCCTGATAAAGTTCGAGCACCGGGTCCATTTTGTCGGCGGCGCGTGTCATGGCCGCATGCAGCGCGTCATAGTCGCGCCGGGTTGCGCTGAGCTGCTGCGACGAACGACGCCGCAGATCGGCGCTTTCAAACAGCGCGAGCTCACCTTCCCATTCCTTGAAGAGCCTCGTGGAAACGTCATCGACGTCCTTGATTCGTTTGCGCACATCCGCAGCTTGGCGCTTCGAACGTTCATAGGAGGCGTTCAGCTTGTCGTACTGGCGCTCCAGATCGCCGCCGTCATTACCGATGAGCGCGCGAAACTCATCCAGGGCGGAGGCGAACGTTTCCTGCGCTTCGGCCTGTTCGGCGCGCGCGTCTTTCACGCGGTCGACAAGGATGTCGCGCTTTTCAAACCCCATGCGCTCCATGGTGTCGTAATAGACTGTTGCGCATCCGGCGCTCGCAAGGCCTATGGCGGCGAGCGCCGCTCTAAATAGTGTCGTCGTCATTGTGCGTAAAATTCCCGCTTTCGTCGTGGTCTGCCGCCGCCCCATCGGGCAGGCTAGACGAAGCCGCCGGTAAAATCACCCCATCATGCGCGATTGAAGTGCCGGGCGAGAGATTCTAAGGTGCGCCGCTGACGCCGGCGCAAGGCCCGCACCGGCGATTTTCGACCCGTTGGCGGCGTCCAGAAAGGCTGTTGCGGGGGCACTTCATGAAGGAGCGACCATGTCCGGCATTCTTATCTTTCTAGGCGTCATCGCCGTCATCGCGTTCTTTCTGATCGGGATTTACAACCGGATTGTCGCGCTCAATCAACGCACGGATCAGGCTTTCGCCGATGTCGATGTCCAGTTGAAGCAGCGTCACGACCTGATCCCGAACCTTGTGGAAACGGTCAAGGGGTATGCATCGCACGAAAAAGATACGCTCGAAGCGGTGATCAACGCCCGCAACGCCGCGCAATCGGCGCAGGGGCCTGCGGCGCAAGGAGCGGCGGAAGGCGTTCTCGGCGCGGCTCTCGGCAAGCTCTTTGCCCTCGCAGAGGCTTATCCGGACCTAAAGGCCAATACGAACTTCCTTGAGTTGCAGCGCGAGCTTTCGGATGTGGAGAACAAAATCGCTGCGGCGCGTCGGTTCTTTAACAACGCCGTGCAGGAGTTCAACACGGCGATCCAGCAGATCCCCGGCAATTTCATCGCCCCCTTGGGCAACTTCAAGGAGAAGGAGTTCTTTGAAATTCCCGCGGACGCCCGTGAAGCGGTGGAAACAGCGCCCGAGGTGAAATTTTAAGATGTCGCGATGCTTGTCGGCGGCCGCGAGCGGTCGCCGCAGGTTTGAAGGCGCAGGCGTCATGTGGAATGGCGCCGCGCGGTGCGTCTCAAGGCGCATTGCGCACGCAAGCGGCGCGTGGTTTGAAGAGCACTAGTCCATGCGCGCTTACGGTCTGCAAACTCATATCTGGAACAACAATCTGAAGTCCCTTGCGCTTCTGGCGGGGTTTCCGCTTTTGTTGCTCCTCCTTCTTTACGGCCTTTCCGTCGGCTTTGTGGGCGTGACCGGCGAGGCGCGCGACCTTGCGGAAGGGCTCGTCCTCGCGCGCGATCATGTGGGGCGCGTCTGGCCATTTGTGTTTTTGGGCGCTGGCGTCTGGTTCCTCATCGCCTGGATGTCTTATCAAAAGATCATCGAAGCCTCGGTGGGCGCGCGCAGCTTGTCGCGCAAAGAGGCGCCGGAGCTATATAACCTCCTTGAAAATCTTTGCATTTCTCAAGGCGTTACGATGCCCAGGCTGAACATTGTCGAAACGCCGGCGCTCAACGCGTTCGCCAGCGGGCTCAGCGATAAAAGCTATACGGTGACGGTGACACGAGGTCTGATCGAGCGTCTCGATCGTGATGAAATTGAAGCGGTTTTGGCCCATGAGCTCACCCACATTATGAACCGCGATGTGCGCCTCCTGATTATCGCGGTGATCTTTGTGGGGATTTTCTCCTTCATCGGGGAGCTTTTGTTCCGCGGGCTGTTTCGGTCCGGCGTGCGCGTCGGCGGACACACCCGCAGCCGCAACGGCGACAGCCGCGGCGGCGGCGTGATGATCCTGATCGCCATTGCAATCATTGTCGTGGCGTATCTTCTGGCGATGGTGATTCGCTTTTCTCTGTCGCGCAAACGCGAATATCTGGCTGACGCCGGCGCCGTTGAGTTGACCCGCAATCCCGATGCGATGATTTCGGCGCTTCAAAAGATTTCCGGGCGCGCCGATTTGGACGCGCCAGTGGATATGCGTCAGATGATGGTTGAAAACACACAGAAATTTGCCGGCGTTTTCGCAACGCATCCGCCTATTGAAAAACGCATCAAAGCGCTGACGGACTTTGCCGGCGGCGCCGTTTAGCAGAGCGTCAGGAGGACGAAATGACAGGCAAATGCTTATGCGGCGCGGTTAGCGTCGCCATTGAAACAAAACCGGATTTCATACACGACTGTAACTGCAACCTTTGCCGAAAGACCGGTGGCGCCTGGGGGTATTTTCCGACGGGCGCAGTGACGGCGACCGGGCGCACTGTTTCATTTCTGCGGAAGGATAAAAAGAAAGCCGCGGCTGAAGTTCATTCCTGTCCTTCATGCGGCGCGACAACCCATTGGGAGTTTTCGCAAGCGTTCAAAGATCAGAACGAAACCGTGGATCTGATGGGCGTCAACATGCGGATTTTCGAGCCGGGCGACCTCAAGGGCGTTGAGGTCCGTTTTCCGGATGGCGACAGCTGGACCGGCGAGGGACCTTTCGACTACCGGCGTGAGGCGAAAACAATTGGCGATGGTTTTGCCTGGTGAAACGCGCCGGTCGGCCAGCGTTTAAGTGTTGGATTGGCTTTTTGCTTAGACCGGGTTGCAGCAAGTCATTCCGCGAAGCGGAATGACGGTTCACCGGTTGGCGGTTCCCGTCCGCCAACTGCATCGCAACCCGCGCAATCAAATACTTAGAGCCATTTGCATGACTCATAAAGACTGCAAACGGCTCTAGTGACCGCCGCCCTGATGCATGGCCTCTTTAATATCCACCGAAATCTCTACAGACGGCGCATTTTCAAATTCGAGGGTCGCCGTGGCGGCGCCGCCGGCGGGGAAACTTTCGGTCAGGCCGATGAGCATAATATGCGCGCCGCCATGCTTGAGCGTCACCGGCGCGCCCGGCGGCAGGTCGATTTTTTCGATGGGGACCATGCTGGAAAGACCATCTTCGGTCTCGATAGTTTCGTGGATTTCGACCGTTTCGACACCCGCGATGGTCACGCCGGTAAGGGCGTCGGCGACGTCTTCCCCATTGCAGAGGGTCACATAGATCGCGCTCGTCGGGCGGGTGTCGCTCGCTGCCCGCATCCAGGCGCCGTTTGCCGTCACGCCGCTCTCGCCGCATGCGCTCGCGCTGACATCGCCGTCGCTGCTTGTGTTTTCACCGCCGCAGGCGCTTGCAAGCGCGGATAGAAAAATGACCGAAAAAAGGCGACGCACCATCGGTGACTCCCTGATTGATTACACGCGCAATTCACTCAGTTCGCCCTGGAGGGTCAAGTTATTTCGCCGTCATCATAGCGCTTGGCGCCGTCGCCGGGCGCCGTTATGAAAAGACAGTTCCAGAGGCGAGACATGATGAATCCCGACGATATTCAGCGATTGCAAACCTATCTTCAATCCAAGCTTGGCGTCGCCGATCTTGAGATCCGGGGCCGTCCCAAAAAGGGCGATGCGGCGGATGTCTATTTTGGGGAAGAGTTTATCGGCGTGATCTCCGAGGACGATGAAGATGATGACGGTACGTATTATTTCAACATGGCGATCCTGGCGATCGACCTGCCGGAATAAGGCGTAGCGCAAGAGGGCCATGGCTTGCAGCGATCGCGATCCGGCATAGTCGCGACCATCGCGTCGCGCCGTCCGTTACTTGCAGCGGTCATGCTGGCGTCTGCGTGGACGGCGCTCTGCGTCGTCGGCATACGGAACGCTGTCGTCCCGCCTGCATCGCATGCCGTGTCGCTCGTTTCTTTTCTTTTTACCGCCGGTTTGGTCGTTGGTGCGCCGACGGTGTTTGCCGCCATCGCGCCGCGCGCCGGAGGCGCACGCATCGCCTCTCTCGTTGTCCTGAGCGTGCTCGTGCTCCTCGCGGTGGTCAATCACGATAAGGGCTGGTTGTCGCCAACCTGGTTTGGCTTGCCGGACCCGCGCAGCCTTCTGGTCGCGCTTGCGCTTGTATTTTATTTCGTTGCGCTGACGCCGGTCTTTGGCGGCGTCTTTTCCTTATCGGCCGCCGCGCCGTTCGCGGCGATGATCGGGGTCGCCGGCGCCGGCGGTTTTCTGGCGGCGCAGGGCGTTCCCTTGACGGCGGCGTCCGGGGTTGGCGGCGCGGCGCTTGTTCTTGGCCTTGCCTGCGGCGCCGTGGTCGGCGTTGGCGTCGGGGCCGATCACGCGAAGTTTTTTGCGGCGGGCGCAACGACGTCCCGCGCGGCCGGCGCGAGTGCGCATTCGGCGATCGCCCCGGCGATGTTCGCCATCATGATGATGACCGCGTTGTTCGGCGTTTATACGCTCAATACGAACTTTGGCGCCGTGCAGTGGCCCATCGTAACGGGCGCTTTTGTGACTGGCGTTGCGTCGACCACGGCCGCGCTTTTCCTCGTGGCGGGCGCTGTCGCCGGTGCGCGGCTGACGGAAGAAACGGCCGCGACAGAGAATTTGCGGCGACGCTGGTTTGCGCGGGCGTGGCGGCCGCTGCGACGTGCGCTGCCGGCATCGACGGCGTTCGCGGCGGCGGCGGCGGTCGGCATTGTGGCGGTGATTGCAGCGTTCGACGGCGCCGGCGGGCCGTTTGGGCCCCTGGCGCTCTTTCTGGCGCTGATCTGGGCGGCGGCGGCGATTGTTTTTGTTTCCCTACGGACGAGTTTGCTGATCGTGGTGCTGCTCGGGTTAAGCGCGCTTATGGCGAACTATCTCTTTGACGCCATTGGCGCTGCGCGCCCGTCCTTGCTGGCGAGCCTTGCAGCGCTTTCTCTCACGGCGCTTGCGCTTGCACAGCTGACGGTGAGCTGGCGCGATATGGGCGAACGCTGGCGCAATGCGCGTGATATTGCGGAAAACGCCATGAGCGACGGGCTGCGTCGTTTCCTTGCGACGCTCGGCTATGGCGCGGGCGCGCTTTTCGTCGGGGCGTATTCAGGCGTCTGGGCTGAGGGCGCCGCCGCTGCAGCGTATTTTGCTTGTGCGGCGACCATATCGCTCGTCCTCGCACCGCCGTTCATGACCGCGCTCAGCGCACGCCTTCGCTATTGAGCGGTTTGTTTTATTGTGCCGGCTTTTACTGCGCCGGCTCGGTTCGATCCCATTTGCGCACGAACTTTCTGACTTCCGTATCGATGGCGCGCCACTCCGGCAGATAGGGCCGCTTGAAGCGATAGCTGACTTCGATCCTGTCGTTATATTCATATTTGCGCCAGCATTCCGGCGCCAGCGCTTCTTCGCGATCTTTGAAGCAGAAGAGGGCGATCAGTTCGTCGTCGTCATTGGCGCCGAGATAAAGTTCGGTGTTCGCGTAGCCATTGGTCGGCACGGACGCAGCGGGATCGGTCTCGTTCTTGAACGCATATTTGGTGAGCTGATACTGGGTGCGCACGCCGCGTTGATCGACCGTGCGCGGCAGATAGAGCGTTTCCACGCGCTCTGCTTCCGCGAAGGCCGATGTGCGTTTGGAAATCAGGATGTCGATCCGCCGCGTGTCTGGCGCGTTTTCGATAAACTCGTCGCGGCGCGCTGGGGAATAGCCGTGCATGGTCTGCCACAGGGCGTAAAGCGAAAGCTCGTCACGCTCGCCCCCGCGGCGCGCGCGCGGGTAGACGGTGTGGTTGGCGGGCGGCGCGAAGGTGACGCCGGCGATGGAGACACGCACCGGCTCTTCCGAGATCGCGGGGCTTGGGATATTGCCGCTGAATTCCTCGACGCTCGGGCCGACGTAATAATAGAGAAAAATGGCGCACAGAACGAGGGTCGCCATGAAGATCCCGAGCGGGTAGCGCCAACTCGATTCTTCCTTGATTTCCTCGCCGCCAAATCCGTGTTCGTTGCTCATCGCCGCTCAGCCCCAAATCAACGTGCGGTGTAAACCGTGGTTTCACGCCCTTTTGCGACCGTCCTTACCACGGGGCGGCGGGCGGTGAAATCCCGCTTCTGACGGTTGGGCGAAAAACTCGCCGGACGGCGCGCGGCGCCCGGCTTTTTCGCTCGCTGCAGAAATTCTGCTGGAGCATTTTCCGATCAAGTGGGAACCGGTTGATCGGTAGAAAATGCGACAAAACAAAATCTAGAGCAAATTCCCGATTCAGACTGACCGGGATTTGCTCTAGAATGGCGTCCTTGCGGAAACCCGCTCGCCTGCGATGCGGCGCCGAACCGAAGGAGTGTTTTCTGTTATGGCCGTTCTGACCCTGATCAAACGCTATCTGCCCCATGTCTACGCGGTTGTGGCGTCGCTCGTTTTTCTCGACAGTCTTCGCTTCAAATTCACCAATGCGCCCGAGACACAAGAGATCTTTGGCCGCCTGAACGACTGGGCGGCGAGCCTGGGTGCTGGCGGGCTGTTCGCGCAAACGGGGCTTTTCAGCCAATATGTGATCGGCGTCGCCGAGCTTCTAGCGGCGGCGTTGTTGCTGGCCGGCATTCTGCCGGCCTTTCGCAGGCTGCAAACGCTGGGCACCCTGATCGCTGTCGCCGTCATGAGCGGCGCCGTGAGTTTTCATCTGTTCACGCCGCTGGGTATTGATCCGAACAATGACGGTGGCGGGCTCTTCGCCATGGCCGTGGTTGTCTGGATCGGCGCGGTCGTCCTCCTGATCGTCCGCTGGCGGACGCTTTTTGCAATCCTCTCAGGCGTTGCGAAAGTGCTGATCCCGCCTCGTGAAGAGATCCGCTAAAGCACCTCGATCATGTCGGCGACAAGCGGATGGCGCACGACTTCCGCACCCGAAAAGCGCACGACGCCGACACGCTCAAGCCCTTCTAGCTTGTCGGCGATGTCTTTCAGGCCCGATAGCCCATTTAAAAGATCGCTCTGTTCCGGATCGCCCGTGACGACCATGGAAGAATTCCAGCCAAGACGGGTAAGGAGCATTTTAAGCTGCCCGTAGGTGCAGTTCTGCGCCTCGTCGATCAGGACATAGGCGTTGTTGAGCGTGCGCCCGCGCATATAGGCGATCGGCGCTATTTCGATGACGCCCTCGGCGAGAAGCGCTTTCAGCCGCTTTGATGAGATGCGGTCGCACAGCGCGTCGTAGAGCGGGCGCAGATAGGGGGAGAGTTTTTCTTCCATATCGCCCGGCAAAAAGCCGAGGCTTTCGCCCGCTTCCACCGCCGGGCGCGACAGGATAATGCGCCTCACATCCCCGGCTTCCAACGCTTCGACGGCCTTGGCGACCGCGAGAAAGGTCTTGCCGGTGCCGGCGGCGCCGATTGCGAAGGTGAGCGGCTTTTCTGCAATGGCGTCGAGAAGTTTTGCCTGCGTGTCGTTTTGTGGGCGGATGTTTTTACGATATTTCTGATGGCGGTTCTGTTCTTCAACGGGGCTCCATTGCGGTTCATCGAACAGGCGGCGTATATTGTCCGCCTCCTGAAAATGCCGGGGTTCGTTACTGCGCCGCGACTGGCGGCGCGCTGACCGTTTCGCCATCTAAAGCTCCTCGTTTGATTGGAGAAAAAGTGATGAGAAAAAAGCTGTCCGCGTGCGTTTCATGAGGCGCATGCGTTGACTTCATACGGAAGCTTATACGCCCGCCCGACGCCAAAAAGCCTGACGCAGGCCGAGAAGCCGACGCCTCTTCATGATCGGAGAAGGCAGGGGCCGCGTATGGAAAAGAGCGGCAGTGACGTGAAGTGAGAAGGAGAGTGCTTTCGTCGAAGTACTCTCCGGCGAAAGAGCTTTTTGCCATTGGAACGCGAAGTGGCATCAAACCGCCTAACGCAACCGCGAATCAGCTACGAGGGCAAGTCTACCGCCAATCCCCTGTCATATGCGAGGGGGTACAGAAGATTTCATGAAAATGTCAAAGTGAGGTCGCCGCCGCATTCCGGCGGAGCAAGGTCAATTCGTATGGGAAGGAGTTTACAAAATCTGCTTATTTGCACAGGCAAACAAAAGGCGGCTCAAGCGCGCCGGGAAAGCGCGAAAGCTCCGTTAAGCCCGGCGCGAGCGATAAGCGCTGTTAATCTTCGCATGCAGTTCCGGCGAGAAGTTCTGCCAGGACGTGCGACCCCGCGTCGTATCGATCACGAAAACAGATTCGGACGCGTTAAGATAGGGGGCGATCGAGTTGCGTACGCCGACGGCCGTTAGTTCGCATGCGACGCTCCAGACATTATCCGCAATGCGGAAAGCCGGACCAAGGCCGGTGACGGCGGTTTGCGCCGTCGTCGCTGCTGCGCTGACGACGTCGAAAATGATAATGAAGTTTGCGACCGCCGTCTCTTTTTGTGCTGCTGTGGCGGTGCTCGGCGTACTTGAGCTGTCGTCGCCTTCGTTGCGTTTTCCGAAGGTGGTTTTTTTCAGGTCGTTAGAAGGCGTCGGCGATCCGAAAAACTGCGCAAACGTGTTTTCGCGCTTCGCTTCGCGCCATGCGCGGCTGCCGGCCGGCGAAATAAGCGACCAAGCTGCAAGCCGCCCTTCATGAGCGAATTTGCGCATTTGCTGCGACGTATAAGGTCCGTAGACCTTATCTTCGACTTTGATACACCAGTTCTCGGCGGCGAGCATAGGACTTCCTCAGATTCTCAGCGCTTAGGCGCGTGCGCTTTTCTTCCCGGGGGACTGTGCAAGCGGGGCGCCACCCATGGGTGTGCGTCTGCGCGCCGGCGCCGTTAAGGGTTGCGGATGGCGATCCGCCGCCAGCGCGAGGGTTTCGTCCGTGCGCCGCGCCGGCCCGGTAAACACAATCGCTGCGCCGGTGTCGTGGTGGCGCACAATTTTGCCGGCCATTTTTCCCAAAATGAGATTGGCGCCGACTGATGGGGGCGCGCTGATCTCAATCGATGCGCCGATCAGCGAAATATCCAGAATCCGGCAGTCGCTTTGGGAGCCGTCTTCGAAATAAACGGTCGCCGGGGCATCCTGACGGATGCGCGGAGCGTTACGCAATTCCACTTCGATTCGCGGCATATTGATGAGCCGCGTGAGATGGTCCGCGGTTTTTTTGGCGCGGGAGCGCTTTTGTTCATAAGCGATGGCGAAGCCGGTTTCGTCGGCGCGAACGACCTTGCCCTCGAAACGGCCGAGTTCGTCCACATAAACCACCACAGTCTCGTCCGATTGAGGCGGGGTTTTTGTTTGCAACCAAGCGCCGCCGGCGGAGATATTATCGACAACGCACGGGTGTTCTTCGCCGCTTTCGGCGAGGAAGCGCGCCTTCAACGGGATCGAGACGCGAACGTAGCGTCGCCGGTCCTCGCTTTTTTCCGTCCAGACGTCGGTTGATGCGTTATTTTCAGACGCCGCCGTCATTGCCCTGACCTCGTCATTAACCAATTGATCGACACGATAGACGTTTTTGGTGAACAAAGGTTTGCACTTGGGGGCTTGCGTGATTAGATCCGCCAAAACGAGGCAAAAAATGACCTCCCGTGTCGTCAATTCGAGGCGAATGACTGAATGATGGGGAGGCGCTGTCCCAAAATGGGCCGCAATGAAGCTTTAATGAGAGGCCGATGTTCGCATCGCGTAAACAAACAACACCCTATCGAATCGCCAACCCAAAAGGAGGGGGCGATCCGCGCCGTATTTTTAATGTGCCCGGGGTGGTTCTGGGAATTTTCAGCGCGATGGCGCTTGTTTACGCCGCCGCTGTTTTCGGGCCGCGCTCGTTTTTAAGCTTTTTGAGCGTGGCGGGTGCGGTTTCGCCGGGGCGCTTTCTTGCCGGGCCAGAGGCCAACGGTGGTGTTTTGGGGATGATCGCGCCCCTCTTTTCGCATCTTCTGGTGCACGCAAACCTGCCGCATCTTTTCTTCAATTCCGTCTGGCTGCTTGCGCTGGGTGCGCCCGTTGCGCGCCGGATGGGCGCAGACAGCGCCGATCAGTCTTTTGCAGCGTTCGCCCGTGCAATGCTGTTTCTCACCTTTTTCGGGTTAAGCGGGGCTGCCGGGGCGCTGACGTTCATTGCGCTCCATATGGAGCAGTTTACATCGCTTGTTGGCGCGTCCGGTGCGGTTTCCGGGCTCCTTGGCGCTGTCGTTCGCTTTGCTTTCAACCGTTCGACCATGTTTGGACCTGAATACGCTAAAATTGGCGGTCTCTTCACCCGCCCGGTCCTGATGGCGAGTATTGTCATTATCGGGATGAATATTGCAGTCGGCATATTCGGCGCCGCTATACCGGGCGGCGGCGACAATATCGCCTGGGATGCGCATATCGGCGGGTATCTGTTCGGGCTGGTTTTTTACCCGGCGTTCGAAAGGCTGGCGCGCTTTATTCGCTAGAATTGGGGCGATTGCGCGCTTTCGTCTTGTGCGACGCAGCATGGCGTAAGCGGCGCTTCTGCGCGCGCGGCTATGCCTGCGGTGAAATTTCGTGTACAAATGATGAATGGCGATTGCACGGGCGCCCTGTTCAGTCATTGTACGGCTCTTGTCCCTTGGGCGCCCTACCGTGCGCGAAAAAGCGCCAATCCAACGCCGGTCCGGAAATGTCGTGTTGAGAACTGGCGTTCCGGCGTCGTCGCCTTTGCGGCGTCGTCGTCTTTATTGAAAACGGGCCTGTATTGAAAACGGGAGGTGCGCATGAAAGTTGACCAGATACTGGCTGCAAAAGGCGCGGACGTTTATGCGGTGCGGGCCGATGACCGGATTAAAGACGCCGTTGCGCTTTTGACCGATAAGAACATCGGCGCTGTGATGGTCAAGGACGGCGCCGGCAAGGTCGTCGGTATTCTTTCCGAACGCGATATTGTCCGGCGTCTGAACGATGTCGGGCCTGAAGCGCTGTCGACCCCGGTTTCCGAGAGCATGACGGCGAATCCGGTGATGTGCGCGCCTGACGCGACCGTCGACGATCTTATGGGACAAATGACGGACAGGCGTATTCGCCATATGCCGGTGACGGAGGGAGGCGAACTGGTCGGCATGGTGTCGATCGGCGACGTCGTAAAGCGCAAAATCGAAGCCGCCGAACAGGAAGCGCAGGCGCTCAAAGAGTATATCTCCACCTGATCGACGCAAGCCGCATGGATAATTCGAGCCACCGCCGGTGCTGGTTAACGGCGCGGTAAGAGGTTCCCTTTCAAGTATCGACCAGAAATGTGCGATATCGTTGAAAGGCGTCTTCCATGACTGCGACTGTTCCCGACGACTTCCGGTCGACCGGCGAGACGGGCGTCGTACAGGGCGTTCTGTCAAAATATGCGCTTGTTCTCATCATCGCCTATTTTGCCGTCAATCTCATCGGCCGCATAACCCACTACGCGCTGGCCGATGGTATTGCGATCAGCGAGCGCGAATTGATCGGCGGCGATTTTCTCGCGTTCTGGACTGCGGCGCGCGCAACGCTCGATGGCGCCGCGTTGACCATGTACGACCTTTCGCGTTTTGAAGCGGCTCTGAGCGCCGCCAGCGGGCTTAAGCGCCATTTCATGATGTGGCAGTATCCGCCGGTCGGTTTCATGCTGTTTGCGCCGCTCGGGCTGTTCAGCTTCACCGCAAGTTACACGATCTGGATGGCGTCGACGGCGGCCACGCTTGCGGCTGCATTGCGCGGGATGTCGCTGCGGTGGCGCGAGATCGCAATTATTCTGTGTGCGCCATTAAGCGTCTTTGTGTTGAACGCCGGACAGGTGAGTTTCTTAACAACGGCGTTGTTGATTACCGCGGCGTATTTCCCGGGGAAGCGCCCGTGGCTCGCAGGGCTTGCGGCGGGTGCGCTTGTCTTCAAGCCGCAGCTCGCGGTTCTGTTGCCTTTTGTTTACGTCGCGGGCGGGCATTGGCGGGCTTTCGCCTGGGCGGCGGTGACGGCGATGGTTTGGACAGTCGGCGCGACGGCGATTTTCGGCGTCGACAGCTGGTTTGTGTTCTACGAAGCGGTGACGCGCATCTACACGGACTATGCGGAGGCGGGCGGCTCGACGCCGGCGCGGCATATGACGACCTTGATGTCGCAATTGCTTCTCTTCGGCGCTCCCGCTGGTGCGGCGAGCATGGTTCAGACGGTTTTCGCCCTTGTCCTCATTGCTGTAAATGTCGTTCTGTGGCGCCGATCGACGGATGCTTTTCTGCGCGTCGGTTTTGTCTGCACGAGCGCGGTTATGATCACGCCCTATGCCTACAGCTACGAACTTGCTGCGCTTGCAGGGGCCATTGCGGCGCTTGTTCTGATGGCCCGCCGTGACGGATGGCTTTCCTACGAGCGAGAGAGCCTGGCTGTCGGTTGCGGCGTCGCCGCCGTTTACAGCGGTACGGTCGTTGTTGGACCGTTGCAGATCCCGTTTATACTGGCGATTGCATGTCTTGCGCTGCTTTTAAGGCGGTGGCGCTGTCAGCCCGCGCTCGCGGCAGTGTGATGCAAATCGGGACTACGCTTTTTGCGGATCTGTTTTGGGTTGTGTATTCCTGCGCGCGAGATCGGTGAAGTACTTTTCCAGGGTGTGCGTGGATAAATGCGCAAGCAGGAAGCTCAGTGCGAAGCTGATTGGCCTTTTAATGAGATAAAGCTCCCATCGGCCGCCTTCACCGAGCCATCCTGCCATGGTCAACGGGTGCCAGACGTAAAGCGCGTAGGAGATCGTCGCGATGTATTTCAGGATCGGCAAGCGCGCCAGTTGGCGGATCCAGTTTTCCTGCATGAAGATGATCGAGCCGACGACGCCCGCACCGCAATAGGGGCGCAGATGTCGAAAAAGGCCGCCGATTTCATGGCTCGAAAGAAAAAACAGGACGACGAATATCCAAAAACCCTTTGAGAGGGCGGCGATCACCGGCTTTGCAAAACGGTTTTCCGGGTTCAGCCAAACCAGCGCGAGCATCGAGCCGGCGAGAATTTCGTCTACGCGCAGATGCGTTTGCAACGTCGCGAACGTTGATGTGCTGACTTTCATCGCCATTACCGCGAGGGCGGCGATGGGAACAATCCAGAAGCCGCGACGGCCGAAGAGCGCAATCGCAAGGCCAATGGTCAGATAAAAGTGAAATTCAACGCACAAAGACCAGATATGTATGGTGTGCGGAACGACCAGGCTTGGGGTGTAGTTCTGTATGTACAAAACCATCACCGCGAAACCCGCGAAGTTCTGCTCCATAACGATTGCCGTGATAAACGCGTAAAGGATCAACAGAGGCGCGATGCGTGCGATCCTGCGCTGCATGAAAGTTGACAGCGTCTGGTCTTTGTAGAGAAACCGCGTGATTAAAAAACCCGACAGGGAAAAGAACAAGCTCATGCCCATATAGCCGGCGGTTGCGTTCAGCGTCCACGCCTTGGGGCCGAGCGGCAGCATATGCGTCGCCAGGATTAACAGGATGCTCGCGGCCCGGACGCCGTCTAGTTCTGGCAGCCTGTTGAGGCTTGGCGATTTTGCGGCAGCGGACATGGGCGAGACGCCTTTCACGACAAAACCGGGGGAATACAAAATCCGCGCCGAAACGACAATCGCTTTCCGGGGTCGCGCATATGCGCCAGTGTTTAAGCGGTTTGCGCCCGCGGCGTCCGCATGCGCGTTAAGATTAACCACGCAAAAGCAGCGCAACGGCTGCATAGCGATTTTCTTGGGGAAGACTCGCCAATAGACCCGAGAGGGCGCCGAGCGTCGTTAGCCGGCGCGCTCATAGGTCATGCGGTATAGGGGCGCCCATGTTTCGCCTTTGTCGGTGGAGACGTCGACGTCCATGACGCGCGTGTCGCCGGTCAGCGGTATGCGCAGTTTGAAAAACATCTCGCCGTCATCGGTGGGGAAGCTTGTGCCGCTGCGCAAGTTCGTCATCGTCAACACGTCGTCTTTCGCGTCGCCTTCATAAATATCCATGAGACCGAAGGTCTCGTCGACGACCGAGGTGCGATAGAGATCGCGGTATTGATCGTAGGAAAAACTCGTCAGCAAGACGAAACCGGCGCCGGAGATGCGCTCAACATGACGTTCGGCGAGAAGGAGACCGCTCACGAGCGGCTCAAAGACGACAAGGTCCTTCGAAAATGTCTGCCATTCTCCATCCTGGCCGCGCATTTCGGTAAGGGAGGTCCATTCGCCGTGCAGTGCGTCAAGCGCTTTCATCGCGTTATGCGGTTCAGCGGCGGTTGGCGGGACGCTTTCGGTCAGCGCCTGCGCGCTGGCGGTCGGCGCGGCGGCGAAAAGAGAAAAGGCGCCGAGCACGGCGGAAACGGCAGTTCGATTCATGGTGATTGCCCCATCGGTGATTTTCAGACCGCCTCTTTATCGGCGAGGAGATACAGCTGTCGATGAAGGGCGCTTCGCATTTGGGACGAACGGAGGCCTGTTTGCGACGAATGCATGCCGCTCTGGAGTTTCCGACGCTGGCGGCATGACGCTGCATTCGCCTTTCCGGCTGATATTGCAGCGTCATGAGGCGGGGCAGGGATTACTCCGAAGGCGGCCGGAGAACGGCGTCGATAACATGGATGACGCCATTGGTCGCCCAGATATCTGCAGCAACGACGTTGGCGCCGCCTACTTTAACGCCGTCTGTCGCATCGACGCTTACGGTTGCGCCATTCACGGTCGTTACGTCGAGTTTCTTGCCGGCGAGGTCGGCCGATTTCGTTTTGCCGGCGACCACGTGATAAGTGAGAATGGCGACGAGTTGGTCTTTGTTTTCAGGTTTTAGAAGGGTTTCGACCGTTCCGGCCGGCAGGGCGGCGAAGGCGTCGTCGGAGGGTGCAAACACCGTGAACGGACCGTCGCTGCGCAGCGTTGCTTCAAGGCCGGCGGCCTGCACTGCGGCGACGAGGGTGCCGAACGTGCCGGCGCCGACAGCAGTATCGACGATGTCGGCGGTCGGTTTTTCGGCCTTCATGTCTTTTGCGTGCTCGCCGGCGCTCGCGGGGGCGACGGCCAGAAAGGCGGCGCTGACCGACGCAAAGATAATTTTCGAGAACATTGATTTCACTCTCCTGTTGAACGATGTCCTTGCTACGCGCGGTTTCGCTGCATGGTTTGAAATTAAGTTTGCTGAAATTCTCGTAAGAGAGCGATCCGGCCTCGCGCCTCAGCCGTTAAAAAAGGTCGTTCATGAAGACGGCGTTTAGGTCGGCTACGCGTATCGATGCTTTCTCGATGAACAGCTTCTCAACGAACAGCGAGCCGGCACGCGTTTTAATTCCTGTACGGACTTAAAATTGCGTCTTGGGATGCCTCGCGTCTGCGTTAAATCGACAGATACTGCAGAGAGCGTTCGATTTCGGGCATGTGTCGGTCAACGGCCTCGCGTCCCAATTGGATAAGCTCGTCGGCGCGGTCGAAATCGAGGAGCGGGATGTGCCCGCATTGCGGCGTCATCATGACATCAGGCGGATCGCCCGCGAGGCGCGAGCGCGTGATCCGGTCCATCAGGATGTTGAACGACGCTAGCATGACCGAGCCAACGCCCGGTGTATTATCGCTCGGGTGGAACAGGCGGTGCAGCATCAAGCGCTCAGCGATGTTTGCGCCGGCGGCCCGTTCAAGGTCTTCTTCTGCGTCATCGGAAAAGTCGTCGAACTTGTTGCGACGGCTCGCGGCGGCGCGGCCAAAAGCGTCCGAATGCAGACCGACCGCGATAACAAGCCGCGCGCCAAAGGCGCGGCACGTCGAAACCGGAACGGGATTGACGAGCGCGCCGTCGATCAACCAGCGTCCATCGACGGCGCGCGGCGGGAAAACGCCGGGCAGGGCGTAGGCCGCCTGCATCGCATCGCCGAGATCGCCATTGCGGAGCCATATTTCATGGCCCGTGGCGAGTTCGGCGGTAACCGCGATAAATTTCTGATCGAGATCTTCGATATTCGTCGCCGGCAGGAACTTGTCCATCGCTTTGGCGAGGCGTTTGCCGCCCATAAGGCCGGAACCGTTCAGCACAACATCGAAATAGCTCAGCATACGTCTTTTGTTGAGACCGCGCGCCCAGGTCTCCAGCGCATCCAGCTTGCCGGCAAGCCAGAACCCGCCGACAAGCGCCCCAACCGACGTGCCGCAAACGATGTCGGGTTTGACGCCGAGTTCATCGAGGCGCTGAACGACGCCAATATGCGCCCAGCCACGCGCGACGCCGCCGCCAAGCGCCAGGCCGATGCTTGGGCGCGATATTGCTGCGTCATCATGAGGAATATCGTTCATGGCTTGACCGTCACTGGTTTGAGAGAAGGCGTGTCTGCAGCCTCTCTTTCCGATCTGATGCGCTCAAGAATAAACCCGCCCGTCACGAAGGCCAACAGGAAAGTACCGACCGTGTCCAAGAGGGCCACCGTGACCGTCTTTTCCGCGAACAAAAGTCCGTCGATCGAGAAAGAAAGGGTCATGGCCCGCATGATCAGGAATATGCCCAGGGCCGAAAGGTAAAGCGAGTATCGTTTGTATGCGAACATCATCAGGAGAACGGGCGATGCCGAAACGAGATTGCTGTTATGCGTTGACGCGAGAAACAATGTCGTCAACCCCGCGAACAAAACGAAATAGGCTTGCACTGTTTTGTCTGTCAGCAAGCGCGCGCGCATGAGAAGTGCGCCAAACAGCGCGATCAGTGCAAGCGATGCGCACAGGAGGATGGATGGCGACAGCGCCGCGCCGCCGAGAAAGTGGAGCGCAAAATTGGGCCCGCTCATATGGACCGGCCAGTTCTCCGGAAAAGACGAATAAAGAGACAGATTATGCAGAAGGTCTTGCATCGCCTTGATTGGATCGCCCGTCGCGAGGCCATAAGCGGCGAGTAACGCCGTGACGGCGCCGGCGCCAAGGACGGCAGTGCGCATTGAGGGGATTATAAAACACGCAAAAGCGAGGGGGATGCCGAATTGCGGTTTTAACAGCAAAACTGTCAGAGCAAAGAGCGTTAACGCCGTATTCGGTCTGAGGCTTGTGTAGATCAGAATGGTAAACATCAGGAACAGGACCTGTGATGTCTGCCCGATCAGAATGGCGTAAGCCGATGCGTCGCTCAGATTAGCGACAGCGAAAAGATACAGGACAAACACGCGATAGAATGGCGCGGCCCGGTAGAGGATTTTCACGATTTTCGCGCCGAGATAGGCGCCCGCGATTACGCAGCCTACGGAAAAGAAGGCCCAGACGTCCTCGGCGGTTTCCAGCGGCATCAGGGCAAGCGCGCTGGCGGGCAGGCGCCATGAGGGCGGGTAGAAAAACGGATTAATCCGCTCGCCCGGGAAATGCGCGCGCCCAAGCTCGATAAGTTCGGGGCCATAGGGGCTGACGCCGTCTCGCCAGAGAGTTCCGGACAGCCAGAAGTACTTGAAGTCAATGACGTCGCCGAGGGTAGGCCATGCCATGAACACCAAAAATCCAACGGCGATCGCGTTCATGGCGACAAAACCGGCGCGAAGCGCCGGGTGTTGCGACTGCATAATGGTTTTGATCGCCGTTTTACGCATGGTAGGTCGCTAATCCTGAACTCTGGCCCTCGTTCCGGCGCGAAGTTTAAAAAACAAGAGTTTCAGGGGCATTAACCATGAGGGTGCGACGGTTTTTGAAGCAGTCGACGCTTTGTGGAAAAAATGCTGCGGGCGCGCAAAAAAAACGCTTGTAAAGCGGCGAACGCCGCTATAGGTAGTGGTTCTTCGCTTTTTTCGGAGCTTTTCGGTGCGGCGTTCGCGCAGCATCGCTCGTCGCGTTTTTGACGGATTTGGCTTCGAAAAATTTTCGCGAAAAAGTAGAAGTTTTGCGTTGACAGGGCGGTCCTGGGTGTCTAAATCCGCCGCTCACCGACGCGGCCGGGATGGCCGCCAGGGGCTCTCAAAGGGCTCCAGGGGCGGTCTCGGGAGTGTCGGTTTTTTGTCGGCTTTTTTCGTTAACAGCGAGTTAAGTCGACGGGGTTAGATCGCAGGTTGTGTGGTTTGGCCCCGGCTCTTTGAAAATTGAATATTTGAGGAAGAGAAACGTGGGCGGCGGCGTCCTGGCGGCTTCTTGATTGAAGCAAGCGAACCTTCATGGTTCACGCCAAATCAGCTTTCGGGCTGTTTGGCGAACAGGACTGACCATCACTGACGTTTTTCATCATTACAAACCAAACTTCGTTTTCCTTTTTTGGAGTTCGGGGTTTTGTTTTGTGACGAACTACTTGTCAGTGATTTATGCGGGACTTTCCTCCCGCAGGTCAGAACCAAACTCAACTTGAGAGTTTGATCCTGGCTCAGGACGAACGCTGGCGGCAGGCTTAACACATGCAAGTCGAGCGCCCTGCTTGCAGGGAGCGGCAGACGGGTGAGTAACGCGT
Source organism: Pseudomonadota bacterium (assembly GCA_039192395.1). Lineage (GTDB taxonomy): Bacteria > Pseudomonadota > Alphaproteobacteria > Caulobacterales > Parvularculaceae > Hyphococcus. The sequence goes on from JBCCXE010000011.1 coordinate 99,753, forward strand.
GGGAACGTGCCCTTCGGTACGGAATAGCCCCGGGAAACTGGGTGTAATACCGTATACGACCTCCGGGTGAAAGATTTATCGCCGAAGGATCGGCCCGCGTTAGATTAGCTAGATGGTGGGGTAAAGGCCTACCATGGCGACGATCTATAGCTGTTCTGAGAGGAAGATCAGCCACACTGGGACTGAGACACGGCCCAGACTCCTACGGGAGGCAGCAGTGGGGAATATTGGACAATGGGGGAAACCCTGATCCAGCCATGCCGCGTGGATGAAGAAGGCCTTAGGGTTGTAAAATCCTTTCGCTAGGGAAGATAATGACGGTACCTAGTAAAGAAGCCCCGGCTAACTTCGTGCCAGCAGCCGCGGTAATACGAAGGGGGCTAGCGTTGTTCGGAATTACTGGGCGTAAAGCGCACGTAGGCGGAC
>JBCCXE010000012.1:0-95117 GCA_039192395.1 Pseudomonadota bacterium
CACGGACGAACACAATATTCAATACGCCATACGTGGCGCGCGCTTGGTGGCGCGCGCCACAAAAGGCGTCAGGCCGCTTTTTCCGCGGCTATCCAAGCATCGACATTTTCTTCCAGAATGGAAAGCGGCACCGGGCCGTCCTTCAGAAGGATGTCGTGGAACTTGCGGATATCGAATTTCGCGCCCAGCGCGTCTTTTGCTTTCGCGCGCAGATCTAGCATCTTCATCATGCCGATTTTATAGGCTGTCGCCTGGCCCGGCATGACAATATAGCGCTCAATCGCCTTGATGCAGTCGCCTTCGGGGTTGGGCGTGTTTTCCAAGAGATAGTCGATCGCCTCCTGGCGCGTCCATTTCTTGTCGTGCAGGCCTGTGTCGACCACAAGCCGCGCGGCGCGCCAGATCTCCATGGCGAGGCGCCCGAAATCCGAATAGGGGTCTTCGTAAAAACCCATCTCCTTGGGGATGAACTCTGAGTATAAGCCCCACCCTTCTGTATACGCCGTAACGCGACCGAACTTTCGAAAGGTCGGTATGCCGTCAAGTTCCTGAGATATAGCGAGCTGCATATGGTGGCCGGGGATGCCTTCATGATACGCAAGCGCTTCCATCTGGGGGATTGGCATGTCAGCCATGTTATAAAGGTTGGCATAGTAGATGCCGGGGCGCGAGCCGTCTGCCGCCGGGCGCTGGTAAAACGCTTTGCCCGCCGAGCGCTCGCGGAAGGGCTCGACGCGTTTTACGACGAGATCGGCTTTGGGCTTGGTGAGAAAAAGTTCGTCCAAGCGCCCGCGCATGGTGTCGATCAGCGCTGTTGCTTCTTTGAGATAAGTTTCGCGTCCTTCATCCGTATTTGGATAGGTGAATTTTCCATCTGGGTCCTCGCGCATATAAGCGAAGAAGTCCTGTAAGGAGCCCTCAAAGCCGACCTTGTCCTTGATGGCGTTCATTTCCTCATGGATGCGCGCGACTTCCGCGAGGCCAAGGTCGTGGATTTCGCCCGCCGTCATCTTGGTGGTCGTCATGTCTTGCAGCATGACGCCGTAATACGCTTCGCCGTCGGGCAACTTCCACGCGCCGTCGTCGTTCGTTGCCGCCGCTTCCTGCTTTTCAAAGGCGGCGATGAGTGAGCGATAGGCCTCCGCGACGGAGCCGCGCATGGCGGCGACGCCGCGCTCCATCAGGTCATCTTTTTGCGCCTGATCGACATCGAGTGCGTTGATCTTCTTTTCAAAGTCCTCAAGGATTGTCGACTTCTTATCTGATTCGTTGAACGGTGCGCCGGAGATGATGTTTTTCGAGGTTGTGATCATCTGCGCAAACGCCCATTTTGGTGGCGATACGCCATTCGCATACTGATTTTCAGCGCGATCTTGCTGTTGGCCGAGATAGGTTTTTACGCCTTCAAGACGTTTGATATACGCCTCGGCGTCATCAACGTTCCCGACGCGGTGCTGGTTGATGAGGAATGCCGGCACGCCGGAATGCGCACCGAAGAACTGGCTGATCTGATACCAGTGATTGCGATAGGGAAAACCGCGGTCTTCCCGCTCTACTTCATACTCATACATTCGGTAGGAGAGTTTCGTCGCATCATCGAGTTTATCGAACTCGAAATTCGCGCGCATTTCTGCAAGCGAAGCGACATCGAGCGCATGGCTTTCGGTCTCATAGGCGTCGGAAACATCATCCCACTGATCATAATTTGTTTTGCGCCCGAGAAACGTCTGATACATGGGCGAGCGGTCGAGCCGGCGCTCGAACTGCGCCTCAAACCAGGCGTTCAGACGCGCGCTTTCGCTTGTTGCTTCTGTGGCACTCTGTGTGGTTGTCGCTGCGGCAGGTTCAGCGCTCGCCTGGGCGTTGTCGCCGCCGGTCGATGCGCCGGAGCAGGCTGCGAGCATCGCGCCAGCGGCGATACTTAAAAGGAGAGGTTTTCGGGGCATGGGGCGTCTCAATTTCGTTCGTGTTAACGATAAAGAAAGGGACTAAAGCAATTGACATTAATCAATGATTAACTTTTAGTTAACCGTATCCGGCGCGGTGCGCCAAAAACCAGGGGGAGAATTCCTATGAGAAGAGCTGCATTGCTCGTGCGTGGCGTGTTGTGCGCTGGGACGGCGTCCATCTTCATGACGTCATCGGCTATCGCCGCCGTGGTCACAATCACGGGCGCCGATGGCGGCAAGAGCCCGCCGAGTGTTCCCGGCGGCCCCGGTCAACCGGTCGTCGAGGACCTTGGCTTCCCGACCGCTAATGGCGACCCGAGCAACCGACTTTTCATCACCGGCGGGAGTGGCGGCGAGGGCGGCGACAACGCCGGCGCAACTCCGCCCGGCCGCGGCGGCGATGGCGGCGATGCAATTGGTCGCGCCGGCGCGGGCGTTGGCGTCGTACCCGGAGAGTTTGTTGAAGTTCAGGCGATTGGCGGTCGCGGCGGCGCTCCGGGCCGGCAGCGCAATCCGCAGCAGAACTTTCCCTTGGGTGATGGCGGTAATGGCGGCAAGGCGGAAGGCTTTGTCTTTTTTGCACCAGCCGCAACCGGGCCGGGGCAGACCGCGCGGGTTGATACGTTTGGCGGTGATGGAGGAAGCGGATCGGGCGACGAGTCGGTCGGCGGGCGCGGCGGCGACGCCAACAGCAGCGCAGAAATCTCCGACCAGCGCAAGACGGGTTCTCGCTCCATTGGCGTAACGCTGGAGGCGACTGGCGGCGATGGCGGTTTTGGGGGTGCGGTTGGGGGCCATGGCGGCGACGCGATTATGGATGAGGCGCTTCAATCGAATTACGATGGTTCCGTCGTCGCTTTTCTCAATGCTGCAGGCGGCAATGGCGGCGCTTCGACTGCGGGGATCGGCGGCAATGGCGGCGATGCTATTGTTGAGCAGGGCCTCGGGATGAATGACGCCGACACTGTCGACGTTCGCATAACGGCCTTTGGCGGCGATGGCGGCAACACGGAAGTTGGCGTTAGCGATGGTTTCCTGAGCGGAGATGGCGGAGACGGTTTCGCGAACGCCACGGCGGTGAACAACAGGAGCGATGCAAATCCCAATGCTGCAACCCGCGCCATCGCCAATGCTGGCGGCGGCAACGCTGGCAGGGCGTTTACGCCGGGTGAGATAGGCAAGGCCGGTGATGCGATCGCACTTGCTGAAGCGTTTACCGGTTCATCGCAGAGATTGGACGTAGATGCGACCGCGCGCGCCGGCGATTCGTCTGCGCGTCTTGTGAATGGCGCCTATGTCCAGGGCGAAGGCGGCGAAGCGATTGCGCGGAGCAATGCGCAGACGTCATCGGAAACTGCTGTCGCCTCGGCGAGATCGCAAGCCACGGCGAGCGGCGGGAAAGTGGCTGAAGCGACGTCGCAGGGTTTTGCGACTGCGCTGTCCGGGTTGGTGGGCGCAACCACGAGAAATGAGGGCGTGGCGTCAGTAGTCGGCGCGACAGGGCAGTATTTTACCGAAGGTGTAAACCTTAGTCGTCGCAATGACGGTTTTGTCGATCTTCGCGCAAAAGCTATCGCTGGTTCTGGCGGCGCCGCGTCCGCTGGAGAAGATTTCTTCCTAAGCGCAAGTTCGATTGTCGATACTTCAAATTTTGGCGCTAGCGGTTCCGTCGCGCGTGAACTCGCAAATTCATCCGCCGTTGAAGCGCTTGGCGGCATGTCGTATCGGGCGAGTGTTGACCCCGACCTTAATATTCCGGTCAACTTCGAATCGACATTTTCATTCGCATACGATGCGGATGTCTACGCAGCGGCGGAGGGCGATGTCTTCAAGCTTGCTTTCGCCAACGTTTCTACGTCCGGAAAAGGCTTTGATCTTCTCGAGATTGATATCTCCTATAATTCAACGACGCTTTTGGATGTCGCGTTCACCAGCGTCGAAGACTTTTTCAACTTCTTCGATGATGGCGTTTTCCAAGCGGAGCTGCCAGACATTGGTGTTTTCGGCGGGTCGACGTTCACGATAGATATCAACTATGTCGGTTCGAATGAGGGTGCGCCTGAGCCGCAATTGCTACGTGCTCAAAATTCATCATTGAGTTCGCTGGCGGCGAATGCGGTCGCAGGCGTCGCGTTTGGGTTTGATCTTTTGTTTGGTGGCGGAGCGATGGCGTTTGTCTCAAACCCCGGCGGTGGTGGTGTGGACCCGAATCCCATCCCGATCCCCGGCGCCTGGGTTCTGATCCTGTGCGGCGCTGGTCTGCTACGCTCACAGATGAGAAAGCGCGGCGCTGTTTCCGTGCGTTGACCGCGGCTTGCGTATACAGGCCATCCACTGAAAGGTTTATTCGTTTACAAATAAAAATGGGCGCGCTTGCCTGCTGGCGAAAGCGCGCCCGTTCCATTCATCCCTGTCCGACGACATAGCTCGTTTCCAATATGTGCTTTGCTCGTACTAGCGTGCGGACTGAGATGCCTGATCGAGAAAGTCCTATTTAAGCATCATCGAGTTTCGTAAGGCGACTGCTCCATTTTGCATGCTCACGGGTTGCGCGTGTCTGCGCTCCCGATCTCTCGGGGGTTCGGTACTCGTAGAAATGCACACAACTTACATCGTGCCTGCCAGTGGGGGATGGCGTCGGCCTTTAGCGATGTTGCAGGCTGCCTAGGAGATTGAGCCTACACTGACTATTGAGAGGTAAAAACCAGTTCGCGTCAATGGTGTTTGACGTTAACTATATTCACGATTTACACTTTATTAACGAAATTAAACAAAACCTTAAACTGGTTTGGTCAAAGATTTCCTGCCGGCGCGACAAATCACTAAAACATGGGGATATGTTAGGTTTTCACGGTGCGCCGGTGAGGCTCTTAGTCGAACGCGAAGGAGAACGGCGTCGCCATGCGGCGGTGTTCGTCCATAATCAAGCGCCTCTCGATGGGCGGATGCGCGCGCGCTGCGCATGAGGGGCGCGGGCAAAGCCTGCATGTCACGCCAACGGGCGTTCTGGGCGCGCGTTCCAGGTCGAGGTCGCGCGCATAGATGAGCGCGTCTGCGCGGTGTAATTCGCAGCCCAGAGCCACGGCGCGTTCGGCGACTGGCGCGCCAAAGCCCGCCTGGCCGCCATGGACCGTTCTTGCGACCGAGAAATAGGCGTCACCTTCGGGAAGCTGGATAATCTGGGAGATGATTTTTCGCGGTGTACGGAATGTTTCATGGACATTCCACAGCGGGCACGAGCCGCCATAGCGGGCAAACGGAAAAACGTCTCCGGAAAACCGCTTTGAGATATTGCCGGCGGCGTCAATGCTGACGAAAAAGAACGGCACGCCTTCGGCGCCGGGGCGCTGCAGGGTGGTGAGGCGGTGGCAGACCTGCTCGAAGCTCGCGCCGAAGCGGCGCGCGAGGGCTTCGATGTCGTATGATAGGCTGACCGCGCCGCGGTGAAACGCTTCGTAGGGAAAGAGGATCGCCGCCGCTGCGTAGTTGGCGAGGGCGGCGCGTGCGAGCCGTCGTCCGGCGTCAGTTTCGAACGAGGCGTTGTTGACCGCAGCGTCGAGGGTCGCCCCCTGTTCCAGAAAAACAAGCTGCAACGCCAGCTGAAAAGTCCGGCTCGCCTGGTCGAGGGTTTCGGAGAGGGCGATCTGCTTGCGGTGGCGGTCATGGCGGCGATAGGCGCCGACCATGACGTCGTCGGGCAAGACGCGCACGTCGAGTTGGTGGCGCTCTTTTATCCGTATAGCGAGGTTCTGAAAGACGCCGGCGTCGCGGCGTGCGATCACCGCGGCGGTCTCTTCGCCTGCTTCGTCGATATCGGGAAAGTAATTGCGCGCTTTGGCGATAAACTCTCGCGCTTCTTCCAAGGGGTCGGCCGCCCCGCCGCCGCCGGCGGCGCGCGCTTCAAGGGCGCCGCGCCGGCTTGCCTGATAGTGCCGGTAGAGGGAGGCGACGGCTTCTCCCATGGCCGGGTTTGCTGAAAGAAGATCGCGAAGGTCTTCGCGGTTGACCCCGTGTTCGGTGAAGACCGGATCGTCCAGCGCACGCTCCAACTGCGCGAAAGTGTCGTCCTCGCCGATGGTGAAGGCGTTGAGGTCAAGATCGTAGGTCTGGGCGAGGCGCAGGAGGAGATCCGCCGGCAGCGGGCGCTGATTGCGCTCGATGAGCGTGATGTAGGAGGCCGAGATTTCGAGATCCGCCGCCATTTCGGCCTGTGTCATTCCAAGCCCCCGCCGGATGCGCCTCAGGCGCGGGCCGATGAACAGTCTTTTGGATTCCTTGCTCATCGTGACTCGCTGCTCGGAACAAAGTGGCCGGCCCGTATGCCGGCGGGCGCCAAAAAAATGAGAAATATCATTTTAAATAGGTGTTTAGCGTAAAAATAATACAAAAATTACAAACTAACAATCAAAATTGTTGTTTATGGCGCCTTACGACCGAACGGCGATTGTGCGCCGCGCCATAGGGGTTCAGAACGGGCCGGAAGAATTCGTTTTCCAACAGTATCGGAGAGATATCGTGACGACTTTCGAGGAAATGACAGGCGCGCCGGCTGGGCGTTTTGACGGCATCGAGCGCAATTTCAGCGCTGAGGACGTAGAACGGCTCAAAGGGTCCGTTGAGGTCAAGAACACGCTGGCGGAGCGCGGTGCGACCAAGCTCTGGGAGCTCCTGAAGAGCGAAGACTATATCAATGCGCTTGGCGCGCTTTCCGGCAATCAGGCGATCCAGATGGCGAAAGCCGGCCTGAAAGCGATCTATCTTTCCGGCTGGCAGGTTGCAGGCGATTCCAACGTCGCCGGACAGGTCTATCCGGACCAGTCGCTCTACCCGGCGAACTCGGGTCCCGAGCTTGCGCGCCGGATCAACAACGCGCTGCGCCGGGCCGATCAGGTCGAGCATTCCGAAGGCGGCGCGAAACGCGACTACTTTCTGCCGATCGTCGCCGACGCGGAAGCCGGTTTCGGCGGGCCGCTAAACTGTTACGAGATCATGAAGGCCTATATCGAGGCGGGCGCTGCGGGCGTTCACTTCGAGGATCAGCTTGCGTCTGAAAAGAAGTGCGGCCATCTCGGCGGGAAAGTCCTGATACCGACGAAAGCGCACGAGCGGAACCTCAACGCCGCGCGTCTCGCCGCCGACGTTGCGGGCGTTTCAACAGTGCTGGTCGCTCGTACGGATGCGGAATCAGCAAAGCTCATCACCTCGGACATCGACGAGCGCGACCATGAGTTCATCGATTTCGACCAGGGCCGTACGCCCGAAGGGTTCTATCGCCTGAAGGAGGGCATGGGCGTCGAGCACTGCATCGCGCGCGGTCTTAACTACGCCAAATGCGCCGACCTTCTCTGGTGGGAGACATCCAAGCCGAACCTCGACGATGCGCGCCGCTTTGCGGAAGCCATCCAGAAGGCGCATCCGGGCAAGATGATGGCTTATAACTGCTCGCCATCGTTCAACTGGGAAGCCAATCTCGACAAGGACACCATCGCGAAATTCCAGCGTGAGCTGGGCGCTATGGGCTACAAGTTCCAATTCGTCACCCTTGCCGGCTTCCACGCGCTTAACTACGGCATGTTCGAGCTGGCGCGCGGCTACCGCGATCGCGGCATGGCGGCGTACTCAGAACTTCAGCAGGCGGAATTTGCCGCCGAACAGCATGGTTATGAGGCGACCCGCCACCAGCGCGAGGTTGGCACCGGATATTTCGATCTTGTTTCCAACACGCTTTCAGGCGGTCAGTCGTCAACGACGGCCATGGGCGAGTCGACGGAACAAGCTCAGTTCAAGCCAGCAGCGGAGTAAAACCGTGGCGGTTTGATGTAAAAGGCGCAAAGTCACTTGGGAGGACGCGCCAGACGAAAGAACGCCGTCGCGCGCCGGGAGATGTCCCCGGTTTGCGGCGGCGTTTTTTATTTGCGGCAAGTATTTTTTATCGCCGTCTTCTGCCGCCGCCGGGCGGGCCCTGGCGGGTGCGTTCGCCGCGCTGGCCGGATGCGTCCCGCTGGCGCGCCGGCGGCGTAAAGCTCGCCATCTGAATTTCCTCAAAATTTGCCGCGAAAGCTTGCGCCGTTTGTTTTTCTGTCGCTGAAAGCGACGCCTGTAAGTGGCGCAGAACGCCCGGCGCCACGTCTTTCAGTCCGTAAAGGTCACGGGCGGCGTTATTGTCGTAAACAATCGCCCAGCCGAGCGCGCGCATCGGGTCGGCGGGGAGGGATGCTGCGCCGGCGCCGCTCAACTGTTCAGCAAGCTGATGTTGCGCGCGCGCCGACCCTGCAAAGGCGGCTCGCTCAAGCCAGAATAGCGCTTCTCGGGCATAAAGTCCTGCTTCAGCCTCGCTCTTTCCGCGCATTGTCAAAAGGCATGCGCCGAGTTCATGTTGAGCGACTTCGTATCCATCACCGAAACTCGCGATAACGCGGTAGGTCGGCGCTGCGGCGGCGCAACCCTTTTCCTCTTGCAGTTTGCGGGCTGCGCTGAGAAGCCGTCCGGATTGAGAGAGCGCGGCCGCGGGGCCGCGTTCGACGCCGCCCTTTGGCGGGCCTTTCGGGCCTTGCGATGAAGCGCACGCTGACGCCAGCGTTGCGGCGATTAGCGCCAGCGCCAATCGACAGTGGTTGGGTCGCGTAAATACACTCATGAGTTTCATTCCTGTGCCATTTCAAACAAGAACGGCGTGACGCCGAAAATCCGTCGAAAATTTTTTTGCGCGTTTGGGAACGGAGAAGGCGTTGCGACGCGTTTTATAGGGGCTGCGGGAAGTAAAACCGGTGTCGTTCGCTTCTATCCTGTCCCCCTTGCCCCGAGGGCGCCTCGACGCCGGTTCAGTTGTGTTTTTCCGCTGATGCGCGGCCGGTTCTCCTGCCGGCCGCGCTTTTTTCCCTGTTTTTGGCTGTCGCGTCCTGGCTTGGGCCGTCGCCCTTGATGAAAATCGCACCTTAATTTACCATCCTTGCGGGGAGTGTTGGGACATGGGGTTTCGGGTGAAGCGAATGACAGACGGTCGCGCAGCGTTCCTCGTGGGACGCGCGGGTCTTTTGGCGGTTTGCGCTGGCGCGGTTCTCACCGGCTCGTCCATGGCGCAGCAATCCAGGCAACAATCTGATCAGCAGCAGGATCAAGCGGCCGAGGCGCTGACGACGCGTCCGGTTGATCTGACAAATACAGCGCCGCTCGATAAGGCGGCTATTGAGCGCAATGTCGATGCGCGGATGCGCACCCTGTCGCTCGAAGCCATTCAGCGAAAACGCCGCCGGGAAGAGATGCAGGCGGAAACGTTGCAATCCAGCGACGATGATGGCGCCGCCACGGCGGCGGCGAGAGATCGAACGATTGACATGAATGCTCAGATCGAGCGCTTGCGTGACGCTGCGAGGCGTGAAATCGCGCGCGAGCGGGCGCCGTCTCGCGAGGCGCCGTCGGCGCCCGCCGAGATTGAACGCGCGCCGCAGGGGCAAACGGCGCCCGTCGTTCAGGAGAGGCCGACGGCGCCGACCCAGCGCCGCGTGCCTGATGCGGTTCGTCGGGCGTTGGAGCGCGCCGTCGAGCGCGCGACAGAGAATGAAAATAGTCAGGAGACAGATCAGACGAGCGCCGTCCCGGGCGCGGATACCGAAACCGTCATCCGTTTTGACGCCGTTCTCGGCGATCCCATTCAAGGGGGAACGGCCCTTGATGATCAGTATAGCGAAAGCCATGGCGTCCGGTTCGGTCCCGGTGCGACGATTGAGCAGTGCCGGCGGGCGAGCACGAATGCGACAGCTTATGTTCCGCCGTCGCCATGCGGATATGATCGCGCAGCGAGCGGGCAAAACGCGGCGCATTATGATCCGCGCCGCGGTCGCGGCGCCCTGAGGGTAGACTTTGCGCGGGCGGTCTCAGGTTTTTCTTTCAAAGTGAACCCGACCGGCGGTGAGATCGATACATCGTTTCAGGTGCTGCTCAACGGATTCGACGCTGATGGCGAACGGATCGCGCGGGCGACGCAGTCCTTCGTCTGGCGTCAGGACGCGTTTGCATGGCCCACGACGGCGGCATTGCGCGCAAGCAACGGCGCGCGCATCGACTACGCGACGATTGAACTGCGCCCCCAGCGCGGCGAAACGGTGCGGTTCCTTTTCGATGATTTCAGCCTCGACTATGCGCCTGACGAAAACCCGGTCGTGGCGGATCTCAGGGGTGAAACGCGTCCGCCGCGCCTTGCGCGACCGCAAGTGGTGCAGTCGCCGGAGGATCCGGCCGTCGCGAGGGAATTGCGGATTTATCCCGCTGCGACGCGCATCCGCACCGTGATCGACTGGCCGGCCGCGCGCAATGCGGTGGCGCGCCAGGATGCGCGCGGTATCGGTCCTGCCGGCCTGAGCGACCGCCGCGCCATCGACGTGGCGGAACTGCCGGTCATCCTGCCAAGCCGCGCGGATGGCGGCACGCTTTCCGTCGTGGGGCAGCGCGACAGTTACCATGCTGATTTCGATCGCGACGGTATTGGATATTCTGTCTACGGAACGCGTGTTCTAACGCGCGTGGCGCGCGCGCCGGGCGGGTCCCAACCGGCGAACAATCTGCGCATCATCGAACTTGAGTATGGGCTCGCTGCGACGTTCTCGCTCTACGGCGCTTCTTACACGGTGACGCGCTATTGCCGGAACGACAATCCCGCCGAAGACCCCGCCTGTTATGACAGGGATGCTCTCGGCGATCTGGCGGCGGAGCTTGCGGTCGTGATTGGCGCAAATGGGGAGCGCTCGCCATGATGCATACGCGATGTCGAGACGGCGAACGGTTGTCGAAAAGCAAGGTTTGGCTTGCCGCGGGGGCTTTGCTTCTACTGGCGGTTTCCTGCGGGCGCGACATGCCGGAAGACGGGCCGAGCCCGAGCCTTGGTCCGGTCGACGACCCTGCGCCTGTTGAGCCTGCCGATCCCCCATCGCCGTCTGAGCCGGCAGACCCGCCGGCGCCGCCCGAGCCTCCGGTGGAACCGCCGGTCGAGCCTCCCGCGCCGCCTGCGGCGGTTTTTGATCACAGGCCGCCCGGCCAGCTTTTGCTGCGCAACCCCGGTGATCTCGGCACTGCGCGCAATAACGGCAAAATCGGCGTCACCGATCCGTCGGTTGTGGCGCCGCTGATGCGGTTTCCCATTGACCGCGGGCCCGCCTTTCTGAACTCGCAAATCTTCATGTATGGCGGCGGCGGCTATAACGCCGGCGGCGGCGAGGTTTATACGAACACCAATGTCGGGCAGGAAAACGACCAGCGGAATTTCGATTATCCGTGGTTTGATAATTTCTGCGAGGTGAGAACGCGCGGAAATGGTTTGTGTGCGGCCGGATCGGGTCACCACGGACAGGACATCCGCCCGGCGACCTGCGACAATGGCGCGTTCATGGCAGTTGCGCCGGAAGACGGGTTTGTGCGTCGGATCGGGTCGACGCATCTCGTTGAGATCTATGGCGACTCAGGCGTTGTCTATAAATATCTTCATATCGATCGGCCGCTGCCGGCCGGCATCGTGAAAAACGCCCGTGTGACAAGGGGGCAGCCCATCGGCAAGGTGTCGAATAAGACCGGCGCAACATCGCGGTCGACGACGGTGCATCTGCATTTCGAGATCTGGCACGGTACGGCGGATGGCTTCGTCAATACCGGCGCGGGTCCCCTGCCGCCTTATACAAGCCTCGTTGAAAGCTATCTCGACCTTGTCGATGCGAACCCGGATCAACTGGCCCCCGTTGCGCCGCCCACGAATGTGAGTGCATGCCACGCGCCGTGAGGACAGCTAAAACGGCGCGCCGGCGGCCCTGCACAAGAACGCCATCATCGGTTTGGCGTCCTTAATGGCGGCCTCCACATCGTCGCAAAACGAGGCTTTTTTCGCGGTGGCGGGTTTTGCCTCCGCCATGGCGAAAAAGCTCTTGCGCTTGAGATCGTCGATCATGGGATCGTCGGCGTCAAAACCGCGGGGCGGGCGTTTCAACTGGTCGCCGCGCACGCCGCCAAACCTTTTTTTGAAAGCCGCGCTCGATGTCGCCTTCTTCCAGGCCGTGCTGTCATCGCGCACCGCTTCGCGGATCTGTAACAGAACCGGCGCAGGCGGGCCCCATACGCCGCCGCCATAGAAGACGTCTTCCGGGTCGAGATGAACGTAAAAGCCCGGCGCGTGTGCGTCCTTGCCGTTTGCATGGCGAAACTGCACGGCGCCATGGGTTTTGTAGGGCGTTTTGTCTTTAGAGAACCGAACATCCTTATAGATCCGGAACACCGATCCGCCGTTCAGCTTCGGGTCGGCGACGATGTGTTTGGAGATTTTCCTGATCCGCGGCGCCATTGCTTCCACGAACGCGGCGAGCGGTTCCTGTACGCTGTCGCGGAAGCGAGTTTTATTATCCATGAACCACTCGCGATTGTTGTTGTCGCGAATCTCCCGGAAGAATTTGAAATAGTCGTTGGGTAATCCGGCGAAGGTCGTCATCTGCGTTCTTCCTGTTTGTTCGGGCGTTAGGCTTTTTCAGGTTCGTTTACCCATGACGGTCGGGCGCCGGCGTTTTCGACGTTTTGGTTTTTTCCTGGCGCCGGGCGCGAAAGAAGTCTTTCAACATGGCGCTCGCCTCTTCCGCGAGAGGTCCTTGCACGACGTCCGGCCGCCAGTGGCAGGTGGGTTGCTCGAAGAATTTCGGCCCGTGCCAGACAGCGCCGCCTTTCGGGTCGCTTGCGGCGATAACGACGCGTGCAACGCGTGCGTGCGAGATGGCGCCGGCGCACATGGCGCAGGGCTCAAGCGTCACATAGAGCGTCGACCCAGGCAGGCGGTAGTTTTCGGTCTTGTCGCCGGCAGCGCGCAGGGCGCGGATTTCTGCATGGGCCGTCGGATCGTTGAGCGCGATAGGCGCATTGCCGGCCGAGGAAAGAAGCTCGCCGTCGCCGTCCAGCAACACCGCGCCGATGGGCGCTTCGCCTGCGCGCGCGGCGCCACGCGCTTCATTGAGCGCTTTTTGCATCCATGCGTGGTCGATATCGTCCTGGTTCATGGGCGGCGACTGTACGTCTCCTTTCGCGGTAACGCTATCTGAGTATTTTGGCGAAAACGGTCGCTATTGGTCCCAATCGGCGGTAATGACCCCTCAATCATGACTGAAGCAGAAAAACAGAACGCCGCCGAAGGCGAGCGGATCGCGAAATATCTCGCCCGCGCCGGCGTCGCCTCGCGCCGCGAGGCCGAACGTCTCATTGAGCAGGGCGTTGTCACTGTCGATGGGCAAACACTGACGACGCCGGCGGTGAAGGTGACGTCCGCCATGGACATCCGCGTTGACGGGACGCGGGTGCGCGCGCCGCAAGGGCCGCGCGTGTGGCGTTATCACAAGCCGTCCGGGCTTGTGACGACCCATAACGATCCGCAAGGCCGCCCGACCGTCTTTGAAGCGGTGGCGCATCAGTTGCCGCGCGTGATCTCCGTCGGCCGCCTCGATCTGTCGACCGAAGGGCTGTTGCTTCTGACGAATTCCGGCGATCTGTCGCGTTTTATGGAACTGCCCTCGACCGGTTGGACGCGGCGCTATCGTGTCAGGGCCTATGGCAAGGTTTCCGCGCGCGATCTCGAAGCGCTGAAGGACGGCGTGGAAATCGACGGCGTGCGCTACGGGCCGGTGCGCGCGAGCCTCGATCAGTATCAGGGCGGCAATGTCTGGATGACCATGTCCATCAATGAAGGCAAAAACCGCGAAATCCGCACGCTCTGCCGGCATCTCGGCCTTAATGTAAACCGGCTCATTCGCACCGCATACGGACCGATACAGCTTGGCAAACTGCCTAAAGGCGCCGTCGAAGAGGTGCCGGCCAAGCAACTGCGCGAGCAGCTGGGCGCGAAAATCTGCGGAGAGATCGGCCTGTGAGCGATGTCATAAACCTGCGTCGGGCGCGTAAGAAGAAAGTGCGTGCTGAGAGGGACGCCGCTGCCGCTGAAAATCGCGCAGCCTTCGGGCGCACGAAAGCACAAAAGCTGAAGGATGATGTAGTGCGTCGTCGCGATGAGGCGTTCATCGATGGTCACCGCCGGCCTTCTGCCGATGATGATGAGGGTGCTGTTTGACAGGCGCGCTGGCGGTTGGGGCGTACGATCATGACGCCGCGGCCGGCCATCATTAAAGGCAACTATAACTGATGCGCATTGTCGGCGGAAAATTCAGAGGTAGACGGATTATTGCCCCGAAAGGCGATGTCGCCCGCCCAACCATGGACCGCACGCGTGAGGCCGTCTTTAACATTTTGAGCGCGCGCGATCATGTCGACTGGCAAGGCGCGCGTGTGATTGATCTTTTTGCGGGTTCAGGCGCGCTCGGGTTTGAAGCGTTGTCGCGCGGGGCGGCGTTTTGTCTGTTCGTTGAAACCGATGCGCGCGCGCGCGCCGCCATTCGCGACAATATTGAGGCGCTCGGGCTTTTTGGCGCAACGCGGCTCCATCGCCGGTCCGCAACCAGCCTCGGCGACAAGCCGTCTTCGGCGGGCGCGGTGTTTGACATCGCCTTTCTCGATCCGCCCTATGGAAAAGGCCTCGTCGAGCCTGCATTGCAGTCGCTCATGGACGGCGGCTGGCTTTCGCCCGGCGCGACTGTCGTGATTGAGCAGGGTAAGGACGATCAACCGGCGGCGCATGAGGCGCTTTGCGAGGAAGATCGCCGCAAATACGGCGCGGCGCAGTTCGGTTTTTACCGCGTTCCTTAGGGGGCGGTTAACCATAGTACCCGCATTGTTAGCGTGTTCTTCAATATTGCCCATTAATACTATGCTGTAACTCAAAGAAAGAGGGTTCCGCCGTCAAAAAAAGGCGTCGCCGGACCGTCTGAAAGAGGCGTTTATGATTACGATATTTGATGTTTATTCTCTGGTGCTGTTGGTTGCATCCATGGCGCTCTTTGTCATTCGCTATATGCGTCAGGACCCGCCGGTTTATCCCTATCTTATTATTGCGTGCACGTGTCTTGTGGGGAACTGGCTCGGCGAAGGCGGCGGCGCGTTCGCAGCGCTTTGCCTGCTCACCGCCGCATCGTTTTCCTTCCTTGGGTGCCTTCTTTATCCGAGCTGGCGCTCCATGAGCAAAAACTGATCGACGGGCGCTTTTTTGCGCGGCGAAAAATCCGCCGCGCAGCTCTTTACGAAGACGACCCGCCTGCCTACTTTCCACGATGCTGCCCGGCGCGTTAGGACCGCATTCCCCGGGGCCTTACCTCTTCTATCGGGAGCTGCCTCTGGACTGGACCCTTGGTCCTATTTATGCGGCGCCCACCTGGTCCTTTGGGTCCAGGGCGAATAAGTGTCCGACGGCCAGGGCGGCGTTTTCTTTTTTGATTTGAATCACAAAACTATTTGTTGATCGTCGCCGCGCCTTCACATTCGCGACAGGCGCGCCGCGTCCATTTAAAAAGGTGATATGTGTAACTCTCAACAGGAGAGTTGCATGAAAAAGCCTATTGCTGCGATTTTTGTTTCGACGGTGTTGTTCGCCGCTCCTGGCGCGATGGCGAACGAAGCGGTTGTTCTTGGTGTTGGCGACCGTATTGAGTTAGCGCAAGGCGACGCGTTGAGCGTCTATGAATTGCGCGACGAATTGCGAGCTCTTGGTTATAGCGGGTTCACGCAAGGCGATCATACCGGCCAGATCATCAAAATCACCGCTTTTGGGCCGGACCGCAAGCGCTATCGATTGAAAGTGCATATGTATTCGGGCGAGGTGCGTGGGGCGCGCCATCTGAAACATCTGTTTTAGCCGCTATGGCGGCGCGCCCGTTCGGTTGCTATATGAGTAGTCATGCTGCCCCCCATCGGACCGTTTTTCCGCCCCAAAATGATCTTGCGCGAGCGCGCGAAGATTGAACGTCGCGCCGCCGCCGAGGCGCGGCCCGATGCGGCCCGGCATGCGGCGGCGAACTTTCAGCGCGCCCTTCATATCACAGACGATGAAGCGCGTGCGCCCGGCGACGTTACGGTCGCCCTTTATCATCCGATTAAAGATGAAATTGATCCGGGCCCGCTTGCAGCGTTTCTCGATGAGGCGGGGGTCTCGCTCGCCTTGCCGGTCGTGCAGGGTAAAAAAGAACCGCTCGCCTTTCGGACCTATCGTCTTGGCGCGCCTCTCGTGAAAGGCGCCTATGGCGCCATGGTGCCCGGCGACGATGCGCCGTTTGTGACGCCCGATATCGTCGTGACGCCGCTTTTGGCGTTCACGCGCGCCGGCGGCAGACTGGGTTACGGCGGCGGCTATTATGATCGCACGCTGGAGGCGTTGCGCGAGGCGGGCCGTGTGACCGCTGTGGGTTTTGCCTATGGCGCGCAGGAAGTTGACGCTTTGCCCTTATCCCCCTTAGACCAAACGCTCGATTGGGTAGTCACCGAGCGCGAAGCGATCAGATGCCGCGCTGTTGACTGAGAAGCGGGGCGGACTTTTGCGGATTGCGGTGTTTGGAGACATCATGGGACGGGCCGGGCGCACGGCGCTGACCGAGCGTCTGCCTGAATTGCGCCGTTCGCTCGGCTTTGATTTCGTCGTCGTCAATGTCGAGAACGCCGCTGGCGGTTTTGGCGTAACGCCGCGGATTGCGGAAGAGATCCGTGACGCTGGCGCCGATGTGATGACCACCGGCAATCATGCGTTCGACCAGCGCGAGGCGCTGTCGCTCTTCGATCAGGAGCCGCGGCTGTTGCGGCCGCTGAATTTCCCGGCGGGCAATCCGGGGCGCGGCAGCGGTCTTTTTCAGGATGCGGAAGGCCGCAATGTTCTGGTGGCGAATGTTCAGGGCCAGCGCGGCATGGCCCCCATTGACGACCCGTGTGCGGCCATCGATCGCGAACTGGAGGGGCTTGGGCTCGGCCGGGAGGCGGATGCGATCATTGTCGACTTTCACGCCGAGGCGACCAGCGAGAAATACTCCATGGGCCATCATCTCGACGGCCGGGTCAGTCTCGTTGTCGGCACCCACACCCACGTGCCTACCGCCGACGATCAGGTGCTCGCGGGCGGTAGCGGCTACATCACGGATCTTGGCATGTGCGGCGATTATGACAGCGTGATTGGCATGGAAAAAGCCGAGCCGATGCGCCGCTTTCTCACCAAAATGTCTGAAGGGCGGTTCCATCCCGCTGCAGGCGAGGCGACCGTTTGCGGCGTGGTCGTCGATACGGACCCGGCGAGCGGGCTGGCGGCGTCGATCAGCGCATTGCGCGTCGGCGGACGGTTGCGCGAGATCATGCCGGCGGCGCGATAGGCCGCGAGACCTTCTTTTTATGAGCATAAAAAGACGCGGAAGCCGGGGGGCTTCCGCGTCAGAGGAACCGGTCGGGTCAGGGAGGAAACGTCCTTAAAGGGGCAGGACGAGGCGCCCGACGGGTCAGGGTCTTGTTGGTCGAAACCTCGGGTCGTTAAACGACGACGCCGCGTGTTGCGAAGTCTGCGAAGGTGAACAGCGCAGCGCCGATCAGGCCGGCGATGGCGACGCTTGCGGTCAATTGGATGGCGAAACTGGTAACTGAGCGTGACATGGGTGGTTCTTTCTTAATGCTAACGTTTCTTGTTTTTGTCTCCTCCGCCCAGCGGTGATACGCGCCGCCAGCCGGTGACGAGTACATAGGTTTACGTTGAATGGTTGTCAATGAACAAAATGATTTTTATTCATTATTTTTGCTGCGTCTGCGAATAGAATAAATATCGATACCCGAATGGCGGGCGCTGGAGCGCACTGTTGGCAGCGGCGCGGTTGAAAATATTGTTTAATAACAGTATATTATGTCGTCTTCTGGCGCCCAGTGGGTTGACGGCATGAAGTTGCTGACAGTCGTCGTTGCGGTGCGGAAGTTGAATATCGCTGAAAGCTGCAGCTTTTAACCACGCATTTGTGAACGGTGAGGTCCGATCGAAGCGTAATTCTGGACTTCGCGGCGCCGATCAGGCGACCGGCGCCATCTGGTGCTTTTTGGCCTTGCGCCAGGCAAATCCGTCGAGCGCAAGATCAACAATGCCCTGCAGTTCCGCCTCCAGCGCGCCGAATTCGCCCTCGTGAAAAACGGCGGCGCTGGTAAAGCGATAGGCCGCGTCCAGAAGGGTCTTGGCGATAGCGTCGGGGTCGTCGATGGCGAAAGCGTCTATCTGATCGCCTTCGCGCAGGATGCCGGCCAGCACCTGGCGTTCCATCTCTTCCCACTCAACGGCGATTTTGGGCCGCTCGCTGAGGAGAGAGGACGACAACTCAAAGGCTTTGGGCTTGTCGTGAAAGCGCTCATAAGCAAGCTGGAATTTCGCCACCAGAAATGCGCGCAGCTTGTCGGCAGGCGTCACCCCGGACGTGTCGGCGATATCGCGCAGCTGCGCCAGCTGATCGCGCCGCAAAACGCGCACAAACATCTCGGCTATATCGAGCTTTGAGGGAAAATAGCGGTAGAGATTGCCCGTCGACATGTTGCAGTCTTTGGCGATCTCCGACATGGTCGTTTTACCATAGCCATAGTGCAGAAACCGGCGGCTCGCCGCTTTCAAGATCTGTTTGGCGGTTTCGTCGAGGGTGTCGTCCGGCATATCGCCCTGTCATCTTTTCCTCTGATTACTATATAAAACGTTCAATAGTCACTCGGCAATCTCAGATATGCGTGGAAATGCTTCGTTTTCGTCCATCGGCGTCGTCGGCGGCGGCGCCTGGGGGACGGCGCTGGCGCAGCTGGCGGCGACAAACGGCGTTTCTACGCTGCTTTGGGCGCGCGAGGCGGCGGTCGCTGAGGAGATCATGGAGCGCCGCGAAAACACCAAGTTTTTACCGGATGTGGCGCTCGATGAGCGCCTGAAGGCCACGTCCGACCTCGCCAACCTTCGCGGGCGCGAGGCCTATGTCTTCGTCGCGCCGGCGCAATATGCGCGCGGACTTTTTGGCGCCTTGAAAGAGATCGCGTCAGCCGATGCGCCGCTCGCGCTGTGCTCAAAAGGCATCGAGCGCGAGAGCGGTCTCCTCCTGACGGAGGTTCTGGAGGAGGTGTGGCCGAGTGCGCGTGCGGCCGTTCTCTCAGGGCCGAGTTTTGCCCGCGATGTTGCGCGCGGGCTGCCGACGGCGGTGACGCTCGCCTGTGCGGATGAGGGCCTCGCGGCGCAGTGGGCGGGAACGCTCGGCGTACGGCACTTTCGGCCCTATTTGTCGGACGATCTTGTGGGCGCCGAACTCGGCGGCGCCGTCAAGAATGTCCTCGCCATTGCGGCGGGCGTCGTCGATGGGCGCGGGTTCGGCGAGAGCGCGCGCGCGGCGCTCATCGCGCGCGGCTTTGCGGAGTTTCAGCGGCTCGGCGTGGCGCGCGGCGCGAAGCCGGAAACCATGGCCGGTCTTTCCGGTCTTGGCGATCTGGTGCTTACAGCGTCGTCGCCGCAGTCCCGTAATATGTCGCTCGGGCGCGCCTTAGGCGAAGGCCGCGCCCTTCAGGACGTTCTCGGCGAACGCAATACGGTAAGCGAAGGCGTCGCAACCGCTGAGGCTGTGCGCGCGCTCGCCCTGAGCGCCAGCGTTGACATGCCTATCTGCGCTGCTGTCGCCGATCTCGTCAGTGGGCGTAAGAACGTGGATGAGATTATTCAGGATTTGCTTTCAAGACCGATCACACGGGAGAACCGATCATGAGCCAGTTTGTCTTATATTGCCGCGACAAGGCCGATAGCGTCGCATTGCGCATGGAAACACGCGAAAAACACCTTGCCTATCTCGCGGATGTCGAGGTGCTTCTGGCCGGTCCGATGCTCAATGAAGCGGACGAACCCGTAGGCAGCGTGGTGATTGTGGAGGCGCCGGACCTTCAGGCGGCGAAAGCGATTGCTGAAAATGATCCGTATGCGAAGGCAGGGTTGTTCGAGAGCGTTGAGGTGAGCGCCTATCGAGCGGTTTTGGGAACGCTGGCGCCGGCCTAAATTTGAACTGAGCCTGTTCCCGAGGCGTCAAGAATTTTGAACATGAAAATATTGGAACTAGCCTGTTTTCTGATGCCTGTATGCTTGCTGGCGCCGGTGGGTTAAGCGAGTGATCAGTCGATGGTTTTAGTAACGATCAGGCGCTTTCCGTAGACATGAGTGTTTCCTTCGATCCTTGGGTTTTGGCGTTTCTACCGTTAGCGTTTGTATTGATTTTTGGTTGGGAAAAACGTCACGGCGAAGTCATCGAAGATAGTCGCGTTGGAATAGTCAGGCGGTTCATTGCTTTTATAATCGATCTTCTTGTTGCGACGTTAGGCATACTACCCTTGATTTCTATGCCTGCCCTTATTTTGGAGTTTTTTTCGACCGGCAAATGGGCATGGAGCTATGAGCGGGAGGTTTTTCTTTCCAGAGATATGTTCAGCATTCTTCTTTTTCTGATGGGGACTTGCTTGATCTCCTACTATTTCAGTTGGCATTTAAAAAATAGCAAGCAGACGCTAGGGCAACACTTGTTAAGGTTTAAATTGGTACCCACTAACGATAAACCGAATATGGTGGCGCGAGCATTCGTCGCGTGGATTAATCTTGCGTGGTGGCCCATTTGGCCATGGACAATTTTTAAACGAAAGCAAGACTACTGGTGGGATGAAGTGTCGAGCATAAAAGCGCGGCGCGTGGAACGCGTGTGACGTATTTCTCTTAAAACGAAAAAGTCAGTTGTCTCGATGCTACCTGTGGTCATCGCTTAGGCCGGCGTCACTGCTTATCTGACGCTCAAGTGCTGTCAGGACAGCGCCTTAAACGCCGCGAGCGCTTCTTCGCGCGACTGTTTCAGGTCGGCGATGGGGTGCGGATAGTCCTCGCCCAGCTTGATATGCGCCGCGGCGAGAAGGTCTTCCGGCGCGGTCCAGGGCGCGTATAACGGTTTGCCGTCAAGGCCGGAGAGTTCGGGCACGTAGCGTTTGATATAAGCGCCGTCGGGGTCGAACTTCTCCGCCTGCGTCACAGGGTTGAAAATCCGGAAATAGGGCGCGGCGTCGGCGCCGGAACCGGCGACCCACTGCCAGGAGGCGCTGTTGTTCGCAAGGTCCGCATCCACAAGCGTGTCCCAGAACCATCTCTCGCCTTCGCGCCAGTCGATGCGCAGGCCTTTGATAAGGAACGATGCAACAATCATCCGTACACGATTATGCATGTATCCTGTCCGCCATAACTCACGCATGCCGGCGTCGACAATGGGAACGCCGGTTGCGCCGCGGCGCCAGGCGGCGAGCGCCTCGTTGTTGTCAGCCCATGGAAAGCCATCGAACTTGGGCTGAAAGTTCTGCGTCGGCAGGTCCGGGAAGTGATAAAGAAGCGCGCAGGAAAATTCCCGCCACCCAAGCTCCGAACAGAAGTGGTCTACGTCGTCATTATCGCCGGCGCTGCGCGCGCGGGCCCAGACCGTATGCGGGGAAATTTCACCCCAGCGCAGATGCGGCGACAGGCGCGAAACGTTTGCGCGCGCCGGAAAGTCCCGGCCCTTTTTGTAGCCCTCAAGTCCCGTCTTTAAAAACGCATCGAGTGTTTTCTGCGCTGCTTTTTCACCGATCCGCCATGCCTCGGTGATGGGCGTGTCCCATCTCGGCGCCTTCGGGAGAAGGCCTAGAGACTCAATGCCGGGCGCGGCGGCGTCGGCGATTGTGGTCATCTTTCGCGGTTTCGGCGACGGTTTGCGCGGCGCCGGCGCGTTGAGGCATCCCTTGCGGTAAAACGGCGTGAACACCCGGTAGGGCGTCCCGTCCGGTTTCGCGATTTCCCACGGCTCCCAGAGGAGCGAACCGTTAAAGGACCGCACGGTGACGGCTCTGTCCGTAAGGTTTTGTTTGATGGTTTTGTCGCGCGCGATGCGCCACGGCTCATAGCAGCGGTTCCAGTAGACTGCCGATATATCGAGGCGCTCAAGGATATCCGTGATGACGTCGTTTGCGTCGCCGCAGTAGACGGATAAGTGACCGTCGAGGGATGCGTTAAGCGCAGTGAGAGAGTGGTGCAGCCAGACGCGCGCCGCGCCGCCATGCTTCCAGTCGCCGGCCGTGTTATCGTCAAGGATGAAGATCGGCAGAACCGCGCCCTCGCGCGCCGCCGCGGCAAGAGCCGGATTGTCGGTGAGCCTGAGGTCCTGGCGAAACCAGACGACAATTTTCTTTTCATCAGTCATCGGATTACCTCGGCAGAGCGCCATGACGTCTCACTCGTACGGCTTGCTATCACACATTGAAATGGGCTTTGGAACTTACCATTCGCTTGGGCGACGCGTAGGCCCATGCCATGCCCCCGCATTTGAAATTTACAATAGTGCCTTTACGCGCCGCGCAATCGATCAGATTGGCGGCGCCAGGCCGTAGTTTTCTGAATTAAGAGAAGTTTTAGCGGCGGCGCTTGTAAGCGCGGCAGCTTGCCTCATAGGGTTTTGAGGAGGTGCGCGCGTTCCAGCCGGCCGTCCAGGCGTCGCCGCCATCGACGCCCGCGCGGGCGCGGCACTGCTGAAAGCCGGTGCGGTATTGCGGCGACAGGACTTTCACCTTGCCGGCGAGTTCGAACGCATCGTTGTAGCATTCGCAGATAAGGTCCTGTCCGGAGGATGCGGTGAGAACCGGCGCTGAAACGGACGTATTCTGCGCGGCGGCCGTGGTGCGGCCGGGCAGGCTCACGCTTGAATTGGCGATCCCATATGCGACGGCGCCGAGCACCACCAGGGCCAGTACCCCGCCGAACAGCGCCTCAATCTTCAAACCCGACATGGCAGCCACCCCTTTTACGTCGAACGCCAGTACATAACAGGCCCACAAACCGCGGCCTTAAATTCCGCCAAAAGGCTCCGCGATCCGGCATTGTCTCGGTATCGAAACACCGCGTGCGTCCATCATAGCCCCTCGGGGCGTCTTAAAAAAGGGTTAAATTAAAGCGCGCCGCCTGGCCCAATTGGGCCGGGCGGCGCTGAATGCCTGAGGGATCGCCGAAATTATGCGGCTTTCGCGCCGGTTGGCTCCCAGGCGTCTTTCGTGAAGGCAGCGTCGACGGCGGTGTCGGCAAAATGGTTGGCGTAGTTCGACAGCACCTTGTGGCTGACGCCGAGGATCACTTCGAGGATATGCGCCTTTGTATAGCCGGCGGCGAGAAACGCCTCGACAGCCGCATCATCGACGACGCCGCGCTGGCGGACGACTTTCAGCGTGAATGTGCGCAAGGCCTCCAGTTTAGGGTCCTTCAGGGGTGCCGCGTCGCGCAGGGCCGTGATCGTTTCCTCATCGAGATTTTGAGAGCGGGCGATCACCGTATGCGCCGGCACGCAGTAATGACATTCATGCTCGACATTGATGGCGAGCCAGATCACATGGCGTTCGTCATTGGTGAAGCTCGTGGCGCCGAAAAAATCGGACAGGGCCTGATAGGCCTGCAGCACCGGCGGCGCCTCCGCGAAAACGCCGTAAAGGTTCGGCGTGAAGCCGAGGGATTTCTGGGATGCTTCAAGGATAGGTTTTGCGGCTGCCGGCGCGCTGTCAGCGGTGTGTACGGTAAACTCGGTCATGAGACGTCTCCAATTGTTCCTAATTAATCACAGACCGGCGTCACCGGCTGTTGGCGGGCAAATGGGGGCGTTGGCGCACGCATCAATGCCGGCGCCCGTCACAAAAATGAGAGCGTCTCGGTGCGGCGTTGTGAGGCGAGAGAATGAAAAACGCCGACGCGCTTTTTAGGCGCCGCCCGCGTCAAGGCCCTGCATGATGAGCTTTTCAGCGTCTTCCGGGCCACGCCAGCCGACAATCTTGACCCATTTGTCAGGTTCAAGGTCTTTGTAGTGACCGAAGAAATGACTGATCCGTTCAATGAATATCTCTGGCATGTCGAGATAGGTGTCGATTTTGGAATAGTACCGCGTGAGGCGCGGGCTTGGCGCGGCGAGAATTTTTTCGTCCATGCCGGCTTCGTCTTCCATCAGGAGAACGCCGATCGGGCGCGCCCCGACGACGGAGCCCGGCACGAGAGGGCGGCTGCCGATCACCATCACATCCACAGGGTCGCCGTCGTCAGCGAGGGTCGCGGGGATGAACCCGTAATTACAAGGATAGCGCATATCCGTATAAAGAAATCGGTCCACAAACATTGCGCCTGAGGGCTTGTCGATTTCGTATTTGATCGGATCGCCGCCAAGCGGCACCTCGATGACAACATTGACGTCCTTGGGCGGATTAACGCCGGGGCTGATTTTGGAAAGGTCCATTTCTATTTACTCGCACTTACAACTGTTGAAATTCTAAATGTTGAAAGCCCGGCGACGTTCGAGCAACGTCTACGGATAAAATTTACAACGTGGGTGATGCCGCACGCGTCGCCTTCACTCATTGGCCGTAGCGGCTTTATCCGACAATTTTGTTGCGCCGCGCCAGAAGCTTCAGGCGGAGCGCATTTAATTTGATAAATCCTTCGGCGTCTTTTTGATCGTATACGGCGTCTTCTTCAAACGTCACATGCGCCTCGGAATAAAGCGTGTTCGGCGATGTGCGCGCGACGATCTGGGCGGAGCCCTTATAGAGCTTGAGCGTCACTGTTCCCGCCACATGGTCCTGGCTTTTATCGACGGCGGCCTGCAGCATCTCGCGTTCGGGCGCGTACCAGAAGCCATTATAGATGAGCTCCGCATAGCGCGGCATCAATTCGTCTTTCAAATGGCCCGCGCCGCGGTCGAGCGTGATCTGTTCAATCCCGCGATGGGCGATCAGAAGGATCGTGCCGCCGGGCGTTTCATAGACGCCGCGCGACTTCATGCCGACAAAGCGGTTTTCAACGAGGTCGATGCGTCCGATGCCGTGTTTGCGGCCATACTCGTTGAGCTTTGTGAGAAGCGCTGCCGGCGACAGCGCTTCGCCATTGATGGAGACGGCGTCGCCGCGCTCGAAACCGACCTCGATGATCTCCGGCTGGTCGGGAGCGTCCTCAGGGGCGACGGTCCGCTGGTAAACATAATCCGGCGCCGCGACGGCCGGGTCTTCGAGGACTTTGCCTTCCGACGACGTATGCAGAAGATTGGCGTCCACCGAAAACGGCGCCTCGCCGCGCTTGTCTTTCGGGATTTCGATCTGATGTTTCTCGGCAAAGTCGATGAGCTTTTCGCGGGAGTTGAGGTCCCAGTCGCGCCACGGCGCAATGACGCGGATATCGGGGTTCAATGCGTAAGCGTTCAACTCGAAACGGACCTGATCGTTGCCCTTGCCGGTGGCGCCATGGGCGACGGCGTCGGCGCCGGTTTCGGCGGCGATTTCAACGAGCCGTTTGGCGATCAGGGGGCGCGCGATCGACGTGCCGAGTAGGTAAAGGCCCTCATAGACCGCATTGGCGCGGAACATCGGGAAGACGAAATCACGCACGAATTCTTCGCGCAGATCTTCGATATAGATTTCGGTAACGCCGCCGCGTTCGGCCTTGCGCCGCGCGGGTTCAAGCTCCTCGCCCTGGCCGAGATCGGCGGTGAACGTTACGACATCGCAGCCATATTCCACTTGCAGCCATTTCAGAATGACCGATGTATCCAGGCCGCCCGAATAGGCGAGAACGACCTTTTTGACATCCTGAAGCTTTGTCATGGCGCGGTTTTCCTTCTCTTGCGTTTTGCGAAAAAGCGGTTTCACCCGTATTCCGTTTCAAAACGCGCTTTAACGAACGCAGAGCCTCCGTTCGACGCAATAATCGACCAGACCGCTCTGCGCCCGGCCTATAGCGCGGCGCCCGCGAAAACGCCACCCGCCATCGACAGCGCGCCCGCGCGGCCAATGGGCGCGGGCGACTGTCGTGACGAGGGCGGTCGGCGTCCAGCGGCGACTGCCACCTTATTCGTTCACAGATTAAGTGCGGACATAGATGCGCCTTCCGCCCACCGTGCGATAGGCAAGGCCTGCGCGTCTGTCCCATCGGAGCGGCGGTCCGGCTCTATACTTCCGCTCAAGCGCCCGTCGGTTTCCACGAAGCTCGCGCGGGCTTGGCGCATAATAAAAGGCCGATACAGGGCAGATGGTAAACGCTTCATCGCGGCGGTTCTCTCGGGCGTCGCGGCGATCTTCGCGGGCGTCCCGCCGAGACCAGGTGACGCGCCGGTCGCGTCTGTCTTCGCGGCGATCAAGGCGATCTTCAACGAGGTCCGGGCATGCGCGCCGGTCGAGTTTCCATTCCCCGGCGAGCGCCGGGCTCGCGCCCATGAGAACGCCTGCGCCAATAACGCCGGCAAGAAATTTCTGGATCATGACGTTTTCCTTCTATGACGACGGCGCGCCGTCCGTTCGCCCGCCAATCGGACCTTGCGCGCCTGATGTCTGGATAAACGTGTGTGCGGGGCCCGCTCCGTCTCGTGAGCGCGCGGTGTTTTCGGGGTTTTTTCGTGGCGCGATTGCGGCGCCCTCGGCCTACTGAGCCGTTGCCGTGTGAAGAGCGCCTGCTTTTGCCGCCGCCGGGACGCCGATTGCGCGCATGTCGGCGCCGGTGGGATCCTGGAAAATATGCAGGTCGAATTCCTTCGCGGCCGCGAGGATGTGGTCGAAAATATCGGCCTGAATGCCCTCATAAGCGATCCAGTTGGTTTCCAGACTGAAGACATAAATTTCGAGCGGCAGGCCGCGTTCCGTCGGCTGCAGTTGGCGCACCAGAAAGGTGAGGCTTTTGGAGATCTTTGGGTGTTCGCGCAGATAGGCGCTGATATAGGCGCGGAACGTGCCGACATTGGTGAGCCGGCGGCCATTGACGAGGCTCGCATTATCGACCTTCGCGGCGTCATTGTGTTCGGCGAGCTCGGCGCGTTTTTCTTCAAGATAGGCCGCGATGTACTGGATCTTTGAAAACCGCTCGAGCATGTCTTCGTCGCAAAACCGGATTGATCCGATATCGACATAAATCGAGCGCTTGATGCGCCGTCCGCCGGTTTCCTGCATGCCGCGCCAGTTTTTAAAGCTGTCGGCAATCAGCGCCTGCGTCGGTACGGTGGTGATCGTTTTATCGAAATTGCGGATTTTGACGGTGGTGAGCGCGATTTCCATAACGTCGCCATCGACGCCGTATTTCGGCATTTCGATCCAGTCGCCGACGGCCACCATGCGGTTGGCGGAGAGCTGAATGCCGGCGACGAGCCCGAGGATGGGGTCTTTGAAGACAAGCATCAAGACCGCGGTCATGGCGCCGAGACCGGCGATGAATTTCAGCGGGCTTTCCCCGAGGATCAGCGATAGTGTCGTGATGAAGCCGACGAAGTAAATGATCAGCTTCGCGACCTGGGCGAAGCTCGTCACCGGAAAGTCGCGGGAAATCCGATAGGTCGAATAAATTTCAAGGCCGGCGTTAATCGCGCTGTCGAGGAAGAGAACGCAGCTTGCGATCACATAAATCAAGCTGAGGACAACGACGATCTCACTCGCCACCGGCAGTTTTGCAAGCGCTATCGGCGCAAGGAGGAAGATGACGACCGCCGGCGCAATATGCGACAGGCGTGAAAAGACCCGCCGGCGCACCAGGATGTCATCGCGCTCGGAGGTGGACGCCTTCAGAACCCGCTCAATTGTGGCGACGATGATGCGTGACATGACGAAGTGCGCAAGGAACGCAAGTGCTAGAATGCCGAAAAGCGCAACGGCGATTGCGATCAGGGCCGCCATTTCGGCGGATGCGCCGAACTCACGGATCAGATTTTCGAGAGCGGGCATCATGGGCGAAACCGTGGGCGAGGTGATAATTGGTGTGCGCGAAGACGGATGACGATATCCATACAACGATAGCGATGAACGAGGATCAGTGCGCCGCTCGCGCCGGGTCGAATATGAATTTTCGGTCGCAGTAGCCGCATTCCGCTTCGCCGTTTTTCAGCGTGTACCACACTTTCGGGTGGCCAAGCGCACCGCCGCCGCCGTCACAGGCGATGCGGGTTTTGTCCACATAAATTATTTCCGGGGCAGGCGTTTTTTGAACGTTGTCGGGTTCGGTCATGAGCGGTCCGGGTCACTTCCTGTCCTTCTCCCATGCCGCGCAGCGCTTTTTCAGTCAAGGGCGTGCTGTCCTGCGTAACGTACGCGCAGCCCGGCCATGAGGGTCGCGATGACGGCGTCCGCATGCGCGTCGTCGCTTGTGGCGCGGTGGCGCGCGATGAGGTTTGGGTCGCGAAATTGTACGGTCGCCGTCTCATAAAGAATGCGCGCCTCATCGGCGGCGCCCGGGTCCAGTTTTTCATCCGCCAGCCATGCAACGATAATCTTTTGCAGGAGCGCTGAGATGCGTTCCACATGACGCAAGACGACGTCCATGTTTTCTTCACCGAGTTTCAGATAGGCGCGAAAGAGGTCCGGGTCTTCATCGAACCGGTCGCGTTTCATTCTGAGTTGCGACAGCGCGAAGCGCCGCAGTTTTTCGCCGGGCGGATCGCTTCCTTCTGCGATTACGGCGAGCGCCTTTTCGATGTCGCCGAACCAGCGCTCGGCGACCGCGGCCATGAGCGCGCCTTTGCTGGGAAAGAAACGATAGGCGTTCGATTGCGACATGCCGCAGCGCGCGGCGACATCGGATACGGTGACTTTGCCGGGGCCGTGCTGCGCGAGCAGCGTCTCAGCGGCTTCGATGAGGGCGGTTTTTGCGGCGCCAATATCGGTCCTGGGGCGGGCTATGATTTTATATCCATCGCCGCACGCGTTTTTTGTAGTCCAGGTAGGCGTCGCCGAACTGTTTTTCGGCTGCCGCTTCCTCGAACGGCACGTACCAGAAGTGGCACGTTGCGAAGAAAAGAAAGACGATCACGGTGTTTTTGACATTGTTGGTCAAAAGCGCAGCGCCCAGAAGCGAAATGCAAAAGCCGAGATACATGGGGTTGCGGGAGCGTGCGAAGAGGCCGGTCGTGACCAGAACTTTCGGGTCGTTGAAGGTTTTGATGTTGGTCTTCGCGATGTGAAACTGGCGCGCCGCCATGATGTTGAGGGCAAGGCCCGCCGGAAAAATCGCAATGCCGAGCCAGCGCAGCCACGCCGGATAAAACGCCATTGGCGGCGACATCAGCATGATCGCTACCATCGCCAGAATCGTTAGAATCCATAGTGTCGGCGGCAAAAGCCATTTCATCACATTTGCTCCCCTGCTCAGAGCGGAAAAATAGTTAAATAATAAAAAATGTCAATTATCAATTTTACTGCTGGCCGTGCCCCAAGGCGGGCTATGCGGATGAGCGGCCTGTCTATTTCTTCCGCCATCCCCGGGGGCTTCCGGCGCGGCGCAAGCGGTTTCGCCCGCACCCTCTGTGTACGGAGCATTTAACGGGCGCGGAGTGTTTACCAGCGCTAAGGGGGCTCAGCGTTGACGGCCCGTGCGGGAGGTTCGATAAGCGAGCCCATGAAAGACACCGTCAACCAGACATCGCGGCCTTACGCCATCGAAGCGCGCGGCGTGCGCAAAACCTATGCGGCGACCAAAAAGGCGCCAGCGAAAGAAGCGCTGAAAGGCGTCGATCTTCTGGTGCCGCAAGGATCGATCTTCGGCCTTTTAGGCCCCAATGGCGCGGGCAAGTCGACCTTCATCAATATTCTCGCGGGGCTTGTGCGCAAGTCGGCCGGCGACATCTCCGTCTGGGGCTTCGATATCGACCGTAATGCGCGCCAGGCGCGCGCCGCCCTCGGCATCGTGCCGCAGGAGATCAATGTCGACGTCTTCTTCACGCCGCGCGAGGCGCTCGATATTCAGGCCGGTCTGTTCGGCGTGCCGAAACGCGAGCGTCGCACCATGGAAATTCTCGCCGCGCTCGGGCTCGATGATAAAGCCAACGCGTATGTGCGCCAGCTCTCCGGCGGCATGAAGCGCCGCCTGCTTGTGGCCAAGGCCATGGTGCATGCGCCGCCCGTTCTCATCCTCGATGAACCGACGGCAGGCGTTGACATCGAATTGCGCAAGCAATTGTGGGACTACGTCATGGAGCTCCACGCGCGGGGCGTCACCATTGTTCTGACGACGCACTATCTGGAAGAAGCGCAAGAGCTTTGTCAGGAGATCGCGATTATTCACGAGGGCAATGTGGTTGCGTGTGAGCCGACGGAAAAACTGATCGCCTCGCTCGACCGCAAAACGCTGATGGTGACGCCGCTGGAGGCTATCGACGTTGCGCCTGACCTCGGGCCGTTCAAAAGTGACTTAACGCCTGACGGGCGCCTCGCGGTGGCCTACCAGCCGAGCGAGGCGCAGGTTGCGGAAATTCTGCAAAGGATTTCGAGCGCCGGGATCAGCGTCAAGGATCTGTCGACCGTTGAGAGCGACCTTGAGGATGTTTTTCTGGAACTCACATATCGGCAAAGTGCTTAAAAAGCAGAACGAACTCGATTGCGGAAAGGCAAATGGCGCGATGATAATAAGAAACCTGGGGCGACTTCTACCAATCCGGCGCGTGTTTAAGCCGAGCGCTTATGCATTCGCTGCGGTGCTTTTAATCGGCTGCGCACAGGAACAGCGCGGGCAATCCGATGAATCAGGCGAACTTGAGCGTTTCCGCTGCATGCTCACCGGGCACTGGGACAACAAACGCCAGGCGGACCGGGATATCGCCGCCGGCGCCGATGAGGCGAACCGCCATGAACGCCGAGCCATGACATATATTCCGGTTGCGAATGATCATCTGGAAGGCCAGTTATTCGGTATCCTGAATTATGGCGAGGCGGGCTTCGAAGGGGCGCCGCGCCGTTTGTCGCTGCATCGCTTCCGCCCGGCGAAAGATGGCGGCGCGATTGTGCACGAGTTTCTTTTCCTGAAAGATAAAGAACGCTGGGGCGACCTTACGAAGGATATTGCGCCGTTGACGAGCGTGACGCTCGCTGATGTGACGATCAACAGCGATTGCGCCATGTATTGGCGCGCCGAAGCGGATGGTTTCGACGGGCGCACGGAGGAAGGACGGTGCATAACAAGCTCGTTCACGCCCGAACCGATCCGCGTGGAAGGGCACGGCATTCTAAGCCCGACCACGTTGTCGCGCCATGACCGGAATTTGTCTCTGGACGGCGAGCCGTTGTTCGTTGCGGGCGGGGCAAGTGCGGAAATTTTCGATAAGGTCGAGCGAACGGCTTATCCGTCTGCGGCCTTTCGCGCGCAGATCGAGGCGGTCAGCGCCACTTTGGAGTGCGACCAGTTTTCGATGGGAAATTGAGAGGTTTCAGACCGACGATGAGAATGCCGGCGTTTTCAGTACTTTTTGCAAGTTTTTGTTTGTTCACTGGCGGATTGTCTGCGGAGGAAATCGAATTAGATGACGACCTCACAATCTATTATGAGCAAGCTGGAGAGGGTGGCACAACCATCATTTTTGTTCCCGGCTGGATGATGTCCACCGAAGTCTTCGAACATCAACTTACGCACTTTGAGGGATCTACACGTTATCGCGCACTTGCTTACGATCCGCGCGGTCAGGGCAGATCGTCAAAACCGGTCGAGGGACACACCTATCAGCAACATGCGCGCGACCTCGCCCGTTTGATTGAAAAGCTAGAATTGAAAGACGTCATCCTGGCTGGATGGTCATATGGGGTGACGGAGCAACTGGCGTATGTGAACCAGTTCGGCGCTGACAAAGTCAAAGCCATGATTATGATCGACACCGGCCCGGATGTCGCCGGCGCCACGCGTGACGAATGGGTCTGGTATTTAAACGATGACGCCGACGGCTATTCGCGCTCGTTCACTGAAGGCGTCATTGAGGACCGTGACGCCGTTATCACGGATTTTAGCAAATGGATGCTCGAAAATCCGACACCTGAAAATGTCGCATGGCTGTCTGAAATCGCCAGCCAGACATCGAGCAGTGTCGCCGCGCTCACCAACGCCACGGGATTTTACCTGGACTACAGCGAAGACCTTATCGCGCTGGAAGGCAAAGTTCCTTTGTTGTACGTCGTTCGCAGTGAGATGAAGGATGTGGCTGAAAGATGGATCAAAGCCAATACGCCTTCTGCAACGGCCGTTTACATGGGTAAGCACATGATGTTCTGGGAAAGGCCGCAGGAATTCAACAAAGTCATTGACGACTTTCTTTCCGGTATTGACGCCAGATGATGCATGGCTCCCTTGTTCAAAGACAATGAAAAGCAGGCGCGCCTTTTGAACATTTCTCCCCCATCGCTGCCCCGCTATTCGCCAAAGGTGACGAAGATGCCCAGTTCCTGGCCGATATAACGTGTTTTTTCATTGTTGAACGCGAAGGGCAGGCTGCGCGAAAAAAATGCGTCCGGTCCGGCGTTGATCTGGAAGTGCAGGTGCGTCAGCGTTGAGTCGCCCGTATTGCCGACTTCCGCGATGATATCGCCCTGACGGATCTTGTCGCCGACGCCGACGCGCACGCTGTCTGACTTCAGGTGTGCGTAGGACGAGTATTCGATCCGACCATCGCCGAGGTCATGTTTGATCGTGATCATATTGCCGGCGGCGGCGGCGCGAAAGTTTTCAGCAAAGCGCCGGAACTGATTTTGCGTGATGCGCGCGCGCGCCTCTTCGATGCTTTCGCCTTCGCGCCGCGAGAGCGCGTCGGGGTCTTGTACTTCGCCGTTGATGGCGAACACGACTTCGCCGTCGGCGACGGCGTAAACCGGCGCGCCATATCCGAAGTCATCCTCGGCGGATCTTTTTTCGCCGCGGTCGAGGACGCCTTCTGGACCTGTTTGGAAGAAGTCCACTGCGAACTCGTTGCTCGGGATGAAACGGTGATGACTGTGAACGCCCGGTGCCGATTTCTTCGACCAGCCGCCTTTTAAGGGGGCGACGTATCCGTCCCATATTTCGTGTTCCGCCACCGGGAGGTGGTGCGTTTTTTGGGTGACATGTCCTGATCCGTCTTCATAGGCGGCGCTGATCCGTACCGACGCCGGCTCGAAATCGACAGTGAAATACTGTGATGACAGGATCATCGCCGCGCCGGGTGCCATGTCTTCCTCGCTCGCGAGCGTTGCGTCGGCGCCAGAGAATTTTTTCAGGCCGCCCTCCGTCAACACCTGAAGGTCGAGAAAAACGCCAAGACCTTGCGCCTCCATGGCGGCGAAACGCCGGGTCTGTTGCAGAACCGAACGCGCGCTCATCGTTTTCGAGACCGCCGCGTCGCCGTCTTCGGCGAGGACATCGATGCGTAGCGATTTCAGTGTCACGGCGGCGTCGGTGGTGTTCCGCAAAACAACCGTTTGCAGCATCAGATCGTTGTAGCCCTTATTGGGGTTGGCGCGGTGAAAATAGACCGGCGCGCCGGGCGCGGTGCCGATATCGACTGCGTGTGCAGCGGCGGAAATGGCGATGGCGACAAAAAATGAAAGAAGAGGAACGAGCCTGAAAGGCATGGAAGAACTCCTGACGGCTTGGGATGGGTTTTGAGGAACGGGCGCCAATTCTTAAGAGTTCGAAGCAGCGCGGTCGTTCGGGAACGCGCGTCCGGACGCCGACTGAAAGCATTTTCAGCTGACGTGCGCTCCGCGATCGTATTTTCAGACCGATCCTAGTGTCGCGGTTCAGGAGTTCGCCTCATTTTTCAGCCCCCTCTTAGCGAATTCCTGGACCGACAGCGACGCTAGTAAATTTTTGGTCTAGTGTGGTTTTTGGATTTTGAATTCGTTTCGGAGCGAGCAGAAATAATGATACGAATTCAAAATCCGCCATACTAGGAGGTTGTTGGGGATCATTCGGCGCCGCCGGCGGATTGGCGAAACCCGCTCGGCGTTTGTCCGACCGCACGCTTGAAGGCGTCGTAAAACGCGGTCTTGGAGTTGAAGCCCGACGCATAAGCAACGTCGAGGATGCGTTTGGGCGGCTTTTCCTGAAGCAGCTTCTTTGCATGATCGACGCGCATGGCGTTGACGAACTCAAAGAAGCTCTTGCCGCCGGCGCCGTTGATCGCCTCAGATAATTCTCGCGGCGTTGCACCGGTCCGGGCAGCAAGGTCTTTCAGAGTGAGGTCGGGGTCGAGGAAAAGCTGTTCGGCGGCGGCGAGGGCGGCGGCTTTCTCAAAGAGCGCGGCTCGCTCCTCAGCGGACATGGCGGAGCTTTTGTATTTTTCTTCTACATTCGCCGGGGCGGGGGGCGGCGCGCCGGGGCGCATGGCCTGAGTTACGCCCATGAGCATGAGCGCATTCGCCATCATGAGATGGACGATGTTGAGGCCCGTGATGACGGTCCGCGCCGCGCCCGCGGCGTTGAAGGCGCCGCCCGCGACCGTCCACGTGGCGTGTACGACGAAGACGCATCCCCAAATCATCAAAAGCCGTTTCAGCCAGCGCAGGTCGAGATCCTCGACATGGGAAAACCAGTTTCGAAGAGATACGCCGTAAACCTCGATCCGCCGATAGGCCGCAACGACATAACAAAATTGCAGGATGTCGCCGACGAGCGGCACGACGAGGCGATGAAGAGGGGCGTTAAAACCGCCTGTTTCAAGAAGCGCGATCTTATCGGATGCGTCGAGGCGGTAGTAGATCAGGAAGAGATAAATCAGAAAGAACAGGAACGGCGCGCCGTGAAGGATGTCGCTCCTTTTCAGGCGAATGTCGGACGAAGTTTTGGCTTTGACGTAAAGATAAAGCGTCGGTGTCATCAGCGCTTGGAAAGGCGCCAGCAAAAATCCGAATTGCGGATAGTGTCGCAATCCGCCGAGCGCCTGGTAAAGCTGATCCGCTTTGATGGTTGCGAGAATGACGAGTGCGGCGACCAGAAACCAGGTGCGCCCGGTGTCGCGAAAGGCTGGCGCTGAGAGGACGCCTGCAAAGATCAGCGCCTGTATGAGAACAACAAGGCTTGCGACTTCATGGAGCGGCAGGGCGATGATGGGCATGGGCGGGCTACTCTTCCAACGGCCGCCACTCCGCGCCGCTTTCGATGCCGATCGCATGCTCGCGCAGGGCTGACGCGACGGCGTTTGCATCGCCTTTCAAATCGGTCGGATCGATCAGTTTGCCAAAGGTGATTTTGTAGCGCTGGCCGCGTTTGTTCAAAAGCTCGTTGAAGAGCGTGATGTCGCGCAGTTCGCTGTTCAGTTTCCAGAACCAGTAGTAAAGCCAGGAATTACGCGCTTCGATATGGGCGGGCACGATAGGGCAGTTATATTTCCGTGCAAAGATTGCAACGGACCCCAGCCATGGCTGCTCAAGAAGGGTTTTGTCGTCCTGCATGGCGGCGATGCGGCCCGATGGAAAAAGAACAATGCACTTGTCGCTGCGAAAGGCTTCGATGGTGCTGGCGAGGGTTTCGCGCGAGCGGGCGGGGCTGCGTTTTTCTTCAACCCATTCCACCGGGATAATCATATCCGCAACGCCGGGCGCGGCGCGCACCGCGTCGCGGTTTGCAAAAAACGACATGTCCGGACGGTGACCTTTGATTGCATCGAAAACGGCGACGCCGTCCGAAATGCCGGTCGGGTGCGTCACGGCAATCAGTACACGGTCTTGTATCGGGATGTTTTCGACCCCATGAGCCTCAACGTCGATATGCAGAAGGTCGCTGATGTAATCGAAGATCGCCTGCGCGCTGAGGGGCTGGATGGCGTCCGCCATCTTGACGGCCGCACGATAGCGCAACAACGGATAAAGAATGGCGCGGTAAAGCGGCCACAAGCGCGAACGCACCAGTTTTTCCGCCCGCTCTTCAATGAGCGTATCGACGATATGCTTGTCTGGCGTTTCCGGGGGATCGGGCACGGTCGTCACGAGAGGAAGCGTCTTTCGGGGCTGGTCTTGAATGTCATTCGGCGGATGCCTTACTAAGATTTGGGCCACCAATCAAAAGGCGTCATGGAAAACGCTCCGCAGTTAAATTTGGGTGAACTGACCGCGCGTGCGGAAAAAGGCGATGCGGGCGCGCAATATCGCCTTGCGGCGGCGCTGCAGCAGGCGGGGCGCGGGGCGGAAGCAGCGCCCTGGCTCGAAAAGGCTGTCGTCGCAGGGCATCCGGGCGCCCTTTACACCCGCGCCAGCGAGCGGCTGGCGGGGCCGCCGGAAAAGATGCACCCGGCAGAAACGGCGGCGTCTTTGAAAAGGGCGGTTGACGCTGGCGGCGCGGCGGCGGCGCGGCTTCTTGCGGTCATGACGGCGCTTGGCCTTGGAGCGCCCGCCAACGAGGCGGACGCCGTGAGGCTTGTGATAAAGGCGGCGCAGGCCGGTCATCCGGCGGCGCTTCGCGAGCTTGCCCTCCTGGCACATGGTCTTGGCGCGGCGGGTGCGGAAAGCGCGCGCGTTCTGTTGCGGCTTGCGGCGATGCGCGGCGATTGGATTGCGCTTTATCTCGCCTTGCGGTTTTGCGGCGTGTTTAACGTCAAAGAGGGTGAGGGACTGTCGGCGCAGCTCAGCGCGGCCGGCGCGCCCCTGGCGGAGCGGTTGCAGGACCCGACAGGACCTTGCGCGCGTGAGGCGGCGGCGGGCGCCATCGATTATACGCGCCTTGAAAACCTCCTGACAGCGCCGTTTGCAAGGTCTCTGCCTTCCAGAGAAGATTTTCATCAGCATCCTGATGTTGTGAAGTGTTCTGGTGTGTTGACGCCGCTGGAGTGCGATTACCTGATTTGCGTGTCCGCCAGTCTCTTAGCGCCATCGCGCGTGGTCGACTCCCATAAAGGCGCGGCGGATCTGGCGAATTTCCGCACGTCCGACGGTGCGCTGATCGGGCTTGCGGATCTCGATCTCGCGTTGATCGGCATCTATCGACGCCTCGCAGCGGTCATGGGCGCGCCTGCGGAAAACTGCGAGCTTATGGGTGTTCTGCGCTACCGCGTCGGGCAGGAATATCTTCCGCATCATGATTACTTGCCGGAAGACGCAGCAGATTATTCTGAAGTGCGCCGGTCCGGGCAGCGTACGCATACCCTTCTGGTTACGTTGAATGACGGGTTTAAGGGCGGCGCGACGGCGTTTCCAGACCTGAATAAGTCCGTTAGGGCGAGTGCGGGCGATGGCGTCATTTTCGATAATACTGACGATGCGGGCGTTCCCCTGCCTCAAAGTCTCCACGCTGGCGAGCCCGTGACCGGCGGCGAAAAATGGATCGTTACCCTGTGGCGGCGCGCGAAGCCCTTCTGGTTTTGGGTCTGAGAGTCTGTTCGATAATTCTACTCTGGTTTGCTGCAAATAGCGGTTTTCTGCGTTTCCGGTGCTCACGTACTAACACGTACGCTGCGCGCCGGTTCTCGAAACCCGCCATTTTCGCCGCCCAGAGCGAATTCTCGGACAGACTCTAGTTTTTCAGAGAAATCTCTGCGTCGATATCGCTTTTTGCGTGCATGTTGTTTTCGCTGCGCTGCGATAGTCCCGTCCCGCTTTGATACGCACCCGGGGACGATGTTGTTCGCAGGCGCAGCAGGGCGAGCGGTGCACATTGTCGCCGGCTCTTATTAGGGGCTCGCCAACGCAGTTTAATTGGACTAAGCGTGGCCAAGACGTTGCATGGCGGGAGGGCAAGACGATTGTGTTGTCTCGCGATCGTCGGCAACCCCTATGAATTCACGTCTCGGGAGGACGATGAACATGAGTGTATCAGTGACGGCGGCATCCGCGCCGGCGCATTTCGAGGCGTGTGCGCCACAAAGCCTTGCCAATCTGACAGCGGCGGCTCTTTACCAACTGGCGGTGGAGCGCGGCGAAGGCCGCGTCGCGGTGGGCGGGCCCCTGGTGGTCGCCACCGGCGAGCACACCGGGCGTTCCGCGCAGGATAAATTCATCGTCAAGGAACCGGCGGTCGAAAAAAAGATTTGGTGGGACGCCAACAAATCCATGACCCCGGAGCATTTTGAGCGACTGCGTCAGGATATGCTCGCTTATGCCGGTGAGCGCGATCTTATCCGTCAGGATTTGCGCGGCGGCGCCGATCCGCAATATGCGATCAATGTGCGCGTCTTCACCGAGTACGCCTGGCACGCGCTTTTCATTCAGCATCTTCTGGTGTGCCCGCCCATGAGCGAGCGCGGCGGCGATGCGGACTTCACCATTGTCGATCTGCCCGGTTTCGAAGCTGATCCTGAAATTCACGGTTGCCGCACCAAGACGGTGATCGCTGTTGATTTCGAGCGTCGCATGGTGCTGATTGGCGGCACGTCTTACGCCGGTGAGATGAAAAAATCGGTCTTCACGATTTTGAATTATCTGTTGCCGGAACAATCGATCATGCCGATGCACTGTTCGGTCAATGTCGGCAAGGACGATGATGCGGCGATTTTCTTCGGCCTTTCGGGCACCGGGAAAACGACGCTTTCGGCGGACCCGGCGCGTACGCTCATTGGCGATGATGAACACGGATGGGGGCCGAACGGCCTCTTTAATTTTGAAGGCGGATGCTATGCGAAAATGATCCGTCTGTCGCCGAGCGCTGAGCCGGAAATCTATGCGACGACCAAGCGTTTTGCGACCGTCCTTGAAAATGTCGTGATGGATGAAGGCACGCGCGAGCTCGATCTCGACGATGCGACGCTTGCGGAGAATTCTCGCGGCGCTTATCCTATCCACTATATTCCCAATGCGAGCCTAGACGGTCGCTGCGGTCAGCCGCGCAACATCATTATGCTGACTTGCGATGCTTTCGGCGTGATGCCGCCGATTGCGCGGTTGACGCCGGCCCAAGCCATGTATCTCTTCCTTTCCGGCTATACGGCGAAAGTCGCCGGCACTGAAAAGGGGCTTGGCAATGAGCCGCAGGCGACGTTTTCCACCTGCTTCGGCGCGCCGTTTATGCCGCGCCATCCATCCGAGTACGGAAAACTTTTAGGGGAACTGATCGACGAGCATGATGCAGCCTGCTGGCTCGTCAACACCGGATGGACCGGCGGTCCCCATGGCGTCGGCATGCGCATGCCCATTAAGGAGACACGCGCGCTGCTCGCAGCTGCGCTCGACGGGTCCTTAAAAGACGCGCCGATGATCGAAGACCCGATCTTCGGCTTTTCCGTGCCGACTAAAGTGACCGGTGTTGACGACAAGATCCTTATCCCGCGCAACACCTGGAAAGACGCGGGCGACTATGACGCGCAGGCGACGAAACTCGCCGGCATGTTCCGCGACAACTTCGCGATTTATGAAGCGTATGTGTCCGACGAGGTGAAAGCCGCAGCGCCCGCCGGTTCTTAACCGGGACTCTGCTTGATAAAACGCGCGGGGCGTCAGGCTTTCGTATCGAAGCGACCGCCCGGCGCGCCGTCGCCGGCGGTGGGCGGTGTTTCCGCTGCGCCCGGCGCGCTGCTCTCGCCGCTTGAGACCATCACCATGGCTGCGCGCAACACCCGGTCTTTGATCATGAAGCCAGGCTGAGCCACATCGACCACGTGGCCGGCGGGGATGACGCCGCCCGGCGCGTGCGCGACTGCCTGATGCAGGTTCGGATCGAACTTTTCGCCCTTCGGGTCGATGCGTTTCAGGCCATGTCGTTCGAATGCGGACAAAAGTGACTTTTCTGTCATCCGCAACCCGTCGATCAGACTGGTGAGGGCCGTCGCCGGGTCGTCAGCTGCGCCGTCCGCAGCGTCGAGCGCGCGGGTGAAATTATCTGCGACGCCGAGGAGATCGCGGGCGAACTCGGTGATGGCGTATCGCGCAACATCGACCTTGTCGCGCTCGGCGCGCCGGCGCGTGTTTTCCAGCTCTGCCGCCAGCCGCAGCATCTGGTCCTTCAGCTTTTCGATTTCTTCCGCGTTTGCGCCATCCGCCGCCGCGCCGCCGTCATTTTGTTCCGCGATCGCGCTGGCGATGGCTTCATCGGTCAGGGTATCGTCGTCTGCGCCCGCGTCATTGGCGTTTTGATCGTTCTGGCCGTCATTGGGCGGGTAGGGGGTGTCGCTCATGATGCTATCGTCGTTCTTTCTGTCATCGAACCGAACGCCATTTACGCAAGCGCGGGCGCTATTTCAACATGCGTGAGACGACTTCGGCGGTATAATCCACGATCGGAACGACGCGTGCATAGTTAATGCGCGTCGGCCCGACAACGCCAAGCACGCCGACGATCTTGCGGTTTTCATCGTAATAGGGCGCTGCGATCACCGACGATCCGGAAAGCGAGAAAAGCCGGTTTTCCGATCCGATGAATATTTTAACGCCATGGCCGTCGCGGGCGGCGTTGAGGAGATCGACCACGTCGCGTTTTCGCTCGAGATCGTCGAACAGCATCCGCACCCGTTCCAGATCGTCCGCGGCGTTATCGTCGAGGAGGCGCCCGCGGCCGCGCACGATCAGCGACCAGCTATCGCCGCGGCTGAGTTCGGCGACGCCGTCTT
Source organism: Pseudomonadota bacterium (assembly GCA_039192395.1). GTDB lineage: Bacteria > Pseudomonadota > Alphaproteobacteria > Caulobacterales > Parvularculaceae > Hyphococcus. The sequence goes on from JBCCXE010000012.1 coordinate 40,133, forward strand.
CGACGAGTTTGGCGGTGAGCGCGTCAAGCTCGGCCTTGGCGTTTTCCATATCGGCGGCCATGGTCCGGGCCGTCTCATGGAGCGTGCGCCCGCGCATGCGTGCGTTGAGATAATTCCCGGCGGCGGTGAGCGCTGCGCTTGGCAGGTCTTTCGGGATATCGACAACGCGATTTTCCACCTGGCCGTCATCGAACACGATCACGACGAGCGCTTTGCCCGGCCCAGTCCACACGAACTCGATCTGGCGCAGCGGCGCTTCGGCCTTGCGCGTCATGATGAGGCTCGCCTTCTGGGTGAGGCCCGACAGGCGCTCCGCCGCCTGTTCGAGATACTGGCTCACATCGTTGGCGCTCGGTTCGCTTTCGATGGCGCGCCGCTCGGTGTCGGAAAGCTCGCCCACCTGCATCAGGCAATCGACAAACAGGCGAAGCCCCTGCTCGGTCGGCTGGCGGCCTGCGGAGACATGGGGCGCGTGTAGAAGGCCCAAATCGGTCAGATCCGCCATCACATTGCGGATCGTCGCAGCTGAGAAATCGAAAGCCTTGTCGTTGGAAAGCGTGCGTGAGCCGACCGGCTCGCCGGTTTCGAGATAGGTTTCCACGAGGCGGCGGAAAACGTCGCGCGAGCGGGCGTCGATGTCGTCGATGAGGCTCATGGCAAGAATATAAGGCGTCCCGTTCGCGCGTGCAAAACGCGCTCGTAGGGCGCTGGGTGGCTAAAGCCCCGGATCGATCAGCGCGGGCGCCTGATTATAGCGGCGCGCACCCAGAATAGCCCTGCGGTTTGCGCTGTCGTTGAGGAATGCGCGCACTTCCGCCCGGGCGTCGGCTGCGCTCAAGGCCGTTTCGTCCGCATCGAGGGCGCGCGAGATAAAGGCGGGCTCACGCTGATAGGCGGTCGCGCCGGGCGTGCCGTTTTCGTTGGCGAGAAGGGGCGCATGCTGTCCCAGCGTCACGGGAATGATGACCGGTTTCGTGCAGGTCGAGGAGGTTTGCGCCGATAGCCAATCCTCTGCCCGACGCGCCGTGAGGGCGGCTCGGGCGCGGGCGCGGATTACGTTGCGCTCGGCCGGCCCTTCCTCCGAGGTTGCGCCGGCGACCGCGACCCATGCCTTGTTGCACAAAAGCGCGGACACCGCCCCGGATGGATCGTCGTCCGGGAACAGCCCTGAAAGGAAGGCGGCCGTGGAACTGGCCGCCGCGGCGCGACCATTTCGGATCAACGGATATTGATAGGGCCATGGCGCAGCGTGAGCGTATTGCTCGACCTGAGGCGCCGGTGGTGGAAGGTCCGCGGTTTCGGGTTCCGCAGGGGCAGGCGGTTCCGGTGCGGCGAGAACCGGCGCCGGCGGCTCAGGCTCTGGCGTCGGCGCAGTTAACGCAGGGGCCGCGCTCGCGCCGGCGAGGCTTTCATCAAGCGTTTCGTCATCGCCGCCGCCGCACCCCATGGCGAACCAGAAAAACGCTAAGGCGATAACACCGAAAAAGGGCGCGGCGCCGTAGGGCAGGCGGTTGTCATATTCGTCTTCATCGAGTTCGCGGAAGGCGCTGAACGCCGAAATGAGCGCGAGGAGCGCGCCCAAGACCGCGCCGAGCGCCAGGAGAAAGCAGAGAATGGCGCCGTTTTCCACGCCGCCTTTCAGGGTGAGGGCCGAGAGGAAATCGCCAAGCGTGGCGCCTTGCGCCTGCATCATCACGAAGGCGCCTGCCGCCAGAAGGGCGGCTGTGAGGGTGGTCGCAAAAAGGGCGCGGATCGACATAAGCAATGTCCCCAAAACAAAGCCGGACGAAGAAATTCATGAACGACGCAATATCTGAACGCAGCCTAGCAGTTTTGGGAGAAAAAGGGGAGGGGCGGCGGAGCTTTCGAGATGCTCATGAAACACCGCTCGACAATTCGCGGCGCTTGGGGCAAGGAACGCCCCCCATCCCAAAAAGGAGCCCCCCAGATGCGAACCTCCGGCCGCGCTTTTAACGAACTACGCGACATCACCTTTGAGCCTGGCTACGCCAAACACGCGGAAGGCTCTTGCCTCGTAAAATGCGGCGATACGCATGTTCTGTGCACGGCCAGTTGGGACGAGACGACGCCGCCCTGGCTGCGCGGGTCCGGCTCGGGCTGGGTGACGGCGGAATATGGCATGCTGCCGCGTTCGACCGGCGAGCGCATGCGGCGCGAAGCGAAAAAAGGCCAGTCCGGCCGCACGCAGGAAATCCAGCGCTTGATCGGGCGTTCGTTGCGCGCCGTTGTCGACATGAAGGTGCTGGGGGAGCGCCAGATTCAGGTCGACTGCGATGTCATCCAGGCTGACGGCGGCACGCGCACGGCGTCGATCAGCGGTGCTTACATCGCGTTGCGTCAATGCTGCGACTGGGCGCTGGCGCAGGGCATTATCACACAAGATCCGATTACGGACAGTGTCGCCGCGATTTCATGCGGCCTCGTTGGCGGCGCGCCGGCGCTCGACCTCGATTATGAAGAAGATTCCACTGCGCAGGCTGACGCGAACTTCGTTATCACCGGCGCTGGCGGGCTTGTCGAAGTACAGGCGACTGCCGAAGGCGCGCCTTTCTCCGACGATCAGTTCTCGGCGCTTCTGTCGCTTGCAAAAGAGGGCTGTGCGTCCATCGCCAACATGCAGGCTGGTGTTAAATAAGGCCGCGCCTTTTCCTTCCCGGGAACGCACCTTAATCTAGCCTCCCGCCTTCTTCCGCGAGCTTTCAGATGCCTCAAGACGCGATAGAAAACGACACTGTCGAAACCACGGCGCCCGGCGACGGCGCTGCTGATGCGTCGCCTGAACTCGCGCCGGTTGACACGGCGTCGACGCCTGCGCCGCTTGATGGATCACTGACGCCGCAGGCGACGGTGGAAGCAGACGCCGCCGCGCCGACGGCCGATGCGCCTGTGTCCGATATGGCGTCGGGCATTGAAATGCTGTTCGGCGTCGACGCTCTGCGCGACACGGGCGAGCGGGTGCTGGCGTGGCTGCAAAGCCGCATGCTGACCTTTGATTTCGTGATCGAGGCGGTGCTTCTTGTCGCGGCGCTTGCGCCGGCGGCGATGTTCGGACCGCAATTGAAGCGCGTCATCGCAGGGCAGATTGCACCGCGCGCGCCCCATGGCGTTTTGCGCCGCGCCGCCAATGCGTTCGCCCATGTAGCAACGCCGCTCGCGCTTCTGATCACATTGCAAATTGCAGTGATTGCGCTCGGCGCCATGGGCCGGTCGAGCGGGCTTGTGCAGGCCGGCGTCAGCCTCCTGACAGCCTGGATCATCATCCGGCTCGTTTCTCTCGTGATCCGCTCGCCCTTCTGGTCGAAGGTTGCATTTTATGTCGCCTGGCCGATTGCGGCGCTTGATGCGTTTGGCATGCTTGGCAATGTCGTTGCGCAACTTGAAGCGTTTTCCTTCCCTATCGGAGAGGATGCGAACGGTGTCGCACAGCGGTTCTCCGCGCTTGATTTCGTGCGCACGGCGGCGGTGTTCGGCGTCCTCTTTTGGGGCGCGAATTTTGCCGGCGGTTTCTTAAAGGGCCGCATCGACGCCATCGATGAACTGACGGTGTCGTTCAAAGCGCTGCTGGGTAAGATTCTGGACGTTCTTTTACCCGTCGTTGCCCTTGTGGCGGCGTTGCAGTTTGTCGGGTTCCCGTTCGGCACGCTGGCGATTTTCGGCGGCGCCGTCGGTCTCGGTATCGGTCTCGGCATGCAGCGCACGGTGTCGAACTTTTTCGCAGGCTTTACGCTCATCGCCGACAAGTCCATCAAGCCCGGCGACGTCATCGAAATCGACGGCGCTTTCGGATGGGTGACGCAGATGAACGCGCGGTATGTCTCTTTGCGCACCCGCGACGGCACCGACCATCTCGTACCGAACGACAAGTTCATTCAGGAAGGCGTCAACAACTGGTCCCACAAGGACCGGCATTTGCGCCTGCATGCGCCGTTCGGCATCGCCTATGGCACGGACGATCTGCGCGGCCTGGCGCGGCGCATGGAGGCGATGGTCGTCGAGATCGACCGGGTGCTTGAGCATCCAAAGCCCCGCTGCAACCTGATGGCGTTCGGCGACAGCTCCATCGACTTCGATTTGCGGTTCTGGATCAACGATCCGGCCAATGGCGTTTCCAACGTCCGGTCCGACGTTTTTATGGCGATCTGGGACGTTCTGAAGGAAGAAGGGATCGAAATTCCCTTCCCGCAGCGCGAGGTGCACCTCATGTCCGCCCCGGCGCTGGAAAAAACGCCGGGTTCGCAGGGGTTTAGCGATTAATTCGCGCCGTCCTGACAAATGGCGCCAACCCGTCACAGACGCGCGAGAGCGGCTTTTCTAACGCATTTCCTTGGCTTAAGGTAAGGGGAGAGCGTTGGGTGCGGTAGTTGTCTCGAAGGATTGGGTCTTAACCATGATGCGAATGATTTCTCTCGGTGCGAGCGCCTTGTTGTTGGCGGCTTGCGCAACGTCGACGCCTTACGGGCCCGCGACGCAGAGCGGCGGGTACGGTTTTTCCGAACAGCGGATCGAGGACAATCGCTTCCGCATCACCTTCCGCGGCAATTCCCTGACCGCCCGCGAGACGGTTGAGAACTCGCTCCTCTACCGGGCGGCGGAGCTCACCCGGCAGGAAGGCTATGATTATTTCACGGTGGTCGAAAACGATACCGAAACCAGGACGTCCGTCGTCGGTTCTTCATCGGCGGCGTTTTACGGCCGGTACGGCTATGGCTATCCGTTCTATCGACCGTTCAATGCGTTTCCCTATTACGCCTATGGTTTCGGCTGGGGTCCGGGTTTCGGGCCGGGCTTCCGCGATGATTTCTATGCGCGCGAAGTCACGCGCTATTCCGCGATTGCGTTCGTGACCATGCATCGCGGCGAAAAGCCCGACGACGACACGCGCTCTTTCGATGCGCGCGGCGTGATTGAAAATCTCGGGCCCTATGTGCTGGGCGAACAGGCGACAGCGTCCGGATACTGATTGAGGCCGGTCGTTCAGACTGCTTTCAGAACGGGCCTTGTGTCTGCAAGGATTTGCGCGTCGTAAACCACGACAAAACCGCGCGGCGTGTGCCGGATAACGACACCCTGCGACCGGCCGATATGGATGCCCGAGCCAATCGGCGGGCGGCGCGGCGCATCGACGGCGACGCCGTCTACCGATTTATCGATAATCTTGACGAACAGCGATGTGCCGTCCTCAAGACGGCAGACGGTCCGCACTGAACCCTTGTCATGGCGCAGCGTGGCGCGCCGGTCGTTGAGGCCGGCGGAAAAATCCCGGTTCGCGTAGAGCATCAGCTTTTCGGTGAGGGCCGCGCGCCTTTTTTTCGACAGGAGAAACGACACCGCGAACCCGTCGGGGAAGGTGCGCGCCACGGTGCCCTCGATGATGTCGAGGTTCTTGATCGCCACCACAGCGGCGTCGCCCTCGACCGCATGGGCGCCGACCTGCACCGCCAGATTGCCTGGCGACATGTTCAGGAGCTTGCCGTCATAGGTGTCCGTCGCGTTGATGGTGATTGTCGCCGGCAAGTCGATGCGAACTCGCTGGAAGCGTCGTGCGTTTTGATTGGCCATCCCGCCCTGCCCTTGGATCTAGCGTTCATCGGATGAACGGCGCAGACGATAGGCGCCGCCCTTTCAACGAACCGCTAAGAGGTTTTCTAAAGTTTTACAGGCTTTGCACTGCAAGACGCCGGCCAGTTTGCGGCTTTGCAAGGCGTATGAGGGGCTTGTATGGTTGACGAAGCGGACGGGGCCTTAAAACTTCAATAAAAAGGTGACTTCAGGGATGATCGGCAAAAAAACGATTTTGGCCGCGGCTTCTATGGTCGTGGCGAGCGGGGCGACAGTGCAGGCGCAGGAAGATCCATATTTATGGCTGGAAGAGGTCGAAGGCGAGCGCGCCCTTGACTGGGTTCGTGCGCAAAACGATGCGTCTTTGGGCGAACTGGAAGGTGATCCGCGATTCGACGCGCTTTATCAGGAGGCGCTGGCCGTCCTGACGTCGGATGCGCGCCTTGCCCTTGGCGGCGTTCACAACGGCCATGTCTATAATTTCTGGCAGGACGAGACCCATGTGCGGGGCGTCTGGCGGCGTGCATCGCTCGCCTCCTACCGCGCCGGCGAGCCGGAATGGGAAACGCTGATCGATATTGACGCGCTGGCGAAGGACGAGGGCGAAAACTGGGTCTATGGCGGGGTTTCGTGTCTCGCGCCGGCCTGGCGCCACTGCATGGTTGAGCTTTCTCATGGCGGCAAAGACGCGTCTGTATGGCGTGAATTCGACCTCGAAACGAAATCCTTTGTGGAGAACGGCTTCTACTTGCCCGAGGCGAAATCGACCCTCGCCTGGGTCGATAAGGACACGCTCCTTGTCGGCACCGACTGGGGCGCGGACGCGCTGACAACGTCGGGCTATGCGCGGACGATCAAGCGGCTCGCGCGCGGCGCAGCGCTCAGCGACGCCGAACATGTGAAAACCGTCGACGCTGAGGATGTCTGGATTTTTCCCATTGTGGAACAGGATGACGGCAAGGCCCACGAGTTCCTGTGGCGCGGGGTTTCGTTCTTTGAGCGTGAGTTCTTTTATAAGGGCGAGGACGGCGTTTTCACCGCGCTTGATCTGCCCCTGAACGCCGATTTCCAGGGCGTCATCGACGGCCGGGCGGTTTTCCTTCTGCGTGAGGACTGGTCGAAAGACGAAACGGCGTTCGCGAGCGGAACCGTCATCGCTTACAATCTCGCAGACGGCGCCGTTGAAACCGTGCTCGCCGCGGCGGACAATCAGTCGATTGAGAACATCGCCATCGGCAAGTCTAACATCGTTGTTCAGTATCTGGAGGATGTTTCGGGCGCCGCGGCGCGGCTGACGCGCAAACGCTCCGGCCAATGGGCGCTGAAGAAAATCGATCTGCCGGAGAACGGCGTCGTCGACATCGTCTCGGCCGGCGGTGGTACGGACGATGCGTTGATTTCGTTCGAGAGCATGACGACGCCCGACAGTCTCTTCTTTGTATCGGCCAAAAACAAAGTCGAAAAGATCGCCGAAACGGCGCCCTTCTACGATGCGAGCGACGTTGTCGTCGAGCAGCGTTTCGCAACCTCCGCCGATGGAACGCGCGTGCCGTATTTCGTGATGGCGAAGAAGGAAGTGCTCGCAGCGGGTGACGCGCCGACCGTGCAGTATGGTTATGGCGGCTTTCTGGCGCCGATCCTGCCGGTCTATTACGAAGACCCGTCGCGCCCGCAGCATGGCGCGCTCGCAGGGCTCATGTGGGTGAAGCGCGGCGGCGTCATGGTGCTGTCCAATATCCGCGGCGGCTCCGAATACGGACCGCGCTGGCACGAAGCGGCGCTGAAAGAAAACCGTCAGCGCTCGTTCGACGACTTCATCGCGATCTCGGAACACCTCATTAAGACCGGTGTGACGAGCCCTGAAAAACTCGGGATCATCGGTCGTTCCAATGGCGGGCTCCTGATGGGCGCGATGCTGACCCAGCGCCCGGACCTTTACGCCGCCGTCGATATCGGCGTGCCGCTTTTTGACATGAAGCGCTACAACAAGCTGCTCGCCGGCGCGTCCTGGATGGGCGAATACGGCAACCCGGACATTGAGGATGAGTGGTCGTATATTTCTCAGTACTCGCCCTATCAGAAACTGAAAGCGGACGCCGGCTATCCCAAAGTCCTCTTTTACACCTCGACCAAAGACGATCGCGTGCATCCGGGCCATGCGCGCAAAGCAGCCGCGAAGCTCGCCGACCTCGGCTATGACTACTACTATTACGAAAACATCGAGGGCGGCCATGGCGGCACGGCCAATCAGGAACAGCTCGCTCACCGCACCGCGCTTGAATATATTTACTTCGTGCGCGCGTTGATGGGGGAGGCCGAGTAAGGTCACTTTACGGGCGTCGCGTTCCCGCGGCGCCCTTTTTACATTGTAGTGAATAGAAAACGATAACGAGGGAGGGCCGCGATGGCCTGGTGGTTCGGCATAAAGCTTTGGAAACGCGTGATGCTTGGTCTGGCGCTGGGCGCCGTCTTCGGGATCGCGGTCACCGAGACAATGGGGGCCGAAGCCGGCGGTGCGCTCCTCACCGACATCAAGATTGTCGGCGACGTCTTTATCGGCTTCATCCGGCTTCTGATCATTCCCCTGATTTTCATGACGCTCGTCGCCGGGGTTCTCGCCCTCGGCGATCCCGCAAAGCTCGGGACGATCGGCCTCAAGACGGTTCTTCTTTATCTCGTCACCACTTTCTTTGCGAACATCATCGGTCTCGCCATGGGGACGATCTTCCGGCCCGGCGCCGGCGTCGATCTCGGCGGCGCCGAACCGCGTCAGATTTCGTCGGAAGCCGCGGGCTTTTGGGACCGGATTGTCGGCATGGCGACGAAGAACCCGTTCGAAAAGATATTGTCTGGCGATGTGATGACGCTCGCTCTTGCGGGCGTTCTCTTTGTGATCGCGGTCATCGTTGCGGTGCGCGCGACGGGCGCGGGCGAGAAAAAGCCCCTTTCGGGCTGGCTTTTCATCGGTCTTTTTGCGCTCGGCGTCGCCATGGCGTCGGCCGATATTCTCGTGGTGATTTTCACCTCGATCATTTTCGGAATTTTCGTTCTTTTCATGCGTGAGAGCGGCGCGCCGGTATCGCGGTTCTTTTCGTTTGCGTCCGACAAGGTGCTTGGCGTCACCCACTGGATCATGGAGCTTGCGCCGTTCGGCGTCTTTGCGCTCATCGCGTGGGTTGCGGGCACGCGCGGCGTTGAGACCTTCACAGCGATTTTCTGGCTCGTCATCGCGGTTTATCTCGGCTGTCTCATTCATATGGCGGTGGTCTATGGCGGGATCATCAAGCTGGGGCTCCGGCTTCCGTTCATCAATTTCTTCCGCGGCATTCTTGATGCGCAGATGGTTGCTTATTCCACCTCATCGAGTTCGGCGACGCTGCCGGTGACCATCTCAAATGTGCGGGAAAATCTCGGCGTCTCGAAATCCGTCGCCGGGTCCGTTTTGCCGCTCGGCTCGACCATCAATATGGACGGCACGGCGCTTTATCTCGGCATCGTTGCGCTCTTCACCGCGCAGGCGTTCGGTTATGTCCTGGAGCCGCAGCACTATGTGCTGATCGCCATGACGGCTGCGCTCGCGTCTGTCGGGGCAGCGGGCATTCCGTCTGCGTCGCTTTTCCTCCTGGCGACGGTGCTCAATGTCTTTGATGTGTCGCCCGAACATACGGCGCTCGTCATCGGCTTCATCTTTCCCTTCGACCGGCTGCTCGACATGATACGTACCGTCGTCAATGTGACGGGCGATGCGACTGTCGCGACAACGGTCGCCAAATGGGAGAAGGAACTCGACGAAGAGGTTTTCCGCTCCAAGGCTTCAGAGTAAATGGCCCCGGCGCTCCAGTTTACCGCGCGTGTTCAATGGCGCCGCGGGACAGACGATTTCGCAGCTGGGCGCTATAGCCGCGCCCATGAATGGCGCTTTGACGGCGGCCTTACCGTGCCGGCGTCGGCTTCGCCGCATATCGTGCCGGCGCCCTGGTCCGCACCGGAACATGTCGACCCCGAAGAAGCTTTTGTCGCGGCGATATCAAGCTGCCATATGCTGTTTTTCCTGCATTTTGCGCGCGACGCCGGGTTCGTTCTCGACAGTTATTGCGATGGCGCTGTCGGGGAGATGGCGACAAACGAAAACGGTCAGCAATTCGTTTCGCGCGTCGCGTTGCGGCCCGTGATTTCCTGTGAAGGCGCCGCCCCGGACGCGGGCGAGGCCGCAAAGCTCCATGACCGCGCTCATCACGCCTGTTTTATCGCCAATTCCGTGAAAACCGTGATTACCGTTGAAACGGTCTGCTGAAGTTTTCTTGCTATTCGCAAGAACCGGAATGCGAAACCCGCTCTGCGCGCGTAAGCTCCTCCTATGTAAAAGGCGGTGCGCCGATGAGCGACTTTTCAACCGATGACGAACGCTGGGCGGCGGCGAAGGCGCGCGATCCGAACGCGGACGGGGTGTTTGTGATTGCGGTCAAAACGACGGGTGTCGTTTGCCGCCCTGTCTGTCCGGCCCGGCCCTTGCGCAAAAACGTTGTCTTTTTCGATGCGCTGCAAAGCGCCCTTCATGAAGGGTTTCGCCCCTGCAAGCGGTGCAAGCCGCAGCCTAAACTATGCGTACCGCCGCCCGCCGCCGAACATCGAGCCTAAAATGCCGAACAGGAAGGACGAGCCGCCCCATAGGAGCGCATAGCCGCCGCCGGCATAGGCTGCGCCCTGGATGGTCGCCGGCACGGCAGGCTCGAACTGATCGTATACGGATGTTGCGATCTCGCGATAGTAAGTGCGCGCCAGAACGATGGGTTGCATCCATTCACCGGCGGCTTTCAACTCATCCATGTGGACGCTTAAGAGCTCGTAGCGATTGACGGTCGTTCGGTAGGTCGAGCATAGCGCGTCGAGAAGGCCGGTCGCGGTCGAACACTCGGCCATGGCCGTATCGCGCGTGTAGCCATACTGCGCGACGTTGGTTTCGAACTCTTCGACGATGGGCCGCAGTTCGTCGATGCGCCCTTGCAGGTTCTGCATATATTGCAGCGTAAAGCCCGGCCCTTGCGACGCCAGAACCGCGCCGCCAATGCCCAATAAAAACGCCAGTAAACGACCCACGATGTGTCCCCTTGCTTGTTTTGGCCTCTTGCTTTCGCTCCGTGCGGCGCTTGCGCGCTAAACAGCGCCAGCGATCAACCGGCCAAACGAAACAGCGAAGCCGCCGCACCCCAGAATTCTCGGCAGTCTCAGCTTACGTCTCAACAGGGCGTATTTTGGCGCAAAACAGGCGGAAAAGCTACTGTGCGGCTTTCCGGCGGCGGCGCATGGCCACCAGAAGGGCGCCGAAACCGCTGATCATAAGCGGCGCTGCGGCGGGGATCGGTGTCACCAGCGGCGCAGCCGGGTCTGCCGGCCCGTTTGGCGGCGTTCCCGGATTGGCGCCGGGCAGGCCAAACGGGACGGGGACGAGCACCTCAGGCAGTCCGCGGCCGCCGAGCGATCCTAAGGGGTCCTGCGGCCCGCCCCCGCCATTCGCCCCCGGCGCAAGTGCAATGGAAAGCGGTGAAAAAGAGAATTCCCCGGTGTCGGCGCCGCTATTCGACAGAAAGCCTGCGACATTTGTGGGCGTGGGGGACTGTGTGATGCTGGACGCGACTTTTTTCGCGACGGCCTGGCGTAAGGGCGAACGGCGCTGTCTTTTGAGCGCTTTTTTTGTACGCGGCGCGCCATCGCCGAGCCGGGCGTACCGTTTTGAACCGCCCCGCCCGCGGAACTGGCAATCGATTTGCGCCCCAAAGCGCCTGGTGATGGAGCCGTTCTGTCCCAGATTGGCGCAATCGCTCTCAAAGTGGATGCGTTCGCCGAGGGCCTCTTCCCATGCTTGCGTGTTCGCCGCCTGCGCAATTAACCCTTCGCCAATGTCGCCCGTGTCGCCGCGGGCCTTACCCACATAGAAGGCGATAGGCGTCATCACCATGATGGCGATGCAGTACATCGTGAAAAGGGCGATCAGCGTGCGGTTTTTCATGGTCCGGATCCAACGCAACTCCGGACGGGGTCTCGCAAGACCGGCGCCAATTGAAAGGATTTGTTAACCAGAAAGGCCCCTTGCGGGGGCTGACAAACGCCGAGCGGCGCCCTATATGAACGTCAAACGCATTTCGAAAAATCGGAAGCGGGCCCCGAAGGGGCCCGTTTTTTTGTTCTGTTAACCGGTTGAGTTGCGAGGCGCGTTTTCGTCATGCGCGCCCGTGCGTAACGACAGAGGATTTGAAAGGTCTGGCTTTTGACGCCGCTGATTGATCGCCTCAATGACCTGATCGCACCGGTCGCCCGCGGCCTGGGGTTCGATCTCGTGCGCGTGCGCGTCACCGGCGCGAAGACGAAGACGCTGCAGGTCATGGCGGAGCGCCCGGACCACACGATGTCGGCGGAGGATTGTGCGCGGCTGTCGCGGGCCTTGTCGCCGGTGCTTGAAGAGGCGGACCCGGTTGAGGGCGCTTATGTGCTTGAAGTATCCTCGCCCGGTATCGACCGGCCGCTTGTGAGGCTGAAGGACTTCGACGATTGGCGCGGCTATCAGGCCAAGCTTGAACTCAATCGCATGGTTGAGGGGCGAAAGCGCTTTTTGGGCGTTCTCGCCGGCGTCGATGACGGCGCCGTCGCCTTCGATATCGAAGGCGAAGAGGAAACGGCGCTTTTCCCGTTTGACTGGATCGGGAGCGCCAAACTCGTTTTGACGGATGAGTTGATTGCAGAAAGTTTGAAAGCGACGCGGGAGCGCGTCGCGCCAGGAGGAGATGTCGAGCATGGAGACGATCGATGACCGCGGTTAGCGCCAACAGACTTGAGCTGATCCAGATCGCTGAGGCGGTCGCGCGCGAGAAATCTATCGACAAGAGTTTGGTGATTGACGCTTTGGAGGATGCGTTGGCGCGCGCTGCGCGCTCTCGCTACGGTCATGAGACCAACGTCAAAGCTGAAATTCATCCAACCACGGGCGAAACGAAATTGTGGCGCCTGATGGAAGTTGTGGAGCTCGTCGAGAACGATAGCGCTGAAATCACGCTTGACGAGGCGCGGCATCGTAATCCTGAAGCCGAAATCGGCGACTTCATGTCGGAGCCTTTGCCGCCCATCGACTTCGGGCGCGTTGCGGCTATGGCGGCGAAACAGGTCATTACGCAAAAGGTGCGCGACGCCGAGCGTGACCGTCAGTATGAAGAGTTTAAAGATCGCGTTGGTGAGATCATCAACGGTATCATCAAGCGGGTCGAATATGGCCATGTGATTGTCGATCTCGGCAAGGCCGAGGCGATCATCCGCCGCGATCAGCAATTGCCGCGTGAAAACTACGCCAATGGCGAGCGTGTGCGGGCCTATATTATGGAAGTGCGCCGCGAGCCGCGCGGGCCGCAGATCTTTCTGTCGCGCGCGCATCCGCAATTCATGGCCAAGCTCTTTGAGCAGGAAGTGCCGGAAGTTTATGACGGCGTTATCGAAATCAAGGCAGTGGCGCGCGATCCGGGCAGCCGCGCGAAGATCGGCGTTCACTCCAACGATGGCGGCATCGATCCGGTCGGCGCATGCGTCGGCATGCGCGGCAGCCGCGTTCAGGCGGTGGTGAACGAGCTTGGCGGCGAGAAGATCGACATCGTGCCATGGTCGGAAATCGATGCGACCTTCATCGTTAATGCGCTTGCGCCGGCGGAGGTCACCAAAGTCGTTCTCGACGAAGAGCTTGAGCGCATCGAAGTTGTGGTGCCGGACGAGCAGCTTTCGCTCGCGATTGGGCGACGCGGGCAGAATGTGCGCCTCGCCTCGCAGCTTTCGGGTTATGAGATTGACATCATGACCGAGGAAGAAGAAAGCGCCAAACGCCAGGAAGAATTCCGCAGGCGGTCTGAGCGCTTCATGGAGGGCCTCGACGTCGATGACATGATGGCTGGTCTTCTGGTGTCGGAGGGTTTTTCGCGCATCGACGAAATCGCGTTTGTAGAAATCGACGAGCTTTTGGACATTGACGGGCTCGATGAGGAAACCGCGCAGGAGCTTCAGGCGCGCGCGAAAGACTTTATCGAGGAAGAAAACAAAAAGCTTGACGAAAAACGCCAGAGCCTCGGCGTTGCCGATGATATCCTCGAGATGGACGGCCTCGATCTTAAAATGATCGTGACGCTCGGGGAAAACGACGTGAAATCGGTCGAAGACCTCGCGGGATGCGCCACCGACGATCTCACCGGCTGGACCGAGCGCGTTGATGGCGAGCGAAAGCATTACGAAGGGATGCTGGAGGAGTACAAGATTACGCCGGAAGACGCGGAAGATTTGATTATGCGCGCGCGCGTCAAGGCTGGCTGGGTGACAGAAGAAGAGCTGGCGGCGATGAACGCCGAGGCCGACGAAGAGGAGGCGGCCGCTGAAGAAAACGCCTGAGACGCGCGAACGCACCTGTATCGCGACCGGCGCGTCTTTGTCGTCGGGCGCGCTGATCCGGTTTGTGTTGGACCCCGACGGGGTGGTGACGCCGGATTTGCGCTGCGAACTGCCGGGCAGGGGCGCCTGGGTGGCTGCGTCGGCGCCGGCGCTGACGCAGGCGGTGAAAAAATCGGCCTTTTCGCGTGCTTTTAAAACGCGTGCGATTGCGCCGAGCGGTCTTGAGGCTACGGTTGAGGCCGGACTTGCGACAGCGGCGCTCAACGCACTGGGGCTGGCGCGCCGGGTTGGCGATGCGGCGATCGGCTTCGATCAGGTCTCGCGTCTTTTGCGCGCCGGCGATGCGGGTGTCGTGGCGAGCGCGAGTGACGCAAGCGAGGACGGTCGGCGCAAACTGAGCGCCGCGGCGCGTGCGGGCGCAGAAGGGGGAGATGCGCAAGGAAAGTCGGCGCAAAAAGAACCGGCGCAGGTGTTGTGTTTTTCGTCGGAGGCCCTTTCCGGGGCCCTCGGCCGCGATGGGATCGTCCATGTGGCGATAAAAAAAGGCGTCAGCGCTGAGCGTTTTCTTCGCGAGGCGCGACGATATGAGTGTTTCGGGCGCAGTGGCGCTTTGGAAGCGGTGAAGTAGAGTGTGAAATAACGCACTCGGCGAAAGCTAAGTCGCCGGTCCTGGTGGACCGGAGAGGCGGTGGGCTGTATGTCCCATTGGCTTTTCTCGATAGAGCGGCTTTCGTATATGAAGGGCATGCGCTCAGTAAGGTTCTGCGCGCGAAGTTGGAGATCGCATGAGCGACGACGTCGAAACGGAAACAAAGCCGAAATCTGGCCGGCGACCGCTGACATTGCGGCGCACGGAGACCGGCGCTGTGAAGCAGAGCTTTTCACACGGCCGCTCCAAGACGGTTGTCGTTGAAACGAAACGGCGCCGCGTCCTACGTCCGAAGGACGGCGCGGGCGATGAGGCGGCGACGGCGAAAGACGCTGGCGGCGACGCCGCGCCTGCAAAAAAAGCAGCGCGCCCGGCAGCCCCCAAGGAGCGTGCGCCTGCGCGCGGCAGTGATGAAAAGAAAAAGGGCGCGGTTCTAAGAACCCTGTCGGACGATGAAAAACAGGCGCGCGCGGAAGTTCTGATCAAAGCGCGCCGCGAAAAGCAGGAACGCGAAAAACGCGAAGCAGCAGAGCGTGTTGAGCGCGAGGCGCGCGAAGCGGAAGAAAAGGCGCGTCTCGAAGCCGAGCGTGCGCGCCTCGCGGCGGAAGAAGAAAAGCGCGAGCGCGAAGCGGAAGTGCGCCGCAAGGCCGAAGAGGCGGCGCGCGTTGCGCTTGAAGAAGAAGAGCGTGAGCGCAAGCGCCGTCAGGATGCGAAAGCCAACGCTGGCGCCGCTGCGGAGAAAACAGCTGCGAAACCCGCCGCCGATCCCGACAACCCGCTCGCGCAACTTGGCGGGCGCCTCAAGACCCGTCGCAAGATGGGCGAGGACCGTCGCGACCAGAAATCGAAAGAAGCGCCGCGCCGCCGGACGGGCAAGCTGACGATCGGCAACGCTCTCGATGACGATGAGCGCCAGCGGTCGCTCGCGTCGGTCAAGCGCGCGCGCGAACGTGAAAAGAAAGCCCGCCAGCAGCGCGGCGACGTTCAGCGCGTCGTGCGCGAAGTGGTTATTCCTGAAACGATCACCGTCCAGGAATTGGCGCAGCGCATGTCCATGCGCGCGGTTGATCTGACGAAGGAGCTCATGAAACAGGGCCAGATGGTCACCGCCAACGAACTCCTCGACGCCGACACCGCGCAGCTGATCGTGGAAGATCTCGGACATACGGCCAAACGTGTTTCGGAAGCGGATGTGGAAGAAGGACTTTCGGGCGGTGCGGACGCTGACGCGGATCTGGCGCCGCGCCCGCCTGTTGTGACCATCATGGGTCACGTCGACCATGGTAAGACGTCGCTCCTTGACGCCATGCGCAAAACGGATGTCGTCGGCGGCGAAGCCGGGGGCATCACGCAGCATATCGGCGCCTACCAGATCGATGTCGGCGAAGGGCGCAAGATCACCTTCCTCGATACGCCCGGCCACGCGGCGTTCACGCAGATGCGCGCCCGCGGCGCCGAGGTGACGGACATCGTCATTCTGGTTGTGGCGGCGGACGACTCCATTATGCCGCAGACGGAAGAAGCGATCAGTCACGCCAAGGCGGCTGAAGTGCCGATCATCGTTGCAATCAACAAGATCGACAAGCCGGAAGCCGACGCAACGCGCGTGCGTACCGATCTCCTGCAGCACGAAATCCAGACCGAAGGCATCGGCGGCGACGTGCAGGATGTGGAGGTTTCGGCGCTGAAAGGCACGAACCTCGACGGCCTGACCGAGGCGATCCTTCTGCAAGCGGAGCTTTTGGAGCTGAAAGCAAACCCGAACCGGGGCGCGGAAGGCGCCGTCGTCGAGGCGCGCCTCGACAAGGGACGCGGCGCGGTCGCAACCCTCCTGGTGCAGCGTGGCACGCTGAAGCGCGGCGACATCATCGTCGCCGGCGCCGAATGGGGCAAGGTGCGCGCCATGTCCGACGACAAAGGCAAGACCCTGAAAGAGGCGGGGCCCGCGCTGCCGGTCGAAATGCTCGGCCTCAACGGCGTTCCCGATCCCGGCGAGCAGTTCGTCGTCGTGGAATCGGAAGCACGCGCCCGCGAAGTGGCTGAGTTCCGCAAGCGCAAACGCCGCGAAAAAGAAGTCGCAAAATCGTCCGGCACGTCGCTTGAGCAGATGATGGCGCAGCTTCAGGATGCTGAAATCAAGGAACTGCCGATTGTCATCAAGGGCGATGTGCAGGGCTCCGTCGAGGCGATTGTTTCGAGCCTTGAAAAGCTGTCTACGGACGAAGTGCGTGTGCGCGTTCTGCATACGGGCGTCGGCGGGATTTCCGAAAGCGACGTAATTCTGGCGGGCGCCTCGTCTGCGCCGGTGATCGGCTTTAATGTGCGCGCCAACAAGGATGCGCGCGAAGAAGCTGAACGCGCGGGCATTGAGGTGCGCTACTATTCGGTGATTTACGATCTCATCGACGATATGAAGGGCGTCCTGTCCGGCATGCTTGAACCGGAACTGCGCGAAACCTTCCTGGGCAATGCGGAGATTCTGGAGGTCTTCAACATCTCCAAACACGGCAAGGTCGCCGGGTGCCGCGTTACCGAGGGCCAGGTGCGGCGCGGCGCGAAAGTGCGTCTTATCCGCGACAGCGTCGTCATTCACGAAGGCGAGCTTTCGCAATTAAAGCGCTTCAAGGACGACGTGCAGGAAGTGCCGGTCGGTCAGGAATGCGGCATGAGCTTTGCAAACTATGAAGACCTGAAAGCCGGCGATGTGATCGAGTGCTTTGCAGTCGAAACGATTACCCGGTCGCTTTAAAGGCGAGGAAAGCTACTGCGCCGCAAGTCTGCCGATTCATATAATTGCTGGTTATGTCCGACGATGGTTTTTTTTCGGCCGGACGATTGCGTCGTGGTAAACGGATGGTGAGTAATGGCGGAAGTATCGCGACCACATTTCATTTACGTTCTCGTTGCTGACGAGACGAATTACTTTGCGGAGATGGCCGCTGTCTCGCTTGCGACGCTGCGTGCGACCAACAAAAATGCGCGCGTCACTGTTTTGCTGGACGAGACGACAGCGGCGCTCGAAACGCCGGCAATGGCGTATGTCCGTGATGCCGCAGATGTCATGCAGGTTGAAGAGTGCCCGTATGATACACCTCTGCTGATTAGCAGATATCTGAAACTGTCCAGTCGTCGTCTGGTGCAGGGCGATTTTGTCTACATGGACTTAGATACGCTGATTGCTCGCGATCTTTCCAAATTGCAAGCGCACAAGGGAGTCTTTGCAGCCGCGGTCGACCGTATCGGGCCAACAGACCGCATGAGAGCGATCGCCGCCCGCAAAGGGTGGGCGCTGCCTTCGCACTATTTTAATGCGGGCGTGTTTTGTGTGCGTGACACACCGGCGACGCAAAAGGCGTTTAAGGATGCGTATTCGCTTTGGCGGGAATTAAACGCCGAAGGGTTCGGCTGGGATCAGTTGCCTTTCAATGTGGCCTTTCATCGTTCGGCGGATGTGGACGTTCACCCGATGTCTCAGTCTTTCAACGCGCAAATTCTGATCAAGACGTATCCGGCCATCCGACCCCATATCTATCATATCTTTGCAGCGCATTTTGAAGAGCGTAACGAGAGCATCCTTCACATCCTTGCAAAAAAGCTGAAGGCGACGGGCGTGCTTGACGAAGGCATGATCGCTGACTTCGTCCGTACGGGAAATCCGTGGACGAAACTTTCCCGGCCGGGACAATATATTGCTTTGGCGCGACCGGTTTCTGCGGTGAAAGCGACACTTAAATTGCTGACTGGTGGTTTGAAGAAAGAAGCAAGTTAGCATCCGACCAATGATCGAACGCCCTGCGGGGTGGATGCAAGTAGATCTAAAAAAGAAAGCGCGGCTTTGCCTTGGTCAGGAAAACGACGACATCTTCGGGCAGTCTTTCCCAGCGCCAGTTGCGCGCAGGCGAGGTGGTGCGTCACGCAATCGTTGAAATTCTTCAGCGTGAAGAGTTGCGTGATCCGGCGTTGCACGGTGTTTCGGTGACCGTGAGCGAGGTGCGCATGTCGCCGGACCTCAAACAGGCGAACGCCTATGTGACGCGCCTCGGCGGCGGCGAGCAGGACGGCGTTGTCGCTGCGCTCAACCGTCAGGCGGCATATCTGCGTGGTCTTCTTGGGCGAAAAATTTCCATGAAGTTCACGCCGGCGTTGATTTTCCGTATCGACGAGAGTTTTGCAGAGGCGGAAAAGATCGATGCGCTTCTTGCTCGGCCGGATGTCGCGCGGGATTTGAGCGACGAATAGAGCCCCTTTTGCGGCGCCCCGTTTTATCCACCGTCGATTTTTAGCGCGCTCATGCGTCCTTTCAACGTCATGTGAGGAAAGGGATGCATCATGAAAAAGCTTTTAAGCGCCTTTTGCGGCGGCGTTTTTCTTGTCGCTGGGGCGGCGTATGCTGGAGAGCGCGGCGCGGAGAGAACGGTTGCGGCGGCGATCGCCGATAAAACGCGTCTTAAAGAGCATGTCGCGCGCGATGAAGGGCGAAAGCCCCTGGAAGTTTTATCTTTCGCCGGTGTGAAAGCGGGGAACAAGGTCGCTGATCTTGCGGCGGGCGCCGGATATTATACGGCGCTTTTGAGCCGCATCGTCGGCGATGCCGGGAAAATCTACGCGGTCGATCCGGTACGGATTTTCGAAGCATTTCCGAACGCCAGAGAAACGTTCCCCGGGTACCTTAAAGAAGACCCGCGCGGCAATGTCGATTATTCCGTACAGAAATTCGATGCGCTGAAATTCGACGCGCCGCTCGATCTGGTGGTGATGGGGCTTTACTACCACGATACGGTCTGGACCCGCGCTGATCGCGCCGCCATGAACAAGGCGATCTTTGACGCCCTGAAGCCCGGCGGGACTTATCTTGTGATCGACCATCTCGCTGTCGCCGGCGCCGATGAGGCGGTGACGCGGGAACTGCATCGCATGGTTCCTGGCGTCGTCAAGCCGGAGGTGCTTGCAGCCGGTTTTGAATTCGCCGGCGAAACCGACGTGCTGGCGAACCCGGACGATCCGCGCGATGCGTCCGTTTTCGATGAGGCGCTGCGCGGTAAAACCGACCGGTTTGTTTACCTCTTCCGCAAACCTTGACGTGCATCCGCCAATTTGATTGGTAACGTTCTTCATCGCCTCCCGCCGTCGTCCGAACCGGCGCCGGGAGGGTTTGCCGATCACGAAATTGACGAAAGGAGCCCGGCGGTGGGCCAACGGCGCAAAAAGGGACGGCCTGTGAGCGGCTGGCTCGTTCTTGACAAAGATTATGACTTTGGCTCGACGCAGGCTGTCGCAAAGTCGAAATGGCTTTTCAAGGCGCAAAAAGCAGGGCACGCGGGCACGCTCGATCCGCTGGCGACGGGCGTGTTGCCGATCGCCTTTGGGGAGGCGACCAAGACCGTCCCTTACATCGTCGACACTGAAAAGCGCTATCGCTTCACCGCGCGCTGGGGAGCGGCGACCAACACCGACGACACCGAAGGCGAGGTGATTGCGACTTCGGATAATCGTCCGACACCTGAAGAGATTGAAGCCATCATTGCTGATTTTATTGGCGAGATCGATCAGGTTCCGCCGCAATTTTCGGCCGTTAAAATTACCGGCGAGCGCGCTTATGATCTCGCGCGGGCTGGCGAAGAGGTCGAGATCAAAACGCGGGTGGTCACGATCCACGAACTAACCCTTGTAGAAACGCCAAGCGCCGATGAGGCAGTTTTCGAAGCCGTCACCGGCAAAGGCGCTTATGTGCGTGCGCTGGTGCGCGATATGGCGAAGGCCCTTGGCACGCAAGGACATGTGACGGCGTTGCGCCGGCTCAGTGTTGGACCGTTTCACGCCGACGACGCGGTGACGCTGGACGCGCTCGAAGCCGTGAGCCTCATGGAAGATCGCGACGCGATGCTCGCGCCGGTCGCGCTCGGCCTTGAAGGGTTGCCGCAAACGTCCATAGACGGTCCGCAAGCGGATAAGTTGCGCAGAGGTCAGGCGGCGGTCATCTCGCCAGCGGCGGCGAAGGGCGTGCGGGGTGCTTCGGTGGGCGCCGTCTCGGCGCTTCTGGCGGTCTGCCATGATGCGCCGGTCGCGATCTGCGAACTCGATGGGCTTAAGCTAAAACCCGTGCGGGTGTTCAACGGGCTTTAAGCGGCGCTATATCGGCTGAATGCGTTCATGCGAAGCTGACAGGCAATCGCCGTGATCGCACAGCGCAGCCATGACGCGGCATTCCCCGACTTTTCCGCCTTCGCACCGTTTTATCATACGTTTCAGTTCTGCTTCCAGAGCTTCGAGCTGGTCGAGGCGTTTGCGTACATCCGCAAGCTGGCAGCGTGCGATAGCATCGACTTCTGCGCAGTCCTGGTCGGGCCGGGTTTGCAAGTCCATCAGCTCACGGATTGCTTCCATGGGGAAGCCCAGTTCGCGCGCATGGCGAATGAAAGACAGGCGCTGCACGGCCTCGCCGTCGTAGAGCCGTTGCCCGCTCTGACTGCGCGCTGGCGCGCCCATCAGGCCGACGGATTCATAATACCGGATGGTGGTGACTTTTACGCCGGCGGCTTTCGACAGCCGGCCAATGGTCATGGAGTTCTCTTTCGCCATCGCTTCACTCGTAACATTCAAAGTCCCTCTTGCCTCTACAGTGACTGTAGACTGTAGAGAAAAGGCCCGAGCGGTCAACGACGCCGGGCCTCGATGTCTGGCGCATCGAAGTCCTGGCGGATGGGGCCGCTTTTCAGATCACAGGAGACGAGATGTCGGGCTGTTGCGAACCGAAATCCTTCGACGGGGTGTCGGAAGGGTATAAAAAAGCCCTTTGGGCGGTGATCGGCATTAATGCGGTGATGTTCTGCGTTGAGATCATGGCCGGTATGGCGTCGCGGTCGCAGGCCTTGAAGGCGGATGCGCTCGACTTTGCCGGGGATGCAGCCACCTACACATTAAGCCTTTGCGTCATTGGCGCCGCGCTGAAAACCCGCGCTCGCGCTTCTCTCATCAAGGCCGCATCGCTCGGGGTGATGGCGCTTTTCATTCTCGCAACGACCGCGATCCGGGTTTCCGACGGGCGCCCGCCCGAGGCGCAAACAATGAGCCTTATCGGCATGGCCGCGTTGGTCGCGAATCTGATAAGCGTTTTCATCCTGTTGCGCTGGCGCGACGGCGACAGCAATGTCCGTTCAGTCTGGCTATGCTCGCGCAATGACGCCATTGGCAATGTGGGCGTTATGTGCGCGGGCCTGCTGGTTGCGGCGACGGGCGCCGCCTGGCCGGATCTCGCGATGGCGGCGCTTTTGGCCGGTCTTTTTCTGCGGTCGTTCTGGGCCATCTTCGGTCAGGCTTTGTCCGAGCTAAACCACGATCACTCGATGCCAGGCAAAACGGCGGAAACGCTGCGCGAACGTCTGCAAACGCAGGAGAGCCATGGATGAAGCTTCTTATTCCGCCACCGATACAGTTTCTTGTGTGCGGTGGCGGCGCCTGGCTCCTGGCGCGAGCGCTGCCAGCGCTTGATTTTTCAGCCTCGGTCCTTTTGGGCGCCGGCTGGTCCCTCATCGCTGCGGGCGCCGCGATCCTGGTCGTATCCGTGCTTATGTTTTTCAAAGCGAAGACGACGGTGAACCCACATGCGCCGGACCGGACGAAAACGCTTGTGCGTCACGGGCTCTACCGGTTCTCCCGCAATCCCATGTATCTCGCCATGGCGCTCCTCCTGATCGGCGGCGCGGCGCTTTTGCAGAACGGCGCCGCTTTCGCGGGCCCCGTTATGTTTGTGCTGGCGGTGACGTATTTGCAGATCATGCCTGAAGAGAAGGCGCTCCGGGAAAAGTTCGGCGATGACTACGCCGATTATTGCCGGCGCACACGCCGCTGGATTTAGGAGCCGTCGTTCCTCAACTTAAGGCCATATCCGGGCGATCTGCGGCTTGTTGCGGGTGCGTGCGGACAAGATCCATTTGACGCCGTTCACGGGCGGCGCGCCGGCGTGAATGCTTTTGCGGTCCGGCTTCCCGTTTGAGCGGACATTGCGCAGGATGAGAAGGTCGCCGGCTTTTCCTTTGAACGCGCAGCCTGCATCGGGGAAGCGCGTCGCGCCGCCCGTGTAGTCATCGTTGAGATAGATCAGCGGCGTTTTGATGCGTTGGCCCTGATTGGCGATTTCGTCGTGAAACGCGGGAACGTCCGGGTCGATGAAATCGAAATGCGGCGCATATTGTTCGCCCGGCGCATAGCGCAGGACCCGCGGCGCCTCCTGGCGCTCCAGGCGCTCGCCTGACGCGGCGGCGATCCGCATGGTGAGCGCATGAAAAACGAGATCGGAATCCCATAACTCAAAGATGGCGAGCGTGTTGGTGCGCATCGCATCGCGCGCGGGCCGGCCCGTGGCGGCGTCTTTGACTTCCGCGGGTTTGAGGCGAGGGGTCGCGAGCGCCATGATGTATCGCCGCCACGCGGCCGGCGCGACCGCGCCATAAATATCGACGCGGGGGCGTTTGCAGAAAATCTCGTGCGCGCCTGGAGACCACGACGCCGGGTCTTCCGCATGGGCGCCGGCGTCAGAGATCGCGGCTGCACATTGGCGCGGCGTGCGCGGCGCCGGTTCGCCCCCGAAGGCGGCGAGGGCGGGACCGTGACCGAGGGCGCAGGCGCGCCCCAGTAAAAGGCCCGCAAGCCGCGCGCCGTCCGCATCCGCCGGTTGCAGGAGCGCCAGTTGCGTTAGCGCGGACGGTTCGTCATTGGCCGCGGCGATGGTCAGCCAGTCAATGGCTTTGGTCCAGCTGCGGGGCGCGCCGAGGCCAGACGCCCGCAGGAGCGCGGCGAACGTGTAGGCGCGGGCGTCGCCGCTCGTTGCAGCGACGTCTTCCAGCTCGGCGAGCGCGGCGACTGCATCGCGCTGGAAGTTCGAGCCATAAAGACGCCACGCCGCGCGCTGAATGCGCGCAAACGCGCCACCCGCATCCGCCGCGGCGTTCATCCAGGTTTGCGCTTCTTTCGGGGCCCCCACGCGCTCATAGTAAAAAGCGAGGTCGATCTGCGCATCCACGTCGCCCTTTTCTGCGCGACCGATCAGTTCTTCTAATTCTGGTGGAGAGGAAGCCATTGGGCGTTTTTCGCCGGATTTTTGCTGCATCGGATATGACAACGCGAGAGGGCATGTCCGCACAAAACCGGCGGGTTTTCTGCATTTTTTCCGATAAAAGCCGGCTCGCGGACGCGTTTTGGGCGTGGCGGCGCCCATCTTCGGGACCTCTTGCGTTTGCGCCGGATTTCCAGCATAACCCGCGCCTTATTGACCGCGCTGGACGGCGTCCCGGCGCGGCCTTTCAAATGAGGCGCCGCGGAGAACGTCATTATGTCTATTACGGCGGGCCGTAAGGCCGAGCTTATCAAGAAATTTGCTCAAAAATCTGGCGACACCGGGTCGCCCGAGGTGCAGGTTGCGATCCTCTCGGAGCGCATTTCGAACCTGACCGAGCATTTTAAGGATCACAAAAAAGACAACCACTCGCGCCGGGGCCTTTTGAAGATGGTCTCGCAGCGCCGCCGTTTGCTGGACTATGTGAAGCGCAACGACGAAGGCCGCTACAAGAAGCTGATCGAAGAGCTTGGCCTGCGCCGTTAATACGGCGCCTTCCGGCGCGAGCTTTTTGCGCTGGCGCCCTGAGTTGTGTAGGGCCCGGGGTGGGGCAGCGCCGGTAAAGCGTGGAGTGTGTTGCAGCGGCGGGACGGCGAGCGGACGATGCCGTCGCTTGCGACGTAAAAGGGAAGCGGAATGGATCTGAACAATCGATCGGCGATTATCACTGGCGGCGCGTCCGGTCTTGGTGCGGCGACCGCAGAAGCATTGCATGCCGCGGGCGCTAAAGTCGCCCTGTGGGATCTCAATGCGGAAAAGGGCGAGCCGCTCGCCGAGCGTCTGGGCGGTGTTTTTTGCACTGTAGACGTCACAAAAGAAGATGACGTGGCGCGCGCGCTTGAAACCTCCATCGCTGCGAACGGATCGCCGTCGATCCTCATCAATTGCGCGGGCATCGCGACCGGCGAAAAAACCGTCGGCAAAAACGGCGCGCACCGCCTCGACGCCTTCAAGAAAGTCATCGACATCAACCTGGTGGGCACGTTCAACTGCATCCGTCTCGTCGCTGAGGCGATGGAGAAAAACGATCCGGGTGAAGATGGCGAACGCGGTGTGATTATTTCAACCGCGTCGGTCGCGGCGTTCGAAGGCCAGATCGGCCAGGCTGCCTATGGCGCGTCAAAGGCCGGTGTCGCCGGCATGGCGTTGCCCATTGCGCGCGATCTCATGAATATCGGCGTTCGGGTCAATACGATTGCGCCCGGCATTTTCTGGACGCCCATGATGGCGGGCATGGACCAGAAGGTGCAGGATGCGCTCGCCGCTATGGTCCCGTTCCCGAAACGACTAGGAAAACCCGAGGAGTACGCTTCTCTCGCTTTAGAGATTTGCCGAAACACAATGATCAACGGCGCCACCATCCGAATTGACGGCGCCATCAGAATGCAGCCGAGATAATCGTCCCTCGCTCCGCCCGCCTTCGCGCGGGCGGCGCGCGTTTTAAGGGGCGAAAAATCGCCGGCTTCATAACCCCGAGCGTCTTACGATCCGCGTAAGTCGCATTACGAAGAGAAGAAAAGAAATGTTTGAAATCACCAAAAAATCGATTGAATGGGGCGGGCGCACGCTGACCCTCGAAACTGGCCGCGTGGCGCGCCAGGCCGACGGCGCAGTGCTCGCGACCTATGGCGAAACGACGGTCCTGGCGACGGTCGTTGGCGCGAAAGAAGCAAACCCCAATTTCGATTTCTTTCCCCTGACTGTTCATTACCAGGAGCGTTATTATGCAGCCGGCCGCGTGCCCGGCGGCTACTTCAAGCGCGAAGCGCGGCCGACAGAAAAAGAAACCCTGACATCGCGCCTGATCGACCGTCCGATCCGCCCGCTTTTCGTAAAGGGCTTTAAAAATGAGGTCCTTGTCGTTGCGCAGGTCCTGTCGCACGATCTTGAAAACGATCCGGACGTTGTCGCAATGATCGCCGTATCAGCGGCGCTCACTGTCTCAGGTCTTCCGTTCCTCGGGCCCATCGGCGCGGCGCGCGTTGGCTATACGAATGGCGAATATGTTTTGAACCCGACCATCGACCAAATGGCGGACACCGACCTCGATCTCGTGATGGCGGGCACGTCAAACGCCGTGATGATGGTTGAATCCGAAGCGTCTGAACTCTCTGAAGACGTTATGCTCGGCGCCGTCGGCTTCGGCCACAACGCTGCGAAAGAGGCGATCAACTTCATCATCGATTTTGCCGAAGACTGCGCCAAGGACCCCTGGGACTTCACTGCGCCCGACAACAGCGAGCACGAAGGCAAGATTCGCGCGCTGGTCGAGGATGATCTTCGCGAGGCTTATAAAACCGTCGTCAAGCAGGACCGCGTTGAGAAAATTAGCGCCGCCAAGGCCAAAGCGATTGAAGCGTTCTGTGCGGAAGATGACGAAAACGCCCTGTCGCAAAGCGTCGTTTCGGGGCTGTTCAAGTCGGTGGAAGCCGACATCGTGCGTGGCGGCATTCTCGACACCGGCAACCGCATCGACGGGCGCGACACCAAGACGGTGCGGCCCATCGTGGCCGAGGCGGGCGTTCTGCCTCGCACGCACGGCTCGTCGCTCTTCACGCGCGGCGAGACCCAGGCGCTTGTGGTGGCGACCCTTGGCACTGGCGAAGACGAGCAGTTCATCGATGCGCTGGCGGGGACGTACAAAGAGCAGTTCCTCCTGCACTATAACTTCCCGCCCTATTCTGTCGGGGAAGTGGGCCGTATGGGCTTTACCGGCCGCCGCGAAATCGGCCACGGCAAGCTCGCCTGGCGCGCCATGAAGGCGGTTATTCCGACGCAGGAAGAGTTTCCCTACGTGATCCGCCTGGTTTCGGAAATCACTGAATCCAACGGTTCGTCATCCATGGCGACAGTCTGCGGTTCGTCGCTCGCGCTGATGGATGCAGGCGTTCCTGTCAAGCGCCCCGTCGCCGGCATCGCCATGGGGCTTATCCTCGAAGGCGAGCGCTTTGCGGTTCTGTCGGATATTCTCGGCGACGAGGATCATCTCGGCGATATGGACTTCAAGGTCGCCGGCACCGATGCAGGCGTCACCTCCCTGCAGATGGACATCAAGATCGCTGGTATCACCGAAGAGATCATGCGTCAGGCTCTCGCCCAGGCGAAAGACGGTCGCATGCATATCCTCGGCGAGATGTCGAAGGCGCTCGATACGGCGCGCGACGATCTCGGCGATTATGCGCCGCGCATCGAGACCATGCAGATCGCCAAAGACAAGATCCGCGATGTGATCGGGTCGGGCGGCAAGGTCATTCGCGAGATTGTCGAAGAAACCGGCGCCAAGGTCGATATCAACGACGAAGGTCTCATCAAGATCGCATCGAGCGACAAGGCGAAGATCGACGCGGCCTATCAGTGGATTCATTCCATCGTCGCGGAACCGGAAGTTGGCGAGATCTACAAAGGCAAAGTCGTCAAAACCATGGACTTTGGCGCGTTCGTCAATTTCTTCGGCGCGCGTGACGGTCTTGTTCACATCTCCCAGCTGAACGACGGCCGGCCGGAAAAGACCACCGACGTGGTGAAGGAAGGCGATGAGGTCTTCGTGAAGCTTCTCGGTTTCGACGATCGCGGCAAGGTTCGCCTTTCCATGAAGGTCGTCGATCAGGAGACCGGCAAAGAAATCACGAAAGCCAGCGACGACGGCTAAGAAGGTTAAAAGACTGTGAAAGGGGGCGGCGTTCTGCGCCGCCCTTTTTTATATCTCGTGGCGTTCCAGCGTCGGCGCCTCGAAAAAAAGATGACCGCCTCGTAATAAAATTTGAGTGAGGTCATTGCTCAATGCCGCCGTAATAGCGCAATCTCCGCCGCGAAGGGGGAAATATCGTTAGCACTAGGGTGTGCGTTGTCTGGATTTACCCGCATAGGGGCCTGCTTTTTGCCCAATTCGGCAGATAGAAAATTCATAGCCAAAGGGTAGGATTGGGGCGAGAAAGCGCGTATCGGCGGGATTTCATGATCCGAATTGGTAGATTTGCGACATTTTATGTAGCGGCGATGGCTGGCATCGCCGCTTTGAGCGTTGGCGCTCATGCAGGCGCCGAAGAGCCTGTATCGCTCACCGCCGCGCCTGAAACGCAGGCCGCGACCGCGCCGTCCTATATCGTTCCCGTCGCTGCCAACGATCCTTTTTCCGCCCTTGTCGGCAAGGGAAACCGTCAGCGCGAGGATCGCCGTGGCGAAGCCCGCATCGAGCGCTATGTGCTCGCGGCGGACGACCGTTCTTTTCTGTTTGAGGATCGGTCAGGCGCCGCGCGGATCAAGTTTTTATGCAGCGGGGAAGATGCGCGCGTTGAATGTGTGATCGACCCGTTTGGGCCGGCTGAGGAAATCCACCTCCTGTCTGCGAACCGGGCGCCGCGCGGCGATGTGATCTACAAGGACGATGACGGTAAAACGCTGCTGCGTATCGCCTCTTACGGCGGCGCGACGGTTTACTGGCCGGGCGAAGCCCAGGGCGCTGCGGCGTCGAAGTCGTTCGGCGAGAGCAAAAAACTGGACCTGCCGTTTGCTGACTATGATACGGCCATGCGCCGGGCGCATAACGCTACAGCGATTATCAGCGCCGCCACTGGGGCTGCGATCGTTTTTGACATCGGCGCCCGCCCGGTGCGCGAAGGCGAAAACAATGCTGTTCTCGCCGATGCCGTGGTGGTGGCCGCCAAGGCGCTTGTAGGCGTCGCCGGCGACAAAACCGGCGCCCGGGCGCTTGGCGCGCGGGTTTCGACGGTCTCGTTTGTGGCCGGCGAGACGCCGGGTGTGACGCTCGACGGCAAAGACCTTGCGATCACCTATATGCGGTTCGGCGGCCTTGAGGCGCGGCCTTCGTCTTCGGTGTTGCGCCGGCATCTGGAAGCGTCGCTTTAGGGGCTGTTGCTATCGGGCTTTCGGGTTGGATCGCTGCAGGCGGCGGCGTATCGCCGTTAAGACGCTGTTCACTATAGATTTTTTCGTCTTTTAAGCGAATTTGTGAAATGGTCTTGCCGGCAGGGGCGTAAATAGGGCGCGTCCAGCTAAATTATCAGTTTTCAGACGCAATTGGGCCGTATTAAGTTGTTAGATATGACCTCGATGCCTTGTCACGTTCATATCGCTCGCAGGGTTCTCGCCTTCGGACTCGCTGCTTTTGTCGTCACCGCTGGTGCGCGTGCGCAGTCCCTGCAGGAGTTGCGCGCCCAGGAAGCCGAGGAAGCGGCCCTGGCGAAGGAGGCGCAGTACACCAGCTCGCTGTGTCAGACGTCCATTTCGACGCGTATCGACTGGCGCACGGCCGCAAACTGGCCGGACGGGGTGTCGCTGTCGACCTCATGTGACGCTGCGCTTGGCGCTATTGAGTGGTTTTGCCGAACGCCGGACGGGCGCACGCGCGTCAAACGCATTACGACCTTCGTGTGCAAGGGCGACGGCACGGGGCCGTCCCTCGCCGGCGGTGCGTTGAGCTATGGCGCCAAGCCGGGCGTCAACGGCTTTGAAGCCACCAGGTCGTATCTGTCTGAAAAGCTTTAAACGTTGTTCGAGAGCGATGGCTTAGAGCCGTTTGCATTCTTTATGAGTCATGCAAACGGCTCTAAGTATTTGGTTGCGCGGGTTGCGACGCAAAACCGGTGAACCACTTTTGCTGCAACCCGCTCTAGTGGGCCGCGATGCGCTCCAGAACCCCGACGCGCACGCCGTCGAAAACATATTGCGTCGACAGCGCCATTAACAGCATGCCAAGAAGTCGTGAAATGACATTCATGCCAGTGCGCCCCAGGGCATTGGCGATGGGCCCGGCGAAACTCATAATGGCGACGCCGGAAAGAAGCGTCGTGTAGGTCGCGGCGAGGGCCGCCCCGCGCTCCGCCCATGTCTGGTCCGGGCCCATCAGCAGCATCACCGTGGCGATGGCGCCGGGCCCCGCCATCAGCGGGATCGAAAGCGGGAAAAACGCGATGTTCTCGCGGGAGGAGGCTTTCGGTCCTGGCGTTTTCGCTTCCAGCTCGCCGTCCGGCTCGAAGAACATCCGAAAGCCCATAAGGAAGAGAAGCAATCCGCCGGCGGTGCGAAAGGCCGCCATGGAGATGCCGAGATGATGCAGCATCGTGTTCCCGACGAGACCGAAAAATGTGAGGAGACAAGCGGCGATAAACGCGGCTTCTAGCGCAATGCGACGCTGGCGCTGGGGTGTCTCCCCGCGCGTCAGGCTCGCAAAAATCGGCGTCACCATGATCGGATCGATGACGATGAAAAGCGTTACGAACGCAGCGAGAAAAGCGGCGATAAATTCTGCAGGCATGAGAACATCTCAAATGTGAAGAAAACAGGCGGCGCTCCGCTCGCCCGGTTATGCGACAACCCTTGACCGGGCGCGGCAACAACGAGGCGACGCGAAAACATGCGCGACAATCGCCATCTGCTCCCCCGAAATGGGAAAGTCAACACGGGCGCCTTTTAATTTAGATAGCTGGGCGCGTTGGCGCGCGCCTGCCGCCGGTATCGGCGCTAAAGCCCTAACGCCGCTTTCATGAGCTGACGCTCTTCGTCGGAAAGTCCTTCCGCCGCGGTGACGAAAGCGCGGGCCTCGGCCGCCGATGCGCCGCTGATCCGGGTGATTTTTGCGGGCGGGCCGTCATCGGCGGTTTGGAATATTGTCGTTGCGGCCTTCGCGCCGTCGATGGTGTTTTTGGGGACGCCCGGCGCGGCTGGTTTCGGGCTCACATGGTGCGACGCCGCTTTATCCTGAAGCGTCTCCGGTGCGTGCGCGGCCGCTTTTTGGTCTGCGGCGCTCAATTCATGTCCGCTGCCCATGGCGTCATTTTCGGCGATGACATTACGTTCAACCGCCTTGAAACGTTTTTTGGTGGACGCCGGCCGGTCCGTCAGGACCCGCTCCAGGCTATGGCCGGCGATGCGCTCGCGCAGGGCCTTCATGGCGGCGCTGGCGGCTTTCGGCGTCAGAATATCGAGAGACGCCGGTTCTGCGCCGGAAGCGACCGAAACCACTTTCCTGTTCTTGTGGCCTGTTACCGCGACGATCGCGCGATCCTCGCTCGCAAGGGTCCATAGGTCGAACAGGGGCTCGGCTGCGCTCGCTGGTCCGAAGGACAAGGATGCAGCTAAAAAGACGCCGGCGGCGACAAGTATGCGCCTTTCGGCGCTTTTTTTGCGAATTTCACGGGGGTGCAGCATGACGAAATTCCTTTCGCGAGCGTTGGTGCGTTCTATTTTGCGCTATCAGGCCGTAGTCCGGGGCGCGTAGGCAACTTAATTCCGGGAAACGTTACACCACGGCGCAGCCTAGCGCGCTTTCGGTTTGTTTTGAAGGACCGAGTTGCGATAGAAGGCCGGTCATGCAGGATGCGGCCGTTTCCGTGATTATCGTCAACTACAACGCCGGCGCGTCGCTGGCGCGATGTCTTGCGCATTTGTCCCGTCAGACAGACCGGAATTTCTCGGTCACCGTTGTCGATAATGCGTCAACGGATGATTCTATCGAATGCGCAAAGGCAAGCCCCCAGCCTTTTATGCTGATTGAGGCGGGTGAGAATATCGGCTTCGCCGCCGCCAACAACCTTGCTGCGAGGAAAGCAACGGGTAAATGGCTCGCGTTTTTAAATCCGGATGCTTATCCGGCCGATGACTGGCTTGCGGCGTTTCGCGTCGGCGCCGAAAAATATCCGTGGGCGGATGCTTTCGGGTCATTGCAGATCATGGCCGACGCGCCGGAGGTCATCGACGGCGTGGGCGATGTTTGTTCCGCGTTCGGGATTACGTATCGAGGCGCCTATGGGCAGCCGGTTTCGTCTGCGCCGGGTGACGGGGAGTGTTTTTCTCCCTGCGCTGCCGCCGCCTTCTATCGCCGTGAAACTTTCGTCGCGCTTGGCGGTTTCGAGGAGCGTTTTTTCTGCTACGGCGAGGATGTCGATCTTGGATTTCGCTTGCGCCTTCGCGGCGGGCGGGCGGTGCAACTCGCTGATGCGCATGTTCTTCACGAGGGCTCCGGCGTTACCGGGCGGCGCAGCGACTTCACTGTCTATCATGGTGCCCGCAACCGGATCTGGCTCCTCTACAAAAACACGCCGCCGGCGCTTTATGGGCTCACTGCGCCGGTGCGCATCCTTGGCGAGGCGCTGCTCGCGGCAAAGGCGCTGCAAACCGGGACTTTCCCGGCGTACTGGCGCGGGGTGCGGGACGGTTATGGCGGGCGCAAACAATTCGCCGAGGAGCGGCGCAAGACGGCTGCTGAAAGCGCCCTGGGCGCGCGCGCGGTCGCCGGGCTTTTTGCCTGGTCGCCCCTGGCTGTCCTGCAGCGACGGGCGGTTCTGTGGCCGCTTCACCGACCCTGAGCGAGCCGCGGGCGCGGTCTTTGCGGCGGTGCGCTGGCTCTTGTGAATAAGCTCGGCTATAGAAGCGTTTTCGCGGTGCGGGGGCCCTTCATCGCGCGTCGGATGGAGGTATCAAGGCGGTGAAAAAAGTTGCGCTGATTACGGGCGTTACCGGTCAGGACGGCGCCTATCTCGCCCGGCACCTTTTGGCCAAAGGCTATGAGGTGCACGGCGTGAAGCGACGCTCTTCGTCTTTTAACACCGCACGTGTTGATGGCATCTACAAAGATCCGCATGAGACGTCGACGGATTTTTTTCTGCATTTCGGCGATTTGACGGACTCCACCAATCTCATTCGCCTGATGCAGGAAACGCAGCCTACGGAGATTTATAATCTCGGCGCGCAAAGCCATGTGCATGTGAGTTTTGAAACACCGGAATACACGGCGAATTCCGATGCGCTTGGCGTTTTGCGGCTCCTGGAAGGTATTCGCATCCTCAAACTTGAAGAAAAAGTACGATTCTATCAGGCGTCGACATCCGAGCTCTACGGGCTTGTGCGGGAAACGCCGCAATCTGAGACGACGCCGTTTTATCCGCGTTCGCCCTATGCGGCGGCGAAGCTTTACGGCTATTGGATCACGGTGAACTATCGCGAAGCTTACGGAGTGCACGCCTCAAACGGTATTCTGTTCAATCATGAAAGTCCGTTACGCGGCGAGACGTTCGTAACGCGCAAGATCACCCGTGCGGTCGCGGCCATCGATAAGGGACTGCAGCAAACCCTTTATCTCGGCAATCTCGATGCGCGCCGCGACTGGGGACATGCGCGCGATTATGTGGACGGTATGTGGCGCATGGTGCAGCAGGAAAAGCCAGGGGACTATGTGCTCGGCACCGGCGAAATGCATTCCGTGCGCGAGTTTGTAGAGCGTGCTTTCGCTGAAATTGGCGTGGTCATCGAATGGCGCGGCGCGGGCGTTGAGGAGACGGGCGTCGATGCGAAGGGCGGCGCCGTGCGCGTGCGGGTGGACCCGAAGTATTTTCGCCCTACGGAAGTGGAGGAGCTCCTGGCGGACCCGAGTAAGGCGCAGCGGGAGCTTGGATGGCGCCATCAAACGAGTTTCGCCGATCTCGTTACGGAGATGGTGCAAAACGATCTCGCCTTGCCGGAAGAAGCGCTGACCTGAACGTCCCTGACCGCCCTCGGGGCGATCTTGGAGCGCCGGAAGCTTTGACAGTCGAAACCCCTCATGCCAAACCCGCGCGATGCAATGTCATGGCTCTTTATTCGCTCTTCCAAAAAGGCGGCTCCCGACGCCGGTTCGGGCCTGCGGGTCTAATTTTCTAGGCGGGCGGTTTTATGGATAAGCCGGCCGACAGCCCGGTCTTCGCGATCTCAACGCCCATCGGCGCGTATCACGATTTCCTGCCCTCGGCGCTGCGCAGTCTCGCGATCCAGCGCGCGCCGTTTCAATCCGCCCTGCTCGATGCATCGGGCGATGAGCGCGTTAAGGAAATTGCGGACGCGCATGACGGTATGCTCGCCTATCGTCGTCATGGCCCCGACGGGGGGCAGTCGGCGGCGATTATCGAGGGTTGGGAAAACACCACCGGCGATATTCTCGGCTGGCTGAACGCCGATGACCTTTTGTTTCCAGGTGCGCTTGAAAAGGCGGTTGCGGCTTTCGAGGCCGACCCGGATCTCGACGTCGTATGCGGACATTCTATCATCCTCGGCGACCGGGGCGAGATGACGGGGTATCATTGGGCGGTGGAGCCGCCGGGCCCGCGCATCCTTGAGGCGGGTATTATCTCGCAACCATCGTGCTTTTTCCGTCGCAGTGCTTATGAGCGCGTCGGCGGTCTCAACGAAGACCTTCATTACACGATGGATTGGGATTTGTGGATCAGGCTTTATAAGGCGGGCGCGAAGTTTGGATTTATCGATGCGCCGTTGTCGATGGTGCTCTGGGGAGAGGGAACGAAAACGGCGTCTTTCAACAAGGCGCGGCGCGATGAGTTGCGTGCATTGATCGCAGAGCATGCGCCGGCTGAAAAACAAAAAAGAATTTTCCAGTCCTTCGCCATCCATCACCTGCTGGAGCGTATCCCCGCGCAAGGGGTGCGCAACTGGCTTTCAAGACGGCTTTCCAAAAACCGAACGACGATTTTCGGCGTTGGCGCGGAGGGCGCGCTCGATGCCGATGCGCAAATTCACTACGCCAACCTCGGCGCGGAGCCGCGTGAAGCGCTTGTTCTTATGCTCGAGCATCCCGAAAAGGTTACTGTGGTTGATGCTGGCGAACGAGATATCCAGGTCGCGCGTCATAAAGATGGTATTCTAATTAGCTTCAAGCAGGCGGTGAAGGATGGTGAGGCTATCGGTGTTCGCTTGAAGCAGAGCGGCGGGGCGCGATTTCGCGGTTGCGAATGGCTCTGAAGGGGGAAGTTTTTCCCGATTGCGTTTTCCCATATTTCGTTTGCAATCGTTGGGTAGAGAGTTAAGTCTTTTATTTTTGCGGCGTTTGGGGAGACGTGTGAGTGTCTGACAGGCGGCGTCCAGTGCGGGGCATAAGGCGATAGAGATGGATGACAATGTGCCGATGTATGGTGTGAGGGACGCGAATGTTGATCTTGAAGCGATGCGCGCAACGCTCCTCTTCCATGAGTTAGTTTCGTTTGCGCAGCTAGGGGACTACGGTCTTTTTATGCCGGGTGCGGCGGCGCAGACAAAACGGTTTTTGCGGTGGCGTCCTCATGAAATTATCAATCCCGTTACGTTTATTCAGCGTAGAAACTATAATAAGCTGATTGAACGCTGGCGGCCGAACAAAGACCCGGCGTCGCTTCGTTCCGATTGCCGTGTATATTTGACGCGCATTCTCGAACAATTGAAGCGAGCCAATCTCAGTGTCGGATGTTTTGATGTCGGTGGTTATCTTGGCCTTTATTCAGTTTTCTTTGGAACGCTTGCTCGGCAAAGAGGCCTTAAAACCCGCATTCGCTGCTTTGAGCCAGGTCCAACCCAGGACCTGATTGAGGCGAATGCTGAAATCAACGAGCTTGCGGAGATGTTTGAGTTGCGGCGTGCGGCGGTTTCGGATGTATCGGGGCCGATCTTGTACGAATATGATGCGGGTAAAACACTCTCCGGAGGGTTGAACGAGAAAAAGTCCGGATCGTTTGCTCGCTTGGCGCGCTCGACGATATTGGATGACGAAATCGAGAATGGTTTTTCCGATTTTGATTGCATCATCATGAAGCTGGATGTTGAGGGGTTCGAGGCCAACGCGCTTCGTGGGTTGAGTAAACACCGTAAAAAAGCTGCTGTGATCATATGTGAAATTCAGCCTTGGGCGCGGACAAAGCGCGTAGGCGATCGAAGTTTTCAGGAGATGCTCGCCGAGGACTACTATCTGATTGATATCGCGAACGCCATGTGGCCGTCGTTCTATGAGCCGATCAACGGCGACGATCTTGATGACTACTACGGCCGGGTATCCGCCCGTCAAAATGCGATGTCGGACATGATTTTGATCAATAAGAAATTCAAGCTGGCTGAGGACCTTTACAAGGCTCTGATTGCAATTGATCCGTTTGATCGTACCGGACTAGCTGTCGCATGAACCGGCTTTTTATCATCGATCCGTCGCTGAAGGACATTCGCGGTCATCACTATATGATGACGCGCGCTGCTACATTATCCGCTCAGAAACAAAATTTTGACGTGCATTGGCTTTGCTCGAAGGATTTCGGCGGCGAGCTTATGAGTGATGGCGCGACGGTCGCCCCGACGTTTTCGGCGAGCATGTATCAAAATTACATGGCGAAGAAGGAAGAAGCGGCGCCTTCTTTCCTGCAACGGGTTGTGCGCCGGCTGACTGGGGGCGGCGCTGCGGCCGCACCGCAGAAGGTCGATCAGACGGCGGCGTTCCACGCTGATCTTCTGACCGCCATGAAACGGTTTGAAATCGGCGCGAACGACAGGCTCTTCCTGCATACGGCCGATGGCGCCAGTTTTCTCGGTATCGCGCGCATTGTCGCTGAACTGCCGGCTGAGGATTTGCCGGTTTTTCATGTGGCGACGCCTTATGATCCTGTTGGCGTCATGCCGAACCGCGATAATGCGGACGATATCGCCGCGGCGTTGTCGTCCCTGAACGAAAAAGGGCTGATCGACAAAAAGCTCTTTCTTTATGCGGAGAACCCTTATCTGGCGGCGCATCTGGCGGAGCTATGGTCGATCGAGGTGCGCCCGCTGGACGTGCCCGTTTATCCGAATGACCCCGAAAAAATCGAACGGGCGAAGCGGTTTCGGCGCGATACACTGGGGCTCGACGACGACATGTTCGTGATCGTTTCGCTTGGCTCGGCCCGCATGGAAAAGGGGTTCTTCCTTATTCCTGACGTTGTCCGCAGAACATTTGAATTCGCCGGCGGTGAGGACTTCCCGAACGCCGATCCGCAGAAAATAAAATATGTCCTGCACGCCAGCCCGCAAATCGTCGGACGCGATCCGGTAATCGTGAAAGCGATTGAAAAACTGGAGGAGATGCCATCCTCGCAGGTATCGTTGATGCTGGAGCCCTTGTCGGAGGAAGATTATCAAAGCCTCCTGTTGGCTTCCGATGTTGTTTTGATGCCCTACAATGAAAAAGACTATCGCGTGCGCGGGTCGACGATTGTGTCGGAGGCCGTCGCCGCGGAGAAAATCATCGTCGCGAAGGACGGTTCATATCCCGGAAAAGCGGCCAAGGATTTTGGCGGCGAAACCGGCGCTCTGCCCATTGAGATGGCCAAGGGCGTTTTGAAAATCGCCAGCGCGCAGGAAGATTACAAGGCGCGCGCAGCTGCTTATGCGCGCGACTATATCGACGCCAATGGTATCGACACTTATTGGCGTAAATGTCTGGAGACCGAGCGCGCTCAAGGATAGACGCGCTATGCGCGGGTCAACGCCGGCCTGGATGCAATTCGCTCAGCTTTTCGGTTAGTCAGCGACGTTGGCGCAGAACCAGTCGTACATTTTCGTCATGCCGTCGCGGATCGAGGTTTTCGGCGCCCAGCCGAGGTCCTTGATGCGCGTGTTATCCATGATCTTGCGCGGCGTGCCGTCGGGCTTTGACGTATCCCAGCGGATCTCGCCTTCGTACCCGATGATGTCCGCCAGCATATAAGTCAGATCACGGATTGATATTTCCTGATCGGACCCGGCGTTGATCATGGCGCCGTTGTTGTAGTTATTCATCAGGAAAACGCATGCATCCGCAAGATCGTCCGCGTCCACGAGTTCGCGCATGGGCGAGCCGGTGCCCCAGGCAACCACTTCCGGCGCAGCGTCGCGTTTTGCCTCGTGAATGCGCCGCATAAGGCCTGCGGCCACATGGCTCGATTGCGGATCGAAATTATCGCCGACGCCATAGACGTTTGAGGGCATCACGGTGAAAGCATCGAACCCGAATTGACGACGATAGGCGTCGCACATGACCTTGCCCGCGATTTTCGCAACCGCATAGGGCAGGTTGGTCTCTTCCATGGCGCCGGTCAGAAGGCTCGCCTCGCTGATCGGTTGTTCAGCGAGTTTTGGATAGATGCAGCTTGAACCTAGAAACAGGAGTTTTTTGGCGCCGTTGCGGTGCGCCGCATCGATGATGTTGGTCTGGATATAAAGATTTTCACGGATGAAATCGCCGCCATAGGTGTCGTTGGCAAGAATGCCGCCCACCTTGGCCGCAGCGACGAACACGTAGTCGATTTTTTCTTCCGCAAAGAAACGATCGACAGCGGTTTTATCCGTCAGATCGACTTGCTGGCGGGTGCGCGTGATGAGATTTCCATAACCACCCGCCTCCAGCGCACGCAGGATAGCGCCGCCCACCATGCCGCGATGGCCTGCGACGTATATTCGGTCGTTTTTATTCATCATGGGAAAGGACTTTACATCAGGTCGTTGGCGGGGCGCTTATCCGCATTTGCTCTGTACCACGCTGCAGTTTTCCTGACGCCGTCGGCGAGGTTCACTTTCGGATCGTAACCGAGGGCGCGCATTTTAGAAATGTCGGGGCAGCGTCGCGGCGTGCCGCCGACGGCCGCCTCGCCAGGGACGATGTTGAGCGAAAGTCCAAGCGCGTCGCCGACGCATTCGACAAGCCTGCGGATCGAAACTTCTTCATCGTTGCCGATATGATAGATCTCGCGGTGCCCGCCTTTTTCCTGCATCAAAACAATGCCGTCGACCACATCATCGACGAAGGCGAAGGCGCGCGTTTCCAGCCCGTCGCCCTGGATCGGAAAGTCGATGCCGGCGTTATCGTTTTTTGCATCAAGCTCCAGGGCGCGGGTGATAAATTGCGGCGCGACGTGCTTCCAGCCCATGTCGGGGCCGTAAACATTGTGCGGGCGGAAGACTTGAACTTTCCGGAAATGATCCTGGCCGTAATTGAAAGCAATCAGCTCAGAAACGATTTTCGACCCGCCGTAGGAATAGCGCGGATTGAGGCTGTCCGGCAGCATCAGTGCGATGGTCTCGTCGGTCGGCACGGTCGCTGGCGTCTGGTAAACTTCTGCAGATGACGCGACAACGATATCGGGAACGTCAGCAGCGCGCGCGGCGTCGACAACGGCGAGGGCGCCGCGCAGGCCGACATCGAGAACAAGCTCCGGACGGTTGTAAAAATTTTCCGTCCCGTTGATGGCGGCAAGGTGGAAGATAACCTCAGCGCCCTTAAAAGCGTCTTTCAAGGCGTTTGCGTCACGCACGTCGGCGGTGAAAAGGTCGACGTCTTTGGCGACGTCGGCGAAGCGGCTTGCATCGCCGCGCTCCATGTTGTCGACGACCGCAACATCCCATCCGTCGCGCACCAGTTTTTTAACGAGATAGGCGCCGATGAAACCGCCGCCGCCCGTCACCACGCATCGTTTGCTCATTGAGCGCCGCCTTTTACGCCGGCCGTCGCATTGCCAACGGCGAAATAGCTGTCGCCGAGTTCGTGTGCGCGAAGGTCGGAAAAATGGTTCCAGTAATCATAGATGAACGCGCCGTCGCTCATTTCGCGCGTCATGTGAAGCGGGCGCCATTGCGCAAGCGCCGGGTGATTGTTGGCGATGATCGCGATATCGGCGCCCGCGATGGCGCCGGCGACGTCGTCCGCAACGGTGCAGTCTGGCGCGACGCTTTCAAGGTCTTCTTTCGAGGCGACCGGATCGTGGATGCGGATCTCGGCGTCAGCGAACTTCGCGCGCAGCGCGGCCAGAACATGTAAGGACATGGCGCCGCGTAAATCGTCCGTCGCCGGAACGCCCTTGAAGGCCATGCCTAAAATCGCAATTGCCGGCGCCTTGCCGGATTTGCGGCGCTCGAATTCCTCGGCGATGAACTCCACCGTTTCCGCCGGCTGGTTTTCGTTGACGCCGCGCGCAGCGCGCGTAATCGCGAGGTCGATGCCGCGATCCTTCGCAGACTGCCAAAGGATATGTGGGTCTTTTTCAAGACACGGGCCGCCCACCAGACCAGGCAGGGCGACATTGGTTCGGGAATAGCCGAGCTTGCCGCCATTGATAACTTCAAGCGCATTGACGCCGAAACCGTCGCACAGCCGCGCCACCTCGTTGGCGAACGCGAACTGCACGTCGCGATAGGTGTTGTCGACAAGCTTGACGATTTCCGCCGCCTCCAGCGAAGAAACCTGAACCGCCGTATGCGTCAGTTTGTAAAAGAAATGCGCCGCGCGCTCGCGGGTCGCTTCATCGTCGGCGCCGATGATTTGCGGCAGATTGCGGAGTTCATGCAGCGCTTTGCCTTCAAGGGTGCGCTCAGGGCACATGGCGATCTGAAACTGCTTGCCGGTCTCCGCAAGGATCGGCGCAACCACATTACGCGCCGCGCCGATTTTGACCGTAGAGCGCAAAATAACGAGCGCACCGTCTTTCATGTTGGCGGCGACTTCCCGGGTCGCCGCCTGAATGTAGTCGAGACGCGCCTTGCCGTCAGCGTCAAGCGGGGTTCCCACCGTGATGACATAGACGTCGCAATGATCGTCCGGCGCAAAAGCGCCGGCGGCCGTCAGCGCGCCCTCCTCCACCACATAGGACAGAAGTTCTTCAAGACCGTTTTCGGAAAAATGGGGTTTGCCGCGATTGGTGAGGTCGACGACGTCGGCGCGTTTTTCGACCCCGATGACACGCATCCCAACATCGGCCAGCGCTGTCGCAAGCGTGAGCCCCACATAGCCGAGGCCGACAATGCCGACGTCATACCCCATCGCCAATACCTGAATTCAACCGTTTTTCGCGCCCGCCCGCGCGGGTTTGTTCAGCGCTCCTATTGGCATCTCTCCCCCCATAAGGCAATGGCGCCGACCGTCTGCAGGGATGGCGCGCGCCCGCTCGAATTAGCGGTCGTTTTGCGGCGCTGTTTCCTGCGCCAGAGCGTCATCGGCGCGCATCAGGGGGGCTTCGATGCGGTGAGCTCTTGCGCAAAGGCGTCATCGGCGCGCGCGGCTGCGCGCATCATCGCCCAGGACGCCGCCATGCGATAGGCGAGCGCCAGGAGGCCGGCGATCGGCGCCGGCGGGGAAAAGGCGCCTGCCGCGTGCGCTTCCCTTTCATAGGCGCCCCCGTCGTCCATCAGCGAAAGATTGGCGCCGTGACGGCGAAAGCCGGCGAGGACGGTCGGCGTGACATCGAGAGGCGCATGGTGTGCGAAGGCTCGCCACAAGGCGAAGTCGCCGGCGTATCGCATGGCGCGGATGGTCTTGCGTTCGTCCTCGCTCAATTGGTCGAAGAATCTGCGCGCAAAGAACGTACTTTCCTGCTGGATACAACCAAGGAGCCTGCTATGGAACCAGCCGGCTTTAATAAGCCGCTGTGGGTAAAGCCCGGTGGGCCGCGCGTAGCGCAATCGTCCATTGCCGTCCCAGGCTGCGGGGTAGCCGGTCAGCCAGGTACACGCGGGATGCGCGCGCGCGTGGGCGGCAACGGCCGCGAGGCTCCAGGAGGTGTAAAGATCGTCGGTGTTGAGCCATGCCAACCAGTCGCCGTTGGCGCGCTCGAAGCCGTTGAACACCGCATCGTAAATGCCGGCGTCGGGTTCGGAGAAAACCGCAATACGGGCATCGCGTTCGGCATAGGCGCGCGCGGTTTCAAGGGAGCCGTCGCTGGAGCCGCCATCCATTACGATCACTTCGAAGTCCTTGTGAGACTGCACCAGAATGCTGTCGAGCGCTGCGGCGACAAAGCGCTGTCCGTTCAGCATTGGCATGACGATAGAGAATTTCATGGCTGGTGGCCTAGCATATTTTGGCGCGGGGCCAAGGCCTCGCAATGAACCTAGGGCGCGCCGAAGGGCGTTATCCTCAGGCTGCGGCGCAGGCTTTGCGATTTCGCTGGCTGCGGGCTAGTCTGCTCCCTGGAGGCGCGGCCCCGCCCTCGGGAGGAGCCGCTAAGGAGGGAAGACGCTATGAGCGAAATCGATACATCGCCGGTGCGCGGCGATGCGCCTCGTACTGTCGATGACGCATTTCTCGCTGATGTAAGCCGCGACTACGAGCGCATGAGCGCGCAGGCGATTATCGCCCACGCGCTTTACCAGCCCTGGTTCGACCGGCCGGCGGTGGTGTCTTCCTTCGGGGCGGAAGCGGTCGTGCTGCTCCATCTGATTACGCGCATCAAACCGGACGTGCCGGTCATTTTTATCGACACCGGAAAACTCTTCGGCGAGACCCTGCGTTATCGTGATCGTCTGCAGCATGTGCTCGGCCTTGAGGATGTGCGCACGGTCGGCCCGCGGCTCGCCGAGGTGAAGGAGATCGACCCTATGGGGCTCCTCAATCGTCAGTCGCCAGACCGGTGTTGCGATCTGCGTAAAACGAGCGTTTTAGAGCGTGCGCTCTCGCTGCACGGCGCCTGGCTCAATGGCCGCAAGCGGTTTCAAAATGATTTGCGCGCCGATATCGACATTGTTGCGCGCGATGAGGCGGGGCGGATCAAGCTGACGCCGCTCGCCAATTGGTCGGCGAAAGACATCAAGGAATATATTCTCGGTGAGAATTTGCCGCTGCATCCTCTCGTCAAGCAAGGCTATCCGTCGATCGGGTGTTTTCCGTGTACGTCCAAAGTAGCGCCGGGCGACGATGCGCGCGCTGGCCGATGGCAGGGGCGAG
The DNA here is from genome assembly GCA_039192395.1 of Pseudomonadota bacterium. Lineage (GTDB taxonomy): Bacteria > Pseudomonadota > Alphaproteobacteria > Caulobacterales > Parvularculaceae > Hyphococcus. The sequence continues at coordinate 82,355 of JBCCXE010000012.1, forward strand.
ACAAGACCGAGTGCGGCATACACGGGCGCGGGGCGGCGCCCAAAAAGAGTCAGTGAGCGGCGAAGAGAACCTCGACGTTCTCCTGCGGACGCTTACGACGAAACTCGTCGATGGCGTTTTCGTTTTCGCGACCGTCGCCGAGGGCGCCATGCCTCATGGCGCAACGCCGCTCATGACGTTTCGGGAGGCGGAGGGAACGACGCTGATCCTCTCAAAACCAGAGGCGGAAGCGGTGGGGCTTGCATATGAGTTTCCGTGCCGCATGATAACGCTCGCGGCGCACTCTTCGCTCAATGCCGTCGGGTTTATCGCCCGTATTGCGAGCGAACTTGCTGCACATGACATGGGCGTCAATCCCGTGTCGGGATTTTATCATGACCACCTTTTTGTTCCTGATGGGCGGGAGGGAGAGGCCATGGAGATACTGGGGCAGATCGCGGATAGCATCGCCTGAGGCGGTCGCCGTGAGGCCTAAGCGTTGTTCCTATTCCTAATGAAACGATGACGCTTTAGAGCGGGTTGCAGCAAGTCATTCCGCGAAGCGGAATGACGGTTCACCGGTTGGCGGTTCCCGTCCGCCAACTGCATCGCAACCCGCGCAATCAAGTACTTAGGGCCGTTTGCATGACCCATAAAGACTGCAAACGGCTCTAGGTGAACAGGAAGTCGTCGGCGCTTAGTCCGTCAATGGACGCCGTCAGCAGCGTTATCGTGTCGCCCTGGCCGAAGTCGATCACGGTGTTGCCGAAACCGTCTGCGGATGCGGCCGCCAGCACCTCATCGAATGTGTCGAAATCAGCGCCGAACCCGCTCAGCTGAATGAGTTCGCTCGCTGAGCCTGTCGTGACAAAGTCCGAGAACTGATCATTGCCATCACCGCGTGAGAAGATGAACGTATCGATGCCGCCGCCGCCGAGAAGCGTATCATCGCCAAGACCGCCTTGAAGCGTGTCTGCGCCGGAATTGCCGATCAGTTCGTCGTCGCCCGCGCCGCCGCGTAATTCGTCGTCGCCTGCGCCGCCAAAGGCGGTGTCGTCGCCTGCGCCGCCGATGATGAGATCCTCGCCGTCATTGCCGTTGAGCGCGTCTGCATCATCGCCGCCGTCGAGGGTATCGTTGCCGATGCCGCCGAAAAGTTCGTCGATGCCTGCATTGCCAAACAGCATATCGTCGCCGTCGCCTCCGGAGACTATGTCGAGGCCGTCGCCGCCAGAGACCGTATCGTTTCCGACATTGCCGGCGAGAATGTCATCGCCGGCGCCGCCGTTTACGACGTCGTCGTCTTCCTGGCCGTCAAGCGTGTCGTCGCCATCGCCGCCCTCAAGGGTGTCGGCGCCGGTTCCGCCGAACAGCCTGTCATGTCCCTCTGACCCCAAAAGCGTATCGTTGCCATCGTTGCCGTAAAGCTCGTCATCGTCGGCTTCGCCGTTCAGCCGGTCGTTGCCGCCGCCGCCATTCAAAGTATCGTCGCCGAAGCCGCCGAAGAGGCTGTCGCGGCCGCCATTGCCGTTTACGAGGTCATCGCCTTGGTTGGCGAAAGCAAGGTCATGTCCGGCGCCGCCATTGATTGTGTCGGCGCCATTGCGACCCCATAGCTGGTCGTTGCCACGATTGCCTTGAAGAAGGTCTGCGCCATTGCCGCCGTCGATGAAATCGTTGTCTGCGCTGCCGTTTAGCTCATCGGCGCCTGCTTCACCGAAGAGGCGGTCATTACCGCGCCCCCCCGTGAGGGTGTCGTTATCAAGGCCGCCAATTAATATGTCGACGCCGTCATCGCCGAACAGGGAATCGGCGCCGTCGTCGCCTAGAAGAGTGTCTGCGCCTGCGCCGCCGAACAGGGTGTCATCGCCGCTGGACCCTTTGAGCCGATCATTACCGTCCTCGCCGTAAAGCTCGTCGTTATCGAATTCGCCGTTTAGTTTGTCGTCGCCAGAGCCGCCGAACAGGGTGTCGTCGCCAAAGCCGCCGAAGAGGCTGTCGGCGCCACCGCCGCCGCGGAGCGTGTCATCGCCGGGGTTGCCGAAAATGAGGTCCTGGCCGGCGCCGCCATTGAGCTCGTCATCGCCGCCGCGGCCCCATAGCTGATCGTTTCCAAGGTTGCCGTTCAGGAAATCGTCTCCCAAACCGCCGTCTAGGTAGTCGTTGTCTCTACCGCCCGATAGGGTGTCGTCGTCAAACTCGCCAAATAGGCGGTCGAATCCGATGCCGCCGATCAGTTGATCGTTGCCGACCCCGCCAAGGAGTGTGTCGCCGCCTGCGCCGCCATCGAGCAAATCGCCGCCTTCGGCGCCGCTAAGCCGATCAGCGCCGCCCAACCCGTAAAGCGTATCCGCGAAATTGGTGCCAGTGAGGGTGTTGGCGTTATTATCGCCTTCCAGAACGCCGCCAGCTTCCCCTGTAACAGTAACCGTGACGGTTGCAACGGCCGCCGCGGCGCCGTCCGATGCGGTGTAGGCGAAAGTATCCGTACCCGTTGCGCCCGCGATCAGGAAATCGAATGCGCCGTTGGGGTCGTAGTTCAACGCGCCGTTTGCGGAGATCGTCAAAAGAGCGCCTGACGGTAATGTGACAGATCTTCCCAAGTTCGCCGATGAGCCAGCGACGGCGCTGACGCGGAGCGCATCGCCATTATCGACATCAGAGTCGCCGGTCAGCACGTTGCCGGCGACCGTGCCGCTTTCGCTGACGCTGAACGCATCATTGCGAGGGGTGGGCGCATCGTTGACGCCGACAATGTTGATTGTCGCTGTCGCTGTGCTGGTTCCGCCCTTGCCGTCGCTGATCGTGTAGTTGACTGTTTCTGTCGCCGATGCGCCGGCGCCGAGGCTTTCGTAGCGTCCGTTTGAGGCGAAGGCGAGCGAGCCATCCGCAGAGATCGTCACAACGGCGCCTGACGCCAGGGTGACGTCGGCGCCCACATTGCCGGCCGCCCCGTTGACGGCGGTAACCGTCAGGACGTCGCCGCTGTCGGGATCGCTGTCAGCCCCGGCGCCGTTGTCGGCAAATAGGTCGCCGCTACCGCCGCCATCTTCCGAAACAGTGATGTTGTCCGCGCGCGCCGTCGGCGCATCGTTGACGCCGCTGATTGCAATCGTCGCGGTGGCTGTGTCTTTTAGTCCGCCGGCGTCGGTGATTTCGTATGTGAAGCTGTCCGATGAGCTGGCGCCGTCGCCAAGAGAGGTGAAACGGCCGTTCGGATTATATGTGTACGATCCATCTGCGTTGACGGTGACGAGTGCGCCTTTGCTTGTGGTGATCTGGCCGCCGACATTACCAGTCAGTCCGTTGACGGACGTGATCGTGAAGCTGTCGCTATCGTCAATGTCGGTGTCTGCGCCGCCGCCATTGTCGGCAAAAAGGTTGCCGGAAGATGTGGATTTTTCCGTCGTCGACAGGCTGTCGTTGCGTGCGACCGGCGCGTCATTGAGACCGTTGACCGTGATGGTCGCCGTTGCCGTATCAACGCCGCCTTTGCCGTCTGAGATTTCGTAAACGAAGCTTTCGGATGCCGATGCGCCTTGCGCAAGATTGTCGAACGCGCTGCCCGGGTTGTAGCTGAACGCCCCGCTGGCGTTCATGGAAACGGTCGCGCCGGACGCCAGCGTAACAGAGCCGCTAATCGATGCGCCATTGACTTTCGTAACCCTGAGCGTATCGCCGGCGTCGATGTCCGAATCGGCGACGCCGCCATTGCTCGCCAGGACATTACCGGTGACGGTGCTGTTTTCATTCGTTGAAAACGCATCGTTAGCGGCGACGGGCGCGTCGTTGCGGCCGCTGATCGAAATCGTCGCCGTGGCGGTGTCGAAGCCGCCTTTGCCGTCTGAAACCTGATAAGTGAAGCTATCGACGCCGGATGCGCCGCCTGCGCTCAGCGTTTCGAATTTGCCGTTTGGGTCGTAGGTATAGGACCCGTCGGCGTTCACTCTCAAAAGCGCGCCTGAGGCCAGGGCGATCTGCGAGTTCACATTGCCACTTTGGCCATTGACGGCCGACACGGTGAGGGTGTCGCCATCGTCGACGTCACTATCGGCGCCAGCGCCGTTATTAACAAGCAGGTTGCCGCTGGTCGCGCTGTCTTCGTTGGTTGAGAGGGCGTCGTTTTTCGCGTCCGGCGCGTCATTAGCGCCGTTGATGGTGACGGTAACAGAAGCGGTGTCTGTTCCGCCATTGCCGTCGGAAAGGGTGTACTGAAACGTATCGGTCGCGTTTTGGCCTGCTCTGAGGCTTTCAAACGCATCGTTTGCGTCATAGGAAACCGCGCCGTTTTCGTTTACGGTGACGAGCGCGCCCGAGTCGAGTTCGATCTGCGACCCTACATTTGAGCCTCCGCCATTGACGGCCGTGATTCTCAGAACATCGCCTGAATTGACATCCGTATCTGCACCGGCGCCGTTGTTGGCGAGGAGGTTGACGCCCGTGCGCGGTGCGTCCTCGCTCGCAGTGAACGCGTCATCGCGCGCGACCGGTGCGTTGTTGGCGCCGCTAATGTTGATCGTAACGGTTGCGGTGTCTGTGCTGTCGCCGTCGGAAATCGCGTAGGTGAAGCTGTCGGTTCCGTTCTGACCGGCGCCGAGACTGACGAAGGCGCCATTCGGATCATAGGTATAAGCGCCGTTTTCGTTTACGGTGACGAGTGCGCCTGAATCGAGTTCGATCTGCGATCCCACATTTGCGCCTCCGCCATTGACGGCCGTGACGATGAAGCTGTCGCCGGCGTCAATGTCCGTGTCGGCGCCTGATCCGTTATTGGCGAACACATTACCGCTGGTTGCACTATTTTTGTCGGTCGAGGCCACGTCGTTTCTGGCGTCCGGCGCATCGTTGGCGCCGTTGATGGTGACGGTTGCGGTCGCGGTGGATGTTCCGCCAAAGCCATCCGAGATTGTATAGGTAAAGCTTTCGGTCGCGCTTTGGCCTGCAGCAAGACTCTCGAACGCATTATTGGCGTTGTAGGAAACAGCGCCATTGGCGCCGACGGTGAGGAGCGCGCCGGACCCCAGCGCAAATTGTGAGCCGACATTACCGGCCTGGCCGTTGACTGCTGTGATGGTCAGCGTATCGCCGTTGGCGTCGCTATCGGCGCCCGACCCATTGTTCGCGAAGAGAGAACCGTTCGACAAAGGCGCGTTTTCACCCGCGGAAAGAGCGTCGTTTCGCGCAACGGGCGCCGTGTTCGCGGTTCCGGACACGACAAAATTGTCGACGGCGAAATCTTCGTGTGCGCCATCTGTCTTAACGCGCAGCCGCAAGGAAAGGGAAGAAACGCTCGCCGAGGTGATCGCCTGGGTGAACGACTGTGCCGCGGCGTTCAGCGCAGCGCCGTCGCCGACACCGTCAGAATTGGTGTCGAGGCGAAACTCGCCATTGGCTGCATCGGCGCGGAAATCCAAAAGAGACGTGTAGCCGCCGCCGTCGATGGCGACTTCAACAATAATGTAGTCGCCGGCGTCGGGACCTTCGACCGCATCGGGAAGGGAGGCGAAGAGGCCGGAAAAGGAAATATCGTGCAGGCCCGATACATCGATCGAAGACCAGGTAAAGCTGACCTCACTTGGGCGTGCGCCCGCCCCGTTAAGGTCCGATCCTGTCAGGAAAAGGCCGGCGAACCCTGTATAGGCGCCGACAAACCCCGCGTCCGGCGCTGTCGCCGCGCCATCGAAGTCGCTTGCCAAATTCGCAGGATCGTAGATCCCCAAAAACTCAAGCCCGCCGACCTCCACGAAAAAACCGGACGACTTTGAGAACCCCGTGTCGAGGTTAAACGCCTCGTCGAGCACATTTACCATGCGCAAACACCCCCAAGTGTTGCTGACTCACGACGCCCCACCACAAAGCAGTCGAAAGCGGCCGACCAGATACACCACCGGGAAAGTCGGTTCAACAGCGAAACAAGCCCATGGAAGTATGTATGAATAGCTTGTAATGATTGGCGTTTGCTTGGTTTTTCCATGCGGATCGCCAATGCAAGTTCAATGCAAATCGTCGAAAGCCGCGTGGTTCTTGCCCATCGCGGTTTGGTGCGCGGTTGCATGACGCTAGGCGCTGTAGGGCCTTGGTTGAATCTGCAAGGCTGCCGCTTGTTCTTGCTTAATTGGTCGTTGCTGACCGGGGCGGCGCTTTTTTGATCGGGTGTGCGGCCTAACGATGCGCCAGCGCCTCAATTCGGGCGCAGACGCTAATTAGCGTATCGGTGTAGCGATCAGCCTCTGCAACTTCATGCAATCGCGACTGTACGGTGGCTGCGCGTGCGCAGGTTTCGAGCGCGCTCGCCACAGACTGGTCCGTGAGCGTTTCGGGCGAGAGGCATGCGCCGAGGCCGAGAGCTTCGATGCGCTTCCCATTATAAAGCTGGTCGCCAATCAGTCCTGGAACCACCAGCATCGCGACCCGCTGTTCGATACACCGCCATATTGCGCCCACGCCGCCGAGAAACGCCAGCGTATGCAAGCGTGGAAAATGCTCGCCGAAATCGACCCATCCATGCACCGTCGCCTGATCCGATGAGTATGCCGCGCGCAACGCTTTCGCGATGTCGTCGCGCCGGCCGGCGAACACCTGGATTGGCGTCGGCGCAAGGGCTTTGTCGATGACGATTTCAAGAAACCGCTTCAAGGCATCGGCGCCGCCCTGATTGCCGAACGAAACGCCGAGGCTGGCGCGTTCCACCGTGGAAGCGGTGTCTTTCGGTTCGCGATGATAAACGGACGCGCAGGTTTCGGCGGTAACATCGCCGTAAAAATCGTGCGGCAGGAAATGAACATTTAAGTAGGGCGAGCAAAGCCATCCCGACACGGCGTGATCGCTGTCGCGCCATGAAAGCGCATGGCGAACGCGTTCGCCATATGCCTGATAGGTCTCGATTGGCGCTGTCTCGGGGCGCACGTTGACGCCTTTTTGCGGCTTTGTAATTTCTTCAAATCGCCAGGGACCGCCCGGCGCGCCGATCGTTACGAAGGGGCGTTGCAGCTCGGCGGCGATGAGCCCGCCAAAGGCCAGCAAGCGATCGAACAGAACGACATCGGGCGCCCATGCCCGGCAGTCGTCGAGAGCAGATTGAAGACCGGCGAGGCGCGCACCGCTCGGCGGCGCCGATGCGTCGGCGGGCGAAAATGGCCGCAACGCCAGCTGTTGCAGGCCTGCGGAGCGTTCGGCGTCAAATCCGGCTTTCTTCAGCCGCGCCACCTGCTCGCCAAAGGAGAGCCATTTTAGGGCGGCGCCGCGCTCGGCGAGGCTGCGCGCCAACGCAACGAAGCCGCCGCCGCCGAAATCCATATGCCCGACTTCGCCGGACGCGGCACAGAGGACCCTCATAGACTAAAGCGCGCGGTACGGCGCGCGCGCATACGCCCCTGTCCCGCACCATGAATGCGCTCCTGCAAGGAGCACTCGCAATGAGTAGGCCTCATCGCGGTGCGGCCATGTGCGGCTTTTTCGCGGTTGTTTTTTCGATCACGCGCCCCGCTGCGCATCTGTCCAGTAAGAAACGCAAGGGATTTTGCTGAGATCGCAGCGGCCCGCGAATTTTTTGGCGATGCCGGTGACTTCGTCGAGGAGGCCAGCGTCGAGAGTGATGGGGTCAAGACCAAGGCCGAGAAGCTGGCGGTTTTCCACGTGCAGGTCGTTTTCTGCATCTTCCTTGCGCGGATTATCGACATACTCAATGTCGGCGCCGGTTTTTTCCGCAACCAGCTTGGCGAGATCGCGTACGCGGTGGGTTTCGGTCATCTGGTTGAGGATGCGCACCCGTTCTCCGCGTTGCGGCGGGTTTTCGATGGCGAGTTCGATACAGCGTACAGTATCCTGAATATGAATGAAGGCGCGCGTCTGTCCACCCGTGCCATGCACCGTCATCGGATATCCGACCGCCGCTTGCATCAGAAACCGGTTGAGAACGGTGCCGTAGTCGCCGTCATAGTCGAACCGGTTGATCAGTTTTGCGTCTTTCTTGGTCTCTTCCGTTTGCGTGCCCCAAACGATGCCCTGGTGAAGGTCGGTTATCTTCAGGCTGTCGTTTTTGTTGTAGAACGCAAACATCAACTGATCCTGCGTCTTGGTCATATGATAGATTGAGCCCGGATTGGCGGGGTACAGGATCTCCTGGGAGATTTCTTCGCCGGCATCGGTTTCGACTTTGACCGTCAAATATCCTTCGGGGATTTTCATACCGGCGGTGCCGTAGCCGTAAACGCCCATGGTGCCGAGGTGAACGAGGTGAGCGTCGATATCCGCCTCGACCATGGCGGCCAGAACATTGTTCGTGGCGTTGAGGTTGTTGTCGACGGTATATCGTTTGTGGAAGGAGGACTTCATTGAATACGGCGCCGCGCGTTGCTCGGCGAAATGCACGATGGCGTCGGGTTCAAAAGTCTGGAAGAGATATAAAAGTCGCGCATAGTTTTCGGCGACGTCGATATGCTCAAAGCGAATTTTCCGGCCTGAAACCTCTTCCCATGTGGCCAGCCGCACCGACATCGGCGCGATGGGCGTCAGCGATTCCACCTCCAGTTCGACATCGATTTTGCGCCGGGACAGGTTGTCCACAATAATGACGTCGTGGCCCTGTTGCGACAAATGCAGCGCGGTCGGCCACCCGCAAAATCCGTCGCCGCCTATGACACAAACCTTCACGTGTTCACCCTTTCATCGATGGATACTCTGTCGGGGCGCAAATGCTCTTCCCGGCGCCCGACCTTGTTGGGGAGGTTAATTCGCACTGGGCGCGCGAATTTGCAAGAAGACTTGCGACGCTGCTTAAGGGCGCGCCAGATTCGCGGCTTCGCGAGCACCGAGCGATCGGGAGCGCGTTCGTCGCGCCCTTTGGGGCTCGCAAATGCACGACGCCGAGCGCCTTGCGCCGCCGTTTCCCGCGCACGCACGTGGCGGCTCGTAACTCTCTGATTTTTATGGCTATTTCCCCATGCGCGGTTCGTCTCCATCGCCGTGACGACGAATGCGGCGGTGGGAAGCGCATTTTTCGCTTGGTCTTACCCGCTATTTGGACCCGCGGTTGTGTTTAGAGGGGCTGCACAGTAAGAGCCGAAAGTCCTTCGCAACGCATTCCCGTCGATTTCGCTTATGATTGTTTGGCTCGCCTCTTACCCCCGTTCCGGGAATACCTTTGTGCGCATGATCCTGCGCGAGTATTTCGGCGTCGACACCTATTCAATGTATAATGACGAACTGGACATTGGCGAGTCCCGGTCATTTTCGAACATTGTCGGACACCGGTCCTATCAGGGCGGCTGGGACGAATTTTATGCGAGCGCCGCCGAGAGCGACGCGTTGACGCCGATCAAAACCCACGATGCGCCGCCCGATGACGCCAAGGCGATCTATATCGTGCGCGATCCCGAAGCGGTGATGGTCTCGCTTTACCACTACCTGCAAAATTTTGGTCGCCACGAATTCACCATGGAAGATGTGATTTTGGGCGCAACGTCGTTCGGCGGATGGAGCGCGCATCTGAAGGCGTGGAACCCAAAATCGCGCATATCGACCCTATTCATGAAGTACGAGGACATTGTCGCTGCGCCGGAGAAGGCGGCGGGCGATATCGCGGCGTTCCTGAACCTTGAAAAGAAAGACGCCGCACTGCCTGCGTTTTCCGAACTACAAAAGGCCAATCCGAAGTTCTTTCGCAGCGGCAGCGATGCGCGCAACAAGAGCGAGCTTTCCGAAAGTCAGCGCGCGCTCATGCACTTTCTTTACGGGACGGAGATGCGGGCGCTTGGATACGATGCGCCTGAGGCGGTCGATCATAGCCTGGTCACTGCAACTCTCGGCGCTCATGCGGGCGCCGCGTATAAATTCAAGTCGAAGTCCGACCGCCAGAATGAACAGCTCGATAATATTCTGCGGCTTAACCACAAGTTTCAGGCAGGCCCGCCCGAAGCGTGGCAAAATGAGCTGGACCAGATCAAGAAACTTCTGTGGCGTCTTGAAAGCGAGAACGCCCAGATGAAAGAAAAAGCCGTCGCGGACGCAGAACAGATCAAGACGGTTTTGTGGCGCGTGGAAGGACGCAATAACCGGATACAGAAGGATCTCACTGCGCGCCTTGAAAAAGAACGCGCCGCCGCACGGGATCTTTCAAAACAAAAAGATACGCTCGGGCGCCGGGTGATCGAACTGGAAAATGTCCTCGCGCCGAGAATGCGGTCGATCGTTACATTGCGGCCGTTGCGTTATGTGATCGCCGAGCGCAATCGCCTCAAGGCGGGCGGTCCGGACCGGCGGATCGATCCGCATACGCTGAAGCCGAAAACGGCGTCGGGCATGAAAGGCGCCGCCGGCAGTTTAAATACGCCAACACCGGCCTCCATCGTAGAGAGCGTGCGCGCTGTCGCCGGCAGCCGCGGCGCGCCCAACGCTGACGCCAATGGCGCGAACCCCGCACCCAATCTCGGGATCGCGGTTTACGCTCATGATCGCGCCGATTGTGTAACCAACGTCCTTGAAGCGCTCGCGCGTCAGAACGGTCTTTCCAACGTCCATGTCTGGATCGATGGCGACCAAGGGCGGCACGCAAAACGCACTGAAGTCGACTTCGTTCATGAGTGCGTCAAGGCGTTCCCCGTGAAAGCGATCCATCGCAACCGCGGCAATTTCGGTTTCCGCAAAATGATGCTGTTGTCGATGAAGCATATGATGGCTGGCTATGAGCGCATTTTGTTTCTGGAAGACGATTGCTTTCCGACGCGCAGCGCACTTTCTGACTTTGATGCTGCGCTGGACGCTATCGAAGATCAGGATGGAACGTTTTCTGTATACGGGCATCCCTTCCTTACGTCGGGCGAAGAGGAGGGGCTCTTCCGATTTCAAGGGTGGGGCTGGGCGACGACGCGGCGTAAGCTGGAGCCGATGTGGCGAAAGCTCATGGACTGTTATTGGATGACCGAGGAAGAGTATCTCGTGTTTGTCGACGAAAACCTGACGCCGTCGCTTGAGAAATTGATGAACGTGACACCACCTCGTCAGCCGACGGATACGCTGCGGAAATTCTTCGCCTGGGATGAAACGCTTGGCCTTTTAACGGCGGTCGCCGGGCAGCGGCATTTGCGCACGAAAGAGCGCCTTATCTACAATTTTGGCGCTGGCGCAAAATCGTCGCATTTTTCCTCAGTCGAACATTTCAAAGACCCTCCCTATAACATGGTCTCTATCGATGCCGTGTGGGATCATTTTTAATCGGTGGCGCATTGGGCTCTACGTCGGCGGCAACTGAAAGGGGCGCGAAAGTGAGCGAAGACAGTCTCGGTGCGCGCGCACAGGAAATGACAGATCCGTTTTTGACGATGTTGACGCAATGCGGCGTCGCGTCCAGCGCTCGCGTTCTCGACGTTTGCATGGGCGCCAGGCCTCTTGATGGCGCTGACGTTTTTTTTGGCGAAGGCGCTTATGCTCAAGTTGATTTGAGCGTTAACGCCAACGCTCTGGAAAACGCCGCGCAGCACGGCGATTTTAACGTCGTGCTCGTGCGGTCAGCCTTGCAAGGCTTGGACGATAAACAAGTCCGAGATTTATTTGCGCGCCTTTCCGCAGTGTTAGCGTCGGATGCGCGTGGTTTCTTCACCTACTTTGACGCACCGCCGGATGCGCCGCGTGACTTAGAGGTTTTTCGAAACAACAACACGACAACAAGTTTTGAAACGCGGCCCCGCCATTTCTCCTTTCAGCAGATGTCCCAGTTTGCAGCGGCCGTTGGCGCAGAGGCTAAATGGGGCGGTGCTTTTCATCATCCGCAAGGGGAGTTTTTTTTCGAGATCGCTTTCCAGCCATCCTCAAACGAGCATGATCGAGCGGTAAGGGCGTTGTCGTCGCTGCATGAGGCCCCCGAAGCTTATATCGACCAACCGCCCGGCGGAGATCACCATCGTGCTTATGTGGGGCCGCCGCAACGCTATGATTTTATGAGCGCAACGCAAATGGCGCTGCTTTATTTTCTCGGCGTTCGCGAGGACGACGCTGTTTTGGATATTGGATGCGGCTCCATGCGCCTTGGGCGGCTTTTGATCCCGTTTCTCAAGCCGGACCGTTACTACGGCGTCGATCCCAACTGGCGGCTGATTGAGGAAGGCGCCCGCCATGAGTGCGGCGCCGATATGGTGCGCGCGAAGCGCCCTCGCTTTTCTACCAATCCGCAGTTCGACTTTCGGTCATTGGGCCGCAAATTCGACTATATTATCGCTCAGTCCATCGCCACCCATACCGGGCCCGATCAACTGGCGAGCCTTTTCCGCGGCGCCAAGGCCGGGCTTATCGAGAATGGATTGTTTTTGTTTTCCTTCATCAGGAAGGATAATCCGCGTGATTTGAAACCGGGATGGTATTATCCGCATACGGTGGGGTATTCGCAGGCGATGATCGATGATGCTCTTGACGCTCAAGGCCTGGTCGGCAGGCAAACGGCCTGGTTTCACCCGGCGGCGAGTTGGATGATCGCCGCGCACAAGCGGGAAATGCTCCCAACAAGTGAGTTGTTGGAGGGGCTTGGCGGGCGTGTTTTTCAGCGTGTGGAGCGCAAGCTGCGCTACTATGATTAGATTGCTTTAACGGCGTTCGATCTGAGCGGCGTCGGTTCGGTCGGAATCAAGACGCATTAGAGCGGGGTGCAGCTAGGGCGAGTTGTCGATCTGGTGATTCACAAATCGTTCGAACAGTGATTCGGTTCTCCTGTGTGATGATGGGAGACTGCTATGAGTTATGGTTACGATGCGGCTCTTCGCGATCGTGTAATCAAGGCGGTTGAGGAAGGATCATC
>JBCCXE010000013.1:0-78913 GCA_039192395.1 Pseudomonadota bacterium
CGATGCCCGGTTTTACGAGATAGGGACCTTGCAAAATCTCCAGAAACGCCGTCGCGGCGGCGCCTTCTTTGGCGGATGTAATATGTACCTCGCCTGCCGGCTGCATCCAATAGGAACCGGGACCCATCCATAAGTCTTCTGCGTTTGGGTCGTCATTGTGGACGTATCCGCTGATGACGACCGCCCGGTTCCTATTGGATGCAGCCGGCAGGCGAGGTACATATTACATCCGCCAAAGAAGGCGCCGCCGCGACGGCGTTTCTGGAGATTTTGCAAGGTCCCTATCTCGTAAAACCGGGCATCGAGGCGTTCGATAATGGCGAACGGCCGATCAGTCTTCTTGCATCAAACATCGTTTGGCTGAACGCCGACGATGTAAAATGGATCGATACTGACGGCGAGGGAGCGGAAAACGGACCAAAGGCGGCAGCGCTTTGGGGGAGTACAGAACAAGGACGGCTTGGCGGGTCATTCGTTCAGTTGCCGGAAGGATACGACGGCGCCCTCTCAAGCGTTGACGGCGATCTTCGTTCGGTCGTAATTAAGGGCGAGTTACTGCATGAAGTGCGCGGAACGACTGAGCCATCCAACATCGGCCCCGGCGGATACTTCGCGTCGAATGAAAACATCGAACACACTCTGTCCTGCAACAACGCCAGTAAATGCATCATCTACGTTCGCACGGCGGGCCGGTTCATCGTAAAATAAACCTGAACGAGTTGTGTTTTACGACAGTCGCGTAATCGTCTTTAGGTAGTTGAACGAAAGCGCTGCGGTTCGATTGGTCTCCCAATCCGATTAACACTCCTCATCGCACTGAGACAGGTCTATGGCGATGACGGTGTTGTCATAGCCCGTCGGTATCAGCACCAGGTTCAGGCTTTCGGCGTACCCATGATTGGCGCTGCTAATGCCTCCACCGCCAAGGACCTCCGCAGAGCCATCCCGGCGCACGCGAACCAGAGGACCGCCGACGGGCGTGACTTGAATGACACCCTTCGCTTCAAACTCTATGCCATCGATATCTTTCAGCCAGCTTGGGCCAATCACCTGCACTTTTCCGGTTTCCAGGTCCACGCGCCACAAACGTTCCCCGCCAACGAATAAATCCCCATTCGGAGCAAGTTCAACACCATTTGCGCCAGTGAATTGAGTATCCGACGCCAACTCTTCACTATCACCATTCGGCGTTACTTTCATGACCCGGCCGGCGACAGTATCGCTCACGTAAAGAACTCCGTCAGATGACGATGTGATGTCATTCGCTACTTCAGTGTCGAGAGAAATCACATCGAGCGCCGTAAACCCCGGCCACGCAAAAGATCGCACCCGATTTGCATCGATCACGTAGATGACGCCCGCGCTGAAGGTCATGCCGAGCGGCGAATCCAACGCATCAACGATCCGCCAGTCGATCACGTTCCCCCGCCCGTCGAGCAACGACAAGTATCCATCGCCGGCGCTCGCAAAACCGCAAACATTGGACACCAGCAACGTATCGTCTGGCAAAGCAAGAACCGTTTCAGGCTCGCAGAACTCGCCGCGCGCGACCCACGCTATGTCCGCTTTTATTGGGCTTGGCGGCGAAGAGGACGCGCAGGCGACCAGCGCATAAATTGAGAGAAGAACGGGCAGGCTCTTCGTTAATCTGTCTTGCAAAGTCATGTTCAAAACATAACACAACTTGGTAGGCATGTCTTTGTTGGGGGCTCAATGCGCCACGTTGATCAAGGCTGCTCTCTCGGCGCGGCGGCGCGTTGAAGGCGGTCGTTGATGGCGCGTCCCAGCCCCGTATCGGGCACCGGCGCGGCAGCGATCGCCGTCAGGTTTTTTTCCGCACAAAGAGCGTCAAGCTTTCTAAGATAGTCGAACAGATGCGCCGCGGCTTCGCTCGTGTCGCCCGCCTCGCTCAAATTCAGCGCAAAGGGATGGTCCGGCGCATCGGGACCGAAGGCGAGAAAAGCTTCGTCTGCCTGAGGGCGCTCCCGGCCGACAAAGACGCGCGCATGCGGGGCGTAATGGCTTTTCAGCATGCCTGGCGCCTCGGGCGTCTCGGCGGGCGCCGCCTCGGCCAATGGCGCGCCGAGGACGGCCTCCAGCGCCTCGTGCGATACGCCGCCGGGACGTAAAATCGCCGCGCCCTCGCCATCCACTTTGACGATGGTCGACTCAAGCCCGATGTCGCACGGGCCGCCGTCGAGAACGAAAGCCGCGGCGTCGCGAATGCTTCGATCGATATGGCTCTCGCGTGTCGGGCTGACGGCGCCGGACGGATTGGCGCTGGGCGCCGCAAGCGGTCGCCCGGCCGCGGCGATGAGCGCCCGCGCCGCCGGATGCGCTGGCGCACGCACCGCCAGCGTTTCAAGCCCCGCACTCGCCAGCAGCGACGCCGCGTCGCGCCGCGGTGCGACAATCGTGAGTGGCCCCGGCCAAAAGGCATCGGCAAGGCGCGTTGCCGCGGGCGAAAGCGAGACATAGCACGCCGCCATCTCCCGGTTTTCCACGTGCACGATCAGCGGATTGAAGCGCGGGCGCCCTTTCGCGGCGAAAATCGCCGCCACCGCCGCATCATTCGTTGCGTCGCCCGCAAGCCCGTAAACGGTCTCCGTCGGCATCACCACAAGCGCACCGTCGCGGATCGCGGCGCCCGCCCGCGCCAGCAAAGCCTCGTCTATCGTCTTTAAAGCTGTTGTCGCCATGGCGCGGTTTCTTAGCGCGGAAACTGCTGAGAACGCTAGCGCGGACGGCCGTGGCGATGCATAAAAGGCCGACGTTATACCGCCAGGAGGAAACCCCTTGTCGTTCGCCACCCCTATCCGCGACATGCGCTACGCTCTCGATCACATGGCGGGATTTTCCGCGCTCGATCAATGCGATCAATTCGACGACCTTTCCGAAGACCTCGTTTCGGCGATTTTCGCGGAAATGGGCAAATTCTGCGATAACGCAGTCGCGCCCCTGAACAAGGGTAGCGACGCTGACGGCGCGCGGCTCGAAAACGGCGTGGTGCGCACGAGCCCCGGTTTCAAAGACGCCTATCAGCAATATGTGGACGGCGGCTGGAACGCCCTTGCGTTCCCGGAAGAAGTCGGCGGTCAGAACCTGCCGCAGACCCTTGCCGTCGCCCTTGTCGACGCCCTTAACGGCGCATGCATGTCATTCGCCATCGGTACGACGCTCACGACCGGGGCAGTGAAAGCCCTTAAAGCCGTCGGCGACGACACCCAAAAACGCCTCTTTCTGGAGAAAATGGTTTCCGGCGAATGGACGGGCGCCATGGACCTCACCGAACCGCAAGCAGGGTCCGACCTCGCCAACATTCGCACAAAAGCAGAGCCCGTGGGCGACGGGCGCTACAAAATCACCGGACAGAAGATCTTCATCACCTATGGCGATCATGACCTCGCGGACAATGTCGTACACCTCGTATTGGCGCGGCTACCCGACGCACCGCCCGGCACCGGCGGCATCTCCATGTTCCTGACGCCGAAATATCACGTCAATGATGACGGGTCGCTTGGCGAGCGTAACGACGTCCACTGCGTCGGCCTTGAAGAGAAAATGGGTCTGCATGGCAGCCCGACATGCGTCATGAGCTTTGGCGAGAACGGCGCGTGTTACGGCACGCTTCTGGGCGAGGCCAATAAGGGCCTTAAAAACATGTTCATCATGATGAACTCGGCGCGGCTCGATGTCGGCATTCAGGGCGTTGGCGTCGCCGAGCGCGCTTATCAGCATGCGTTGCAATTTGCACAGGATCGCCGCCAGGGTCGCGCGCCCGGCGACAAATCCGGCGAGCCGGTCGCCATTTACGAGCATGCGGATGTACGCCGCATGCTCTACTCCATGAAATCGCTGAACGAGGCGGCGCGCGCGATCTGTTACGCCAACGCCGTCGCCTATGACCTCGCCCGCCACGGCCAAACCGAAGAACAGCGCAAGGACGCAAGCGTTCTTGAAGGTCTGTTGACGCCGATCTCAAAAGCCTGGTCCACCGACCGCGCCAATGAGGTCGCATCGCTCGGCGTCCAGGTGCATGGCGGCATGGGCTATATCGAAGAGACCGGCGCCGCGCAGCAGATGCGCGATGCGCGCATCGCCGCCATCTATGAAGGGACCAACGGCATTCAGGCGATGGACCTTGTGGGCCGCAAGCTGCAGGGCGACGGCGGCGCGGGCACGCGCAAATTCATTCAGCAGGTCAAAGACGAGACCACCATTGCGCGGGCGGCGAAGAACGAAGACATCGCCCATATCGGCGCGCGCCTTTCAGCCGCTGTCGAAGCCTTGGAAAAGTCGACCGAATGGCTCCTGCAAATCGCCGTGAGCGATCAGGAGGCCGTGCTCGCGGCTGCAACGCCCTATTTGAAGCAGTTTGGCAATGTCGCTGGCGGCTATTACCTCACGAAAGGCGCGGTTGCGTCAGCGCTCGCGATTAACGCGGGCACGGATAAACAATATCACGAGGGCCGCATCGCACTAGCGCGGTTTTACGCGGACAACACCCTGAACGAAGCTGTCGGGCTGACCGACGCCGTGACCGCAGGCGCTATCGCAAAGCTCGACCCGGCGCTGTTAACGGGGTAGTCGCGCCGAGGGCCGCAAACGCTTGAGCGCATCGCTGGATCATGGGAGAGTGAAGCTTCTACTGGTTGTCGCCGATGCGTTTTTTCAGAACCACAGGACCTCATTCCATGAAGTTACCGCTCGCAACCGCATTCGCCGCTCTTGGCGCCGCTCTCGGACCTGCAATTACCTTCAGCGGCGCCAGCGCCGAACCGTCGGCCCGCGCGGTCGATCTCACAAAACAGTTTATCATCGTTGACGGTCACATCGATGCGCCGACGACCATCATCGACAAAGGCGCCGACATCGCCACCGGCGAAAAAGTGCTGGAATTCGATTACGACCGCGCGAAGGCCGGCGGTCTCGATGCGCCATTCATGTCGATCTACGTGTCAACGGCATACGAACCGGCTGGCGGTGCGAAAGCGCGCGCGGATATCCTCATCGGCCTGATGGAAGGCGTCGCCGCTCAGTATCCTGATAAATTTGAAATCGCGACGTCGCCGAAGGATGTGCGCCGCATCAAAGAAGCTGGGAAAATCGCCCTGCCGCTCGGGATGGAGAACGGTTCTCCCATCGAAGGGGACCTCGCCAACCTGAAGCACTTTTACGAGCGGGGTATTCGCTATATCACCCTCGCCCACGGCAAGGCGAACCACATTTCGGATTCCTCCTACGATCTCAATCAAAAATGGGGCGGCCTGTCGCCTTTCGGTTTCGAACTCGTCCGCGCCATGAACGATATTGGCGTTATTATCGATGTCAGCCACATCACGGACGCCGCCATGGAGGATGTTTTGTCCGTCACACGCGCGCCCGTCATGGCGTCTCATTCCTCCATGCGCTATTTCACGCCGGGCTTTCGGCGCAACATCCCCGACGACCTCGCCAAAAAAATCGGCGAGAATGGCGGGGTTATCATGATCAATTATGGGTCAGCTTTTCTGACCGAAGACGCAAATAAATACTCAACCAAACAGAGCGCCGCGGTGATGCAGCATGAGGCGAAACAAAAGCGCGCCCTGACGCCGGAAGAGCGCGCCGCTTATAATGAAGAGTGGAAGGAAGCCAACCCCTATCCGTTTGCGTCACTTGAGGATGTCCTCGACCATATCGACCGTGCGGTGAACATCGCCGGCATCGATCATGTGGGCATCGGCTCCGACTATGATGGTGTGGGCGATACGTTGCCGACCGGGTTGAAAGACGCCTCCAGTTTCCCGGCGCTGGTCGATGGGCTGATCGCACGCGGCTATGACGACGAAGCAATCGGGAAAATCCTCGGCGGCAACGCCCTTCGGGTTTGGGAAGAAGTCGAAGACGCCAGGCAACGCCGCCGATGGCGCTAGCCCCCTTTAACCGACGCCGCCCCAACAACTGACCCGAAAGAAAAACGCTATGACAAACTCTCTTAAAGGCAAAACGCTTTTTATCACCGGCGCATCGCGCGGTATCGGCCTCGCCATCGCCAAACGCGCGGCGAAGGACGGCGCCAATATCGCCATCGCGGCGAAGACCGCCGAACCCCACAAACACCTGCCGGGCACCATTTACACGGCGGCGGATGAAATAGAGGCCATGGGCGGTAGCGCGCTCGCGCTGATCGTCGATGTGCGCGACGAAGAAAGCGTCGCGGCGGGCGTCGCCAAAACCGTCGAGACCTTCGGCGGGATCGATATCTGCATCAACAACGCCTCAGCGATCAATCTATCGGGCACGGAAGATGTGCCCATGAAACGCTACGACCTGATGCATCAGGTCAATGGGCGCGGCACGTTCCTGACGTCAAAGATGTGTATCCCGCATCTCAAGAAATCTGAAAACGCGCATGTTCTAAACCTGTCGCCGCCCCTCGACATGAGCGCCAAATGGTTCGCCGGTCATGTGGCCTACTCCATGGCGAAGTTCAACATGTCCATGTGCACGCTCGGCATGGCGGAGGAATTCAAAAAGGACGGCGTTGCTTTCAACGCACTCTGGCCGCGCACAGCGATCGCCACCGCGGCGGTCAAATTCGCCCTCGGCGGCGACGAAATGGTCAAACGCTCGCGGACGGTCGATATCCTGGCCGACGCCGCGCATCTGATTTTCACCAAACCTTCGCGGGAATTCACCGGCAATTTCCTGATCGACGACAGCTTCCTCTATGAAAACGGCGTCACCGATTTCGAGCAGTATCGCGTCGACCCTTCTCAGAAGATGGTGGTCGATTTCTTCGTCCCCGATACGCCGGCGCCGCCCCCCGGGGTTGCGGACACGCTAGCCAGCGGCCTTGGATAGATCGCCGCCAGGAAGCCGAAATTGCCGATCCGACTAAAGCGCATTAGACTGAATAGTCATGACAGCGCTCTCGGTTGCATCTTTACATATCTATCCCGTCAAATCGTGCCGCGGTCGCGAGGTTGCACACGCATCCCTTGAAATGCGCGGCTTTGAAGGCGACCGCCGATGGATGGTCACCGACGCGGACAAGCGCTTCCTCACGCAACGTGAATGCGGGGCGATGGCGCAGATTGTGACCGAGCAGGAAAACGAGACCCTCCGCCTACAGAGGGCCGGATTAAACACAATCGACGTCGCCGTCCCGACGGCTACAACCGGCACGCGCGAAAGCGTCACGGTTTGGCGCGACGAAGTGAGCGCCCTCGCAGCAGGGCACGCCGCCGACGCCTGGCTGAGCGCCGCACTCGCCCGCCCGGCGCGGCTTTTTTATATGGATGACGCCACAACGCGGTTGACGCCCACCATTTGGGGCCCGCCCTGTCCCGTCAGTTTTGCGGACGGCTTCCCGGTTCTGGTGACGAGCACGGCGTCGCTCGCCCACCTCAACGAGACCATCGCTGCAAATGGCAGTGACGCTGTGACCATGGCGCGCTTTCGCCCGAACATCGTCATCGATGGCGCAGAACCATGGGAAGAAGACAGATGGGCGAGCCTCGCCATCGGCGACGTTATCATCGATCTCGTAAAACCCTGCACGCGCTGCAAAATAACAACTCTAGATCCAGTAAGCGGGGATGACCTTACCCGCGAGCCGTTGCAAAGCCTGATGGCATCACGTCGGTCAGCGCATCCGGACGTGAAGGGCGTCCTCTTCGGCTGGAACGCAAATGTCCGCGGCGTCGGCGCCGTCTCTGTCGGAGATCAGGTCAGCATCGCAGAACACCGCCACGAAGGATGGCCGCTCGCTTAGAGCCTACGGAAAATCCGCTCGCTGACCTTTATTCGGCCGCCATGGCCGCCGCGCGTTGCAGATCTACCGAGACCAGTTGCGAAACGCCCCGCTCGATCATAGTGACGCCGAAAAGCCGGTCCATGCGCGACATGGTAAGCGCATGGTGCGTGATAATGATAAAGCGCGTTTCGGTTTCCTGCGCCATCTCATGCAACATCCGGCAGAAGCGCTCGACATTGGCGTCGTCGAGCGGCGCATCGACCTCGTCGAGAACGCAAACCGGCGCCGGGTTCGCCATAAAGACCGCAAAGATGAGCGCGGTCGCCGTTAGCGCCTGCTCCCCGCCGGACATCAGCGACATGGACGTCAGTTTCTTGCCCGGCGGCGAGGCGTAAATTTCAAGACCGGCCTCTAACGGATCGTCGGCCTCGATAAGGCGCAGTTCCGCCTGACCGCCGTTGAACAGTCGTTTAAAGAGGTCGGCAAAATTGGTGTTGACTGTCTCAAACGCATCGAGGAGCCGTTGGCGCGCTTCGCGGTTCAAACCACCAATGGCGGCGCGGAGCTTGCGGATGGCGGCATCGCAATCTTCCCGCTCGACGCTCAATTCCTCAAGGCGAGTCTCCACTTCCTGCATTTCTTCGTCAGCACGCAGATTGACGCCGCCGAGATTTTCCCGCTCACGCTTATAGCGCTCAAGTTTTTTGTCGATTTCCTCACGGGTTGGAAGGTCCTTGCCTTCTTTGTGCTCGGAAATTGCAAGCAGCTCTTCAGGCGCGGCTTCGCAAGTCTCGCGCGCCAGAGCGACCGCTTCTTCAACGCGCTCCGCCGCTGCTTCGGCCTGGGCATCGAGACGCGCGCGCGCCTCACGCGCGTCAGCGGCCTCGGCGTCTGCGTCTTTCGCTGCTTTGTCAGCATCCTGAGAAAATGTCTGCCCTTTTGCGAGGGCGTCGCCCGCCTCGGAACGGCGTTCTTCGGCGAGCGCAATCTGGTCGAGAAGCGCTGCGCGCTTTTGCTCGATTTCGCCGGGCGCAGCGGACGCTGCATCGCGCGCCGTGATGGTTTCCTGCAAGCGGTTCTGTAAATCTCCGCGCCGGCCGCGCGCCGTATCGACCCGCGCCGTCCAGCCATCGCGCTCATCGGCAAGTTCTTCAAGGCGGGCAACGCGCGCAGCCGCTTCCCGTTCGACGTCTTTGAGGGCGCTCTTCGCCTCACTAGCGCGCCCCCGCGCCTCGCCCACCGCCTCCCGCGCGGCAGCAACGCCATTCGCGATCAACTCCGCATCGGGCAGCTCATCGCGTGTCGCCTCATACTCCGAGAGGGTACGCGCGGTTTCCGCATCCTCTTCCGCAAGGCGCGCAAGGTTTTCATCGAGCGAGGCGATCCGCGTCGCGGCGCGTTCGTGCTCGCGCTCGAGATGAGCGAGCTTGTCGCGCGCGCTGTCGAGATTGCGCCGCGCATCGACCATCAATCGGCGCGCTTCGCGTTCATGGTTCTGATGATTGGCGAGCGCCTCGCCCGCCGCTTCGTGACGCGCACGTGCATCATTGGCGTTTTCCTCAGCCCGCTCAAAATCGTTTTCGAGCACTTCAAGGCGGTTGCGCTGTTCAAGGCGGATGGCGGCGGCGGTCTTTGCATCCGCATGGGTCGTAAAACCGTCCCAGCGCCATAAGTCGCCTTCGCGCGAGACAAGCCGTTGCCCGGGTTTCAAGTCGTGACGAAGCCGCGCGCCAGCTTCCGCGTCGACGACGCCAATGGCTGAAAGTCGGCGTTTCAGCGCACCCGGCGCGGTCACAAACTGCAACAACGGCGCAGCGCCCGCCGGCAGCGGCGCCTCCACCGGCATTTCTCCGAGAGCAGACCAATGCGTCGGTGCATTTTCATCAACCGCCGCGCCAAGATCATCGCCCAACGCGGAAGCCAGTGCATTTTCATAGCCTGGCGTTACGTTCACCAGTTCAATAAGAGGCGTCCAGTCGTCGGTTTCATTGGCCGCAAGGACACGCCGGAGAGCTTCCCGCTCGGCGTCAATTTCGGTGAGGCTTTGCTCGGCTTTGAGGAGCGGGCCGCGCAATTCCTTTTCACGTTCTTCGGCGCTGGAGCGCTCTTCTTCCGCCCGCTGAAAAGCAGCGTCTGCGGCGTTCGCCGCCTCTTGCGACGCCGTAAACTTGCGCGAGGCTTCGTTCAAGGCCTCCGCCTGCTCGGGCGTGCGCTCCAGGAGCGAGCGTTCATCGGCGAAACCGCCATGCTGCTCACGAATTTTATCGAGCCGGCGCGACGCGGCCGCAATATTGCCGCCAACGGTTTTGCGCTGCGCTTCTACCGATGCTGCATCGGCGGATTTCTGGTCGAAATCGCGCTCGATCACAACGAGCCGTTCTTCGGCAACGCGCGACGCCTCTCGCGCAGCTTCTATGCGTTCAGCCTCGCTGCCGGCACGGTCGTTCAGGGTCGTTTCTTCCCGCGTCAGCGTAGCAACCGCTTCCTCCGCATCCTGAAGAAGCGACGCCTCACGCGCGGCGTCGTTTTCAATCTGCTGGATTTCGCCCTCAAGGCGCGCAAGCTCAGCCGCCGCGCGGCGCGCTTCGTCGTCGAGGCCCTCACGCGCAACGGTGAGACGATGAAGCCCCGCCGCTGCTTCCGCTTCAGCAAGCCGCAAAGGTTCGAGCGCGCCGTGGGACTCCGCCTGCGCTGTCGAGGCGAGCGCCGCTGCCCGCGCGGTCTCTTCGATCAGCGCGGCAATGTCGTTGAGGCCCTCGGCGGCCGTTTCCTGCGCCTCCACGGCTTCTCGCCAGCGCAGGTGGCACAGCATCGCTTCGGCGCGACGAATGTCGCCAGAAACATTGCGATAGCGCGTCGCCTGGCGGGCCTGACGCGCCAATGCGCCTTTCTGCGTTTCAAGCTCGCCGATCACATCGTCGAGACGCTCAAGATTTTGCTCCGCCGCGCGAAGGCGCAGTTCCGCCTCATGGCGTCGCGAATGAAGACCGGTGACCCCAGCAGCCTCCTCCAACAGACGCCGGCGATTGGCCGGTTTCGCGCTGATGAGTTCCGCAACCTGTCCTTGGCGCACAAGCGCCGGCGAATTCGCGCCTGTGGACGCATCCGCAAACAGAAGCTGCACGTCTTTTGCGCGCACTTCCTTGGCGTTGATGCGGTAAATCGACTGCGTGCCCTCGTCTTTGCGTAGGATGCGGCGCGAGACTTCGAGGGTGTCGTGCTCGTTGTACTCCGCCGGGGCTGAGCGGTCGGAGTTATCGAGGGTCAAAATCACTTCCGCCCAGTTGCGCGCCGGGCGCAAAGACGTGCCGGAGAAAATGACGGCGTCCATGCCGTCGCCGCGCAGCGCCTTGGCGGATGTCGCGCCCATCACCCAGCGCAGGGCCTCAAGGAGATTGGACTTGCCGCAGCCATTAGGGCCGACAATGCCGGTCAACCCTTCGCGGACAACGAAATCCGTCGGTTCTACAAATGATTTAAATCCAACGAGACGGACGTTTGTAAATTTCACGCAAGGGTTCCCGGCCTAAAACTTCCCGATGGCGCAAGAATAAGATCGCAACACCGGCGTCGTCCGCCGATCTCGCGCCCACCAAGCGCCCCACCTGTGACAGTGAATCGCCGATTCTTTCCTTGCGCCAAGCCGGCGCTGGCGCCTTACCCAGACTTTTTGTCCGCCTTTTCAAGGGCCTCATCAAGAATTTTGGAAAAATCCTCGACTGAATTGGGATGGCGCACGGCGCCGTCGACAACAAAACTCGGCGTCGATGTAATCTGGTAAGTGTCACGGCCTTCGGTAATGGTCTCGTTAATATGATCGAGCAATTCTTTCCGTTCTATGCATGACTGAAACGCCTCTTCATCCATGCCCGCCTGGCCGGCAACCTTAATGAGTTCGTCGCGCGGGTCGTTGCTGGTGATCCAGGCGCGCTGTTTTTTAAAGAGCGCTTCGGAAACGAGAACATAAGCATCGACGCCGCCCTTGTCGGCCGCGCACCGCGCCAGCATGGAGCCCGCGACAGCAAGATGCGCCGGCGCTGTGGGAAACTCACGGAAAACGAAGCGAACCTTGCCGGTGTCGACGTAGTCGCGCTTGATGTCCGGCAGGATCGATTCGTGAAATGTCGCGCAATGTGGGCAGGTGAGCGAAGAATACTCGATCACCGTCACCGCAGCATTTTCGTCGCCGATCGCCATTTCCGCAAAAGCGCCGCTCTTCGCCGTTTCTTCAGAGGCCGCCGCTAAACCGCCGCCATCAGTTACGGCGCCGCCTTCAGCCGCCGCCTCGGTTTTGGCGCCGCCACAACCTGCGACAAGGAGAGCAGCGGACGCGGCGAGCGCTAGTTGGGCGCGCCGGCGAAAATCGATGGAATGACCAAAAGCCATGAGGAAACCCTTTCTGTCGGCGCCGCCGGACGCACCAGCGGAAGCCATCGCCGCGCTTTTCGCACGGCCAAAACTGCAAAATGGCCGGTAGAATCGCCGATCCCGGCGGGCTTCGCAAGCCCTAAACCGCCCCGTTAACCGTCCGTCATCATCGGGTCGGCGAAGGCCCGGACTGCTACTCGGTTTTCACGCCCACGGACCGGCGAAAGGAGGCCAGCGCCTTTTCCAGCGCCGCCGAGCCGTCTTCGTCGGCGCCGCCCGATTTCTGCCGCCGCGCCAGCTGTTTGACGACAATACGCGATACGGCGTTCGGCCCGAGATAGGCGTTAAGGCGCGATTTCATGTCTTCCAGCTGATAATGCAGCTCGCTCGCCTTGGCGCCGGAAGTCACATAGACCTCAAGGGCGCGCGCGCCGCGATGGCCTGTAATGCGGCCGGGCCGGCACAGATTGGCGACCTCCGCCCCGACGATGGTCTGCCAGTGCTCGGCGAGCGACGGGTCGACAAATTTTGTCTGTTTCGCGAGGCGCGCCACAAGATCCGCGCCCGCCCGCGCCAGTTTGGGCGGGGCGCGCCGCGCCGCCTTCGTTCGAAAAGGTTTTTGCATCTCAAGCGCCGATAAGTTTTGCGATTTTCCCGCACCGCGAGCATAACCGCTTGTCTATGGCTGGCGAAAGACAGGCGAGAAAAAACTTATCCCGACCGGCCGTCAACGCCCGTCCCGGCGCCGCGGCGCGCGTTCTCGCCTGGTACGACAAAAATGCGCGAGCCCTGCCCTGGCGGGTCGGCCCTTCCGAAACCAAACGCGGCGCGCGCCCGGACCCTTATCGCGTCTGGCTTTCCGAAATCATGCTGCAGCAAACGACAGTGGCGACCGTCACGCCGCGATTTCATGATTTTCTGGAGCAATGGCCAACCGTCGAAGCGCTGGCGGCGGCGCCGCTCGACGACGTGCTCGGCGCGTGGGCTGGGCTCGGCTACTATGCCCGTGCACGCAACCTCCACGCCTGCGCGCAAGCGGTCGTAAACAACCACGACGGCGTTTTTCCTGATACGGAGGAAGGGCTGCGCGCCCTGCCGGGGGTTGGCGACTATACCGCCGCAGCGGTCGCCGCCATCGCCTTTGCGCGCCGCGCCGTCGTCGTTGACGGGAATATCGAGCGCGTCGTATCGCGCTTCTTCGCCATAGAAAAAGCGTTGCCGGCGGCGAAACCGATCATCAAGGCGCACGCGGACGAGATCTGGCCCGCCAAAAGGTCAGGCGATTTCGCGCAGGCGCTGATGGATATCGGCGCTTCGATCTGCAAGCCGAAAGCGCCGCTCTGCCTCCTTTGCCCTCTGCCGCCAGAATGCGCCGCGCAGAAAATAGGCGCGCCGGAAGCGTTTCCCGTTAAGCCGCCGAAAAAGAAAAAGCCTCATCGCAAAGGCGCGGCCTTTGCACTGGTCAACAAAAAGGGCGAAGTCCTTTTTGAGCGCCGCCCCGAAAAAGGCCTTCTCGGCGCCATGCTCGGTCTGCCCGGCACGCCGTGGCGCGAGGCGGAAGAACGCGCGCCCCTCGACCACGCGCCGGCCAAAACCGCCTGGACCCTCGCCGGCGAGGCCCAGCACACGTTCACGCATTTTCACCTGCAGCTCGATGTCTTTCGCGGCGAGGCGCCAAAGGGCTTTCGGCGAACAAGCGAACAACAGTGGATTGCGCCGTCGAAAGCAAAACTGCCAACTGTGATGAAAAAGGCCGTCGCCGCGCTCGATTGAGAATATGCAGAGCCGATTTTCAGATTGTGGAAATTTTGTTCTTGATTTGTTCTTTTTGCGCGATAGTGTCTGTTCATGGCCCGCGCCGCGCCCCTTCCCTTCGGTCCTCCCGGCCCAGGAGAGACCGCACTCCGCCCTCGGGGAAACGCCTCCCGAGAGAAAGGTCGCGGCGCGGGCTCCAATGCATCCGGACGCTATGAAACCGAAAAACGCGTCGATATCGACGATGGTTGGAACCGCGAACAGACTTCTAATGATGCCCCGCGCAGAACGCCCCCACATCGTAGCGATGCCTTAGGGCAAGGCGATATCGGCGCGTGCATGGCGTCGACTAATGTGCATGAGGCGGCGCCTGACCCGTTGCACGAAGAACGCAACGAGGCCGACGCACTCAGAACCGATGTCACGATCGAGCGCCCACGCAAAATCATCACCACCAACACATCGCCCTATGTGGGGTTCGACCGGTCTATCAACCCATATCGGGGCTGCGAACATGGCTGCATCTACTGCTTTGCGCGCCCGACCCATGCTTATATGGGGCTGTCGCCGGGGCTCGATTTCGAGGCGCGGCTTTTCGCCAAACCGTCCGCCGCGAAACTTCTCGCAAACGAGCTGTCGCATCCTCGATACAAGCCGCGCGCCGTCGCCATCGGAACCAATACGGACCCCTATCAACCCATCGAAAAGCGCTTTCGCATTATGCGCGATATTTTATCCGTATTCGATGCATTTTCACACCCTGTAACAGTCCTCACCAAGGGGCGTCTCATCACCCGTGACAGCGATATCTTTGCGCGTCTCGCAGCGCGCAACCTGACACGCACGGCGCTTTCGATCACCACACAAGACAAAGCGCTCGCCCGGGCGATGGAGCCGCGCGCCTCGACGCCGGAGCGTCGGTTTGCAGCGGTCAGGGAACTCGCCGCCGCCGGCGCGCCTGTCGGCGTCGTGATCGGCCCCCTCATTCCCGGGCTCAATGACAGCGAGCTCGAAGCGATTATGGAGCGCGCCGCCGACCATGGCGCCAGTTACTCCGCCTACACCATATTACGCCTGCCGCTTGAGGTCTCGCCGCTCTTCCAGGAATGGCTGGAAGAATTTGCACCCGCGCGCGCCAAGAGGATTATGCGCCATATTCGCGATATGAATGGCGGGCGCGATTATGATCCCGAGTGGTCGCGCAACAGGGAGATCAGAACGCCCTACGCAACCATGATCGCCAAAAGATACGCCGCCGCCGCACGCCGCCTCGGCCTCGGCGGCAAGCCCGCTCCGCTAGACCTGACACAGTTTCACCCGCCGCCAAGCGCGACACCGCAGTTGTCGCTGTTTTGACGGCGCGAATGTCGGCGCCAGAGTTTTGCATGCCAAGACCGACTCGCCTCATTCAATCGCCTCCGAGTTGAAAGGGCTTGTTATGGCAACGCGAATATCTGAGGCGCCGACATTCGAATTCGAAGACGCCCATGAGGGCCGCGTCGCCGGCATTGACGAAGCAGGTCGCGGGCCGTGGGCGGGTCCGGTCGTCGCAGCGGCAGTCGTTCTCACGCCGGAAATGACGCCTCCGGGACTGCACGATTCAAAAACCTTGAGCGAAAAACGTCGCATAGAACTTGCAGCGTCTTTAAAAGCGTCGGGCGCCGATATCGGGATCGGCGTTGCAAGCGTCGAAGAGATCGACCGGCTCAATATTTTGCAGGCGACGTTTTTGGCGATGGCGCGCGCGGAAGCAGCCCTTGTGACGCCGCCGGATATCTGCCTCGTGGACGGATCACAAAAACCAACCTTAAAGGCGCCCGCCCGGATGATCGTCAAAGGCGATATGAAATCCCTTTCCATCGCCGCCGCATCGATCATCGCAAAAACCACGCGCGATGACATGATGTATGCGCTTGCGGAGGACTTTCCGCACTATGGTTGGGAAAGCAACAAAGGTTATGGCGCACCCGCCCACCGCGAAGGGCTCGACCGATATGGCGTCACGCCGCATCATCGCATGAGTTTTAAGCCCATTCGCGACCGCGCCGCCAAAGAGGTTGCTTAAGAGCCCGCTTTTAATGGTCCGTTAACCTTGGTTAAGCAATTGTTTAAGCTGTCTTTTTTGTTGATTGTTTTGAACAAGACGCCTTGACGCGCGAAGGTCGCCGACTCAAAGTGCCGCTTCTTCCCCGATGCATCTCACCAAAGACGATGCGGAAGACAGTGATAAGGGGCGACGATGACGGCCAGAAAAAAAACCGCCGCGACAAAAGCGAGTGCAAAAAAAACACGCGCCAAAAGCAAAACCGCTAAACTGACGAGCGTTCAAAGCTGTCTTGATACGGTCATCGCCGGCGACTGTATCGACGTCATGGGTACGCTCCCGGATGAAAGCGTCGATCTTGTTTTCGCCGACCCGCCTTACAACTTACAGCTCGGCGGCGGCCTTACGCGTCCCGACCAATCCCATGTCGACGGTGTCGATGACGATTGGGACAAGTTCGCATCGTTCAAAGCCTATGACGATTTCACAACCGCCTGGCTAAAAGAAGCGCGGCGCATCTTAAAACCAAACGGCGCGATCTGGGTCATTGGCTCTTATCATAATATATTCCGTGTAGGGACCGCTATTCAGGATGCGGGCTTCTGGATTTTGAACGACGTGATCTGGCGCAAATCCAACCCGATGCCGAATTTCCGCGGCACGCGCCTTACCAACGCCCACGAAACGTTGATCTGGGCCGCGAAGTCCGAGAAATCGAAATACACTTTCCACTACCGCGCCTTGAAGACCGGCAATGACGATTTGCAGATGCGCTCGGACTGGGAGTTTCCCATCTGCACCGGGGCCGAACGCCTGAAAGACGAGACCGGCCGCAAGGTGCATCCAACGCAAAAGCCGGAGTCTCTGCTTTATCGCCTCTTGATCGCCTCGACCAATCCGGGCGACGTCTTCCTCGATCCGTTTTTCGGGTCCGGCGCCACGGGTGCGGCGGCGAAATATCTCGGCCGGCGCTTCATTGGCGTCGAACGCGACGAGGGCTATATCGACGCCGCCCGCAAGCGCATCGCGAAAGTCAAACCCCTCGACGACGAGGCCCTGATAACCCAGCCCTCGCCCAAGGCAGCGCCGCGAGTGCCATTCGGCGCCGTGGTCGAAAACCGGCTCATCAAGCCGGGCGCCAAACTCTACTCCCCGCGCGGCGGCCATGCGGCGAAAGTCCGCGCCGACGGGTCGCTCTATATGAAAGACGGCGACACAGAGATTCAGGGCTCTATCCACAAAGTCGGCGCGGCCGCTCAAAAGGCCGCCGCCTGCAATGGCTGGACCTATTGGCACTATGAGGCGCGCAGCGGACGCAAGCCCATCGACTTTCTGCGCGATAAGATGCGCAAACAAATGAAGGCCTGAGTGTCTGCGCCGCAAGGCGCGCCAAAAAGGTGAAATCGCGCGGCTGTGACCGGCCGCCGCCTAAACGCAACCGGTGGGGTGTCGTTCTTTCCTGCGCCGCGCATTATAATGTCACGAACACCGCAGTTCACCAGACAGTTAGCGCCCCTCTTGATTTCCGTCATTATACCAGCGTTGAACGCCGCCCCGCGCCTGTCCGCATGCCTCAACGCGCTCGTTGAGGCGAGCATCGCCGGCGTTGTAAAAGAAGTCATCGTCATGGACGGCGGCTCTTCCGATGACACACTGGAGATCGCCGACGGGTTCGGCGCGCGCATCGAGACGACAACGCCCGGGCGCGGACGCCAACTCGCAGAAGGCGCGCGCCTTGCCCGAAACCAATGGCTTTTATTTCTTCACGGCGACACGGTGCTCGAAGACGGATGGCGCCATGAAGCAGAAGCCTTTATGCAACACGACGGCCCGCGCGCCGGCGTTTTTTCCCTATGTTTTGACGCCACAGGCGCGCCGCCTAGGATCGTCGTCGCTGGCGCCATGGCGCGCACGCACATCCTTCGCCTGCCCTATGGCGATCAGGGACTGCTGATATCACGCGAAACATATGAAAGCGTCGGCGGCTACCGGGATCTTCCCTTGATGGAGGATGTCGATTTCATGCAGCGGTTCGTCAAACAATATGGCAGAGGCGCGCTCAGCATATTCAAGTCAAAAGCCGTCACAAGCGCTGCCCGCTATGAAGACAATGGCTATGCCCGCCAGGTTCTCTCGAACGGGCTGCGGCTTGTACAATTTCTGACGGGCGTAAAATCTGCAAAAGACATCGCAGAAAGCTATTCGAAATGACCCGCGGCACGCTCATCATCATGGCCAAGGCGCCGCGCGCCGGCGCCGTTAAAACACGCCTCGGTCGCGACATCGGCATGGGTCGGGCTGCGGCGCTTTTTCGCATCCTCAGTGAACGCACCATAGAGGAAGCACGCCGCGGCGATTGGCGCACGATCATCGCCGTATCGCCGACAAACGCCGCCATTGATGGCTGGGGCGCCTTATGGCCGGCCGGCGTCGCGCGCATACCGCAAGGCGCGAGCGATTTTACCGCTGGCGATCTTGGCGAGCGAATGAGCCGGGCAATGCGCGCAGCGCCGGCGGGGCCCATAGTGGTGATCGGCGCGGACGCACCGGGCATGCGCGCGCGACACATACGCACCGCATTTTCAACGCTCAACGGCGCCGATGCAGTCTTTGGCCCGGCCAATGATGGCGGCTACTGGCTGATCGGTCTTGCGCGCCGCCGCACAGCGCCGGCGCTTTTTTACGGCGTGCGATGGTCGTCGCCGCACGCTCTCGCCGATACGGTTGAAAGCCTGCCGGCCGGGTTTTCCGTCAAATACCTTCCGACACTAGGCGATGTGGACACCGCCGCCGACCTGGCGTCCATCGGCCTGCGCAGCACACGCGGCGGCGCGTAAGCTGAACTTTACAACTTTTTTGGCGGCTGCGGGCGCGTGAACAGCCACTCCGTTTCCGAGGACATGTCGGGCGTAAATTTATATCCGCCAACGGAGAATTTCTTCAGCGCCTTTGCGTTATCAACGCGTTTTTGTACGGCCCACCGCGCCATCATGCCCCGCGCCTGTTTCGCATAGAGCATGATCGAGCGCGCCTTACCGTCTTTTAGCTCTTTGAAATTGATCGTGATGAACGGCGCTTTCAGCGCTTTACGGTCAACCGCCTTGGCGTATTCGTTCGATGCAAGACAAACGATGGTTTTATCCTCGTGGGCGGCGACGGCTTTATCGAGCGCTTTAGCGATAACCGGCGACCAGTAGGCATAAAGATTGGCGCCCCTTGGATTTTCCAACCGCGAGCCCATTTCGAGGCGATAAGGCTGGATAGCGTCGAGCGGTCGCAACAGTCCGTAAAGGCCCGACAAAATGCGCAAATGATCCTGCGCGAAGGCGAGATCATCCGCCGCAAGGCTCTCCGCATCGAGCCCGCGATAAACATCGCCCGCGAATGTGAGCGCGGCCTGCTTGGCGCCGGGAATACGGCCGGACGTCTGAAACGCCTGAAAGCGCTCATAGTTGAGATCAACGAGCTTGTCGGAAATACCCATGAGCCGTTTGATCTCGGCGCGCGAAAGAGACTTCGCGACATCGACCAGCGCATTCGTATCTTTCGGCAAAGCCGGTTTCGTCGCCTTCGGCGCATCGGGCGCGGGATCGAAATTCAAATTCTTTGCGGGCGACAATAACATCAGCATCGTGAACAATTTCCTTCGTCTTCAGAATTCGCAAGCAATTTTTATCTGCTTTTCATCTTTTATTTTTCATACATTGACGCACCTGCTTTCGCAAAAAAACGCGGAGCGTTTGACCATCAGAGCACCTTGCCGGGATTCATAATGCCGAGCGGATCGAGTGCACTCTTAATGGCGCGCATGGCGGTCATTTCCGTATCGCTTTTTTGCGCGGCGATGGCGCTACGCTTATGTTGTCCGACGCCGTGCTCGGCGGAGATCGATCCGGAAAACTCTGCAATCACATCATATACTGCGCGCTCGATGTCGTCGCGCAGGTTATCGAGGGCGTTTTTCGCGGCGCCCTCAGCCGGCGCGATATCGTAATGCACGTTGCCGTCGCCCACGTGACCGAAAGCGACAATGCGCGCGCCCGGTGCAAGCTCGCGCACGGCCGCATCCGCCCGCTCCAGAAATGCAGGAATGGCGCTCGTTGCGACGGAAACGTCATGCCGTGCGCCGAGCCCCACATGATTGATCGCTTCCGAGATAGAGTGACGCATGCGCCAGAAGTCGCCCGCCTGTTTTTCGTTTTCAGCGATGGCGGCGTCAACGACCATGCCCTTTTCCATTGCACCCGCGAGCATATCCTCCGTCTGTTCGCGCAACGCGCCCCCGGCGCCGGACGAAAACTCTGCGAGCACATACCAGGGATGCGAGGCTCGCAAGGGATCGCGCGCGCCAGGGATATATTGTACGACGAGGTCGAGGCTTTGCCTTGAGATGAGCTCGAAACTGCTCGCCGCGCCGCCGGTTTCTCCTTGCGCATACGAAAGCAGTTCGACCGCAGCGTCTGCAGACGGCACACCTACAAACGCCGTTGTCGTTTGCACCGTAGACGGATAAAGCTTCAGAACCGCGCCGGTGATGATCCCCAGCGTTCCTTCCGCGCCGACCAATAACTGTTTCAGGTCGTAACCGGTATTGTCTTTGCGCAGTTTGCGCAGACCGTTCCAGACAGACCCGTTCGGCAACACTGCTTCCAGCCCAAGCACCTGCTGACGCGCGGAGCCATACCGCAGCACATTCACGCCGCCGGCGTTGGTCGACAGAACGCCGCCGATCTGGCACGTCCCTTCAGACCCGATGGAAAGCGGAAAGAAGCGGCCGGCGTCTCGCGCGGCATCCTGCGCCGCCGCGAGTACAACGCCTGCGTCCACCGTCATCGTATTGTTCAGCGGATCAATTTCGCGGATGCGCGCCATGCGCTTCAAAGACAATAAAATCTCGCCGCCAATGGGCATCTGCCCGCCAACGAGCCCGGTGTTGCCCCCCTGCGGCGTAATCGCGACCCGCGCCTCGGCGCAAAGGGCGACAATCTTGGCGACCTCCTCGGTTGTCGCCGGCGCAAGGATAAGCCCGGCTTCGCCAGCCCAGCGACCGCGCCGCTCAGAGAGAAAAGGCGCCGCGGCGTCTCCTTCAAAAACGCCTTTCGGTCCTGTCACGGCGCGCAGCGCGTTCAGGACATTCGGCGACGGAGATCTGGCAATTTCACTCATCGTCTTTCCACCTAGGGCGCGGGCGCCCGCGACACAAGAGCCGTCAAACTATTGTTTTAACTGCGCCCTGTTACAAAATCCGCTATCTTCCGCCGGCTGTCAAAATGGCGACGCTTCGGACGTTATTCCATAAACGCAGAATGCGCGCTAAGAGATGATATCTCGGGTATGCGTATTAATCGGCAGACCGCTGGAGGCGGGGAATGATCAAAAAACGATGGCTCGCAGGCGCAGCGGCGCTCACCATGGCGGCCTGCAGCGGCGAACAGACCAGTCCAACAGCCGCGCCTCAGGAAATCGATAATACGCAAGCGGATAGCACCCTGGAAAAGCCGGCGGGCCTTTCCGTTGCGGACGCCATCGCTGCGCCGTCGCGCCCTACAGCGGACAGGAAAGACGACGCCTCGCGCCGCCCGGCCGACATTCTGGCCTTCACCGGCGTTACGGCCGGCATGACGGTTCTGGAGATGGAAGCCGGCAATGGTTACTATACAGAGCTGTTTTCAAGTATTGTCGGCCCCTCCGGGAAGGTGTTCATGCAAAACCCGGCGGCGTTCGACAGCTTCCTCGGCGACGCCGTCACCGACCGGCTTGGCGAAGAGCGCCTGCCCAACGTGCAATACTCCAAAACCAACTTCGACGCGCTGGAGCCTGGCGACGCGAGCATCGACCTCGTCACCTGGTTTCTTGGGCCCCACGAGATCTACTTCACCCCAAGCGACGGCGCGAGCCTCGGCGAGGAAGGCGCGACATACGCCGAAATTTTCCGCGTGCTCAAACCGGGCGGCGCCTTCATCGTGCTCGATCATGCGGCGCGCCCTGGCTCCCCCAAGGAGACAGGCGGCACGCTCCACCGAATCGATCCGGCGATTGTCGAGGCGCTGGCGGTGAATGCAGGCTTCAAACGGGTCGAAGAAAGCGATCTTCTGCGCAATCCGGGCGACATGTTCGACATGGGCGTCTTCGACCCGGCCGTGAGGCGCAAAACCGATCGTTTCGTCATAAAATATGTAAAACCAAAAGATATCTGAAACCCGAGGAAATCCGCCGTTCGGAGGCCTCGAATCGCGTTTGTCAGGCCGGCGCGAAAAAGGGTCGCCGCGTCTTCTCGCCGCGGTCCTTTTTTCCGCGCCAGCTCAAGCATTTATCCCCAAATCGCATTGCTTGACGCTATTGTGCAGCGCCGTTATGGTCCGCGCGTTTTCAATGGGGTTGGCGTTCGCCGGTCCCACCTTTTCGGGCAGGCTCATGGCGACTGACGCCGGCAAGCAAGAACCGCCCTCGCTTGATGAGTTTTCTAAACGGCTGGACGCCCATCGCGGCGATCAGTCGGCTGAAGAAAAACCTTATCATGGAGGCGGCGCCGCATGGGGACGCGCGATGCGCGTTTCCAGCGATCTCTTGGCCGGCATTATCGTGGGCGTCCTGCTCGGAATAGTGCTTGACCGCTGGCTGGGCACAAGCCCATGGCTGCTTCTGGTCGGCATCGGAATTGGATTTGGGGCCGGTTTGCGCAATATGTCGCGCACGCTTGGCCAAGCGAATGAAACGCCTGATGGCGATTGAGGGAAGACCGAACCAGCGATGATTAATCTGCGCGCCGCCGGCCCGATGGAGCAGTTCGAAATTCTGCCGATCTTTCATATCCCGGCAGGCTCCAACACTCTCGCCTTCACCAATTCAAGTCTTTGGATGGTCATCGGCACCGCGGCCATCATCGCGTTTTTCCTGGCCGCAACCCGGCGCACCGAGTTTATCCCGGGCCGCCTGCAGTCCGTCGCCGAAGTGCTTTACGAGTTCATCTCCGACCTGGTGCGCGACATTATCGGGTCAGAAGGGCGCAAGTTCTTCCCTTACGTCTTCACGCTTTTCATGTGGATCCTCGTGTCGAACCTGTTCGGCCTCATCCCGACCATTCCCGGGCTCCCCCACGCTGCGCATACGTTCACGCCGACAAGCCACCTTTCGGTGACATTCGCGCTGGCGATGCTGACGATCATGATCGTCATCATTTACGGATTTTACAAAAACGGCCTGAAATTCTTCAAGCTCTTCGCGCCTTCCGGCCAGCCTCTGCCGATGTATCTCGTGCTCGTTCCGATCGAGATCGTTTCCTTCCTGTCGCGGCCGCTCAGCCTCGCCATTCGTCTCTTCGCCAACATGTTCGCAGGCCACATCATCCTGAAACTGTTCGCAGGCTTCATCGTCTCCATGGTGGGCGCGGGCGGCGTCTTTGCGGTGATGGGCATCCTGCCGTTTCTTGGCGCGGCGGCGGTGACGGCGCTCGAGTTTCTCGTCGCGTTCCTCCAGGCATATGTGTTCGCGATCCTGACATGCATCTATCTCAGCGACGCGGCGCACGCAGCCGATCACTAATCGCTTTCCCAGCGCGGCGCGAAGAGCCAGCCGCGACGCGGGACACAGAACCAACGGCTCACGAAACCAACGACTATCGAACCACTGAGGAGTGACAGAACAATGGAAGCAGATGCAGCAAAACTAATCGGCGCCGGTATCGCCACCATCCCGCTTGCGGGCGCGGGCCTTGGCCTCGGCCTTATTTTCGGTAACTTCCTTGCTGGCGCATTTCGCAATCCCAGCGCATCCGCGGCGAACCAGCCAACCATGCTCCTCGCCTTCGCGCTGACGGAATTCACCGGCCTACTCGGCTTCGTCGTTGCGATGCTGATCCTGCTCGACATTTTCTAAGCCGGTTTTCGACGTCACCTAAAAGGAACGGACGCCCATGTCCTTTCTATCCCTCGCTTCGATGGCCGCCGAAACCGCCGCAGATGCTGCGCATGGCGGCGAGTCCGGCGGTCTGCCGCAATTCGATCCCACATGGTGGCCAAGCCAGCTGTTCTGGCTGGCGGTAACCTTCGGGTTCCTCTACTGGCTGATGTCGGCGAAGTTCCTGCCGGCCATCGGCGGCGCCATCGAAGAGCGGCGGAACCGCATCGCCGACGACAGAGACCAGGCAGCGACCTTCCACAAGGACGCCGAGGCGGCGGAAGCGGCTTATAATCAGGCGCTTGCGGACGCCAAAGCGAAGGCGCAGGCTATCGCCGGCAAAACCCGCGAGGAAACGGAGGAAACGGTCGCAAGGATGCAGGCTGAAACCGACACGACCGTCGCCAACCAGATCGCCGCCGCCGAAGAGCGCATCAACGCCATGAAGAACGACGCCGCGGCGAAAGTGCGCGAGGCTGCCGCCGAGACCACAAAAACCATTGTCGAAGCGTTGATCGACGAAACCCCTACCGCGGACGCCATCGAAGATGCGCTGCGGTCGGCAAGGGCATGAAAGGCGCGCCTGTGATGCATTTTTCCCTCGCCTCTCAACAGAGCCGACATCGGTCTGCGACTCTCGCTACGGTCGCCTTTACTGTATGGACGACCTTCGCAAGCGCCGCCATGGCGGCGGATGACGCGGGCAAGCACGCTTCAGGAGGGTTGTTGCAGGACACGTCCCTTTGGGTATTGCTCGCTTTTGCGCTGGTGGTCTTCGGTCTCTGGAAGGCCGGCCTTCCAAAGACGATGATGTCGGGCCTTGATTCGCGCGCGCAGAAAATCGCCGACGAACTGGACGAAGCGCGGCGCCTGCGTGAGGAAGCACAGGAGCTTCTGGCGACCTATCAGCGCCGCCACCGCGACGCCGAGCACGAAGCGGCGACCATTATCGAACAGGCGAAGAAAGACGCCGCCCGCATGGCGACCGAAGCGCGCGAGAAAATCGACGCGCAGACCGCTCGCCGCATCAAATCCGCGGAAGAAAAGATCGCTCGCGCGGAAGAGCAGGCAATTTCTGAAGTACGCGGAAAAGCAGCGGAGCTGGCCGTTTCGGCAGCCGAACACATTATTCGCGACCGCATGGACGCAGGCGCACAGACCGCCTTCGTAGACCGCGCGATTGCGAGCCTGCGTACGGACGCCGCCCGTCAGTAGCGACCGCACACCAGAGCACGCGCGCGACGAAAGCGCCGGCGAAATCCTTTCCTTCTGGTTCGAGGAATCGAAACCGGCGCAATGGTTTCGCCGCGACCCTGTTTTTGATGAAACAATTCGCAGTCGATTCGGCACCCTTTACGAAAAGGCATGCGCCGGCGCCCTCGATCACTGGCTTGAAGCGCCCGAACCGGCGCTCGCGTTAATCATCCTCCTCGACCAGTTCTCCCGCAACATTCATCGCGACGGCGCTGAAGCCTTCGATCACGACGATAAAGCGCTCGCTTACGCTGACCGCGCTATTGAGGCTGGACACGACAAAGAAGCGCCGCCAGCGCACCGCGCATTCTTTTATATGCCTTTCATGCATGCGGAAGACCTTACGCAGCAGGAACGATGCGTCGCGCTTTTTACCGAGCGCCTTCCTGGCAGCGACAATATTCGCCATGCTGAGGAACACCGCGATATTATCCGCCGCTTCGGTCGCTTCCCGCATCGCAACGCAACCCTTGAGCGCTCATCGACGAGTGAAGAAATCGCCTTCCTTGAAGGTGGCGGCTTCAACCCGACGGGCAGCAAAAAATCCAAACAGTAAACGACGCGCGCGCCCCACGCGGATATGGCAAGCGCCCTATGTCGTGGCGTACTCTTCCGGGCTTAACGGCCGCATCTTCTCGCACAGAACGTCAAGCGGCGTCGACGATCCATCGCCCTGAACGATGCGCACATGAAACGGCTTCAGATCCCGCGCATGCGCCGCGCCGCAGGAGTGGGCGATCATGGCGACGTCCTTGCGCATTTTTTCTACATAGCTCGCCGCGCGACGAGACTTCAGCTTCGGATCGAGCCCGCCCTGCAGGTTTTTTTTGTGTGTGGTGATGCCTGTTGGACAGCTATTGGTGTGGCAGCGCAGCGCCTGAATGCACCCGATGGAAAACATGAAGCCGCGGGCGGTGTTGACCATGTCGGCGCCGGCGCAATAGGCCCAGGCGACCTCCGCCGGCGTGACGAGCTTGCCCGATGCAATCGTCTTGATACGGTCTTTCAGCCCGCGCCGCCGCAGAATATCCACCACCATGGGCAAGGCCTGTTTCACTGGCAGTCCGACATTGTCCATAAGCGACATGGGCGCTGCGCCCGTGCCGCCATCGCCGCCGTCGACGGTGATGAAATCCGGCGCCGCTTCTACGCCGCGCCGTTCAATCGCGTCACATAACTCGTCAAGCCACCCATAGGCGCCGATCACCGTCTTAAATCCCACCGGCTTCTTTGCGACCGTGCGCACACACTCGATAAAGTCGAGCAGTTCTTCCACATTATCGATTTCCGGATGTCGATTCGGGGAAATAGACGCCTTTCGGTGCGCAATGCCGCGGATCTTCGCAACTTCGCGCGTCACTTTTTCCGCCGGCAAAATCCCGCCCTTGCCGGGCTTCGCGCCCTGGGCGAGCTTCAGCTCGATCATCTTTACTTCCGGCCGGCGCGCAAGCTCGGCGAGTTTCTTCTCATCAAGCTCGCCATTATTGCCGCGTACGCCATATTTCGCTGTACCGATCTGGAATACAATGTCGCAGCCGCCATCAAGGTGATAGGGAGAAAGCCCGCCCTCGCCGGTGTTGAGATAACAGCCCGCAAGCTTTGCGCCCCGCGACAAGGCAAGAACCGCCGGCTTCGACAATGCCCCATAACTCATGGCGGAGACATTGACGATGGACGAAGCGTGGTATGGGTTTTCTGTATAAGGACCAAACGTTACCGGCGGCGGATCGCTCGCCTCCTCGTCCAGCCGCGGGAAAGCGCAATTCACAAAAACCGGCGTGCCCACAAGACTTAAATTGCGCGTGGACCCGAAGGGCTGCGTATTATTTTTTCCTTTCGCGGATTTATAAATCCAATCCCGCTCGGCGCGGTTGAACGGCATTTCCTCACGATCGAGCGCAAAGAAATATTGCCGGAAGAACTCGCCAAGACGCGTGAACAACTCGCGAAAGCGACCCACCACAGGATAGTTGTGGCGGATGGCGTCCTTCGACTGCGTTGAATCGAGAAAGAACATGAGGGCCACCGCAAGGACAGCCACCCCGACCATAAAAACAAACAGTGTGGAAAGGAACTCAACGCCTTTCACCGTCAACACGCTCAGTAAGTCCATTCAAGCGATCCCGCGTAGCTTCATTCAAAAAGAACGTTAAGCTACGCGATTGGATGGACCACAGGAAAGCGCCTGCGCGTAATCGTGATGAGCGTGTTACTCAGCCGCAACAGCGGCTTCGGTCTTTCGCCACCGCAGCACAGGATTTCGCGCTGCAGCAGTTTCATCAAGCCGCCGGCGCGGCGCATACACAGGCGCTTCCTTGAACGCATCGACCTCGCCGGCCTTTGCGCGCCGCGCCAAACTTAAGAGTGTGTCGCAAAAAAGATCGAGTTCGCGTTTCGATTCCGATTCTGTCGGCTCGATCAACATGGCGCCATGTACGACGAGCGGGAAATACATGGTCATCGGATGATAGCCCTCATCGATCATCGCTTTTGCAAAGTCGATGGTTTCGACGCCGGTCCCCTCGAGGAAACGGTCGTCGAACAAAGCCTCGTGCATGCATATTCCCTCAAACGCAGGCGTCATTTCTTCACTGAGACGCTTGAGTACGTAGTTTGCATTCAAAACGGCATCTTCCGCCGCTTGTGCGACGCCGTCGACGCCGTGGCTCAACATGAACGCAAGCGCCCGCACGAACATGCCCATCTGCCCATGAAACGCCGTCAGCCGGCCAACGGTGTCCGCGCCTTCGCGATGGTTCGCCGCCTTCGCGGCGCGGCGCGTTTCAATAAGGTGAAAGCCCTCATTATCGTGCGTGACATGCGGAATGGGCGCGTAAGGCGCAAGCGCATCGGACAAAACCGTCGGTCCTGCGCCCGGCCCGCCGCCGCCATGGGGCGTTGAAAAGGTCTTGTGCAGATTAATATGCATGGCGTCGACGCCGAGATCGCCGGGCCGCGCCTTGCCGGCGATGGCGTTGAAGTTCGCGCCGTCGCAATAGAAATAACCGCCCGCCTCATGCACGGCATCGGCGATCTCACGAATATCACGCTCAAAAAGCCCGCATGTGTTCGGGTTGGTGACCATGA
Organism: Pseudomonadota bacterium; assembly: GCA_039192395.1. Lineage (GTDB taxonomy): Bacteria > Pseudomonadota > Alphaproteobacteria > Caulobacterales > Parvularculaceae > Hyphococcus. Next base: position 28,146 of record JBCCXE010000013.1, read on the forward strand.
TCGCCGCAATGTCGGGCCCGAGCTTTTGCTTTAAGGCCGCAAGATCGACACGGCCGGTCGCGTCGCCGGGAATATTGTCGACTTTAAAGCCGCACTGTACGGCGGTCGCCGGATTGGTGCCATGCGCCGATTCGGGCGCCAGAACGCGCGTGCGCACCGCGCCTTCGCCGCGCGCATCGATGGCGGCCTTGATCGTCATCATGCCGCATAGCTCGCCATGAGCGCCAGCCTTCGGCGACATGGCGACGGCCGGCATGCCGGTTAGCTCCTTCAGCCAGAAAGCCAGCCGATCGATCAGTTCGAGCGCGCCCTGCACGCTCGCGGGCGGGCTTAACGGATGGACATCGGCAAAGCCGCTGAGCCGCGCAACTTTCTCGTTAAGCCGCGGATTGTGTTTCATCGTACACGAACCAAGTGGAAACGGCCCCATGTCGATGGCATAGTTTTTCTGACTGAGACGAACGAAGTGGCGCATGGTTTCCGGTTCAGACAAGCCGGCCAGATCGATGGCGCTCTCGCGTGCAAGCCCGCCGAGACGCGGCGCACGTCCCGCCGGCGCCGGCAGATCGACGCCGGATGCATCGACATCGCCGATTTCGAAAATCAGCGGCTCTTCGATCTGCAGCGCTTTGGCGCCCGTGAAAGTTTCGGCGCGCCCTGCATAACCTGCATCGGCGGCGGTCGGGCGCGTCGGGCGTCCGGCTGAATTCATGGTCATGTGACTTAATCTCGTTTTATCGTCTGATGTCGCCGGGCGCGCATTTTTCGCTTACCTCAGCTTCGACAGCGACGGTTGTGGGACGAATTTCTATAAAGCGGTAGAAGGGGCGTTGATCGATGGAACCGACCTCTTCGAGCCGTTGCGCTTCCGTTTCGGTGAGGCAGTTTCGGATGCCGGCAAACTCCATACGGAAATAATTGCCGCTTTCTTTTTCCGGAACGGCCTGACGCCAGCCGCATCGAAAGGTGACCGAACTGATGGATGCGAAGTGCTTGAGTTCTTCAGCAACGTCGTCGGTCATATCTTCGGTAATCGGCGTTGACGTCCGAGTGAGCCGGGCGAGCGCGACGCCGTCGCCGCGCAGATCGATCCCATCCGGCGCGCCGAACGAAAAGGCCACTTCATATGCTTCATTTTCAGAACAGGAAACAGAATAGCTGCGCGTTTCGGGAAAACCGTTGAACGCAACCTCAACAGGCGCCGACTTCGCAACTTGCGCGCCCGCCATCGGCGATCCGACAGCGCACCCAATGCTCGCGAGCGCCAGCGCCCATCTCTTCCCTGCGGTCATTTCACGGCCTCCCGTAACTCGGCGGCCAACGTCGCAATGTCATTGCTTGTCACGCATTCTGTCGCCGCAACGATAAGGAGGTTATCAGCCGCAGGGTCATGAGGCCAGAGCCGTCCGCCCGGCGCGCCGGCCAGAACGCCCCGTTTAGCGAGAAAATCCACCACATCCGCGGCGTTTTTCTGCAACCGGACGGTGAATTCGTTGAAAAACGCGGTGTTGACGAGGTCAACGCCGTCGATGGCGTCCAGGGCCTCAGCCGTTTCAATCGCCGTCTCATGGTTAAGGGTTGCAAGCCGCGCAAGCCCCGCCCCGCCCAAAAGGCTCATATGAGCGGTGAAGGCGAGCGTACACAGCCCCGAATTGGTGCAGATGTTCGAGGTCGCTTTATCACGACGGATATGCTGCTCGCGTGTGGAGAGGGTGAGTACAAATCCACGTTTTCCTTCCGCATCCGTCGTTTCACCGCACAGCCGGCCCGGCATCTGGCGCAGATATTTTTGCTTCGTCGCAAAGAGACCGAGATAAGGCCCGCCGAAGTTCAGCGCGTTGCCGATCGATTGCCCTTCCCCGACAACGATGTCGGCGCCCATATCGCCGGGACTTTTTAAAGCGCCAAGCGAAACGGCTTCGGTCACCACCGCCACCAGCAGCGCGCCTTTTTCATGGGCGGCCTCAGCAATGGGCGCCAGGTCGCGCACGTTACCGAAAACATCCGGCGTCTGAACGATAACGCACGCGGTTTCCTTATCAATCATGCCAGCGAGGTCTTCAGACGCTTCAACGTCGAGCGGCGCCTGCACAACCTCAGCGCCGAGAAGCTCAAGGTTGGTCCGCGTCACGGCGCCGTAGTGAGGATGCAGTCCGCCGGACATCACTGTTTTGGGACGTTTTTTTATCCGCCGCGCCATGAGCGCGGCCTCGCCGCACGCTGTCGAGCCGTCATACATGGAGGCGTTCGCGACATCCATGCCGGTCAGCGTTGCCACCTGCGTTTGAAATTCAAACAGATATTGCAGCGTGCCCTGGGCGATTTCCGGTTGATAGGGCGTATACGCCGTCAGGAATTCCGAGCGCTGAATAATATGATCGACCGTCGCAGGGACGTGGTGTTTATAAGCGCCGGCGCCGATGAAAAATGGACCGTCGCCTGCGGCGCGGTTCTTGGCCGCAAGGCTCGCCAGATCGCGCTCAACCGCCATCTCGCTTGCGTGGTCCGGCAGCGAGAATTGCGGGTTGCGCGCGCTTTCAGGGATATCTTCGAAAAGCGCGTCTATCCCATCGACGCCCACCGTGCGCAACATCGCCCTACGGTCAGCATCGCTTAAAGGCAAATACCGCATGGATTAACTCGCCTCCGCAAACTCTTTGTACGCCGCTTCATCCATCAATGCGCTGATCTCATCGGGATTTGTCGCTTTGATTTTCACAAACCACGCCGCGCCGGCGGGGTCTTCGTTGACCTTCGCCGGCTCATCGACAATGGCGCTGTTGACCTCGACAATCTCTCCGGAGATTGGTGCATAGACGTCCGACGCAGCCTTCACCGATTCCACAACCGCCATGTCGTCGCCTTGCGAGAACGCCTTGCCGACTTCGGGCAGTTCGACAAAAACGACGTCGCCCAATTGCTCCGCAGCATGCGTTGAGATGCCGACAACATAGGCGTCGCCCTCAGCGCGCACCCACTCATGGTCCTTGGTGTACAATACAGTCATGTTCTTTTCCCTGATTACCCTCTGAAATACCGATGCGGCGCGAACGGCGTTGTGACGACTTCCGCCGGCAGCGCCTTGCCTCGCACCATCAAATGAATGCGCGCGCCCGGCGCGCCATGATCAGCCGCGACATAGCCCATCGCAACGGGGTGCCCGACCGTCGGGCCAAAGCCGCCGGACGTCACAGCGCCAATTGTCTTGCCGTCGGTCGATTGAATTTCGGCGCCTTCGCGTGCAGGCGCACGCCCTTCCGGCGCGATGCCGACAAGGACGCGAGACGGCCCCTCCGACAACTCACGCAAAATACGATCCGCCCCCGGAAAGCCGCCTTCCTCGCGGCGACGTTTGCCGATCGCAAAACGAATCGCGCCCTCTACCGGCGACGTTTTTTCATTGAGATCGTGACCGTAAAGGCACAGCCCCGCTTCAAGGCGCAGGCTGTCCCGCGCGCCAAGACCGATCGGCGCAACATCCGCATCGTCAAGCAAGAGGCGCGCAAGACGATCGGCGTCGTTTTCATGAACCGAGATTTCAAAACCGTCTTCACCGGTATAGCCCGACCGGGTGACACCCGCCTCAACGCCATCGATTGAAACACGCGCAACGTCCATAAATTTCATTTTTGACGCCTCTGGCGCGAGGCGTTCCAGCACCGTCGCCGCCGCAGGCCCCTGCAACGCAAGAAGCGCCCGCTCATCGTGGCGCTCTAAACGAACGCCATCCGTCAGCGCGTTTTCGATGACGCCGTAGTCTTTTTCTTTGCACGCCGCATTGACGACAAGACCGATCCGGCCGTCCGCGCCTGGTGCGCGCGCAACCATCAGGTCATCAATAATGCCGCCAGACTCGTTCAATAGCACCGTATAACGCTGACGCCCGGGTGCGAGTTTTAAAACCTCGCCAGGAACGAGCGTTTCAAGGACGCTCGCTGTCGTCGCATGATCGGGGCCGACTAACGTCGCCTGCCCCATATGCGAGACGTCGAAAAGGCCCGCCTTCTGACGCGTATGAAGGTGTTCTTTCAAAACGCCCATGGGATATTGGATAGGCATATCGTACCCAGCGAAGGGCGCCATTTTCGCGCCCAACGCGCCATGAAGCCCGTGAAGCGGTGTTTTCTTTAAATGCGTTGCATCGTCGGCCGGCTGCGACATCGATCATTCCCATAACAGCATCGCCGTTTTCAAAACGGCGACCCCGGCTGTCACGGGAACCTGAGAGATTTCACCAGCGCGATACTGATCGCGCGGCTTACTCCGTCGGTGGGACACTGCGATGCGCACCATGCGCCTCGATCAGTCTCCGCTTTCCAGCCTTTCGTCGTCACCGCGGTCCTTTTGCCTGAGAGTTTCCGGGGCGGTTGCTCCTTCGGCGCCGAATGTATGAGGCGCCGCCTCACATATTCGGTCTCTCCCGCAGGTGACGGGACCGCCGGTTTAAAACCGGCGGATCACAAAAACAATAGGCGCGCTGCAATGTTTGTCAATCAATCGGCGCCGCTGCCGGACAGCGACACGAACGCTATTCAGCGCCGGCGCACAGATGGCACAAGCCCTTGATCTCGAGGCGCGCCGTGTTCATTTGAAAGTTAGAAACGTCCACCGCCGCTTCAATATCGGCCTCGACCGAACGCACCTCCAGTTCACGAACTTTCGGGCACCGCTCGCAAACCAAAAAGGTCTGCACCATGTGCGGACCTTCGTGATTACACAGGACAAACGCATTTAAGCCCTCAAGCTTGTGGATGTGACCTTTCCTTTCGAGCCCGTCGAGCGCCCGATAAATTGTCATAGGCGCGCGCACGCCCTTTTCTTTCAAACAATCGAGGATCTCATAGGCCTTCATCGGGTCGTCCGACTGCGCCAGAACATCCCAGACCAGCTTTTCGTTTTTCGGCAATCCCGGCGGCCGCTTTTTTATCGTTTCTTCGGTTTCTCCCCGAGCATCCTCCGGTTCATCGCCATCATCATTATAGGTCATGGCTTTCCTCCCATCCTGGATGTTATATCGTTGTTATATCATAACCTCCAGGGAAAACGCGCCTAAAATGCGTATTTTTCTGCGCGAAACCACTTTGAGCAGAGCCACTTCGCACCTTCGGTCACCGGCAGGCTGGCGTGGCGCGACGCCTTGTCGGGAACGCCGTCGGCGCTGACATTGTGGAAAATTAGAACATCGCCAGTTGCGCCGCGAAACTTCACATCTGGCGTCAAAAACCAGGTCTCGCCGCCTTCATAATCGTCATTGAGGTAAAAGAGCGCCGTTGAAATGCGCTGCCCCCCGCGCGCAAGGTCCTCTCCCGGCGGCAACCAGTCGAAATGGGGTTTGTATTCCTGTCCTTCGGCATAGTGCAGCACGCTCAAAAACTCGCCGTTTTCCGGCGGACGTCCAGCCAGAGCAGAAAGACGCCGATTGATGGCGACCAGCGCAAGGTCGAGATCAACCGGCCCCATGGTCGCCGTCAATGACGTGCGGTAGGCGTCGCGCCGCGAGGCGCCGGTGCGCGGATCGACCGTGAGCGATGGCGCAAGGCGCCTTGCAGACGTTGCAATCACATACTCCGCCTCTGCGCCCGTAAACGCACCGCGAAAACACCGTGCATCGGGCGAGGCGCAGATGATTTCGTATGCATACTGATTATCTGGTAAGCCGTTCGCAAGCGACGCTTCTATGGCCTGCCAGTCGGGATCGCTCGCACCGGACAGATCGGGTCCTGCGGCGGGAGCGCCTTCGCCCCGCTGGCCAGCCGCATCCGCGAGCATATTTTGAAGCGCTGGCGCATGGGGATACCCAGCCTTTGCCAGCGGCGCCAGCGCAGCGCGCGCCAGTTCAATACTGACACGCCCCTCGGCGCCAAGACGCGCAAAAACGGCTGCGGCTACAGCATCCGTTTGCGCCGCATGAGCCATGAGCCTCAATCCTGTCGCCTCATTCTCCGGTTGCAACAGGAGCAGCATGGCGATTTCACGAACCGCACCCACGTCGCCGCTCGTCGTCGCGGCAACGACAAGCGACACGGCTTTCGCCCAGGAGGTCGAAACGCCAAACCCTTCCGCATAAAGAACGCCAAGCAACCGCATCGCGATGCTCGACCCGGCCTCAGTCGCAGCCTCCAGCTTGCGCGCGGCCTCGCGAGCGCCTTCGCCTGTCTGCAAGTCGCGGGTCGCGAGCGTGTAAAGCGCATCAGGAACGCCGGATTGCGCAGCGCGCTGTAGCCATTGATCAGCACGCTCAGCCTCGTTGCGCGATGAGTAAAACGCTGCAAGCGCATATTGCGCGGCGCCGTCGCCGCGCTCGGCCTGCGCCGTTACTGCGTCCAGCGAGACGCCCGGTCCGCCACCGGGAGGCCGTGCGTTTTGCGTCACGCAAGCCGCTCCACGGCCAGCGCCAGCGGCGATTTACTCTCCGCCGCGATACGCATGGGGAAGATCCCCCCGCGACAGATAGCGATAGCGGTCACGCAGCATGGTCTGGCGGTTTTCCAGCGACTGCGCGGCGCCATTGATGAACACGGCTTCCGCGTAGCTTGTGAGTTCCAGAGGATCGCCGCTCCAGACAACGATATCGGCAATCTTGCCCACGTCGATCGAACCAAGGTCGCCATTGATCCCGAGCATTTGCGCCGGCCACAGCGTAAGCGCGGCGAGGGCCGCATCATGTTCAAGTCCATGCGCAACAGCGTTGCCGGCCTGTTGCGTCAGGGCGCGCAAATTGTGCGAGCCCGACGCCGGGCTAAAAAAGCCAACTGACACGCCCGCCTCGACCAGGCGCGCCGCATTTTTCAACGTCGCATTCAGATCTTCGAACTGCGCCGGCAGGTTCGCCATGGGATTGAGGATGACCGGTATGCGCGCCTCGGCCAGTTCCGCGGCGACAACCCACGCTTCCGTACCGCCGGCGATAATAACGTTGAGACGGTAATCGTTCTTCAGGCGGATGAGATTACGGATCTCATTTGCGCTGTAAACATAAACGATCAACGGCTGATCGCCGCGCAACACCGGCCCCAGCGCTTTCAGATCCGCAATCGCAAAGCGGTCTTCGCGGGCCCGCGCGGGATAGGTGAACGGATTCGCGGCATAGGCGGCGGCTTCGTCAAGGGTTTCACGCAGCACCGCCCAGGAGCCGAGCCTCGTGTCGCCAGCGCGGGCGGCGCCGGAATAGCCCATTACGACCGTTTGCGCCGCCTGCGGCTTGGTGACAGACGAAGGCGCACCGGAAAGATCAACCACCGCGCCGCGTCCTGCAAACAGAGACGAGCCCGCCGACGGCGATGAGAACGCCCGCGTCACGCCGCCGGCGCGGTTGACGGCGATCAATGTCGAGGATGGATTGAATGCATCCACGGCGTCGAGAGCGGCGCCGAGAGGAAAGTCATCGTCGGGCGATATATCGTTTGCTTCCGCGTCGAGATTGATTTCCGCGAGGCCCAGCGCCGAAAGGGGCGCAATGACGCCGGGCGTAACGACCTTGCCCGAGGCGTCGATGACATTGGCGCCCGCCGGCGCTTCGAGGTCCGGACCGATGGCCGCAATCCGTCCGTCGCGGATAATGACATCTCCATTTTCGATCACGTCGCCGGAAATCGTGTGCACCGTGGCGTTCATAATCGCCGTGACGCCGGCGTCGGCCTGCGCCGTGTTCTCCTGCGCAAGCGCCTCGGCGCCCGCCACCATGGCGAGGAGACTGAGAGACACTCTTTTCATCATTTTGAAGCTCATCACTTTATTGCTCCTCATTGGCCGGCGCCGCCGGTAAAGCCATTTCCACGCTGACCGATTTCGAAATCAACGCGCGGCGAGCGCGCCGAATCATCACGATCGTACAGGAGAGCGCCGTCGATGAAGACTTTCTCCGCCTTGGCGTAAACCGAAAACGGATCGCGGTCCCAGATCACGACGTCGGCCATCTTGCCCGTTTCAAGAGACCCTGTGACGTCGTCAATGCCCATGGCTTTCGCCGCATTCGATGTGATCCATTCAATCGCGACTTCGTGGGGAATATCGAGGCCCATACGGCGGCCGTCGCTCATGGCTTTCGCCGTTTCCTGGTTGAGCCGCTGAATACCGTGCTCATCGTCCGAGTGGATGACGGAACAGCCGTTTGGCTGCGCATGAATGAGCGCCGCATTTTCGCGAACCGTATCGAAGGCTTCCAGCTTGAAGCCCCACCAGTCGCTCCAAACGGCGGCGCAGATACCTTCCTCAGCGAGATAGTCGGCGATCTTGTATGCTTCCACCGCGTGGTGGAAAGAGGCGACTTTATAGCCGAACTCACGCGCCATATCGAGCACCTGAACCATTTCATCCGCACGGTAACAATGCATGTTGACGAGAATATCGCCGTTTAACACGCCCGCGAGCGTTTCCATGGTCAAATCGCGGTCGGGCGCCGATGGCTTGTCAGCTTCATCGCCGCCATCCCACTCTTCGTAGTCGGCCCAGTAATCGTCCCAGGATTTTTTATACGCCGTCGCCTCGATCCATGCGCGGCGATAATGGGAGAAATTCGCCATGCGCGTCGCCGGTCCGGTGTTCTGATAAACCCTTTTCGGGTTTTCACCGCACGCCATCTTCAGACCATAGGGCGCGCCGGGAAACTTCATGCCCTGAACCGTGCGTGCAGGAACGTTTTTCAAAACGACCGAACGGCCGCCGAAAAGGTTCGCCGATCCCGGCAAAATCTGGAGTGCGGTGACGCCGCCCGCGAGCGCGCGGGTAAAGCCAGCATCCTGCGGCCACACAGAGTGTTCGGCCCAGACTTCCGCCGTATTGGGGTCCGTTGCTTCGTTGCCGTCGGAGGTTGAGTCGGTCGACGGCGACGGATAATCGCCGAGGTGGGAGTGGATGTCGATAATGCCGGGCGTCACCCACTTGCCTGCAGCATCGAGCGTCACCGCGCCGTCTGGCGCAGAAATGGCGCCCGCCTCGCCAACGCTGGCGATCTTGCCTTCCGCGATCAACACCGCGCCATTATCGATGCGCTGGCCCGCGCCAGTCAGAACCGTCGCACCGGTAATCAAAAGCGTTTCGGATGGATAGGGTTCATATGTGGATGGGAAGGGATCTGTCGGCGGACGAACCGGCCCCTCATCTACATCGCTGCGGTCCGTTCTCGCGCTTGCTGTCTGTTGTGCGTCGCTGCTCGTTTCGTTCTCGGGATCTGCAGCGGCATTGCTCGCAACGCCCTCTCCTGTCTCGGCCGCGCAGGCCGCCAGCATCATAACCGCCATCGCGGCAAGGACGTTTCTATACATCGTCCTCTGTTTTTGCATCATGGGTTCCCTGGACTATGTTCCCTAAACTCACGCGAGTGATTCTCATCTTTGATCGGCTCGCTTCATCGACATGCCTGTGTCACATTAATGAGCAAGAAAATCCATACGAAAACAGGGAGCGCCCGCGCTCTTTACACCAGACACCACATGGACGCGGCGGCTAACCCATCGTCATGACACGCCGCCAGCCGCCCGGGAAGGAATGCTTCATGGTCGACGCCATCAATCGTCGCACGGCTCTCACCGCCGGCATCGCGGCAACTGTGACCTCATGCGGCGGATCGCCAAAAACAACGCCCTTCGTCGCAGTGTCGGAAGGGGCGAAAGGCGTCTTCTCACATGGCGTTGCGAGCGGCGACCCACAATCGGACAGCATCGTGATCTGGACCCGCGTCACCGTTGACGCCGCCGGCCCGGTCACGGTCGTTTGGGAGACAGCGGCGGACCGCGACTTCACTGATATGCGCGGCAAAGGAGAGACAACGACCAGCGCGGCGCGGGACTGGACCGTAAAGCACGTATTGCGCGGCTTACAGCCGGGAGAAACGCTCTATTATCGCTTCCGCGTTGGCGATGCTTACTCGCCTGTGGGGCGCACACGCACCCTGCCCGTCGGGGCTGTCGATGAAGCACGCTTCGCCGTTATTTCGTGTTCTAACTATCCGTTCGGCTTTTTTAACGTCTACGATCTTATTGCGCGACGCGAGGACTTGACCGCAGTTCTGCACCTCGGCGATTACATTTACGAATACTCCACCGAAGATTATGGCGGCGCCGTCGGCAAGTCCCTCGGGCGCAATCATCAGCCTGCCCACGAAATTATCACCCTTGCCGATTATCGCATGCGCCACGCGCAGTACAAAAGCGATCCTGCAAGCCAGGCGATGCATGCCGCGCATCCCATGATCGACATATGGGACGATCACGAAACCTCGAACGATTCCTGGAAAGGCGGCGCGGAAAACCATCAGGAAGACGAAGGCGCATGGGAAGACCGCCGGCGCGCCGCCCTGCAAGCCTATTATGAATGGATGCCGGTGCGCGATCCTGAACCCGGCCGCCCGGCCGAGGCGCTTTTTCGCGCCTATGACATTGGCGATCTCTTGACGCTCACAGCCATTGAAACGCGCCTCATGGCGCGCGCGCGCCAGTTCGAGTTTACCGACGTTCTCGCCACCTTGAAAACGCCGGAAGATCTCGACCGCTTCAAAAATGAGATCCTGTGGGACACTTCACGCGAGATGCTCGGCGCAGCGCAACTCGCCTATATCGAAAACGTTTTCCGAACGGGCGCAGACAAACCATGGCGGCTCGTGGCCAACCAGATCATCATGGCCAAGGTGACGCAACCCGATCTGACGCCCCATGTCACCGAGGAAGACATCGTCGCCCTCGAAAAAGAATGGAAACAGGGGCGCGCCTTTGTGGAAACGTCCAACCTCGGCCTTCCGTCGAACTTCGACGCCTGGGACGGCTACCCCGCAGCGCGCGAGCGATTTTATGACATGGCGCGCGCCACAAGCGACAGCGCCATGATCGTTGTAACGGGCGACACGCATACATGGTGGGCGAACGATTTAACCGCCAAGGACGGCGGTCATATGGGCGTCGAGCTTGGCGTCAACTCGGTGACGTCGCCATCGCCTTATGCAAAGTCATTTCTTGGCGGGCGTGGGGCGGAATACGCATTGCTCACAAACCGGGAAAATCCCGACGTGCGATATCTGTCGGGCGAGGATCACGGATATATTGACCTGAAGATTACTGCGGACCGCGCCCGTGCGGAATATGTCGCCGTCGACACAATTGAACGGGGCTCGTACAACGCTTTCACTAAAGTTGCTTTTAACATTAAGCGCGGGCGCAAGGGCGCTACTTTCGCGGGCGCAGACGGGCTTACCTTGAAAGAGCGCTTTTTGTTTTAAGACTTGTGGGTGATTGCATTTATCCGTCATTCTAAACGGTCCGCGCACCCAAAAACCGTCAGATTTTGAGCTCGCGAGTGTTAGATTTGGAACCCAGAATAGGGGCTTAAGGAGTTCGCCCCTGGATCCCAGCTTTCGCTGGGATGACGACCTAAAGCACGTATCATTTAACGGGAATTATTTCCTTACAAAGATCAATATCGCCGTAGCACGTCAGCCAAAGCGTTTACACCATTTGCATGGTAAGCCACTCTGCCATCAGCGCCGGTTTGTCCTCACCTTCGATCTCGATCTTGGCGGCGTATTTCAACATCCAGCTTCCAGGTAGTTTCTGACGCGCCGACATCAGCGTAAAGCGACCGCGCACGCGCGCACCGGACTTCACGGGCGTGATGAAACGCACTTTTTCAAACCCGTAATTCACCCCCATCTTGACGCCTTCAAGGACAAATGTGCTTTCCGCCGCAAGGTGCGACAGCATGGACAGTGTCAAAAACCCATGCGCAACGGTTCCGCCAAACGGGGTCATGGCGGCCGCTTCCGGATTCACGTGAATGAACTGGTGATCCTCGGTGACATCCGCAAATTTGTCGATGCGATCCTGATCGATCACAATCCAGTCTGAAACGCCGACCTCCTTACCTTCCCAGCCCGGAAGATCATCGACATTGACGGTTTTCATGAAGCGCTCTCCCGGAGCAAAAAAAGTGAAAACGATTCCGGTTCGTCCAGCGACGCCGGAAAAACCTTAAACACCCTACGCAACAAACGTTAAAGTCCGTCCGTCTTAAAACCCTTTCATCCGGGCGATACGGTCGGCATGAAAGGCGGGATCGCCATACATCTCCTGCGCGGCGCGAATACGCTTCATATAGAGCCCGATGTCAAATTCATCCGTCATGCCGACGCCGCCATGCATCTGCAAGGCCTCGACACTGGTGAGCTTTGCAACTTCACCCGCTTTCGCCTTGGCGAGGGAGCAAATCGGCGATGCGGCGCCGACATCATCGTCAAGGTCCTGCAGCGCTTTCAACACCGCCGATTTCGCAAGTGCAATCTCGGAATAGAGATGCGCCATGCGGTGCTGCAGCGCCTGAAAGGAACCGATCTCGACACCGAACTGCCGGCGTTCTTTCAAATAGTCATTGGTCAGCGAGAACGCCTGTTGCGCCGCGCCGGACAGTTCCGCGCCGAGCCCGGCCCGGCCCGCGCTTAAAACGCCTTCGAGGATACGGTAGCCGTCATCGACATCGCCGATCACATCGTCGCCGGTCACCGACACCGCATCGAACGCGATACGCGCATAACCGCGTGCATCTGCCATCGCAACGCGTTCGCGGGAAACGCCGCTTGCTTCTGCATCGACCACAAAGAGCGTGACACCCTCTTCTTCGCCGGGCGCACCGGCGGTTCGCGCCGCGACGATCAATTTATCCGCATCGGCGCCTTCGGCGACAAATGTCTTCGCGCCGGACAACGTAAAACCGTTGCCGGATTTTTCAGCCTTTAACGCCGTCGCCGCCGGCGCGTGCTTGCTCCCCTCATCAACAGCGACCGCAAACACAGCGTCGCCCGCAGCAATTTTGGGCAGGAACGCGCCACGCTGCGCATCGTCGCCATAGTGCTGCAAGGCAGCCGCCGCCATGACCGATGTCGACAGAAAGGGCGACGCCGATAAGGAACGGCCCATCTCCTCCGCTACGACGCCCGCGCCGACAAAGCCGAACCCGGCGCCGCCATGGGCCTCATCGATGAGGATGCCCGCCCAACCCATCTCCGCCATTTCTTTCCAGAGATCGCGGGAGAAGCCTGAAGGATCATCGCCGTCCCGCAACGCCCGGAGCGCGCTGACCGGCGCCTTCTCATCGAGAAAGCCGCGCGCGGCGTCTTTCAGCATCTGTTGTTCTTCAGTCAATGTGAGCGGCATAGGAATTTTCTCTCGGTAGATGAAAGGCGGCAAAAAGCGGCTTAAGAGGCGACGGCGTCACCCACCAGGCAATTCAAGAATACGCTTGGCGATGATGTTAAGCTGCACCTCGGATGTGCCGCCCTCGATGGAGTTGCCCTTGCTGCGCGCCCAGGCTTTGGCGACAGCGCCGTCGTTTGACCGCGCGCCCTCCCATTCAAGCCCGTCAGCGCCAGTTGCATCCATCATCAACTCGCAGCGCCGCTTGTTAAGCTCCGTACCCATATATTTCAGCATGGACGAGTTCGCTCCGACACCGGCGCCCGCGCGCGCTTCGTCTTTGACACGGTCGAGCGTCAGCATGAACGCCCAGGCGTCCACTTCCCATTGCGCGATTTTCGTACGCAGCATCGGATCAGCGAGCCGCCCGTCCGCGCCAACGCCAATGTGACGAGCCGCGGTTTCACCAAGGCCGTCGCCGCCAAGAAGGCCGCCGCCCCCGCCGCCGATCATTTCGCGCTCATGGGTCAAGAGATACTTCGCAACATCCCACCCGCGATCAATATCACCGACAATCGACGAGACGCCGGGGGCGTACTCCATGGGCGCTGTCGCATCGTCAAAGAAGGTTTCGCAAAAAGGCGACTTGCCCGAAATCAGCTTGATCGGCCGTGCGGTGACGCCGGGCTGTTCCATATCAACGAGAATGAAACTGACGCCCTGATGCTTCGAGCCGGTGTTGTCCGTTCGTACCAGAACGAATATCCAGTCGGATTGGTCGGCGTAGGACGTCCATACTTTCTGGCCGTTGATGCGCCAATGAGCGTCGCCGTCCTCCTCAATGCGTTCGCACTTGCATTGCAGAGACGCAAGGTCAGAGCCCGCATTGGGCTCGGAATACCCCTGACACCAGCGAACTTCGCCGCGCACGATGGGCGGCAGGAACATCTCCTTTTGTTCGTGCGTGCCATATTTCAACAGCGCCGGTCCGAGCATCCAAAGCCCGAAACTCTCGAGCGGCGAACGCGCATTGATCCGCGCCATCTCCTGTTTGAGGACTTTCGCTTCCGCCTTTGAAAGACCGCCGCCGCCATACGCGGCCGGCCATTGCGGCGCAGTCCAACCCTTTTGCGCCATGCGCTCAAGCCAGACTTTTTGCGCCTCGGACTGAAACGCCCAGCGCTTGCCGCCCCAGCAGATATCTTCCTCGCGCGCAGCGCCGTCGCGCATTTCCCCGGGACAGTTCTCCTCAAGCCAGGACTTTGTCTCTGTACGGAATTGTTCCAGGTCTGTCATTGTTGTTTCCACTCAGCTAATGGGACAGTGATCGGCGCGTCATCGGTCTTGCGGCGCGATATCCTTCACGGCTCTGACGATATCGTCGATCGCCGCGCGGTCATGGGGGCTCATCACCCGTTTTGTCGATGCAGGATGGTGCATAAGGCCAAGGCCCGGACGATAGGCCTTCGCCGGCCTGATCGGCCGCGGCGCAAGGCCGCCGCCGCAGTTGGGACATACATTACAAAGAATTCCGTCGGCGCAATCCGCACAGAACGTGCACTCATAGGTACAGATGCGCGCGTTGACGGCGTTCGCCGGCAGATCGACGTCGCAAAGCTCGCAGTTGGGCCGAATTTCAAGCATGGGACTGCACCATTTTGACCGCCGCCGTGGCGGCGTTAACCGTTCCCTCATAGCCGACCGCATAGATGCGCGAAACAGTCGCTTGCAGTTGGCGCGCACGCAGCTATGGTGCGCCGCTCGCTCAACGGAAAAACCCCATGTCCAGCACGTCGCCCCTGAGGAATGTCATGATCAACGCCGCCCGCGCAGCCGCAAAGCGGTTGCGGCGCGATTTCGGCGAGGTTGAAGCGCTGCAGGTTTCCCGCAAGGGCGCGGCTGACTTTGTGTCAAACGCAGACCTCAAGGCCGAGCAGACGATCTTCGAAGAACTCTCCACCGCCCGCCCCAAATACGGCTTCGTCATGGAAGAGCGGGGTGAAATCGAAGGATCGGACAATTCCAACCGGTGGATCGTCGATCCGCTGGACGGCACGACCAACTTCCTTCACGGCCTGCCGCAATTTGCGATTTCAATCGCGCTGGAGCGCGACCGCCAGCCCTTCGCCGGGGTGATTTACAATCCGGCGACGGATGAGCTTTTCCGCGCCGAGAAAGGCGACGGCGCCTGGCTTAACGACCGGCGCATTCGCGTGTCCGGTCGGCGCAACCTTTCAGAAACGTTGTTCGCGACGGGTCTGCCTTTCAAAGGCAGGACCGGCCGCGCGCGCGCGCTTAAAGAAAGCGACAAGGTGCTCGCCGAAACTGCTGGCATCCGCCGTTTCGGCTCTGCGGCGCTCGATCTTGCTTTCGTTGCGGCCGGCAGGTTCGACGCCTACTGGGAGCGCGACCTCAACGCCTGGGACGTCGCCGCTGGCGCGATCATCGTGCGCGAGGCTGGCGGCATTGTCAGTGAAATCGAAGGCGGCCGCGACTTCCTGACCGCGGGCTCGATCCTCGCCGCCAGTGCGGAAATCCACGACAAGGCCAAAGCGTTGCTGGACGGTTAAATCGGACTTTAGGCCAACGCGTGTGCATCTTGAAGCGCCGTGTTCCGGGGCGCTGCATTGCGCGCAATAACATAGATCACAATCACGCCGACGACGGTCGCCGGCCATAAAAAGGCCGGTGTGAGGGGCGAGCCGGCGATGAACGGAACAAGCGGCGCGAACCAGAGCCCCGCAAGAGCGTAAACGTGCAACGGTTCGATCTCTTTGCGGTTTGCCGCGATCAACAGCACCGCACCGCTGAAAATGAAATAGTCGTAGACGAACAGATAGGGGCAGATCACGGCGCTGGCGGCGAGGAAAAACGCCGCGCGTAACGGCGCCGGCGCCTGACGCAAGCGCGCCATGCCTATTACTGCGATCACGAACAATAGCCCGTAAAGGAGGGCTGCGCTCGGCGCCGCGAAGCCGGCGGCCTTGATCGCGTCGGAGGCGGTGATGCGCCCCGCATGACCGCCGGAATCGTAGTAGGCTGCGTGAACGCCATTCACCAACGACTGAAAGAAGTCCCGCCACATATCGACGCCGAAGACGCTCGCCGATGCAATGACAAGCACGATCGTGAAGAATGATGCTGCACCGAGCGCCTTCCAGGCCCGCTCCAGGATCAGAAACGGAATAACCAGAAGCCCGTACTGCGCTTTCACTGTTAAGAGCGCAAAGCAGGCGCCGGCGATGAGAGGATGGCGCTTCGCCAGCAAAACGCCAGCGACAATCAGTAAGCCGAAGACCGCGCTAACCTGGCCGACGAACAGCGTTGCAAAGCCCGCCGGACTGATCGCCGTGAGCGCGCCAACGATACGAGAACCGGTTGCAAGCCGCCCAATTGCGTAGGCGGCTGTGAGGCTTATGGCGACAAAGAGCAGTTTCGCCGCGCCATAGGGCAAGAGGCCGAAGGGCGCTAATGCAAAGAGCATCGGCGGCGGGTAGAGCCACAGCAAAGGCGTCTCGGCGCCGACGGCTTGTTGAAAGACCGCCGGATCGTAAAGGTTCGCCGATACGCCGCTCAGCGCCGCACGCGCGGCGGCGTAAAAGGCTGGGTAGTCCTGCCCGTGAATGCCCGCGCCAGGCGCCTCAGGCAGAAAGAGCCGTGAAAAATGCATGGCGGCCATGATGAGCACCATGACCGACGCGGCGATGACCGTCCGCATGCGCCGATCCGCAATCCGGTCAAGATAGGCTTTTATGGTGAAAAGGCCGGCGAGGGTCACAAATCGGCTCGTTTGACGCTGCGATCCGCAGAATGCTTCTCAGTTCGCGCCGATTTTGCGATGAAATCATTTACACTCTGTTAGAGCCCGCCTCTTCAATCCTGATTGAGAAATGCTTCGAAACAACAAGAACCCGGCGCATGATTAGCATATGCCGGCGCATGAGGACAGGAAGCGCAGAAAGCCGGCATTCGCAGCGCCGAGCGGGACTTCTCTAAAAGCTCTTACACGCAGCGATAGTGCCGATAACGCCACCGCACCGACTGCGGATCGATGGTCTCGTCATCATAGACTGCTCTTAGTCCGTATGCTTCGCAATGAGCATCGGCCTCGGCTTGCAGGTCATCGGGATCGAAGTCGTAAGGATCGTAAGGAATCGAAATCGACGGTTCGGTGCCGTATTGATAGCCTGGGTCAGGCGTTGTGCAGGACGCCGCCATTATGCCGCCAGCCGCGAACAACAGGCATTTGAGCGCCATCCGCTTCAGATTTCGCCGATCATCGCCCATTTCCCGCTCTCCTCTCGGGCCAGTGCACGGCCCGGATACTGTCACCCCTGAAATCCAGACCTTACCGCATTGCACCGGCGATGAAAATCGCCACCGGCGCAAGGATGGGGCCGAATTTCAGGCGTTACCCGGACAGGAAAAAGGGCGCGAAAGCTACTCTGCCGCGCCCTTTTCCCAAGAGGGAGTATTCTGCCAATGTCAGTGAAGCGGGCGCTTACGCCGCATCAACGTCCTTCAGGACCTTCACATTTGTCGCATCGCCGCCGTTGATGGCGATCTTGCGCGGCTTTTTCGCCTCAGGCAGTTCGCGCTGGAGGTCGATATTTAACAGACCGTTAACCAACGAAGCGCCTGTAACTTTTACATGTTCGGCAAGCTCATAGCGCCGCTCGAAGGAGCGCCCGGCGATGCCCTGATATAAAAACGCGCGGGGCGTCTCGGGCTCCGGCCGCTTGCCGGTGATGGTGAGGGTGTTTTCGTGGGTCTCCACCTCGATATCGGTTTCCGCAAAGCCCGCGACAGCCAGCGTGATGCGGTAGTCGTCTTCGCCGACGCGCTCGATATTGTAGGGCGGATAGCCGCCTGTCTCCGCTTTGCCGGCGGTGTCCAGTAAATCGAAAACGCGGTCAAAACCGACGGTTGAACGATAAAGGGGGGTCAAGTCGAATGTACGCATAATAAACGCGTCCTCCTTGTTAGAAGCGAGGGTGATCGCGCCCGAAACGCCGCCAGATGGCCGGACAAGAGGCGCGAACGAAGCCATTTGGCCTTCGTCACTGATCGAGGTAAGCGCCCACCGCCGGTTTTCAAGCCCCTCACAATTCGTTTATGGAGCAGCCCCTTTATGGCTGGGGCGCCTGTACAGCGGCGCAAGTCGTGGTAACAGGCTTTTCATTAACCATACCGCCGGATGCGCTGTTTGAAGGGCGCACAGGCCACGAGGAGGACTTCCATGGGACAGTTTCGAACCGCCGGCCTTATCGCCAGCGCCGCCCTTTGCGCAACCATGCTCGCGTCTTGCGGGCGCGAGGGCGCGGAACAACAGGTAGCAGAAACAAAAACGCCAGAGCCGGCGAAAACACTGACCAACGCCGAACGCATTGACGGCGTCCTCGCCGGCGACCACCGCACCGAGGAAGAGCGCGCCCGCGACGAATTTCGCAATCCAAAGGAAACGCTGACCTTTTTTGAAGTGACGCCGGACATGACCGTTGTTGAAATCTGGCCGGGCGGCGGCTGGTACACCAATGTCATCGCGCCTTATCTCAAAACGGGCGGCGGCCAGTATTACGCCGCTGGCTTCTCCCCTGAGGGCGCAAGCGAACGGGTGCGCGCGGCGCTCGATACGTTCGACAAAAGCTTCGTACAGAAACCGGAAACCTATGGCTCCGTCGCCATGAGTGTTCTGGGCGACGGCGGCGACATCGCTCCGGCCGAAAGCGCAGACGCGGTTCTGACTTTCAGAAACGTGCACAACTGGATCCCCCGTGGTTCGGCGGCCAGCAATTTCGAGGAGTTTTACGCCGCCCTGAAACCGGGCGGCATCCTCGGCGTCGTCGAACACCGCGCCGACGGCAATGACAATGCGCCTGCCGACGGAACGACGGGATATGTGTTCGAAGCAGATGTTATCAAACTCGCTGAAGATGCAGGCTTTGAGTTTATTGCGCGCTCGGACATCAACGCCAATCCGGCGGATACGAAAGACCATCCTTTCGGCGTCTGGACGCTGGCGCCCGTGCGCCGCTCATCCGCGACCCGCGGCCAGGAAGACCCGGAGTTTGACCGGGCCAAATATGACGCCATTGGCGAAAGCGATCGCATGACGCTGAAGTTCCGCAAACCCGTCGCCGCCGACGGCGCGCTGCTGGAATAAAAAGGCTCGCCCTTTTGCCACAAGACACTGACAACGCTGGCGACGATAAACTCACCGCAGCGGCGGCGGCGGCGTTCTGCACGCCGTTCGGCGCGACGCTGCGGATCGACGCCGAAGACGGGCTGTCGCTGTTGGTCGATGGCGCACAATCTCCTCCGGCGATAAAAACGCTGGATACGGAAGAAATCGCCGACTGCGTATGGCGCGGCGCTCATGAAACCCTTTTGCGCGCTCTTGCCAATGAGCGTGCTTTCGCAAGCGCTTTCGTTGCGGGCAGGATTACGATTTCCGGCGATTTGAGCGTCATGGCGCGCCTTGAACTCGGTGCGCCGTCGTGACGTCGTTCATCGAGATCCCGTCAAACCTGCCGCCCGCGAACGCGGAAGCCTTCGCCTTCGAGGCGCGCGACGGCGCAACGCTAAGGGCGGGTTTCTTTCCGGTTGAAAACGCAGTTGGCGGGGTTGTGTTGATGACCGGCTTTTCAGAGTTCGTGGAAAAATACTTCGAAACGATTGCCTCCCTGCATGCGCGCCGGCTCGGCGTCGTGATGTTCGATTGGCGCGGTCAGGGCCGCTCCGACCGAAAAAGCGTCATGCAAAGCCAGTGGCGCGGCTATTTCGATCAGATTACGGATGACCTTGAACGCTTTATTGAACATGTGGCGCGCCAGCGCCTAAATGGTCCGCTCGTTCTGATGACCCACTCCATGGGCGGCCTCGCTGCTCTCAAACTCCTATCGCAAGGGTATGATGGCGTAGAACGCGCTGTGTTAAGCGCGCCGCTGACACGGCTATTCCCGGCGGCGGCGGGTTTTTTCGCAGGCCTTGCGGCGGATGGCGCTTGCCTCGCCGGCCTTTCAGGAAAACCTATCTTCGCGCGCACCGACGACGCTTTTCAGTTCGACGGCAATATGTTCACGAGCGACAAAGCCCGCCATCAGCGTTTTCGCGACCTGCAGGTCACCGCGCCCGACGCGGTCGTTAAAGACCCGACCTATGGCTGGGTGCGCGCAGCCCTTCACGCCACCGCGGACCTCCGCCGACCGAACTTTTTTCAAAAAATGAAAACGCCGACCCTGATCGTTTCCGCCGGCGCCGACCGGCGTATCGACGCCAGCGACCATCAAACCATCGCCGCCGCGAGTGATAAGATCGACCTGCGCGTCATCGACGGGGCGCTGCATGAAATCCTGGTCGAGCGCGATGAGATTCGCGATCAGTTTTTCGCCGCGTTCGATGGGTTTACCGCACCTGTGTTCGGCGTCAACGAACAGGCATCAAGCGCTTAAGAGCGCGAGCGCTTCTTCATGCAGCTGAGGCGTCGCCGCCGCCAATATCGCGCCATCGTCACCCGCCCCTACGGGATCGCCGCGCCAGTCGGTGACAACACCGCCAGCGCCCGTCACCACAGGCGCAAGCGCCGCCCAGTCGTGGCGCTGCAAACCGGTTTCAAGGACAAGGTCAAGCTCACCGATCGCGAGCAACGCATAGGCATAAGCATCAAGAGAAAACCGCGCGACACGCGCTTCGCCAGCGACACGGTCGAAACGCGCCCCATCGCGCTCCCCAAAATAGGCCGAGGCTCGAGGGTCCGTCGTTGAAACACGCGCGTCTTTAAGACAAGTAACGCCGCTCGTGCGGCACGCCGTTTCCTGCGCGCCACGGCGATAAAAGGCCTGCGTCACCGCACCGATCCATCGCTCATCCGTAAAGGGCTGATCGAGAACCCCGAGCACCGGCGCGCCTTCGTACTCAAGCGCAATGAGGGTCATCCAGCTTGGCGCGCCACACATGAAAGCGCGCGTACCGTCGACCGGGTCCAGAACCCAGCGCCAGGGCGAGGCCGCGTCCTGCTCGCCGAATTCTTCGCCGAGCACGCCATGATCAGGATGGGTTTCGTTGATAAGCGCGCGCTGCGCCCGCTCCGCTTCACGGTCGGCGTCCGTCACCGGATCAAAAACCGGTCCAGCCTTTTCGAAAACGGTCGCGCCATTGCGAAACCGGCTAAGCGTCTCATCACGCGCAACGTCTGCAAGGCGCAGCGCGAAGGCGCGAAGATCGGCAAGCTGGTCGGACGGCGCATCGGTCATTGCCGGCGATCATGGGGCGTTCGCCCCCGCGCGGCAAGACGAAACTCTCCCCCGTCAGGCGCTTATTCCGAGCCGGAAAGCGCTTTCGCCAAGTCGAGAAGCCGGCGGCGCGGCTCTTCGTTCAGCTGGTAGTAGTACCGCACCAGGTCGATGGTCTCTTTGTTGTCGAGAACATTCGCGGCCGGCGCTTCAGCAAAGCCGTTATTATCGTTCGTTGCACCCTCTTCATCGAGCACGTCGCCATTCAGCCCCTCGAAGAAGTAAGCGACGGAGACATCCATCACCCGCGCCAGCGCCCACAGACGCGAAGCCGATACGCGGTTGGCGCCGCTCTCGTATTTCTGAATCTGTTGAAAGCGAATGCTGACCGACTTGGCCAGCTTTTCCTGCGTCAGTCCCAACAACCGTCGTCGCTGACGAAGCCGGCGCCCTACGTGAATGTCAATCGGATGCGACTTCATTTTTATACTCCCGAAACCACTTTGTGAGGCGGGCAAATCACGCCTCAATCCCACTGATGACGGGAAACGCAAAGCTCATGCCGGAAACGGTAACATCGCGGCGCCTGCGCGCCCAGGTTGTCGGATACCGGCTCGGTTGAGCGGTTTTTAAGGTAAAATGCGGCGTTCGAACGCACCTTCCCCACCCAAAAGGAGGACGCGGCGCCGCGCCGGGATGGCGCCCCTGCACACGATCAGGACACAGTAGCGTTTGATTATGACACAAACCGCACGAATTTTCCCGATACGGCAAGAACGCGCGTTAAGGCTGGTGACGATCCGGGGAAGAGCCGCCGGAAAAATGGAGCGGCAAAATCTCTCCACACGGTTGCGTGAATTAACTTTACGGTTCTTTTTCTAAACGAGGTTCCGCGCAGCGTCGTTCATGCCTGTAAGATTTCCGGCAGCGCTTTGCAAAAGCGCACGACATCTTCGAGCCGTCCGGTGGAGACCCGGCTCCATTCACTATAATCCATATATTGTCCGCGCACGATAATGTTCTTCGCCGACAGCGCATTGCGCACATCGTTCGCTGGCCGGCCGGATTTAAAGTAAACGAAATTGGTTTGCGAGGGCGCCGCGTCACATCCAAGCGCTTGCAGCGTTTCGGAAATCATCTCCCGCCCCTCTAGGATCTTGTCCTTTGAGTAAGCGATGAACTTTTCATCATTGTAGCAACCAATGGCGGCTGCGAGACCGACGCCGGACATCCACGACATCGCCGCGGACTGGATGGTTCTGGCTGTCTCCGGCGATGACATCGTATATCCGACGCGCACGCCCGCCATGCCGTAAAGCTTCGAGAAAGTCCGCGACACCACGACATTGCGTCCCTCCCGAACGAGATCGACACAGCTGTTCCGTGCAGGATCGTCAACGAGTTCCATATAAGCCTCGTCAACGACAACAGTGGTTTTCGCCGCCATACGGCGCACCGCCGCCTTAAAAGCGCCGGGCTCCGAAAGCATGCCAGTCGGATTATTCGGATTACAAAGCTGCACCATGCCGGTTTCGTCCGTCACCATCGCTTCAATGGCGGCGAGGTCGACGCTCATGTCGTCGCCAAGGGGCGCACGGCGAATTTCCGCGAGGCCGAGACGCTGCGCATAAAGCGCCGTCGCATCGAAAAACAAACGCGGCGCTACGATGGCCCCCTTGCGCCCGAACGCCATGGCCGCCGCGCTCAACGCCTCCGCTGAGCCGGTGGTGATCGCGATGTTCTCCGGCGCAAGCCCATGCCGGTCGGCGATGAGGCCCGCAAGCGTCTTGCGCGCTTCCCCGGGATAGTAAGCGCCTTTGCGCGCGGCATAGTTCATCATCTTGATGGCCGACGGCGCAGGACCATAAGGGTTTTCGTTTTTTGACAAAAGCGCGACGCCCTTTTTGGGGCCAAGCAGTTCATTGTCAGTGAATGCGTGCGCGAAAGCGCCTTTTTCTTCCGCAAGCCGCGATGACGCCGCTTGCGTCTCACATCCCGCCGCTGCGAGCGACGCGCCCGCGGCGCCCATAAGGACAGACCGGCGCGTTGCGGTCGTTTGTAGGGACTTTCTCATGGCATCCTCTCCCGCGTGATCTGCTGAAAGGATATACCATTTTAAGGCGCCGTTCTAGTCGATCATCTGCGCCGAACGGAGCCAGAACTCTTCATCAAAGTCCGGTGTTTCCAGATTGGCGACAAACTGCCGGGACGCAGCCTCCCAGGAAAACCGCTCCGCCCATTCACGACACGCTTTGGGATCACGGTTTTCAAACGCCGTACGGCAGGCGAGCACGAGATCTTCGTCCATCTTCCCGCATCCCGCCGGCGCGCCATCGAGAATTTCAAGCGGCCCGCGCACGGGATAAGCCGCAACGGGAACGCCGCAGGCAAGCGCCTCGACATTCACGAGGCCAAAAGTATCCGTACGCGACGGAAAGACAAAAACATCAGACCCCTGATAATATTGCGTTAACTCGTCGCCGAATTTCGGACCAACAAAAACGGCGTCAGTATACTTGGCCTCCAGTTCTTCTCGTTGCGGACCATCGCCGACTATCAACTTCGTCCCTTCAAGCTGTGCAGAAAGGAAGTCTTCGATGCTTTTTTCAACGGCGAGGCGGCCGACATAGAGGTATATCGGGCGCGGCAGGTGGTCGAGAAAACTCCGATCGCCCGGCGTAAACTGTTCGAGGTCGACGCCGCGCGCCCACAGCTTCATATTCTGAAAACCGCGCTCTGTAAGCTCCTCCACCAGCCCCGGCGTCGCCACCATCATGGTTTCACCGTCCTTATGGAAATCTTTCAGGATGGAATATCCCCACTTGGTGGGCACGGCCCATCGTTCGTTTGCATATTCCGCAAAGCGCGTGTGGAAACTCGTGGTGAAAGGATAGCGCCGACGTTTGCAAAAGCGGCGCGCCGCCCGGCCGATGGGCCCCTCGGTCGCGATATGAATAGCGTCCGGTTGGAACGTGTTGATCATCTTCGCGACTTTCCGATTGGGCATGATGGAAAGCCGGATCTCCGGGTAGGACGGCAGCGGCACAGAGCGAAACTCATTTGGCGTGATGTAAAGCACCTCATTGCCGAAGCTCGTGAGAATGCGCCCCAGCGTATCGAGCGTGCGCACAACACCGTTCAACTGCGGCTTCCAGGCGTCGGTCGCGATGACAATTTTCAGCCGCTCGGTGTCGCCGGCCGGCATCGCGAATTTTTGACGTGGCCGCGTAAGGCGCCCCACCCCGGACCCGATCCGGCGCAGCGGCCCCTTTTTCTTCGAAGTTTCTCCAGGCGCGCCGTCGGTCGGTGTGGATTGCGTCATGAAAAGTGCATTCTTCTTTTTCGGCGGCCATGGGGCCAGCCCTTGCCAGGAGGCGCATCGCCACGAGAGGGCGCGCAACGCCAAAAGCGGCCTATAAAGCGAATGGCGGCGCGGTACAATTGGCCTTTTGATCGTATATCGCTGGCAAGGCGTAAGGACACCACCGACGAGGTCGCCTCCCCTTCTATTTTTCCCCTGGGAAAGATTTTCGTCGCACTGCAACATTTTATCTTGCGCCGCAGCAAAAGCTCCGCTACCTTCAATGTTGGCGGCTCTGCCGCTAATGCCCACTCGTTGGGCGTTTCCTCCCTATGACTTTGACCGCGGGCTTTCCCGCGGTCTTTTTTTTGCGCAAAATCGGCAATTTTTCAAAGAAAACAGCGCCTTATATCGAAAGCGCGGGCAGGTCGAGGAAACCGGCGACGGCCAGCCGCTGGCCTTTTAGAGGAACACGGACGACGTTAACCGTGTTCGCTGCGCCGCAGCGTTATTCAGCGGCGTGGCGCGTCCAGAGGCTGTCATGGCGCAGTGACGTCAACCGGGTAATCAACGTCGTCATGGCGGTGCGCAACGGCTCATAGCCGCGATGACGCGCAATTTTCGCCTCATCAAGATAAAGCGCGCGGTTAATCTCGATCTGCAAGACATGAACGCCGGACCGCGGGCGTCCATAGGCGCTTGCAACGAAGCCGCCTGCATAGGGCGCATTGCGCGCGACTTCGTAGTCCATATCGCGCAACACATCTTCGGTGAGCGCGGTAATCTCGGGCGCGCAGGACGAGCCGAACCTGTCGCCCAGCACGAAATCGATACGCCGGTCCTCGCCCCGCATCGGCGCCCCGCCCGCAGACGGCATAGAGTGGCAATCAATCACCACCGCACAGCCAAAGGCCTTTTTCGCATCTTCGATCAGCCCTTTGAGGGTTTCGTGATACGGATCGTAACAGGCGCTGAGGCGCCGGCGCGCATCGAAATAGACCAGTTTTTGCCCGTAAATATCATGTCCGTCGGCGACAATCCGGGGAATGACGCCTAGCCCCGCCACAACACGGCTGGAGCGGGTGTCGGCGCCGCGCGGCAGCTCATCGGCGAACATCCTCGGATCCAGCTCGTCGCGCGCGCGATTGACGTCTACATAGGCCCGGGGAAACAACGCCTTCAAAAGCGGCGCGCCGTAGCGCGGCGCGCGGTCGAACAGGAGGTCCACATAACTGTCTTCCGACTGACGCAGCGCATGACGGTCCAGCCGGGAATTGCGCAACAGATCTGCCGGATAGTCGCGGCCCGAATGGGGCGAGGCGAACACCACCGGGCACCCGAGCGCCGCCGGCGCCAGAACCTCAACGGCCGCGCGTGAAGACGCCAATTGATCGTTAATCTTTTTGTCAGACATCACATGTTCTTGTCGCAAAAGGCTCTTAACAAAATTTTCCCTTGCTTGACATATGCTATCGTGATCGTGCGGCAGGCGCGACTTGAATTTCTGCTGGCTTTTTCGGCCGAAACGGATTGTTTTTTGCATGGGCTTGACGCAAGCCGGGATGGGTTCCCAGCCCACCGGCCCATACGGCCCCCGATGCGGCCTTCGCGGCTCTGACGGCGCTCAGCGCCACGAAGCCTGAACGTTACGTTGAAACAAGGACTTGAGTGAGTATGGCGGCGATACTTTTGGCGGAAGACGACGATTCCATGCGCAGCTTTCTCAAGAAAGCGCTTGAGCGCGCCGGCCACAGCGTCATCGACGCGTCCCAGGGCGACGAGGCGCTGACAGAGCTGCAACTGCGTGAGTTCGATCTGTTGTTAACCGATATCGTGATGCCGATCATGGACGGTATCGAGCTTGCGCGACGAGCGGCCGAAATCGACCCGGAAATGAAGATCATGTTCATCACCGGTTTCGCCGCGGTCGCTCTCAACGCCGCCAATGAGGCGCCGGAAGACGCCAAGGTGTTGTCAAAGCCCTTCCACCTCAAAGACCTGGTTCAGGAAATCGATCGCGTCATCGCGGCCTGAAAACCGCCGCCGGACAGGGCCGGTCTTTTCCGGTTGCCGCGAGGCCAATGGCGGCGCCTGTAGACACATCAAAGACTGAAAACCTCTTCGCACGCTTCCAGAAAAACAAGCGACGGCGCCGATGCGGAAACCGCATTTCAGACGAGACGCCGCGCGCATTTTGCAAACGCAATCTGCCCCCTTGCCCTTCCGTTTATTTCCCGTTAGAGACCTCTCTTTCCTGCATCGCTATCATGGCGATCGCCGGGGCGCATAGCTCAGGGGTAGAGCGCTACCTTGACATGGTAGAGGTCCGTGGTTCGAAACCACGTGCGCCCACCATTTTCATATTGTCGGCGCGAGCCAATCTTTTCCCGGTCTTCTTTCTATCAGGCGCCGGTTCGAAGTTTCACTTCTCGCCCCCACCTTTTTATATATCGACGCCCAGCGCCTCCGCCGAAGCGTCATCGCACTTTCCGCGATCATTCAGATAAAACCTGCAGCACGTCGTGTGAATCCGACGACGCAGGACACGATTTATTCCGCCTACAAATAAATTTTACGTAACGCGCCACAAAATCTATCAGCAATGCAAAAAGACCGGGGCGTTTTAAAAACGCCCCGGCCAAAGCACTTGCCGATCAGGTGATTAACGGTCGACTGCAAGAAAATGCAAAGACAAAAAACGGAGCAACGTCGTAAGTCAGATCCTTCCGACGTTGCTCCAGTTGTTTACGCGTCGAGGGACCTAAACAACCTGATAGTCGTCGTCGCCGTGATGAACGTAAGTGTGCGTAGCGACGGCCTGGTCGGCCTCGATCAGCGCGGTGTCTTCTTCCGCGCCATCGACCCAGGCGGTAGCGCTGTCGGCAGCCGCGAAATAAACATCTTCCGTGAGGATTGTTTCCCCGTCGGTCGTCGTCGCCGTCGAGCGCTGCAGTTCGCGGCCTTCGTCGTCGTACTCGACGGTCATTTCCGCCGAGATCGAGGCGATGTCATGCTGTTCAAGAGTTTGTAACTCGCCCTCTTCCAGCACGCCGTCGCCATCGTCGACCCAAACGCCGAGCCCTTCAAGCTCGGCGCCCGTCAGGACACCATCGCCGTCAGCGTCGAGCAACGCCAGCTTCTCAAAGCCGTTGGCGTATTTGCCGCCTTCATCGCCGAACAGCGCCGAGCCATCGATCTCGCCATCGGCGCCGATCTTTCGTGTATCGACCAGGATGCCGTCGCCGGACCCGTCGAACCATTCAATGACCTCAAGGTCGCCATCGGCGTCGATGTCGAACTCAACGGTGCGGCCGAGTTCAGCGTCGGCGTCTTTCTGCCAGGACGAGGTCTCGCCCGTGACGCCGATCTCGCCGTCGCCGTTAAGGTCGAGCGCAATGGGCGTCACATTCAAAATCGTTGAAAGAATGCCCGTCGTCTGTGCGCCTTTTTCGTCCTTAACAACATACTGGAACGTGACATTCTGATTCAGTCGAGACGGGCCGCCGACTTGTCCGTAGTTAGCCCGTAACGTGACATTCCCGTTTTGATCGAAGTTGATCACATCCACACTATCGCCGCGATTGGACGCGGCGCCGTTTGATATCTTGGTGATGGATACGAGGTGCAACCTGCCGCCGTCCGGATCAGAATCATTGTTCAAAACGTTGATCGTTCGAACTTCCTGCTTGTGCGGACCATCCGTAAAGGTTGTATAATCTTGCCGCGTAATCGGCGGATTATTCGGCAGAACCTTAACGGTCACCGTCGCCGTATCAACACCGCCCTTGCCGTCGCTCACCGTATAGGTGAAACGGTCGGTGCCAGAAAAATGCCCGTTGGGCGTATACGTCACCGTGCCGTCGGCGTTCAGGTGAACTGTGCCGTTTTGACCGTTCGTGATGCCCTGCACTTTTAAAGGATCGCCGTCCGGATCGACATCGTTGCCGAGAACATTGATCGTAACCGCCTCGCCGCATTTGGCTTCGGCATGGTCATCGCGGGCGTCCGGCGGATTCTTACGAAGCAAGCCGGCGTCGATTGTGTTTTTATGTTCGCCCGGCGCAAGACTGAAAACATGCGTCATGCCAGTCGTCTGATCGACATCGCTATCAACGTCATCGCTGTTCACGCCAGTGTTCGGCGTTCTCGCCTCCACCCGCATGCTGTCGATTACAAAATCGTCGCCCCATTGGTTATTCGGACTTTGATCGATCACGCGAACGAACAGACCAACACCGGAACCTTCAAGCGTTACGGTCTGGTCGTTACGGGTGTCGTTGTCAGCATAGATATCCACGGTGCCCGATTTCGACACCCAATTGACCGTATCGACGACGACGCCATTCTGATCGACCAGCTGAAACTGCGCCCGCGCAGAACCGTCTCCGCCGTAAGACGACGCCCAGTTCTTGAAAACATTCAGATCAACCCGAACATTCTCCGTTGTGCTGGCATTGCTCCGAAGGGGTATGTCAACGCCGACGCCATTCGCAGACGCATGATTTCCTGAGTTGAAAGTGACGCCTTGCAGATTGCCGTTATAGCCAGCGCCGATCTTAACGTTGGCGCCGTTATCGCGCACTTGAAGCGATTGCCACTCCGCCGTCGTGTCGATGGTAAAGACACGTCCGTTCGCATTGAACGCCGAGGCGTCTTTCTGCGTGAAATGGAAGCCGTTAGGCGCGATGACGCCAACCGAATAATTTCCGGCCGGGACATCGTCGAACAGATAGTTCCCGTTCGCATCCGTGGTGGTCGTACGCAGAACATTGCCGGCGGCGTCTTTCAGCTGCACCGTGACGCCCGCGGCGCCGGCTTCACCAGGGTCCTGAATGCCATCGCCGTCCGTATCAATCCAGACGCGGTCGCCGATGGAGCCGGTCTGCGGCTGGACAACGTCAGGCACGAGCCCGCCATCGACGTCGATGGTCTGGCCGTCGCGGATATGGAACACCCCGCTCATGCCGGTCGCCTGAATGAGGTCGCTGTCGAGATCGTCCGTGGTGCGGTTCGGCGGCGAGAACGTAAACCCGTTCGGCGCGAGAACGCCGATGACATAACCGCCTTCCGGCACATCCGTAAACGTATAGTTCCCGTTCGCATCTGTGGTCGTTGTCCGCAAAACGTTGCCATTGGCGTCTTTCAACTGCACCGTGACATTGCCGATGGAGGCTTCGCCGCCATCCTGAACGCCGTCGTCGTCCTCATCGCGCCAGACACGGCCCGTGAACGTACCGCCCTGCGGCTGCGCCGGCGGGACGATGCCGCCATCCACATCGATGGTCTGACCGTTGGCGATATGGAACACGCCGCTCATGCCATTCGCCTGATAGAGATCGCTGTCGAGATCGTCCGTGGTGCGGTTCGGCGCGGAGAAGCCGAACCCGTCCGGCGCGAGAACGCCGATGATGTAACCGCCCGCCGGCACGTCCGTGAACGTATAGGTCCCGCTCGCATCCGTCGTCGTCGTGCGCAGAACATTGCCCGCTGCGTCCTTCAACTGCACGGTGACGCCCGGCACGCCGGGCTCGCCGCCGTCCTGGACGCCGTCGTCGTCCTCATCGCGCCACACGCGGCCCGTGAACGTACCGCCCTGCGGCTGCGCCGGCGGGACGATGCCGCCATCGACGTCGATGGTCTGACCGTTGGCGATATGGAACACGCCGCTCATGCCCGTGGTCTGGTTCAAGTCACTGTCGAGATCGTCCGTGGTGCGGTTCGGTGCGGAGTAGCTGAACCCGTCCGGCGCGAGAACGCCGATGATGTAACCGCCCGCCGGCACGTCCGTGAACGTATAGGTCCCGCTCGCATCCGTCGTCGTCGTGCGCAGAACATTGCCTGCCGCATCTTTCAGCTGCACGGTGACGCCCGGCACGCCGGGCTCGCCGCCGTCCTGAACGCCGTCGTCGTCCTCATCGCGCCACACGCGGCCCGTGAACGTCCCGCCCGCTGGCGGGACTTCGCGCACAAGGCCGGCGTCGATATCGTCGCGCCGCTCGCCTTCCGCCAGCGTAAACACATCGGTCCGGCCGGTCGCCACATTGACGTCGCTGTCGCCATTGTCGTCGCCGACATCCTGCGTCGTGAAGTTGAAGCCATTGGGCCTGACGACGCTGATGGAATATTGTCCCGCATCAAGACCGTCGAACAGATAGTTCCCGTTCGCGTCGGTCGTCGTCGTGCGCACCACATTGCCGGCGCCGTCTCTCAACTGCACCGTGACACCCGCCGCCCCGGCTTCCGTTTCGCCCTGAACGCCGTCGCCGTCCTCATCGATCCAGATGCGGTCTCCGACAGAGGCAGACCCTTCGCCGCCTTTGTTCTCCACCGGCAGAACCCGCACCGCCGAGACGCCGGTGTTGAAGTTGCCGTTGCCGTCGGTGATCTCGTATTCGAACTCCTGATAACCGACGAACCCGGGATCGGGCACGAAGCGGATCGTGCCGTCCGGGTTGATCGTGATCGTGCCGTTGTCGGGCTGGCGGGTGATCGCAGAAACTCTGATCGTCGCACCGCCAAAAGAGGTGTCGTTGGCGGTTAAATCAAAAGATGCAACCGTCTCGTCGCAATCGGTTTCGATGAGGTCGAAGCTGACATAAATACCCATGGGTCCAATGGTCTCCAGAACAAAAAAACAATACTGAGACGCCTTTGGGAAAAGACGCCCGCCATTCAATTTCGCAGCGCTAAAAGAAGATAAAAAAAGCGATTATCACACGAAACTATGCTTGGTTTTCATGCAATAATACTGCCAATACCCGTCGTTTTACGCCGCACACTGTTCCCACCATTGGCGAAACTCTTATTCCAGTTATTCAAATAAAAGGAAAGTAATATTTTTGTTTTTATTTTTTTAACCGAGTTTTCCTGCCGCCTACTCAGCAACTTAATAATGAAATAAAAAACACCGAAAATCCCCAGACCCGACAAAACCTCAGGCCAGACAAAGTAAAGACCAAACCAAAACGCGCCAACAAACGCCGAAAGCCAGCTTCTACAGACGATAGAACATAGCGCGATCATTCAGCACCCAAAAGGCACGCATGCGTGGGCGTCTCCGGCAAGCTATTGTCACGCGTGAACTCCATGATGGCGTTAAGCTCCCAGGTTCGCCCGCCATCCGACGAGAAGGCCTGGTCCCAACGAGCGGTGTTTTCGGTAATATCAGTCCAGGTGAAACGAACCTTGATCGGCGCGCCGCGCAACACGTCGTCGCCGATAAACAAACCCTCACCACCCGAAAAGCCGCCGATCACAGGCGGCTCCATACTTTGCTCCATTGTATCGAGCCACCAGATCCGCCATACGCCGTTTTTGGGATCACACAACCGCACAGGCATGCCGGTGTACGCCTCACCATCCACATATCGGATGAACTGTCCGACATTCCCGAGGCCGCCGAAAGCCGGGCGCACAACATCAATCGCATCCGCCTCAACCCATTCGACAGCGCCGACCAGTCTGCCGATCAGCGTCTTGTGGCGAACGCGCCATTTGCCGAGCAAAAAATCAAAATCATGCACGCCCAACATATCAGCATCCGGTATATTATCGACTTTGCTCACGCATAGACCTCGTCGATATCGACAATCCATTCTTCCCTACGCGCAGCGGCATCCCATTCCCGCCAGGGTTTGAGCCCCGTCAGCGCCTCGCTATATTGACGCACGACAGATGCGCTCGACAGGTCATAAACCTCAAAGCGGTTGACAACCGGCGCATACATGCCGTCGGCGATGGAAAAGCTTTCACCAAAAAGAAACGGCCCGCCATAGACATCGAGACACTCCGTCCATATCGCCTCAATGCGAGTGATGTCCTTCCTAACCCCTTTATCGAGTGGAATAGCCTCAATTCGGCGCCTCATGTTCATCGGACAAGCGGCTCGAAGCGCCATGAAACCTGCGTGCATTTCATGGCAGACGCATCGCGCATGGGTCCGAGTTTTGCGATCTTCAGGCCAGAGACTTTTGTTCGGGAATTTTTCCGCAAGATAGTCAAGAATAGCGAGGGATTCCCAAACCGTTTGACCGTCGTCGATCAGAACGGGTACTTTCCCATGAGGCGAAAACTCAAAGAAATCAGCATACTCATTTTCTACATCGAAGGGGCGCAACTCCTCCTCAAAGGGAATTCCCTTCATCTTCATAGTCAACCAGACCCGTAGGGACCATGAAGAATAGTTTTTATTGCCGATATAGAGTTTCATCGATCGTTCTCCATTTTGATCTTGCGATAAGCGTCTTTGAGAAGAATGCGTCCACCGGAAAAGGTAAAAAAATCGCAGCCAAACTCCGTTGACCCGTCCGGCAAGTCGTATCGCCACTTCCAGCTTGCGCGCGCTTGCGTAACTTCCATATCGCTTATGTGAATGACGGCGCCGTCGTCGTGCTCAAACATGCGCCCAATCAAAGCCGCAATTTCAGCAGCCCCGCGCGCCTCCCGGCCTGGCGCGGGACCGACCGATGCAGAATAGACCGCATTCGGCGCGAAGCAGGCCAGGACGCCCTCGACATCACGCCGACGCCACGCATCCGAAAACCGCACAAGCGTTTCACGTTTTTTTTCTTTATCCATTGCGGAACCTCCGCAAGGTTTATCCGCAACAATTGGATTTATGTATTGCGCCAAAATACGATAAAATTAATGGTCCAATTTGGACGGTATCGCGGAGTATGACAGCATGGAAATGCAGTTAAACTGGGATCTTTCGCTGGAGAAAGGACGTTTGTCGCGCCAACTCGCCGCGCGCATTCGCCAATCGATCCTCTCCGGGGAGCTGGCCGCCGGCGATCGCCTCCCCGCAGCGCGGCGCATAGCGGCGGAACTAAAAATCGCGCGCGGCACCGTAACAGCCGCAATCGACACCCTGGTCGCCGAGGGGGCGCTGGAAACACGCACGGGATCGGGAACCTACGTCGCGGCCGACGCCGCGTTTCTCAATATCGCAGCTCGAAAGGCGTCACCCAAAATCACGTTAAATATAAAGCGCGCATTGCCAACGCCGGATATAGATACTCCTGCAACAGATTATATTGACTTGCGCCCATGTCGCCCGTCTCTGGAACGCTTTCCGCTACAGACCTGGCGCCGATGCATGTCAAAAGCCGCCAGCCGCGCACCGGAACCGGACTATGGCGATCCGCGCGGTGAAGACACGCTGCGCCGGGAAATTTGCAGTTACTTGCGCAGGGCGCGCGGGCTTTCCGCATCCCCCGAAGACATCATCGTGACGAACGGCGCAGTCCACGCCATGCATATCCTATCGGAGCTCTTCCTCGATAAAAAAAGCAAAGTAGCCTTTGAAAATCCGGGCTATCCACTCGCACGTCAGACATTCGCCTTGAGCGGCGCTGAAATTGCGGCCTGCCGGGTCGACACCGATGGAATTATTCCCGGCGATCTCCCTAAAGACGCATGCAATGTGAAAATCGTTTACGTCACACCATCGCACCAGTTCCCTACAGGAGGCCGCCTTTCACTTGGCCGGCGACGCGCGCTGATTGAGTGGGCGGAAAAGAGAAGCGCCCTGATCGTCGAAGATGATTATGATGGCGAATTCCGGTATGATGCTCCGCCGTTGACGCCGCTGGCGACCATGGCGCCGAACTCGGTTGTTTATTGCGGCACCTTCTCAAAAACCATGTTCCCTGGACTGCGACTGGGTTTCGCTGTCGCCCCGCGTCCCATTATCGATGCCATGGCGGCGTATCGCACAGTGTCGGAATACGCACCCGCAGCGCCCAATCAAGGAGCGCTCGCGCATTTCATCGCTGAAGGATATTATGAAAAGCATGTACATCGCATGCGGCGCATTTATGCCGGAAAACGCAAATTGTTGTCCGCACTCGTTCAACAGCACAACGGGAACGCAACACTTCAGGGGCTGCACTCAGGTTTAAACGCCCTCATACAATTGCCGCAAGACCGCTCGGCGAAAACGCTGAGCCAACATATGGAAAAGGCGGGCGTCCTCATTCCACCGGTCGCACGCTACGACATTACCAGGAAACCGTCGGACAACGCGCTTGTGTTCGGTTACGCCGCGCCGACAGAAACTGAAATAACAAGAAGCGTAGAGCTTCTATTCGCTCAGCAGCAATGAAAATGGTGGATTTCGAGAACCGGCGCGCAGGGTACTTAAAGGTACATGAGCACCGGAAGCGCAAAGAGCCGCCATTTGCGGTGAAGCTGATTACAGTTTTCGCAAAGGCTGTAAGAACAACCGGCGTTCCAAAGGGGCAATAAGCCCGCGAGCAGCAGATCCCGCCGTGCTACACAGTAAAGATGATACCTGCGCACAAAAAAGTAGCGTACTGACAAGTATAACTCAGACTACTTTCCGGACAAAAGCCCCGCCGCGTTTCGACAAATCGCCACTCGCCATTACCAAACTGGACTCTTATTATACATTAGATTTCATAAGATTTTTTGCTATTTTTTTCCTCTACGAGGATTATTTCTTCTAAAGCAAAAATTGTATGCATACTTTTATATCCAAATTCCATTTCATGAAGTGAAATTATTAATAAAAACCACAATTATACGCCACCATACTAATACTCTTAACTTCTTTTCTTGTTGAGTTTTAAAGCATATATTCTTGATTAACCATTCCATGAGAAGCTTCCCGTCTAAATAAACAACACAAAGAATGGTGTGTTATGAGGCGGAATATTGACCGGATCGGTTCGCAACTGATCTTTTTGAGCACAACTCTTTTTTTTGGCATTCATGCGGGCGCAGCCTTTGCGCAAGAAGCGCCGCCAAGCCGTTCGATCCCCGACATCACAGCGCCGGATCAACCGGACGGCGATGAACAGCTCCTCCTGCAGAAACCCGGCGGCGCCATCGGTCCCAAAGGCGCTGACAGTCTTTTTGTGACACTCGACAAGGTCGTTGTTGAAGGCGGACTGGCCGGTTTTGACGAAGAAGTTGGAACCCTGACAGCAAGCGTTGAAAAACGCCGCGTCAGCGTTGAGGATCTCTACAAAGTCGCCGCCCAGATAGAGGCGCGTTATCACAACGCCGGCTATATATTAAGCCGCGTAACCATACCGCCGCAGGAACTCGAAGACGGCGCGACCATGCGCATCAACGTTGTGCGGGGGTTCATCGAGTCTATTGATGATACGAACCTGCCTGAACGCGTACGGCGCGCTATCGGCAAATACGCCCGCTCGTTGATCGGTGAACGCGGCCTCACTCTAAAACAGATAGAACGACGCCTCCTGCTTGCAAGCAGGGTCCCCGGCGTCGCGCTGAAAAGCGCTATCGCACCCGGCGAACAAGTCGGCGGCGCACGCCTTATCCTGACCGCAGACTGGCGTCCGGTCGGCGTGGGCGTGTCTACCGACAACGAACTCAGCGATGCGTTCGACCGATGGAAGTTTGACGGCCGGATCTCACTCAACAGCGTGCTTGGCGCCGGCGAACAGGTCTACGGATTTGCATCCACGGCGTCCGACTTCGATTACTTCGGCGGTGAACCGCTGCGCCGTATTCTCGGCGCGGGCGTCGTCGTACCGATTGGCGACGATGGCTTCAGCATCAACCCGGAATACATCCGCGCCGACATTAACCCGCGCCGACAGGGACTCGCAGCGCCGGTGGAAAGTGCTTTCGAGAGGATCGCAGTACGCATGCGATACCCGCTTATCCTCACCCGGTCAGAGACTCTGAGCGTTTACGGCAGCTTTGAGCTCGCCGAAGAAACACAAAACCTGCGCGACCTTGGCTTTACCATCAGCAAGGACAGCCTTCGCTATTTCACCTTGGGCGCAGATTGGCGTCGTCCCTTTACCGACCGCGGTGTTTTCGGCGGCGACGTTCTCATCACCAAGGGCGTCGATGGCTTCGGCGCACGCACTCAAGACGATGCAACAGCAAGCGGCATTCCTTTGTCTCGCGCTGCGGCGGAAGCAGACTTCAGCACCCTGAAAGCATCGGCGCTCTTCCAGTACGCGCTGAACGATATGGCGCAAACATCCTTGCGTCTGCGTGGGCAGACGACGCTGAGCGGCGCTCTGCCAAGCGTCGGACAGTTCTCGCTGGACGCCCGCGACGCGCTTTCCGGTTTCGCTCTCGGCTCGCTGAATGTGGATCATGGCTATACGGCGCGTCTCGAAGGCGCCGCGCCGGACCTTGTCAGAAGCAACACACTTAAGGTCAGCGGTTCGCCCTATCTATTCGCTGCATGGGGCGAAGGCGGCCTTGAACGTCCGACAGCTCTCGAAGAAGAGCAGCTCGAGGGCTGGTCGCTCGGCGGCGGCATGCGCGCCGCGCTCTCAACTCATGCCAGCGCGAGCCTGGAAGTCGCTCGTTCCAGCGCCAGCATTTTTGACGAACAAGATACTCGCGTCACATTCCAAATAGGTTTCCAGTATTAATAGTAGAGGATTTGTAGCTATGCGTCATCCTTCCAGAACCGCCCTGTTTGCATCCGTCAGCTTTTTATCGCTCACCGCGAACGCACAAAATTTGCCTACAGATGGAATGGTCCGCGCCGGCGCCGCCGATATCGGCGCAGCAAAAAACGGCGCCATGACGATCAACCAGACTTCTAACCGGGCAGTGATCGATTGGAACCGATTTTCCATCGGCGCGGGCAACAGCGTCACCTTCGTCCAACCCGGCGCCGGTTCGGCTGTGTTAAATCGCGTCACTGGCGATACGACCTCAGCAATCGCCGGAAACTTATCCGCTAACGGATCTGTTTTTCTGATCAATCCCAACGGTATCCAGATTACCAAAGACGGCGCAGTGTCTGTCGGTCGCGGATTTGTCGCATCGACGCTCGATATCGCCAATCGGGACTTCATGGCAGGCCGCGGCGTTTTTACCGGAGACGGCAACAGCGCGATCACTCTCGACGGCTCGATCACCGCGGGCGAAGGCGGGTTCATCGGCCTCCTCGGCGGCGCTGTCAACGCTGACGGCGTCATCGTCGCCCCTGCCGGCACAGTGACAATTGGCGCAGGAACCCATGCCACGCTCGATATCAACGGCGACGGTTTTCTGCAGATCGCCATACCGACCGACAGCACAGCGAAAGACGGATATGCAGCTTTAACGCCGGAGCAGGCGCGCCACGCCATGCGCCACATGGTCAACCTGCCGGCGAGCGTCGATGCGCAAAGCGTCTCGGCCGTAGACGGAAAAATCGTTCTTGGCGGCGCCATCGATGTCGCTGCGCAATCAACTGACGGCGTCGGCGGCGCTGTCACGGTCGCAACCCATGGCGATATCGTGCTCCAAAGCGCGGTTATCGATGCATCGGGGCCAAATGGCGGCGGCAAGGTGCGTATCGGCGGCGACTACAAGGGCGCGGGCAGCCTCGCCCACGCACATAGACTGACGGTCGATGCTACGACCGTTGTCAACGCCGACGCGACCGACACGGGCGACGGCGGCTCTATTGTCTTATGGTCGGACGATCACACGCGCTTCGACGGATTTGTCAGCGCCCGCGGCGGCGCGCATGGCGGCGACGGCGGCGATGCGGAAGTCTCCGGCAAGCGCCTCTTGTCCTACGCTGGAACGGCAGATCTTTCCGCAGCAAACGGGAATTTCGGAGACCTTCTCCTTGACCCCTACAACGTCACGATCTCCAACGATCCGAGCGCCAACCAAACGGGTTTCACGGCCACAGGCGATGATTCCATCATCAATGTGACCGACCTCGTCAATGCACTGAACCTCGCTAATGTAACGGTCACCACAGGCGAAGGCGGCGCCCAGGATGGCGATATTACGGTCGCCGATGCGGTCACCTGGACCGCCGCTTCAACTCTGACCCTGAACGCACACCGGAACGTCGCGATCAACGCAGCCGTTCAAAATGCGACCGCTGGCGCCGGGCTGACCCTGCGGGCTGACGCCACAGGAACCGGTGTGGGAACCGTTTCTTTCAATGGCGCCGGCGCGGCCAACGTGGCGAACGGCCTGATTGAAATTCTCTACAACCCGACCGACTACACATCGCCTACGAGCTTCGCAGGCGACGTTACTGCATCAACGCTAAACGCATTTATGCTGGTGAATACGCTCACGGACCTGCAGAACATGAGCGCGAACTTGGTTGGCAGCTACGCACTGGGCCGAAACATTGACGCTTCCGCCTCCGCCGGCATGAATGGCGGCCTTGGGTTCGCGCCCATCGGCGATACGACAAACCGTTTCAACGGTCATTTTGACGGCCGCGGACACACCATATCCGGCCTGACGATCAATCGCCCGTCGGCAGATGATATCGGATTGATTGGATACACCGACACCGCCTCCGTTATCGAGAATGTCGGCACTCTTGGCGGTTCCATGGTCGGTCAATTCTCCGTTGGCGGACTGGTTGGCGTCAATGAAGGCGTAATATCGAATGTGTTTTCAACAGCGACGGCCACGGGCAGTTCCGATATCGGCGGACTGGCGGGCAGCAATCTCGGCACGATTTCAAACGCCTATGCGACGGGTACGGTCTCAGGCACCACAGACACAGGCGGGTTTGTCGGACGCAATAACGGATCGCTGATCAATGTTTTCGCGACCGGCGCGGTTACCGGCGGTACGAACACTGGCGGCCTCGTAGGACTGGAGACGGCGGCCCTTAGCTATACGGACAGCTACTGGGACAGCTATTCGACCGGACAAGTCAACGCCGTCGGAAGCAACCCCGGGGTCCATGCGGGCGCAACGGAAGTGACGAGCGATCCCGCACAAAGCGCCGCCGCGAACTATGCATTCGCTCAAAGCGCCTATGGCGGTCTTAACTTCACCAATGACTGGTTCATGATCGACGGAGAAACGCGGCCGTTCCTGCGGTCGGAAATCTCGACAACGGTCACTAATGTCCGTCAACTACAATTAATCGAAGCAGATACATCCCTCGATTATGTTCTTGGCAACGACATCGACGCGAGCGTCATCGACTTTCCTTCCGTCGGCGACCCGGGGAGCTATGCCGGCCATTGGCGCGAGGGCTTTGACCCCATTGGCAGCTTCGTCGTCGGCAACCAATTAACCGGCTCCCTGGACGGGCGCGGCCATGTCATTTCTGGGCTAACAATAAACCGCCCGTCTGTGGGCACTGTAGGATTGTTCACCATCCTGCAACCGGGCTCGCGAATCGCAAATCTGGGTCTTATCGGTGGATCGGTTGTTGGCGACAATGGCGTCGGTGCTTTCGCGGGCAGGAGCCAGGGCGAGTTAACCAACGTCTACAACACAGGTCCCGTATCGGGTACACAATCCGTAGGCGGTATTGTCGGCGCCCATTGGGGCGGCGGCGTGATATCCAACGCCTATGCTACCGGTGACATAACAGGCACAAGCGGCCTGATAGGCGGCATAGCTGGTTTCGACGAAGCCACCATAACAAACGCATACGCTACCGGGGATATAACTGGCACAGACGAGATCGGCGGTATTGCGGGCAGGAAAATTGCCGGCGCCATCTCCAATACGTACGCAAGCGGCGCCGTCACCGGGACCACCACTAGGGTTGGTGGCCTTGTTGGCGGCTTTTTCGGCGGCACGGTGACAAACTCTTATTGGGATACACAAACCAGCGGACAAGCGACAAGCGATGGTGGTGGAACTGGGCTGACCACAGCGGAAATGCAGAACTTCGATACGTTCCGATCCGTATACACTGGTTTTGACTTCGATACGGTCTGGGCGCCGCCGAGCCAGACCGGCCAAGCGGGTCAGACGGCGAACTTCTACCCCACCCTCTATGCACTCAACAATGTCGTGTTCGTTGAGGGGGATGGCGCGTCACGCGCCTATGGTAATGCTAACCCAGCATTCAACTTCACGCTTCGCGGCCTTCAGAACAATGACAGTGTCACACAGGCGCCTACCTTATCGGTGGGCCAGTTCGACAATGTCGGCGCCTATGAGGCAAGCGGCCTCATCACCGCCAACGGCGCCCGCGTCATCTATGATACCGCGCTGACGGTCACCCGACGCACATTGTCGGTAACGGCCAATAGTTTCAGCCGCCTCTATGGCGACGCCAACCCGGACCTCACATATTCCGTGAGCGGTCTTGTCGGCGGCGACACGCTGTCCGGCGCCCTCGCGACGGCGGCGACAACGACATCGGATGTCGGCGACTATGCCATCACCCTTGGCGATCTAGCCGCCGGAGGCAACTACGCCATAAGTTTCAACGGCGCCGACCTGACAGTTACGCCCCGCCCCCTGACG
Source organism: Pseudomonadota bacterium (assembly GCA_039192395.1). Taxonomy (GTDB): domain Bacteria; phylum Pseudomonadota; class Alphaproteobacteria; order Caulobacterales; family Parvularculaceae; genus Hyphococcus. The sequence continues at coordinate 68,999 of JBCCXE010000013.1, forward strand.
ATCACGGCAGACGATCTTGAGCGTCTCGTCGGCGAAGCCAATCCTCCGCTGACCTACACGAGCGACGGCCTTGTTAATGGCGATGTGTTGACCGGCGCGCTGACAACTGACGCCGACGAAACATCGCCGGCAGGCATGTTCGACATCTTGCAGGGAACGCTGAGCGCCGGCGCCAACTATCTGACAACATTTGCGTCCGGCGTACTAACGATCAACGCATCCCCAGGCGTAACGCCTCCGGTAACACCGCCGGTGACGCCGCCCGTGACACCGCCTGTGACACCGCCGGATCCGGAAAATCCCGTTGTTGTGCCACCAACCCCAGAAAGACCGGCGGTCGTGGCGTCGTCGAACACATCAGCGGTGCGCCAGGTGGACAACAACAAAAACGACGCCCCATCGTTCAACCAGTCGATTTCCGATGTGCAGGCCCGCGCCAACTTCATCAACCCGCTTGTGCTGACGGTGAACCTCCACGGCGAACGGCTCACGCCCGGGTCCGTATCGGGGCCGCTCTCCCTCGTGAGCGAGCAAGGCGGACGCGCCGACGGCGCCGCGACAGGCCATTGCTCCCCTGACGAGGAGACTAAGATCAAGATGTGCGCGCCAGGCTCGCAGTAAATAAAAAAAGAAATCTGCGGCTTTAGATCGGGCGATCCGGACTTGCTTATCCGGGTCGCCCGGTTTTTTTTGAACTGTCGATAGTATTCGATCGCGCAAAAAAGCTCACACGTCCCCTGTCGTCATCTGCCTCTTAAAAAAAAGCAACGCAGAGTTTAGAGCGGCAGGCGAAAACGTGGAATCCGGTTTTTTGGTTCACCGTCCAAAAACTTCGCAACACTCGGCGCGACACGCACTAGAGTCGTTTGCATTCTTTATGAGTCATGCAAATGGCTCCAGGTATTTGATTGCGCGGGTTGCGACGCAGTTGGCCGACGGGAACCGCCAACCGGTGAACCGTCATTCCGCTTCGCGGAATGACTTGCTGCAACCCGCTCTCGCGTCACACAGAAGTCACCCTTCGCATCGCCAGGGCGGGGCGTCAGTGAGACGCAGAGATTTCCTGCGCCGCCTGTTCAAGGCTCATTGCGTAGGGTGTGAGGATGCCGATCGCATTCAACACCGCATAGTTCGCGACGCGCGCATCGCGCACCGCATTCGCCAGCGAAATCTGCGTATCCAGCAACTCCGCCTTGGCGTTTAAGACATCCAGCGTACTGCGCGACCCGACGCGCGATTCCCGTAACACGCCGTCGAACGCTTCCTGATTGGAGGCCACCTGTTTGCGCACCGACACAACGTTGTCCTTCGCCGCGTCGAGGCGTTCCCAGGTCGAAACCACGAGCGACGCAGTCTCCCGCTCCACTTCATAAATGCGATAACGAGCGCTTCGGTTTTCCGCCTTCGCCTGTCGCACGCGCGACGCGCGCACCCCGCCCTGATAGATCGGGAACCGCACCGATACGCCGGCGCTCAAATTCTCCGATTCACGAATAAACGTGCTGGGCTCATCTTGAAACTGATACGCCGCAAGGGCGGTCACCCTCGGAAAAAACTCTGCATTGGCGACGCCGATGGCGCGTTTTGACGCCCGCTCAGCAGCCTTGGCGCTCAAAATCGCCGGCGCCGTTTCCATCGCGAGAAGGCGCGCGGCCTCAACGTCTTTCGGTATCGCGGCCTCAATCGCCTTTTCGGAAAAGTTGGACGGATACTGACCGACAAGTTCAAAATAACGCTCGCGGCTCTCGACAAGCCGGACGCGCGCGTTTCTTGCGTCGACCTCGGCGCCGGCGAGCCTTGCGTCGGCCTGCGCCAGGTCCGTGCGCGTTACTTCACCGGCATTGAAGCGCAAACCCGCCTGCTCACGAAGCTGCTTGAAGACATCGACGCTTTCAGTGCTGAGACTGAACGCATCCATCGCACGCTTTACATCGAAATACGCTTCCGCGACATCAGCGAGCAGCTGCTGTTCGATCGCTGCATATTCCGCCTCAGCGGCTTCGACTTCAGCCGCTGCGGCCCGAATAGCGAAAATCGATCCCGCGCCATCGAACACCAGTTGTTCAAGTGTTGCGCCATAACTCTTCTGATCGAGCTGATCGGACCGGTTGAAGGCCGCGCCAGCGGGCGATTCCTGGCGGGTATCGAGATAAGTGTACCCTGCCTGCGCCGTCAGCTGCGGCAGGATGCGCGACCAGGCCTGCGCTTTAAGCTCGCTTGTCGCATCGAGCTGCGCCTGCCGGGACTTCAGCGCCGGGTTCGTTGCGAGAGCGATGGACATCGCTTCCTGTAGCGTTTCGCCCGATGCATTCGCAGTCCAGGAGAAGCCAAGAGCGGCCGACGCCAGCAATACTCTCTTCCAGTTTATTTTTCTGCTTACAGACATTTTTATCTCGTATTTTTATTGTGTCGCCGATTAAAACACCGGCTTGTTGGTTTATTCTTCGCGAAACGCTCGACGATAACTGTCGACGACCGGTTGAAAGACATATTCGAAAAAGGACCGCTTGCCGGTGGTAATGTAGACTTCGCACTGCATTCCGGCGCGTAAGGCGCCGAGCTGCGGGCTGATATTCGGCAACTCTGCGAGCGTCAGTCTTATTTGAAAGAACTCTTCGCCGGTGCGCTCGTCGAGTTCGGCATCCGCGGCCACATATTCGACATTGGCGTCAAAAGGGTCGTAGAGGCGCCGGTTAAACGCCGTCACAACGATCTCAGCCTCCTGCCCCGCCTGCACGTTATCGATATCCTGAAGCGGGATGCGCGCACTCACGACATGCCCGCCCGCGGGCACGATTTCAGCAATGACGTCGCCGGAGCCGACAACCTCTCCGACAGCGTGTACGGATGACTTTGTCAGAATGCCGTCAACCGGCGCTTTGATCTCGCGCTTGCTTACGACATCGCCCGCAGCGGTGATTTGCTGTTCCAGCGACGCGATTTCACCGCGTACCTCGGAAAGCTCGCCGCCGACTTCCGCCCGCGCAGCGGCTTTGGCGCCCTCGACACGGTTTTTCAACTCGCCAATGCGGTGCTCGGCGCCGGCCAGTTCAGACTGCACCGCACGGGAATCACCCTGGATAGAAATAAACTGCCGTTCAAGCTCATCAGCCTGATTGCGCGCATAATGCCCAGCCTCAACAAGCGGGCGAATTCGGTCCAGCTGGCCTTTGAGATTGCGCCGTTGGCGCGCAAGACTGGCGCGCTGCGCTTCCAGGCCGCGCACGTCCTCCTCGATCGCTTTTTTCTGCTGTTGCAGGCCGGCGGTTTCTTCATCGAGGCGCTGCCTGCGCGCCTCAAACTCACTGATCTGGTCCATCATGATCTGCTGGCGCGCGCCGGTATTCTCCTCACTACTCGTATTTTGCCGAAGTCCTCCATCGCGTAGTGCGTAAAACTGATCCGGGAACGTAATTGTCTTGGCGCCGTCAAGCTCCGCCACCAGACGCGCCTCAATCGCCGTTTGCAGGAGCCGCGCCGCCTTGAGCCGGTCAAGCTCGGCTCGGTCAACGATCGGATCAAGCGTCACGATAGGATCGCCCGCACGCACGAAATCGCCGTCGCGCATGTGGATCTTGGCAATGGCGCCGCCATGCTGGTGCTGAACCGCTTTTACGTTTCCGGCGGGGGTGACGGACCCAACCGCGACGACAGCCGACGCCAGCGGAAAAAACGCGCCCCAGAGGAAGAACAAAAGCGCAAAGCCGCCAATACTCCAGAGGCCGAACACATAAAGCTCGCGCGCGCTCGTACGAACGTTACGCGCCCAGGCGTCCGCTGCAGCTTCCATGTCTGTCACGCTGCTCCTCCTCCCTTACGTGTTCGCTTCGCGAGCTTATGGACCGTCGCCATTCTTTTTGCGTCCGCGGTTGACGCAGACGCTTCCTCCGCAGGCTCCGTTTGTTTTCTCTTGGCGAGCTTGTCGAACACCGAAAGCCAGGCATCGTCTTGCCGGTCAGGATTGCTTTGCGTGGCGCTGTCGGCCGGGTTCCTCGCCGCGGGCGGCGTCAGCGCCGGCGCGAGTTTCTTCCTCGGCCCGGTAACGGCCTGTTCAACGCCCTGAACGGCCGGCTTGAGAGGCGCTTTCTGTTGCGCCGCGGCCGCGACAATCGTATTCGGCGCGGCGGGCGCCTTTGCCGGCAGTCCGTGCGCACGCTGACTGGCTTGCTCTTCAATCGCCGCACGTGCGGGCGAGTCATTACCCGGGATGGCGCCGATGGACTGAACTTTGCCATCGACGACGATCATCGCCCGGTCAGCGATTTTCATGATAGAGCGGCGCTGGGAAACGACCAGGATAGCGACCCCGCGATCGCGCGCCGCCCTCAGAGAAGACAACAGAAGCTCTTCACCATGGGTATCGAGATGCGCATTCGGCTCATCGAGCACCAGCACTTTCGGCGAAGAATAAAACGCCCGCGCCAGGGCGATCCGTTGACGTTGTCCGCCGGAAAGCGGCGCGGCGCCATTGCCGATCTTCGAACCGTACCCATCTGGCAGCGCTGCGATCATTTCATGAACGCCCGCTTTTTGCGCCGCACCTATGATCGCCTCATCGCTCGGCCTGGGCTCCAGCCTGGCGATGTTCTCGGCAATCGTTCCCGGAAACAGAACGATGTCCTGCGGTACATAGCCGATCGCTGCGCCGCGCTGTTCATCCGTCCATTGATTAACGTCAAAATCGTCGAGCCGGATAACCCCCGATGTCGGCGCCATAGCGCCAACGACCAAACGGGAAATCGTCGACTTGCCCGCGCCGGAAGGCCCCAGGACAGCCAGGATTTCACCGGGCTGCAGTTTAAAGGAAACATCGTCTACAATCGGCTTGTGCCCGTCATCCGCATTGGGATGAAAGACGAGGTTCTCAACACTCAAGAACCCTTTCGGTTCCGGCAGTTCCGTGGCGGCGATCGGCCGTGTATGCGCCGCCGCCCGCATCACCGAATGATACGCATCCCGGAAAGCGACAAGCCCGTCCCAGCCGCCAATCACCTGCTCGATGGGCATCAGTGTTTTGCCAAGCAACAAACTCGCCGCAAAGATCATCCCGCCCGACATTTCGCCTTGCAGAACAAGGCCTGCGCCCCAGGCCATGACAAAAATCTGCAGCGTCTGCCGCACCATACGGCTCAAGCCATAGAAAAACGCCGTCCGCTCCGTGACGTCATCGGCGGTGTTCAAAGACATCGCTGTTTTCGCGCCCCATCGCTGCATGATGGAGGGCAATAGTCCCATCGCGCGAATTTCGTCGGTACGGCGTAAAACCGCCATTGAAAATCCGCTTGCTTCGTTTTTCGCGCTCTCGGAGACTTTGCGCATCTCAAGGGTCGAGCGAAAATTCACAAGCGCAATTGCGATCATCGCGCCAATGCCGAATAGCGCGACGATACCCAATGTGAAATGCAAGAGAAACAGAAACACCAGAAAAATCGGGAAGAATGGTAAATCATGCAACCCAATGAACTGACGACCGGCAAGAAATGCTCGGATGGTGTTAAGGTCTCGCAGCACGCCGTTTGCATCGAGCCCGTTGCGCCGATCGTGAACCAAAAAATTAAAGATACGCTGAGAATTTTTCACCATGAAAAAATTGGAAACTCGCACAGCGATACGTGTGCGAATAACTTCAGCGACTGCATAAAACAGCAACGCGAAAACGGCGATCAGCGTTATGTAGATTAGCGTTTCAATGCTGCCGGACGCCAGAACACGGTCATAGACCTGCAAGAGGTGTAAGGACGGCGCAAGCAGCAGCACATTGGCGACGAGCGAAAACAATAATATTGAACGCGACCAGAGCGGAATACGAAACCACTCAGGCAGAGCCGCTTTCGCATCGGTTTTCTGCTGTTCGCCGCGGGGCGGCGCGTCGCCACTCTTCAACATCTATTCTGTTTTCATTTCTGACCAAAGGAGAAAATGGCCGTTTTATTGAAATATTACAAATATAGTGGAAAGAACTTCTTAAAGTTATGAAGTCCCTTCTGGTAATCATTCTTTAACACAAGACCGGCCGGGGCGTTTTTAACGCCCCGGCCACCTTGTTTACGCGTCGAGGGACTTAAACAACCTGATAGTCGTCGTCGCCGTGATGGACGTAAGTGTGCGCAGCGACGGCCTGGTCGGCCTCGATCAGCGCGGTGTCTTCTTCCGCGCCGTCGACCCAGGCGGTGTCGCCGTTGTTTTGGGCGGCTGCAAAGTAGACGTCTTCCGTTAAAATAGTTTCTCCGTCAGACGTCGTCACCGTCGAGCGCTGCAGTTCACGGCCTTCACTGTCATGCTCAACAGTCATCTCTGCGGAAATCGAGGCGATATCGTGCTGTTCGAGAGTCTGCAATTCGCCCTCTTCCAGCACGCCGTCGCCGTCGTCGAGCCACAGGCCAAGACCTTCAAGCTCGGCGCCCGTCAGGACGCCGTCGCTGTCACCGTCGAGCAAGGCAAGTTTCTCATAGCCATTGGCGTATTTGCCGCCCTGATCGCCAAAGAGCGCTTCACCGTCAATCTCGCCATCGGCGCCGATCTTCCGCGTATCGACCAGGATGCCATCGCCGGACCCGTCGAACCATTCGATGACCTCAAGGTCGCCATCGGCGTCGATATCGAACTCAACCGTCCGACCAAGTTCAGCATCGGCGTCTTTCTGCCGGGACGACGTCTCGCCCGTGACGCCGATCTCGCCGTCGCGATTGAGATCGAGGGCGATTGGCGTAAATGTTGGCACATCATTGATGTGAATGACCAGCTCTCCGCCGTTAAAACAGTCGTGGTATCCTTCCACACCCGTAACTTCCAGCGAGAAGGATTCCGTTCCCTCACGGACAACCTGAGCAGGGACGGTTCGATTGTCACCCCAACCGGCGCTTTCCCTGACCGCACCGACCGAAAAGGTTTCAGAGACAGACTGGCCAGCTTTAACGAGCACGCGAAACTCCGTGTCTCCGACAAAGTTTCCACCTTGGTCAAAGATCACAAAATCGTTTACGAGGGCTGCCGCGCCAGTGTTTTGAGCAACGTCCCACGTATAATATGTAACCAACTCACCAATAGAAAAGCTACCGATAAGGCCAGTGTGAGTAGAGTTGGCAAAGTAGGGGCTCCCAAACTCACTAAGCCCGAAAGAAAGAGACTGCCGCGCAGTCATCGAGTTAACGCTGACGGTGATCCAGGTGTCTTCCTGAACCGCAGCGGACAGTTCAACACGATACTGATCATTAACTTCGCTCTCAGTAATGCTTGTTGCACCCCTTATCGTGGCCTCGATTCCATTGGCGCGATGCAGACCGGCGTCGATATTGGTTTTGTGCTCTCCCTCAGCAAGGGCAAACACATCTGTCATACCTGTGGCTGGGTTAAAGTCGCTGTCAACCGTATCGCTGACCCCACCAGGGTTTGACAGTTTGGTTTCTACCCGCATGGCGTCCACCACAAAATCGTCGCCATATCGCGACGAAGCGCTCTGATCGATCACTCGAACGAACAGGCCGACGCCGGAACCCTCGAGGGTTATGATTTCGTCGTTGGCGTTGCCGCTATCATCGTAGATGTCGAACGTATTCGCTTTAGATGTCCAGCTCACCGTATCGACGACGGCGCCGTTTTGGTCGACGAGTTCAAACGTCGCTTGCGCCGAACCGTCACCGCCATATTGTGACGCCCAGTTTTTGAAGACAGTCAGATCGACCCGAACGTCCTGTGAATTCCCCGCATCGGTACGCAGAGGTATTTCGACGCCGACGCCATTTGAAGAATCCTGCCAGTCTGAGTTGAAGGTGATGCCTTCCAGGTCCTCATTGTAGCCGTCGCCGACTTTAACGCCCGCGCCGTTGTTGCGCACACCAAGAGCCTGCCACTCGGCCGTCGTGTCCACGGTGAAGACTTCCCCCGCCTCTTCTGGCGCCAATGCATCTTTCCGTGAGAGGCGGAAGCCTGCGGGCGCAATGACGCCGATGGAATAGTTCCCGGCCGGAAGGTTATCGAACAGATAGTTGCCGTTCGCGTCCGTGGTGGTGGTCTGCAGGACATTGCCGGCCGCGTCTTTCAGCTGCACGGTGACGCCCGCCGCGCCCACTTCATGGGCGTCCTGGATGCCATCGCAGTCCGCCTCGAGCCACACCCGATCGCCGATGGAGCCGGTCCCGCCGCCGGATCCGCCGCCGCCGCCGCGCACGAGCCCGCCGTCGACCATGACGGTCTGCCCGCTTGAGACGGAGAAGACATCGCTCATGCCCGTCGTCTGGCTGATGTCGCTGTCGACATTCTCCGCCGCGGCGTTCTGCACCGTGTAGCTGAACCCGTTCGGCGCGACGACGCCGACCGAGTAGTTTCCGACCGGAACGTCCGTAAACCGATAGGCGCCGTTATAGTCCGTCAGCGTCGTACGCAGGACGTTGCCCGCCGCGTCTTTCAGCTGAACCTCAACGCCGCGCCCGATGGTCTCGCCGCTTTCGCGCACGCCGTCCCGGTCTTCGTCGATCCAGACGCCGCCGATGACTTCGCCGCCCGCCGGGGCCGGTTCGCTGACAAGGCCGGCATCCACATTGGTGATGTTCTGACCCTGCGCCAGATTGATGACGCCCGTCATGCCGGTTGTCACGTTCACGTCGCTGTCGATGTCGTCATTGTTCGACGCCGACGACGCCGTCACCTCCATCCGGTCGATGACGAAATCATCGCCCCAGACATCGTTGCCGATGGTCTCGCCCGGACGAATGTCGTTGATATAGGTCGACTGGTCCGTAACGCGCACGAAGAGGTTCTGTCCGGCCCCCTCAAGCGTAACGGTTTCATCATTACGCGTATCGTTTTCATCGTGGATATTGAATGAGCCGGGCGCCGGGCGCCAGTCGACACGGTCGACCACGGCGCCGCTGGCGTTCACCAGCTCGAACACCACATGCGCCGAGCCGTCGCCGCCATAACGGGTCGCCCATTGCTTGAAGACCGTCAAATCGACGCGCACATTTTCCTGCGCGCCCGCAAGACCGCCCACCGGGATCTCGACGCCGACGCCGTTCGCGGTGTCGACGATGTTGGAGTTGAAGGTCAGCCCCTCGATGTTGGAAGGCTTGCCAATCTCTCCATAACCTTCGCCGATCATGATGTCGGCGCCGTTGGTGCGCACGCCAATGGCTTCCCACTCTTCGCTCGATTCAACCGTCAGCGTGCGCTGACCATTGCCCGACGCGTTCGCCGTCGTGAAGTCGAACCCGGTCGGCGCGATGACGCCGATCGTGTACTGGCCCGCGTCGAGATTGTCGAACAGATAGTTCCCGTTCGCATCCGTGGTGGTCGTCTGCAGAACATTGCCGGCGGCGTCTTTCAGCTGCACCGTGACGCCGGCGGCGCCGTTCTCGCCAGCATCCTGAACGCCATCGCGATCCGTATCGAACCAGACGCGGTCGCCGATGGAGCCGCCCTGCGGCTGCGCCGGCGGGACGATGCCGCCATCGATGTCGACGGTCTGACCGTTGGCGATATGGAACACGCCGCTCATGCCGGTCGACTGGAACAAGTCGCTGTCGAGATCGTCCGTGGTGCGGTTCGGCGCGGAGTAGCTGAACCCGTCCGGCGCGAGAACGCCGATGATGTAGCCGCCCGCCGGCACGTCCGTGAACGTATAGGTCCCGTTCGCATCCGTCGTCGTCGTGCGCAGAACATTGCCTGCCGCATCTTTCAGCTGCACGGTGACGCCCGGCACGCCGGGCTCGCCGCCGTCCTGGACGCCGTCGTCGTCCTCATCGCGCCAGACGCGGCCCGTGAACGTACCGCCCTGCGGCTGCGCCGGCGGGACGATGCCGCCATCCACATCGATGGTCTGGCCGTTGGCGATATGAAAGACGCCGCTCATGCCGGTCGACTGGAACAAGTCGCTGTCGAGATCGTCCGTGGTGCGGTTCGGCGCGGAGTAGCTGAACC
>JBCCXE010000014.1:0-38317 GCA_039192395.1 Pseudomonadota bacterium
AAAAGAAGCCAAAAAACGCCGCCGTTCAAACGCACTCGCACGGCTCGTGGACAAAGAATTATTGTCCTCGGCGGACGAAGCCCACGTAACGCAAATATGCGAAGATACGGGCGATTCGGCCGACCAGGTCCTCGCAACGCTCGGCCTCGTCGCGGAAACCGATATTGCGGCGGCGCTCGCGGAAGAGCATAACGCGCCAATTGGACAGGACCTCCCCGCTCCCGATACCGACGCGTTTGCTCATCGCGTGAATGTCGAGTTCCTGCGGCGTCACAGACTATTGCCGCTCTGCGAAAACGACACTTCGATAAACGTCGCTATTGTCGACCCTGGCGACGACGCCGGCCCACGCGGCCTCGAAATGGCCCTGCAGAAACCCTTGCAGCTCAACGTCATCACTGCATCCCGATTCGAGAGCCTCTTTGCGCGCAGCTTCGGCGCCATCGAGCAAGCCGGCCCCAAGGACGATACGGCGCAAATGGATGTGACCGCAGATGCAGAGCGCCTGCGCGACATGGCGAGCGAAGAACCCATCATCCGGCTTGTCAACCGGCTGGTCGCCGAAGCCGCTGAAGCACGCGCGTCCGATATCCATATCGAACCGCGCGCGCGCGACGCCGTAATGCGTATCCGCGTCGACGGCGAACTTCGCGATCATGAGACGCTGCCGACCACGAACGCGCTCGCAGCCGTATCGCGCATTAAGATCCTGGCGGAACTCGACATCGCTGAACGGCGGCGCCCGCAAGACGGGCGCCTGAACTTTCCCTTACATGGACGCGCCATCGATATTCGCGTCTCCACCGTGCCAACAACCCATGGGGAAAGCGTCGTCCTGCGCCTCCTCGACAAGGAAACGGTGCGTTTCGACTATGACGCGCTGGGCCTTGCGCCGGATATCGTCACCACCATCGAAAAATCGCTGCAACAGCCGAACGGGATTTTTCTTGTCACCGGCCCCACTGGCTCAGGCAAGACAACGACGCTCTACACGGCGCTCTCTAAACTTGCAGATGGAAAACGCAAAATCCTCACCATTGAGGACCCGATTGAGTATCGCATCGAAGGCGTGTCGCAATCGCAGGCAAACGCCAGTATAGGCTTAACTTTCGCCGCCGCGCTACGGTCGTTTTTGCGGCACGACCCTGACATCATGATGGTCGGCGAGATCCGCGACCTTGAAACGGCGGAAATCGCGATCCAGGCGGCGCTGACCGGTCACCTTGTTCTTTCGACACTGCATACCAATGACGCGCCCTCGGCAATCGTGCGGCTTCTCGACATGGGCGTTGATGATTTTCTGTTGGCGTCGACGTTGAACGGCGTGCTCGCGCAGCGGCTGGTGCGCACGCTATGCGACCGGTGCAAGGCGCCAACCGCCGACGACGCCGATAAAGGCGCCTTCCAGGCAACAGGCTGTGAGGCCTGCGGGGGAAGCGGCTTCAAAGGCCGGCGCGCGATCGGCGAGATCATCGAGATATCCAACGCGTCACGACGACAAATCTGCGCGGGCGTCAACGCCGATGCGCTTGCGGAAACCTGCCGGGCGGACGGATACAAAACGCTTTTTGAAAACGGTGTCGCGATGGCTGCCGCCGGCGTGACGACGCTCGAGGAAGTACGACGCGCGAGCAAAGCCCATGGCTGAGGAAGGTGACGCCCCATGAGCGCTGAACAGTCCTTCGCTTATGTTGCAGAGAACGACGCCGGTAAGATCGTACGCGGTCAGATTGACGCCGCTTCCGAAACGCTGGCGGCGCGCATGCTGCGCACGTCTAAACTGGCGCCCATCGATATCTCGCCGGCCGGAACGGACAGCGCATCGCTTCTATCGTTTCTACACAAGGAGCGGCGCCTGCCGGTCTCGGTCTTCGCCCGGATCACACGAAAGCTGTCAGACCTTTTAGGGTCGAGCATCCCCTTGCGCGATGCGCTTCGCCTGTGCGCCGCCCAGGAAAAACACAAAACCGCACAGCGCTTCCTGGAGCGTGTCACCAAACGCGTCAGTGCGGGCGCGGTCTTATCCAAGGCGTTTCGCGACGACGATCTGGAGACGCCGCGCCTTGTCAACGCACTCACCCTTTCCGCGGAACGAACAGGTAAGTTCGCGGAAAACTTCGAGCGGCTGGCGGATACACTGGAAGCCGGTGAAAAGTTCCGCCGTGAGATGATCGCGCAAATGGTCTATCCCGTTGCGCTGGCGATACTCATTACGTTGACGCTCGTCTTTTTGAGCTTTTTCGTCCTGCCGCAGTTTGAAACCATTTTCTCAACCGCAGGCGCCGAGGCGCCCGCGTCAACTAAATTCGTTCTCGCCGCCGGCGCCGCCGTGCGCGCGCATTGGCAGTTAGCGCCGTTATTATTTCTTGCGCTTCTCATTGGCGGACGCCTTGCGGTTCAATATGCCGGCGACGACATCGACCGCGCCCTGACGGCGACGCCGACCATCGGTTCTCTTCTCAAGAAAATGGAAATCGGACGGTTCTGCCGCTCTCTTGGCGCGCTCGTCGTCAATGGTGCGCCACTCGCGGAGGCTCTGCCAGTGGCGGCGGAAGCGGTGTCCAGCCCATCACTAAGACGCGCTTGCAAGGCGGCGGAAAAAGATGTGCGCAGCGGCAAATATCTCTCGCCCGCGCTGCGCGAAGCGCGCGCGGCGCCGGAAGAAGTCACAAGCCTTATTGAAATCGGCGAGCGCACCGGGCGCCTTGGCGCCATGGCGCTGAAGGCGGCCGACCATTGCGAAGCCGACGTCTCCGACGCCCTCAAGCGTTTCGCCGCGCTCGCAAGCCCGGTGATGACCGCCCTTATGGGTCTCCTCGTCGCCGGCGTTATCGCATCCGTTATGATAGGAGTTTTGAGCCTCAATGACGCAATCTATTAAGCATTCGAAAAATCGCACCGATCGCAAAACACAGCGCGGCATGTCGCTGTTTGAATTACTTGTTGTACTGACAATCATGGCGCTCCTGGCGACGCTCGTCGCGCCACGCGTCGTCGGCTATCTCGGCCGCGCCAAAGCGGATGTCGCGCGCAGTCAGCTGTCGAACCTGTCGACCGCCATGGAACTGTTTTTTCTTGATTACGGCCGCTACCCGACACCCGAAGAAGGCCTTGGCGCGCTCGTCGCCGCCCCTGCAGGAAGCGCTGAGATGTGGCGCGGGCCATATTTCAAGGACCAAAGCGGCCTGGACGACCCGTGGGGCCGTCCCTTTCAACTGACGGTGAACGCAGACGCCGAGACCTTCGAGATCGTCTCCCTCGGACGCGACGGCGAAGAAGGGGGAGATGATGACGACGCCGACATTCGCGCGAACTAAGAACCGCCCCCGAGAGCCGCAGCGTACGCATGCGCGGCGCTATGCTTGCCAGACAAATTCTGCCGGTTTTTCGCTCTTTGAAACGCTTGTGGTGCTCGCCCTCATCGCCATCACAGCAACGCTCGCGGCCAGCGCCGCATCACCGCGTTCGTCATCCGCGAGACTGCACAGCGCCGTCGCCCAATTGGTCGCGGACTTAAAAGAAACCCGTATGCGCGCAATGCTCACTGGCGCGGCGATGGAAATCCAGATCGATGGCGACCGTTATATGGTTGCGACAGCAGACATCGAACGAACACTCCCCAAGAGAATAACGATAGAGAGCACCACCGAAACCATCATCATCGATCCGCACAACATTGCCGGCCAGTTGGAAATCTCTGTTTCCGATGGCGAGGCGTCGGCGATTGTTGAGATCGCCGCACTGACGGGAGAAATCCGTGTTCGAGCGCCATGAAGCCAAAAAGCGCGGCGCGCGAGGGTTTGCGCTGCCGGAAGTCCTGATTTCCGCAGCCATCGCCGCAGCCATGCTGGCGGCAAGCGCTAGTGCGTTATCGACGTCTTTGCGGGGCGCACGCGCCGCCAGCGAAACAGCCGATATCATTCAGGAAGCGGAAAACATCGCCGCGCGGCTGAAGGCCGGCTCAGAGATCGACGACCTCATCGGCGACGAATGGGAGGTTACCCGCGCGCCACACGAAACATCGGAAGATGCGCTTCGCAGCCATTATCTGGAAACGGTTACCGTCTCTCGCACAACGTCGCCTGCGCTGACATTTCATGTCTATGTCATCAAGGAAACCAAGCGATGAAATGCGCACCGCCAACGTCGCCGCAACAAGGGTTTACGATTGCGGAAATGCTGATTGCTCTGGCAATCTTCGCTGCGCTTTTGTCCGCAATCGCCCCGGCGGTTTACAGCGCGGTCCGCGCGACGCGCGCTGCAACGGCCATCGCGTCGAATGCGGAACGATTGCGCACCGGCGAGCGAGCGCTGCGCCATCTGGTCGACTACGCCGTGTTGCCGCCCTCCTTTGCGGAAGCTGAGAATTTTACCGGCGACAGCGAACGAGCCGCTTTTTTCGGTTATGCGCCCGGCATCGTCGGCCCGGCGATGATCGATATCAGAACCGAAAAGGAAAGCGGCGCCGTCGATATCATTGTTGCGGTAACCCCGTTGATCGAAGGCGTAGATGGATTTGAAGAACGTATCTTTACCCAGCTCGCATCAGCGTCGTTGTCCTATTTCGGCGCGCGGCGCGAGCGACAAAAACCGCGCTGGGGCGATGCATGGACGCAAACTGCGCCGCCAGACATGATCGCCCTCAAGGTGAAACCGGATCGCGACGGCGCCGTTAAACGGATCGAACTGCCTATTCCCATAGACGCACCCCTTATCTGTAACTTTGACCCCGTGGTGAAGGCATGCCGCGCTATTTAACGTCATTGAAAGCGCATGCCGGGCGCATCGTTTTCGTAATCTCCGCCTTTCTCGATTTTGTCGTCGACGGGTTGCGGCCTCTCATTCCGTCGCCGCTGCGCCGCCGCGCGCCCTTCACCGCCTGGCGCTGGGAAGAAACCGTCGGCGCTGACGACGGCGTTATGGTCTCAAGAAACATGTGGGGCGAGCGCCAAACTCCTGAGAACGCAGCAACAGACGACATCGTCAACTGCCCGCACATTCTGGCAAAAATCCCAACGGCGTTTATCCATTCAACGGTCATCGATTTTCCAACAGCCGCGCGCCGGCGGCTCATGCGCGCTGTGGCGACGCGCCTTGATGAGCTGTCGCCCATCCCGTTGGAGGACGCGGTCGTCAGTTCGCGCATTCTAGGCGTCAGGAATCGTCGCCTCTATGTCAACGTCGCGATCACGAGACGGTCGACCATCGATACTCTGGAGGAAAATGCGCCGCAGTGGACGAAGAGCTTTACCGTCGTGAGCGCAAGCGATGCGAAGGACAACCATGTTCTTGAAAAGAGGCGCAAACCCATAAAACTGCGCATGGCGACGGTTAAGCCGGCACACGCGGTCTTTGCGTGCGCGGCGCTTGTTTTGCTCGGTTCTTTCTTTTTGCGTTTGGACAGGGTTGAAGATCAGCTTAAAGACAACCGCAACACGCTCGTGGCGGCTTTGAAAAACAGTCAAAGCGTCGCCGCCGCCCTCGACCATACGGAGCCGGCGTTCCAGGCGATGGAGAAGGAAAAGACGCTTGCGTCTTTTCTCATGGACCTTGATGCGCTTGCAGCCGCCGCCCCGTTGAAGGCCCGCCTTTCATCAATCCATATCGATGCAACGGGCGCGGTTGGCGACGGTCATCTTGCACTGTCGTCAAACGAATGGACGCCTGAAACGTGGCGCAGTTTTGCAAATACGCAACCATCTAACCGGCCCGGTTTCGACGCGATGAATGTCCGTTTCGAGCGACTTTCAACTTCTGCAGCCATCAGCGAAAATGAGGAGGCGGCCCATGAAGCTCAGTCTGACTAATCTGCGCCCAGCAGCACATGTGGCCTTTTCTCTCGGCATTCTCGCCGGCGGCGCCTGGCTTTTGTACGCCGCCGCCGTCACGCCGCTCGTAAACGCCGCTAAAGAAAAGCACGCCTCGATCCGCGCACTGGAAGATCAGATCGACCTTCTTACCGCCCGGTTTGAAGAAATCCATAGGCGCACAACGGTCATGCAGAAAACCCGAAAAAATGCACTTTTTCCCGTTGCTGCACTTGCCGACAACAGCGCAGCGGAAAACCGCCTCCGTGAAATCTCGGATCAGCTTTCGTCGGCAATGCGCGAAACTTGCTCATCGACGCCCGGCGCAATCAAACAAACACCCACGGGCGCCGGGGCCGTTCGCGTGGAGATGCCTGTGACTATCTCAGGCGCATGGGCGCCGTGCATCGATATGTTGATGCAGCACGCAGACAGCGCGCTCCTGCCCATCAGCGCACTTAGCGTTCAAGCCGGCTCATCCCTTTCGCAAACCTCTTTCACCATTAACTTTGTTCAGTATGCCGCACCCGCCTCTTAATAAGCTCGTCCCGTGGGCAGGAACCGCCTTGAGCCTCGCCGGCGCCGCAGTTCTGCAACTCGCGCCCATGGAACCCTCATGGGTGCCGCCCGAACGTGAAGCGTTTCAGGCGCAATCCGTTGAGGGTGAGACACCTCTCAAAGCCCCCTTTTTGACGTTGTCGCGTCTCTTCGCATTGGAAGACTTGCCCATGCCGGTGATCCCGGTGGTCGAACCGCCGAAACCCGATCCACGGGCAAAGCTTCACCCCTACGTTGTGGTCGGCATCGTGCTTTCGCAAAAAGACAACACCGCGATCATCAAAAACAATGAGACGGGTGCCGTTCGTTTTGTGAAAACCGGCGAGATTATTGAGACGTTTCGCATAACGGCCATTGAAAGCAGGAGTGTCGTCCTGGCCGACGGCTCGGTCACGTCAGTACTGTCCATGCCGGTAAGCGAGGCGAAAAGCCTTGTGGAAGTCGCAAGCGCGGTGCAATAGGTTACGAAGTGGTGCGAGGGGTGTGTCATAGAGTATGAGCAGCGCAGGGAAATCGCAGCGGAGCGCGCGCGGTCTTGCGCACATGCTTGCCGTCGCCGGCGCCGCTTTCATGGCGCTTAGCGGCTGCACCGTCCATGTTTACCGCGACGGCCGCGCGCCAATGGAAGACGAGCGTAAAAGCGACAGCGGCGTTCCCATTTATACGGGGCGCACAGTGAGCGCGCGTCAGGACCAGCGCTCTTCATTGCAATCCGACGCCCGCCGCCCGGACGCCAGCGGCGCCCCTCAATCGTTGCAGACGCAAGGCCAGCGCGAGCCCAAATACCGCATCCCGACACCGCGCAACAAAAAGCGCCTCACCTATTCGGGCCGCACCGACGGGGCCTTCAACCGCACTGCCGCACAATCGGATATTACGGATACGGAGCTTCAGCTTAACTTTTCGAATACACCTGTCGCCGACGCCGCGCGCGCCATCATCAACGAAACGCTCGGCCGCGCGCTTTCAATCGCCGACGGCGTCGAAGGAACCGTCACCCTCACCTCGCCCGAGCCCGTTCCCGGGTCTGTCGCGCTCAGGGCGCTTGAAGATGTCCTGGCGGAGTCGGGGCTGGCCCTCGTTGAGATACCTACCGGCTACCTGCTGACGACGCTCGATGCGGCGGCTGAGCGCGCTCAACCGATCGCGCGCGGGCGCGAAGCCGGGCTGGGTTACGGCGTCACGATTGAAACCATTATGAACGCGGCGCCATCAGAAGTCGCACGCCTTATCCAACCTTATATCTCTCAGCGCCTCGCCGTCACCGCAGACGACGAAAATAGCGTGTTATTTCTGCGCGGCCCCCAAAGCGACGTTCGCGCGGCGCTCGACGCCGTAGCATTGTTCGACGCGCCATGGCTCGCAGACCGCGTGTTCGGCCTTTTTGAGCTGCAATATGCAAAAGCCGAACCTTTAAAAACGGAAATCGACGCACTGTTCGATGCGGGCGGCGCGCAAGCTGGCGGCGTCGAGGTCATTGGCCTGCCACGCCTCAACGCACTTTTCGTAGCTGCGCGCGATGACGCGCTCTTTCGTGAAACGCAAGGCTGGATACGCCGGCTCGACAAACCGGCCGGCGGGCCGAAGCAGCGGCTTTTTTATTACGCGGCTGAACACCTGCCGGCAGAGACGCTCGCAGAGTCCCTAAGCGCAATCTTTACTGAAAACACGCAAGGAAGCGGCGGCGGCGAGGAAGAAACGGTCGCAGCATCGAGCGCAGAAGCAACCATTGTCGCCGATGAGGCCAATAACGCGCTCATCATCCGCGCCACCAATGAACAATATGAAGAGATCCTCGAGATCATTGAACGGATGGATAAAGTCGCGCCGCAGGTTCTCGTTGAGGCGTCGATTGTGGAAGTCATCCTGACCGACGATCTTTCCTATGGCGTCCAATGGTTCCTGTCCGAAGGCGACTCGACGTTCGCATTTTCAAATGCTGAAGACGGAGCGGTCGCCTCCACCTTCCCAGGCGCTTCATACACCTATCTCACCACCGATTTTCGCGTGGCGCTGAACGCTCTTGCTTCCGTCACCGACGTTACAGTCCTGTCAACGCCATCCGTTGTGGCGCAAAACAATCAGACTGCAAGCCTCCAGGTGGGCGATGAAGTGCCGATCGTTACACAAACGTCGCAGGCGATCGTCGATACCAATGCGCCTATCGTTTCCAACGTGCAGCTTCGCGACACCGGCGTCATTCTTGAAGTGAAACCACGGATTAACTCGGGCAATACAGTCGTCCTCGAAATCAGTCAGGAAGTGAGCGACGTTGCAGAAACGACAACCTCTGGGATCGACTCGCCAACGATCCAGCAAAGGAGGTTTTCAAGCACCATCGCCGTCGAAGACGGCAAGACTATCGCACTCGGCGGCCTCATCCGCGAAAGCGACACGTTCAATGAATCGAAAGTTCCGCTGCTCGGCGATGCACCGCTGATAAAAAATCTCTTTCGGTCGCGCGGATTTCGCAAGCGCCGCACAGAGCTTATCGTCTTTCTTACACCGCGTATTTTGCGCAATGGTGAAGACGCCGAAGCGGCGCTCCGCGAGCTAAGCGGCAAAATGCAGGAACTCAAAAAACGTATAGAAGAAAAGGCGCTCCTGTGACCGCGCAAAAAGGCAAGGAGCGCGGCGCAGCGTTGATCACAGTGTTGTGGCTGTCGCTTCTTTTATCCACGCTCATGGCGGCGGCCCTCCTTTCCGTACGGACGGAAGCACGCCTCGCCGCCGCCGACATCCGGCTTTTCAAAGCGCGCCAGGCGATAGACTCTGCAATCACGCTCGCTGCTTACCGCCTCGCCACCGAGCGCGGCAGCGTCGCATTGGAGCTTATCTCCCAGCCGATCATGATCGGCGAGACGAGTGTCACCATCGACATCGTCGATGAAGCAGCAAAGCTCGATCTGAATACCGCAAACGCCGCCGCAATCGCGGGCGTTCTCATACAGAAAGGGCTCGACGTAAAAGACGCGCAACGCCTTGCCGATATAGTCCTGGACTGGCGCGACGAGGACGATCTTCGGCGCATTAACGGCGCGGAAGCAAAAGACTATAAACGCGAAAAAGCGCCCTTCGCCCCTCAGAACCGGCCCTTTCTCGACATTAATGAACTCACCCAGGTGCTGGGTTTTGAAAATGGCCTCGCTGCGTGTTTGATGGACGACGTCACCATCTTCGGGCGCACCGTTGCGCCGCTCGTCATTCAACAAACGCCCGTTTCGGGTGAAAACAATCCCGATGCGGATCAGCCGCGCGCACCTCGCCGCCTGACTACTCAAACCGTCAGCACTGTCTCTGGCAAACGCTTCACCCTCACCGGCTCGATCCGAACTGAAGCAATGAACGCCTCCAACGCCTACACTATACTGACGACATCAAATCCGAAAACGCCGTTCGAAGTCATCGCAAAGCGACGCACCATACCGCGGCTGGGAAACGCCCAATGCATCGTCCCCGAAGGCGCGTAACGTTCCTTAGACTGCCGGTTCTTCAACATCCCAAAATTTAGTCTGCGTTTTCTCACAACCGTCTTTCAACTTCGAACAACCTTACATTCAATGGCGCCTGGATCAGCGCCGCTTCACACCGCTCGCAACATCCGATTCAGGTTCAGTCTTTTCCGCAAGAACTGGCGGAGAAGCTTGCCGCAAACTCGCGATGTTAAACAGAAATCTCTTCTTCCGGCAACGAAGGTTGATCGTCCTAGCGGGCGGTTTCCTTATTCGCCACATCACTCTTGCCGACAACATGCTCGTGCGGATATCGGCCGACAGTTTCGCGCTGATGATGCCGGCGACCGTCGAAGACGACGCCGACCTCGTCAGCGTCCGCATCGAAGGCGTCCTCGGCAACACGCTCAGACACACAGACGCCGACGTCGCCTCCGTCAGGGTCGCGTGGAGCGCCGTCACGCGCCAAAACGGTCAGTGTATTGAGGAAACCGCCGCTGCAGCGCCAGCGGTACTCGCGCCGCTCTAACCAGACAGAGCGTCGATGGTGAAGGAGTGATCAAAAAAAAATCTATCACTAAACCAAAAAATGCGAGTTTGTCATCTATAAACTGACAGCTCTACACTCAACTCCGAACACGAAGCCTCGAACCCCGTAGGGCGTATTGTTATTTTTTGGCTTTTTTACGAAAGCACTACTTAATTATTTTCCTTATGATCAAGCCAAAATAGAAAAGTAAAAACAAGGGAGCCAAGAGAGGTCGCTAGACCTAACACAAGCACCGTATTCCAATCCATTACTTCACCATCGATACACGGACGGATACCGCGGCAAAATGCTCGAAAGCTATGATCATCGTTAAGCCCTATAACGAAACTCATCAAGCTCAGAATCGCAAAGAAAATACAGTAAGTTGCAACAGGGCGAAACTTCTTTCGGTGACCCATAGCTCAATCTACGATCTCGACCGCTCAGGAAACGGCATCCAAACCATCTTATTCTCTATTTTTTTCAACCAAATTCAGTGAAGCTGTAGTGATTACTACAGTCAACAGCGCTCTTGAATGTATACTGAATTCGGGGTGGCTCTGCTATCGTCATAAATCGATTACATCAAAAAGAGATTTTTGACGTTGAACCAGGCGATACTTCTTCGCACGAACGAACAAGATAGCGGCTATCAACTTCTTCAAGCATTACACTCTTCAATAGCTGAAGTCCCTCATCGAAAACCGTACCATCGGCGCCAGGAAAAAAAGATATTGTAGTTCCCAGCGACCCAAGATACGAGGAAACGATGATCGTCGATTTACGTCTATTTTCTATAGAAAACTGAATAATAGAAGGGGAATAAGCCCCCTTCTCATACCCTGCGCCGATTAAACCGTCTTCGATAATTGTATTTAGCTCTTCATTTTGACTTGATTCCAGAGGTTTGTCACCAAGTGTCCGTATGCTGACGCAATAAATAGCCCGAACTTCGTATGGCTTAGCACACGACGCATTTACAACAGCAACAAGAAAAGCAATGAATATAAAGGTGTATTTTGTCATGGGTAACTCAAAACTGCTTGCAACGCTCGCGCTCCATCACTTTTTGTCCGCTTTTGATTAGATTGAAACATATACGATCCAAAGCTTTCATTAAAGCCCGACAAGACACAATCCCTTCGCGAACCTTTGTGCGTGACAAAGCCCATCCCCGCCTTCCGCGAGCCACAACTCGCCCGTATACTGAAAATGATCGGGATCAAATGCATGCAGATGGTCATGGCGTCACATCGGTTTACTGGCGTCACGCAAAATGCATTGTGCACGGAATAAAATCGTGACAGCGACTATAGTTGAACAAAAAGAACACTCCCATAAGACAACTGAGAATGAAAATCAGTTCCGTGCGCCTCTCGGCGCGCCACCGGAAAGCGAGCAGCCCCAAAAGGACGCCAGCGCCGCGGCCGTGCGTCTCATTGCAAATCGGATAAACCTGTTTCATTCGTGAGGGGGCGGCGTATGCTCTGAGGATCGCCTGCGGTTAGAAGGAAATGCCCTGTTGCAAAAAGCCCGTTTCTTTGGCGTCGCCCTTATGGCGGCATCGACCTTCGCACTAGCAGCGTGCGGGGGCGAAAAAACGACCTCGTCTTCTTCCACATCAGGCGCGCGCCAAACCGCGGCCGCCACGAACCGGCCGCCCGCCGCGTTTTCTCAATGCGCCGTCTGCCATGCGGTGAAACCCGATGCGCCGGCCATGATCGGTCCCAATCTTTATGGCATCGTCGGCAGGCAAGCGGCCCGGCAGGAAGGGTTCGCCTATTCCAGGGCGTTACAGAACGCTGACTTTGTTTGGGACGAAGAAACCCTCGCAAAATTCATCGAAAACCCGCAAGGCTTCGTCAAGGGCAATCGCATGGCGTTTGTGGGCGAACGACAGGCCGAGCGCCGAGATGCGATTATCGAATTTTTAAAAACCGCCCAATAGGCGCCTCGCGACAGGTTTTCGGATCATCAGCCGCTACGGTTAGAGCCCGTCTCATTTAATCGGATTCGATCGACGTGCTTTAGGTCTTTGTTTTTGCGGTCGAACAATTGTTCGACCTTATGCGCAGTTGATGGAGGTGGAACCACAACCGGTGACCACTTTTGCGCGACACGCGTTAAACGTCCCAACCCGGATTTTCCCGCTTCAACTTGCGCATAAGCCCCGGCCAGGCAATATTGTCGCCCATGCCTTGAACAAAGGCGGGCGCGCCCTGCGCGAGAACCTTTGCGGCCATGTCCGGCGTTTCTTCATGAGGTTCTTTGACGTCGGACTGCGCGAGGATCTGCACCTTGCAGGCCTGCTCCAGAAAATACATCCGATTGAACGCAATCGCACAGTTTGAACCGACCGTCAGGGTGCCGTGATTGCGCAGCATTAAAAATCCGTGTGCGCCCATATCGTTGACGATACGTTCGCGCTCGTCATGATCCGTCGCGATGCCCTCATAGTCGTGATAGGCGAGATCGTCGTGAACGATCATGGAAAACTGCGAATAACGGCGCAGCCCATCCTTTTGAGCGGAAACGGCGACGCCGTAAGGCGAATGCAGGTGCAAAACCGCGTGTGCATCATCGCGCGCCATATGGATCGCCGAATGGATCGTGAACCCCGCGGGATTCGTGAAATAGGGCGAAGCGCCGACCTGCGCGCCGTTGACATCAATCTTCACGAGACTTGACGCCGTCATCTCATCGAAAAAGACACCATACGGATTAATAAGAAATCGCGCCGCGCCATCCTCATCCGGGCAGCGCACCGAGATATGCGTGAAGACCATATCGTCCCAGCCATAAAGCGCCACAAGGCGATAGGTGGCTGCAAGCTCGCACCGCAACTGCCATTCAGCGTCGCTCACCTCACCCTTGAGGCTGGGCACGCTCGTGGGATCGGGAATATCGAAACCTGGGCCAACGGCCCCGGCGCCCGAGATGGCGGATTGCTGCGTCATGATATCGGTGTCCTTCCCTATGAGCGCCCGCTGGAGAGCTCTTATCTGATTTTCTTCAAGGCCGTTTACGCGTCACGCGCCAGGCGAAAACCGGAAAACTGCCAGCGCGCCTGCGGCGGAAAGAAGTTTCGATAACTTGGGCGCACATGTCCACAAGGCGTTGCACATGAACCGCCTTTCAGGACCATCTGGCCGGACATGAATTTACCGTTGTATTCGCCGATGGCGCCGGCGGGCGGCATAAAACCGGGATAGGCGATGTAAGGGCTCGCGGTCCATTCCCAGACATCGCCGAACATCTGCAACAAACGCTCATGGCCCGCCGCCGGCGCAGGCGGGCGAGGTCGGCCGTTTCTCAAAAAACGACCATCGCACTCGAAGAGAGACGACGCCGCCTCCCACTCATATTCCGTTGGCAGCCGCGCGCCGGCCCAGGATGCATAGGCGTCCGCTTCGTAAAAACTCACATGCGCAACGGGCGCGTTGCGGTTCACCGGCATAGCGCCAAAGAGCGTGTATTCGCTCCACGCATCGCCGTCTTTCATCCAGTAGAGCGGCGCACGCCACCCTTCCCGGCCAACCATATCCCAGGCGTCGGCGAGCCAGTATTCGGGGTTTTCGTATCCTCCGTCCTCAATAAAATCGATGTAGTCGCCATTGGTCACGGCGCGGTTTGAAAGCTCGAACGGATGCAGGAAGACTTTGTGGCGCGGCCCTTCATTATCGAAGGAAAAGCCATCGCCGTCGGCGCCGATATCGCATAGCCCCGCCGGCATTTTTTCCCATCTTAACGGCGGTGCGTTTTCCACCGGCGCGGCATCGAGATCGTAAATCGCCGGCGCAAGCGGGTTTTGAAACATCGCGTGTTTTAAGTCCGTGAGCAGCAATTCCTGATGCTGTTCTTCATGCGCGAATCCGACAGCGAACAGAGGCGCCGTCGCGACGACAACGCTTTCCGGCGCCTTTTGCAGAAAACGCTCAATGGCTGCGTTCACATGACGCCGGTAGGCGAACACCTCATCAAGCGACGGACGCGACACGAGGCCCCGGTCAGGACGCGGATGTCGGTCGCCGACTTTGTTGTAGTAGGAGTTGAAGAGATACCCGAAACGCGGGTGAAAAACCTCATAGCCCAGAAAGTGCGCCTTAAGGATAAAAGTTTCGAAAAACCAGCTTGTATGCGCAAGGTTCCACTTAACAGGGCTTGCATCCGGCATCGACTGCAACAGGCAGTCTTCCGGCGAAAGGGGCCCCGCAAGCCGTTCGCTATCGTCCCGAACCGCCGCAAATTTTGTGAAAATTGCGTCTCGATCGATCAGAAGTGGCGATTCATAGGGCATCGGCTAAGTGACATTCCCTTCCGCTCGCGCGACGCCTATATATGCATAAGCGCCGATGCGGATATATGGCATGGATGACCGGCGAAACAACGCATGACAAAAAAGAATCTCGCCTTCATCGCCAGTAAAAAGCCCGACGCCGCCGATATGCGCGCAGCGCTGGTGGACAGATATGACGACGTTCCGCCGGAGGAGGCGGATGTGATCGTCGCCATCGGCGGCGACGGTCTGATGCTCGACGTTTTGCGCCGCTTCATGCACAAGAACGTGCCCATTTATGGCGTCAATTGCGGCACAGTCGGGTTTTTGATGAACCCGTTTTCGCTCTACGGGTTGAACGAGCGGCTCGACGCGGCGGAAACCGCGATTATCCATCCCTTGCTGATGACCGCAACCACCGTTTCCGGCGAGACCGTCTCGCAGCGCGCCATCAATGAAGTCTCGCTCTTTCGCCAGACGCGCCAGAGCGCGCGCATCCGGATCTCCGTGAATGGCGAGGTGCGCATGCCCTCCCTCACCTGCGACGGCGTCTTGCTTGCAACACCGGCCGGCTCCACCGCCTATAATCTATCCGCCCATGGACCGATCCTGCCCATCAACGCGCAGCTTCTCGCCCTGACGCCGATCAGCGCCTTCAGGCCCCGGCGTTGGCGCGGTGCGCTTCTGTCTCACGAAGCAGAGGTGCAGTTCGAGGCGTTGGAGGCGGATCATCGGCCGGTCTCGGCTGTCGCCGACAACCACGAAGTCCGCGACGTCTGTTCAGTGGTCGCCAAGGAAGACCGCACCATCGGCATGCGCCTCCTGTTCGATCGCGGACAATCGCTCGATGAACGCATTTTGCGCGAACAGTTCGATTATTAAAAACCCGATGGGCGCAGCGATAGACAGTTTACCTCCCGCTCTGAATCGCGCCATCTTGCCCTTTGCTGTTGCGTCGGCGCCCTCAAAAGGGGCGTTAATAGCGGCGTTCAATCGGAATTAACCTGTGCCTTACAATAATGTGCGGCTCCTTAATAGCGGGATCGGCGGCGAGCTGATGGAGGGACAATAATGGGCGCGCAGGCTGTTCGATTGTCGAACGTCGATATTGATAATGCCCTGAAAAACAAAGACTTCGAAGTCTTGTTTCAGCCGATCTTCGACCTTGGCAATGGCGCTCTGGCGCGCATGGAAACCTTCGTGCGCTGGCGCCATCCGTCGCTTGGCGTCCTGCCGCCGGGCGCATTCATCTCTTTTTTCGAATCCCAGGGGCGCATGAGCGAGCTAACCCGCTATGTGCTGGCTGCAGCGCTGAAGACATATCGCGACTGGCGCGGCCCCTACGCGCCGGGTTTTTCCATCAATCTCGCCTATAGCGATCTGTCGGACGATGCATTCGGTCCTCATTTCACGAAGCTCCTGCGCGAGTATGACTTTCCCGCTCATCTTGTGACGCTGGAATGCCCGATGCCGCCAGTGGACGCCGATCTCGACGCGGCGGCGACGCATTTTAAGAAGATCGCAAAAGTCGGCGCGCGGCTTGCGATTGAGGTGCGCGGACGGGCGAACGACTTTCTAAAGTCCGTTGATCCGTTCCCGTTTGATGAAATTAAAACCGGCGGCTCGGCGATCCTGCGCTTCGCGCGCACCGTGCGCGGTCCCGGCCTGACGGCGATTTCGGACCTGCTGGACATCGCACATAAGGCGAACGCCGCCATCACGGCGGTGGGCGTTGAAGATCAGGCGTCACTAGCGGCGTTGCGCGGTCTCGGCTTTACGGCTGCCCAAGGCAACCATCTCGGCAAGGTCGGCGCGCTGAGCGACTTCCGGCCATCGCGCGTCAACGAGGTAAGAGAGCTCCTGTCGCTGGATCCTTTGTCGGCGGAAAGCATCTCTCAGCTCTTCCGCACCGAGGCGCCGCCGGTTCGCGCCCCCGAAGAGATCGAACAGCCAAAAGAAGAAGAAGACGATGCGCTGATCGAACGGTTAAACGCAAGGCTTGCCGCGCAAAAGGAAAAAGAAGGGCTGGCTTCGACGACTACGTCTTCGCCTCGTCGCGCGGCGACGAAAAAATCGCCCACGGAACAAACGCCTCAGCGCAAACGCAAACTCGATGCCGCAAGAGCAAAACTACTGGCGCAAAAAGCCCGCGAGCGCGAAGTGCGCAAAGCCGCCGCCATCGCGCGTGCGAAGTCAAAAGCCGCGCAGAAGTCTGCGGAAGAGCAGACCGATGCAACGCCGGCCGTGGCGGCTCCAGAAAGCATGCCGGCGGGCGCGCCTGTGACGTCGCCCCTGTTTGAAGACCTGTCGAAAGGCCCGTTCTCTACGCCTGCCGACGCCTCCTCGCCAGCGCCGCGCGCCATGCAAGACCTATTGTCGGAGGAGTTCGCCCGACCAGCCGATGCAGCGCCGGCGGAACAGCCCGCGCATTCAAAAGAAGATCCGTATAAAGACATGACCGCGCCGACCGCCTCGAACGAAGAGGAAAAATCCAAAAAGCCGGCCGACGGCGATAAAAAGGACGTCAAGGAAGACGCCGGAACCGAGGGCAAGAGAAAAGCCCCCGCGCGAAAAGCCGCCGCACGCGGCAACACAACGTCCGCGGCGCAGGAAGACAAACCAACGCCGGACAAAAAGGAACCGCAGAAAAAGACCGCTCCGGCCAAATCCGCGACCAGCAAACGCAAAACGTCCACCGCGAAAAAAGCGCCGGCGAAGGCGCCCAGCGAGACGTCGGCGCCCGTAGAGGAAAAGCCCGCACAAGTCGAAAGCAAGGACGCCGTAAAAGCCGGCACTGCCGCGACTGAAAAGACCGCGAAAACAAGCAAACCGCAAAAGACGCCAGCGCCGGAGAAGCCGGCTGCGAAAACTGCTCCTCCGGAAAAGGCGAAGGCGGCCCCAGCCGAGCCTCTAAAACCGGAGAAGACAGAAGAGCCCGCAAAAGCAGAAGTAAAGGACGCAAAGAAAACTGCGCCCGCGCCGTCACCGGAAAAGCGCGAGCGCAAGCTGAATTTGTCCGTAAAGAACGCGCCGGCGTTTCTTTCGCCGGAATATCGCGTTACCGGCCCGGCGGAGAAAATAGGTCCCGCAGTCCAGTACACCATAGACAATCCGCACCCGGTTTTCGGGCCGCCGGATGAGAGCACAAGTAACGACGGCGCCGACCTGCCGGCGGAGGAGGCTGCGCCGGAGACAACTGACGCAGGCAATCAAGACGCCGACGACAAGGCGCACGATCCCCGCTCGATCCCGGAAATCATCGGCGCAGAAACCATGCGTGAGACGGCGCCGTTCGGTGAAAGAGAAGACGTAGAAGAAAAGGCGCCGGCTCCGCCCAAAAAACAGTCGCGCCGGCGCAAGAAGAACTTTCTGATGCGGAAATATCGCATTTGGCCCACCCATTTCTGGCCGGCTTCATGGCGACGCGCGCAGCGCCGGCGGTCAGCGGAAAAACGTAACGAGGCGTGATCGCTTCTGCACACGCTCGGGGCGTCGGTGTGTGCAGAGGCTGTTTTTATGCGGACGCGAAAACGTTCGATCCTGGCGGCGCAATCCATTCAGCAGATCGAACAGCCTGGCAAAACCGAGAGCATTGTCATGACAAGCGGGATAAAATTGCTGCGGCGCACCAAAGATTTGCACGCCAGTTGACCTGGATCAGCGCCGCGCTTTTCCAGCGCTTTATAAATGTGACATTCCGGCAACTCGTTGCCGAGAAACCGTCTTCATATGTCCTTTAATCTGGCGACTTCTCCATTCCCACAGTTATCGTGGCCGTAAACACTCAAGTTTACGCAATCCGTTAACCATTGGCGGATAATCGATAAAAACAATTCGCGTTCAGGGAGACTATTTCATGGCGAATAAACATCTTCTTTCCAGCGCCTCGGCAATCATGATCGCAGCGATCGCCGGCCCGGCTTTGGCGCAGAGCGGCGATGAAATCATCGTCACCGCCACAAAGCGCCCGCAAACCCTTCAGGAAGTGCCGGTCGCGGTCAGCGTCGTCGATGAGTCCGTCATCGAAAAGGCGCAAATCAACGACCTACTTGACTTGCAGATCAGCGTTCCTTCCCTGCGCGTCACGCAGCTTCAGAACTCTTCGAACACCAACTTCCTGATCCGCGGTTTCGGTAACGGCGCGAACAACCCGGGTATCGAACCTTCGGTCGGCGTTTTCATCGACGGCGTTTATCGCTCTCGCACCAGTTCGGCTATTCTCGATTTGCCGACGCTAGAGCGGGTGGAAATCCTGCGCGGTCCCCAATCCACACTGTTTGGTAAAAACGTGTCCGCCGGCGCGATTTCGATCACAACCAAATCGCCCGATTTCGAATGGGGCGGCAGCGCGGAAGCGACTTACGGCAACTTCAATCAGGCGATTTTCAAGGGCACTCTCACCGGTCCGATCAGCGAAACGGTCGCATTCCGCGTCTCCGGTTCGATCAACCAGCGCGACGGCTACTACACGAATATTCTCGACGGCACCGACGTTAACGAGCGCTCACGGTGGTCCGCCCGCGGACAGTTGCTCTGGGAGCCGGCAGACGACCTTTCGTTCCGCCTAATCGGCGAATACAACCGGATCGACGAGATCTGCTGCGGCGCCGTTCAGGTCCTCAACGGTCCGGTGACGACTAGGATTGCCGAGCCGCCGCCCGTCGGTCTTGGCGCCATTATCGGCGACGACACACGGCCTTTTGCACGCGAGATCGCGCTCGATGAACCGGTCACCAACGAGCTGGAGGGCAAAGGCCTGTCGCTCCAGGCGGATTGGGATCTCGGATTTGCTCAGGTGACGTCGATCACGGCGTACCGAGACCAGTCAGACAATACTCAAACAGACGCCGACTTTTCTTCCGCGGCGATCTTGACCAACCCACAGATGCGCGATTTCGAGACGTTCACACAGGAAATTCGCATCGCGTCCGTCGGCGATAACCGCCTCGACTGGCTGGTGGGCGGTTTCTTCTTCGACGAAACGGTGGAATTCCAGCGGGACGTGATCTGGGGACCGGAGGGACGCCAGTTCTCAGAATTCCTGACGTCACTTGCCGGCGCGCCAGGCGCACTAGGCCTGATCGAAGCCGCGACGTTCGGCCCGGCGGCTGTCGGCAACACCTTCTTTCAGGAAGGTCAGGGCGTCTTCGGCGGCTATGAACTGGACAACCGTTCCTATTCATTCTTCGGTCAGTTCGACTTCCACCTTACCGACCGGCTGACCCTAACGGGCGGTGTTTCCTATATCAATGACCGGAAGGAAGCCGTCAGCGACGCGGTTTCAACAGATACTTTCTCAGCCGTCGACCTTTCCGCGATCGGTACACGGCTCGCGGTTATCAATCTTGCTGGCGTCGATATCGCCACCGCGGACCCGTCGGTGGTCCAGGCGACTCTCGCCGCACCGCTGTCGCTTGATAGCCTTGGAAGCAACATCGTTATCGACCCCGCGACAGGCGCAATCCTCACTGGAACGTCCACGGTCGGCGCCGTGGGCACGGCAATCGGCGGCACGACCTGCTTTGCCGGCAACCCCAATCTGTTGTGCAACCCGGTTGCGCGGCTTGGCGGCTTCCAGTTCTTCCCGCCACAAGTGAACTATCCGGACCCGAACAATCCGCTTGACGATGGTCTGTTCCAGGACGACAAGGTCTCTTATACGGCGCGCCTCGCCTATGACCTGACCGACAGCATCAACACCTATTTCACCTATTCCACCGGCTGGAAAGCAGCCGCGGTGAACCTCTCCGACGACTCAACACCGCCGGACGTAAACGGCATTGGCCGCGCTGCGGCGCCCGAAGACGTTACGCTCTTCGAAATCGGCATGAAAGCGAGCTTCGACGGCGGTTACATAAACATCGCCCTATTCGACCAGACGATTGAGGATTTCCAGTCAAACCTCTTCGTTGGTACAGGCTTCTTCCTTCTCAATGCGGAAGAACAGTCGGTGCGCGGCTTTGAAATTGACTCCGCCTATTCGCCGATCGAGCCCCTGTTGCTGTCCTTCGCACTCACCTATCTCGATCCGGAATTCGACAGCTTCACGCAGGCGACTTGCGCATCCTTCATCGGCTTCACGCCGGACGGTTGCCAACCCGATCCTGTCACTGGCTTCACGCCGGACTTCTTTGATGCAACGGGCTTGCGTCCTGCCGGCATTCACGAAATCAGCCTGACGACGTCAGCGCTTTACACCCATGACTTCGGCAATGGCGATCAGGGCTATGCGCGGGTTGAATATCTCTTCGAAAGCGATGTGCAGGCCCTCGATAACATCCCTGCAGACGTTATCTCGCGGAAGGTGAACGTTCTGAACGCAAGCCTCGGCTACGAGATGGAAAACGGCTTTAGCGTCAACGTCTGGGGCCGCAACCTCACCGACGATGAGTTCTTCCTGTCCGGCGCGCCGTCGCCAGGTCAGGCGGGCACATTCTTTGGCTACACGAATACGCCGCGAACCTACGGCGTAACGGTGAGAAAACGCTTCTAAAGCGTTTTCCGCCCCAAGCTGGCGAAAAGGCCGGCAAGCGATAAACTCATAAGGCCCGCGATGTCCTCGCGGGCCTTTTTCTATGGCGCACTCGGGCAGGCCTGTGCCATCGAGCGCCCTCAAAAGCGGTAGGCATGGCGGGCGCGAGGCGTTAACACCTCCTTGTTGGATTACGGGCATCATCCCCTTTGTGATCCGGCGACCCGACCAGGCCGGCGCCGATCACTGAGCGTTTAAAGAGGTTTTAAGGACGATGCGCGACGCATTGTTGCTTTTGGTGATTCTGGGCGCGGTGCCGTTCATCGTGCGCCACCCGTTCACGGGCGTCCTCGCCTGGGCGTGGTTCACGATCATGACACCGCACCAGCTCGCCTACGGCGTATTCGGCGTGCCGCTCAATATGGTGATCGCGGCGGTTACATTTTCAGCCTACCTCGTCACCGGTCAGTTCCCGAAATTCCGGGCGGACGCAACGACCGTCCTCGCCGGCCTGTTCGCTTTCTGGTTGGTGATGTCGCAGATCTTTTCGCTCGCGCCGGAAAACTCACAGCTTTACTTCGACCGTTTCATCAAAACGATGCTGTTTGCAATCATCTGCATGCAGATGGCCGACACAAAACTAAAAGTAAACGCCCTGTTGTGGATGCTCGTGGGCGGCATGGGGTTCTTCGCCCTGAAGGGCGGACTTTTCACGCTCCTGACATTTGGCCAGTTCCGTGTCCACGGCCTGCCGCAAACGGTGCTCGAAGACAACAACCATATCGGCATCGCCATTGCGACGATCCTGCCACTCATCCTGTATGTCCGCGAAACGGCGAGCGAGAAGTTTGTCCGCAACGGCGCGCTCGTGCTGTTCGGCCTCGCCCTTGTGGCCATTGTCGGCACGCATTCGCGCGGCGCGTTTATCGCACTTGTGATGTTCGGCGTTTATCTCTGGTTTAAGTCTTCCCGGAAAATTCCCATCGCCATCGCCGCAGTCGTCCTCGCTATGCCGCTCCTCCTGTTCGTGCCTTCGAAATGGACCGAGCGCATGACGACGATCACCGAAGCGACGCAGGACAAGTCGTTTATGGCGCGTGTCGATGCATGGATCATCAACACAAAGTTCGCCATTCAAAACCCTGTCACGGGCGCCGGGCTGCGCAATCCTTACGACCGCGACCTCGCAAGACTTGTAGACCGCGAGCGAGCCGAAGAAGCGCGCGCGGGACACTCCATCTATTTTGAAATTCTCGGCGGCACCGGCTTTGTCGGGCTCGCGATTTATCTCAGCATGCTGGCGAGCGGCTTTTTGAAAGCCCATTCATTGAGCAGAGAACGACCCGGCAATACTGCGCCGCGCTGGGCGCGCAGGCTGGCGTATCACGCGCAAATCTCGCTGGCGGTTTTCGCAATTGGCGGCGCGTCGACGTCAATGGAGATGTGGGACGGCTATCTGCTGGTCCTTGCGCTCATCGCCGCTGTCGGCAATCTTACGGCGGCCGGCCCGCAAACCCCGCGCATCAACAATGCGTTCGATGACGACCGGCGGGCGCGCTGGCGCAAAATCCGTGAGCGCGGCGACGGCGCCGCGACTCCGGCCGGCCGGCTGGGACGGGCGCGCGTTTCACCATAATCGCGAGGGAGCTCGATCCTACTCCGAAGATGTCGCAAGGGCCGGTTCGCGAGCAAGCCCCTCGTCGATAGGCGCGCCCTCAGGCGCCGCATGACCCCGCGCGATCAGAGATCCTTCCGCACGCTCGCCGCCGATATCGACCTGCACCGTGGAGCTTTCGATCCTGTACTTCTTCCGAAGCAGATCTTTCACCTTTTCAACCGCATCGGCGCCCCCAGCGGCGTCATCGACACGGATGTGCAGCGTGGCCCGCGGATGTTCCGGCGTGATTTGCCAGACGCGCACCTCGTGAACGTCTTCGATCTGCGGCGCAGCGCCGACGACTTCACGCGTCAGCAGATCCAGATCGATGTTGTCAGGCGCGCCTTCGAGAAGAATATGGCTCGTCTGACGCAACAGGCGCACGGCGTA
Organism: Pseudomonadota bacterium; assembly: GCA_039192395.1. GTDB lineage: Bacteria > Pseudomonadota > Alphaproteobacteria > Caulobacterales > Parvularculaceae > Hyphococcus. Next base: position 23,142 of record JBCCXE010000014.1, read on the forward strand.
AAACCCAATCAACGCGACGGCAATAAGCGACACAATCGGATCGATCCGGGTGAAGCCCGTGGCGCTGATAACAGCCGCGGCGATGATCGCGGCGACAGAGCCCACAAGATCGCCGAGCACATGAAGCTGCGCCCCGCGCATATTGAGATTGCGCTCTTCGGGCCGGTGCAGGATGAGGAAGGCGGCGGCGTTGGCGGCGAAACCAGCCACGGCGATCCAGAACATCAGCCCGGCGTTAATGTCGACAGGATTGAAAAGACGCCTCACCGCTTCGCTTAAAATCACAAACAAAAGGCATAGCATGAACACGCCATTGGCGAAGGCGGCGAGCACCTGCGCCCGCCGATACCCGAAATGCAGACGCGCATCCGGCGGGCGGGCCGCAAAACGCTGTGCAACGGCGGCGAGCGCCAGCGCCAGCGCATCGGTAAACATATGCGCCGCATCCGCCAGAAGCGCGAGCGAGCCTGACAGTAGGCCGCCGACGATCTCTATCACCATGAAAACGGCGATGACGACCAACGCCCAGGTCAGACGCGCAGATGTGGCGTGATCGTCTGAGCAGCTATGGTCCGAAGAGCGTCCGCCAAGATGGCCGTGATGGTGGTCGCAGTGAGACATTGGCCCGCGGGGTCAAACGGTGAACGACAACGCATTTAGAAGACACTGGAATCCGATCAAACTCTACGCCCGTCAACGCTCGCAGAGCAAGGCGAAGGCATGGCCGCACACGGAAATTTCACCTCAATTTACAACTTGAAGTATCATATCGATACGGAATTTCTATATTTGCTAGCGTTTAACGTGATAACCTAACATTCTGATTGCGTTCCCTTTGATTAACTGGGAGGATGTACCCGCGCGGTAAGGGACGCATGCGGTTTTTTTTACCGTAAGCAACCATGCGGGGCGGATGAAAGCGATGCTTTTGGCATGCAGAGAGCTGGCATCCGGCAAGGGACGAATTTTAGCAAGACTGGGCGTGGATTAAGGGGATGTTCCGTTGATTGGGGAACACGGCATAGCGGGCGGCATCATCGCCAGCGGCGTGGGCGCGGCGATCAGCGCGGCCGGAATTTTGACGTTGATGCTCATCGGCGTGCGCGCGCACCGGCTGAGCGCCTACTTCTCGGCGTTCGCCGTCGGCTTCCTCCTGCCCGCCGTCCTGTTTCATCTTCTTCCCGAGGCCATCGATCACTCTGAGGACGCCTGGCAATGGGCGGCGGCGGGTTTCGTTTTCATGGCCATCGCCGGGATGGGGATCCAGCTTTACTTTATGAGCGAGCCGGACGGCGATGCGATGACATTCGGCTATGCGTCAATCGTCGCTTTAACCATGCACTCGCTGCTGGACGGGGCCATATACGCAGCCTCGTTTCAGGGCGAGCCGTTCACGGGCATTCTCTCGGTCGCGGGGCTCCTTCTCCACGAATTCCCGGAAGGGATTATCGCATATCTCCTGTTGCGCGAAGCCGGCCTGAAAGGCCCGACGGCGGGTATCGGCGCATTTTTTGCGGCAGGTCTTTCAACGGTGGCCGGCGCCATCGGCGGATACTGGACGATCGATACGCTTAACGAACCGCCGCCCAGCATGCTTTATGGCGCGGCCTCCGGGGCGATTATTTACGTCGTACTGCGCCACCTTATTCCACATGCGGCGCGCACGCCTAAACAGCGCGGTTATCTCATCGCCGCAGCCGGCGTCACGGTTTCAACCGCGGCGATTATCCTGTCGCACTTCACCGGTGGCGGTCATCATCACCACTGACGCGGCGAAGACTGCTTGCGGTTGAACAAACGCCGCTGAGACGTTTACAGCGAACCGTTGATGAGTTTCATCACGCCTGAAAAATCCAGACCGTCCTTGCCGGCAGATTCCATCAGCGCATAAAGCGCTTCCGCCTGCGCGCCGAGGGGCGTTGCGGCCTTCGCGCTATGGGCGGCGTCTTGGGCGAGACGCATGTCTTTCAGCATCATCGCCGCGGCGAACCCGGGCTGATAGTCGCGGTTCGACGGCGCCGTCTCGACCGGTCCCGGCGCCGGGCAATAGCTCGTCATCGACCAGGACTGCCCCGACGCCGTCGATGAAATGTCGTAGAAGGTCTGTGCATCGAGCCCGAGCTTTTCTGCAAGATTGAACGCCTCGCAGGTGGCGATCATCGTGACGCCGAGGAGCATGTTGTTGGCGATCTTGGCGACTTGCCCGTTGCCGCTCGCGCCGGCGTGGAAAATGTTCTTGCCCATGGCTTCCAAAACAGGCTGTGCGCGCGTAAAAGCCTCACTCTCACCGCCCACCATGAAGGTCAGTGTACCGCCGGTCGCCGCGGCGACGCCGCCCGAGACGGGCGCGTCGACCATGGCGAAGCCTTTTTCCGAGGCGGCTTGCGCAACGGCGCGGGCGTTCGGCACGTCAATGGTCGAGGAATCGATAAAGAGCGCCCCGGCTTTCGCATGCGCGATAACGCCGTAGTCTTCTTCATAGACAGAGCGCACATGCGCGCCGGCCGGCAGCATCGAAACGACAATGTCGGCGTCCTTTACCGACGCCGCAACCGTCTCGCCGCGCTTACACCCCGCCTCCACCGCTCGATCGATGGCGCCGATGGAAAGATCCGTCGCTGTCACATCATGCCCGGCCTTGGCGAGATTGGCCGCCATGGGTCCGCCCATATTACCGAGGCCGATAAATGCGATATTGGTCATTGTTTCTCTGCCCTATTGTCTTGTGTTAGCAGCGTGCGCTCCGCTCACGAAAAAACGAGCGCGTCACGGCAATATCAGTTCATCCTCGCCCAGATCCTCGAAATAGGCCGCAATCGCATCATCGCTGACCTCGGCCAGCGTCGCGGGCGACCATTTCGGATCGCGATCCTTATCGATGATCTGCGCGCGCACGCCCTCGAAAAAGTCATGACCGGCCATGACCCGGCGCACCATGCGAAACTCCATCTTCATCGTATCGTCGAAATCACGCTCGTGCCCGAGACGCATTTGCTCGAAGGTAAGGCGCAACGATGTCGGCGACATGCGCGCAAGCGTTTCACCGATTTCCTTTGCAAGATCGCTTGTGTCGCTTGCAAGCACCGAAAAAATCTCATCGAGCGCGCCGCGGTTTTCGAAAATCCGCGCGATGTCGCCACGCTTGTCATTGATCTCCGCATGACCGGGGTCGCCAGCATAGACATCGAGCACGGTCTCAATATCCGCATGGGGTTTGTCGCTGAGCGGCGTTTCCAAAAGCGCGGCTTCGAGGGCCGCATATTTTTCAGGCTTCGTATAGTGGGTCGCGATGCCGGCGGCCATGCAATCGGCGGCCTTTGCCCGCGCACCGGTGAGCGCATAGTAAAGCCCGAGACCGTCATGCAGGCGCGGCATGAAATGCCCGCCGCCCACATCCGGAAAAAGGCCAATCCCCGTTTCCGGCATGGCAAACAGCGTCGCATCGCCTGCTACACGAAAGTCTCCGTGTACGGAAATACCGACGCCGCCGCCCATGACGATGCCGTCGATCAGCGCCACATAGGGCTTTGGATAGTGGTAGATCAGCGCATTGTTGGTGTACTCGTCGCGAAAGAACTCGGCGGCGTGTCTCGGATCTTCCTTCGCGGAGGCGTGCAGCTCGCGAATGTCGCCGCCAGCGCAGAAGGCGCGCTCGCCCTCGCCCTTCACCAGCACCGCCTTGACGGCGTCGTCGCCCGCCCAGTCCAGCAGTTGCGCATGCATGGCTTTCACCATGTCCCAGGAGAGAGCGTTCAGCGCCTTCGGGCGATTTAGTGTAACAACGCCCCAGGCGCCGGCTTTTTCAAAAAGAATGTCACTGGTCACGCTTGATATTCCTTCAAAAGATCGCGCGCGACGATGACCCGCATGATCTCGTTCGCGCCTTCCAGAATTTGATGCACGCGCACATCTCGCATCATCCGCTCAAGTGGATAATCTTTCAAATATCCGTACCCGCCATGAAGCTGCAGCGCGTCATTGACAATATCGAAGCCCTTGTCGGTCACGAAGCGTTTGGCCATAGCGCAAAAGCGCGTCGCATCCGGCGTTTTCTGATCGAGCTTCCACGCCGCCTGGTACAAAAACACGCGCGCGGCCTCAAGCTCCGTGGCCATGTCGGCGAGGCGAAACTGCAGCGCCTGGAACTCGTTGAGGCGCCGGCCGAACGCCTTGCGTTCGTTGAGGTAATCGAGCGCCGCTTTCAGAGCGCCGTTCGCTGTTCCCAAAGAACACGCCGCGATGTTGAGCCGCCCGCCATCGAGGCCCTTCATGGCGAATTTGAAGCCCTCGCCTTCCTCACCGACGCGGTTGGCGACCGGCACGCGGCAATCCTCGAAATTGACGATGGCGGTAGGCTGCGACGACCAGCCCATTTTGCGTTCATTGGCGCCGAAAGAAAGACCGGGCGTTCCCTTCTCAACCAGCACCGTCGATATGCCGCGCGGGCCGTCTTCGCCGGTGCGCACCATCACGACGTAAAGGTCGGAAACGCCGGCACCAGAGATGAACGCCTTGGAGCCGTTGAGGATGTAGTCATCGCCGTCGCGCACGGCTTTGGTCTTGAGCGCCGCGGCGTCTGAGCCGGAGCCAGGCTCCGTCAGACAATAGCTGGCCACAAGCTCCATAGACGTCAGCTTCGGACAATACTTCTGCCGCAATTCCTCACTGCCGAACTGGTCGATCATCCACCCGCACATGTTGTGGATGGAGATGAAGGCCGCGGTCGAGGTGCACCCCTCCGACAGCGCTTCGAAAATAAGCGCCGCATCGAGACGCCCGAGGCCCGAACCGCCGACATCGTCGCGCGTATAAATACCGGCGAGACCAAGCTCGGCCGTCTTTTTAATAACATCGATGGGAAAGTGCTTCTTCTCGTCCCATTCGGCCGCATGAGGTGCAAGTTCATCGGCGGCGAAACGGCGCGCCATCTCCTGGATCGCCAGTTGTTCCTCACTCAGAGAAAAATCCATCACCTATACTTCCATTTTTTGCGGCGCGCTTTCTTCCCGGGCGCGCTCTTCATCTTCTGTTGTTATGTCAGCAGTCTCCGCGGCGTCGTCGCTTGCCGCGGCAGCCTCCCTGTCAAACTGCGTCGACATGGGCGTCATCGGGCCTTCATGCTTGTTCACGTGATTAAGCCAGCGCACGCAGATGTAAATCGCCAGGCACGCTACCGCGATCACCGGCAGCCAATACTTCGCCTGTTCACCGATCACCGCGCCAAGCGTATGAAACAGGATAAAGGTGATCGCCACATAAGCCGACGCCGTAAGGGCGAGGACGATAATGTAACGCGGATAGTCGACCTTGAAAAACCCACACGCAATATAGGTCGGAATGCGCGTGCCGGGCACGAACCGCGCCGTCAGCATGGTCTGCGTAAACTCCTTGCGCACCAGATCGCCGGCGACCGAAACACCCGGCTTCTCCGCAAACTTGTGGGCCCAGTCGTGGCGGCGGGCGAACCGGCCAAGCCAGTACTTCCATGCGTCTGAACAGATAAGCCCCAGCATGATCGCAATGACGATGAAGGCCGTCGGCGCGGCGCCGGCGAGCGAAGCAGTCGCGGCGCCAATCACCGCGGCGTCTTCCTGGAGGAACGGCAAAGCGAAAATCGAGAGATAGAGCACCCAACCGCTCATCATCCCCATATCGGCTGCTTCTAGTCCGAACAATATGCGCTCCCGCGGCTGCCCCATGGAGGCCCGCCAGTTCCGGTGGCGCCTCCCCCTCTTCGCATATCGAATTCCCCCAGGGGTTTCAATTCTCTAGGGGCGCGGCTGAACGACTCGCGATCACTCCTGCGCCAGTTGCGGCTCATGGGCGGGAATGTCGTAATAATCGCCCTTATCGGCGGCGAATATATGCTTATCGAGGCGGAGCCCCGTCGGCGCGTCGAGCGCACCCGCAGCCACCGCGATTCGGTGTGCATGACCATCCAACTTGTCGCCATGCCAGAAGAGCGCCGACCCGCAGGCTGGACAGAACCCGCGCCGTGCAAACTCCGACGCACGGAACCAGACAATACGGTCCTCCCCCCTCGTCATCGACAACGCTTCCACCGCCACATTGATCGACGCCCAAACATGCCCGCTCCACTGCCGACATTGTCCGCAATGGCACGCGATGACGTTCGCGCGGTCGCACTCGATCGTGAAGGCGATATCGCCGCAGAGGCATTGACCAGTTAAAGGCGATTTACTCTCAGCGTTCATCGAACCGCTAGTCCCACCAGAAATACCACCACTTGTTCGCCTTTAGTGAGGCAGCCAACGGCGCGAACGTCCCGGTTCCCTGATCCACAATATCAGAACAGTAGGCGTAGTGCTCTCGGGCAAGTTCCACCGCTTCGTCACGCGTACCCGGCTTATTCACGACCCGGATATTCATAACATCATGACTTAATCCGACGAGTTCCGCGCCATAGCGGTCCCGCCACGAACGTAACGCCGCGACATGATACTCTGGCGGTGGATTATCATTCCAGTTGCCCCACCGAAGATACGCCGGCGCTTCAGTCCAATCATCGGTTGGAATCAAAACAATATTAACTGAAGGCAATGGCTTGCCGCTTAAAACATCATAAGCGACGCTAAGACCCGCTTCTCTTGGTTTCAGCCATGGCCAGCGACCCATTTCAGGCTCATAATCGTCATCGATAGGATCTGACGCGATAAACTCTTCAAGTGCAAAAGCCTGAACGTCAGCTCCTAGTTTCTCAGACAACTGCTCAGTCATCTCTGGCGATGTAACGGGAGGTTGAGGTTCTTTTTTCAGCCCGTCTTTGACTTGTTCGTCGTCTCGCCGTGTCAAAGTCTCGAGCATTTTTTTGGCATGGGCTTCTTGCTCGTTCACATATTCCTTTAAGCTCAAAGGATGCTGAAGCTTCTCCGCAGTCTCTAGAATTGCCTCGACGGAGCGCCGAGTTTCGTCCTCTAAAGGAGAAAAAGGCTCAAGAAGCAAATCCAACTCATGATCACCTCCGATGACAACGGGGTAGAAGCCTTTCACTAAGCGGAGCTTTTCCCACTCTTTTAAAGCGTCTCGACCATGAACCTTCTGAATTTCGAACGGAAAGTTTTCTAATGCTTCACGACGATACTTATCTGCATCGAAGTCGGTCCTGCCTGTCATAGCACCCGCTCCATAAAGTCCGCCAAAAACTATCGTAAGGATAGAAAATAAGAAAGAAACTCCCAAAAACCTCACGCACTACCCCATCGTCGGTATCACGAACTCCGATCCCTGAACGTCTTCAGGCCAGCGCTGGGTGATGGTTTTGATCTTGGTCCAGAACTTTACGCCTTCGGGACCGTGCTGATTGGTGTCGCCAAAGCCGGATCGCTTCCACCCGCCGAACGTGTGATAGGCGACCGGCACCGGGATCGGCACATTGACGCCGACCATGCCGACATTGACGTTTTGCGCAAACTCGCGCGCCGCCGCGCCATTGCGCGTGAAAATCGCGACGCCATTGCCGTATTGGTGCTGCGAGGGAAGCGCCGTCGCCTGCTCAAAATTCGCCGCGCGCACAACCTGAAGGACCGGCCCAAAAATCTCGTCCTCATAGGACTTATGACCGGGCTTCGCGTTATCGAGGAGCGTGCCGCCGAGGAAAAAGCCATTTTCATAGCCCTGAAGTGAAAAATCGCGCCCATCGACGATGAGGTCCTGGCCCTCGTCCACAGCCATCTGGATATAGTCTTTGACGCGCTCGCGGTGCGCAGCGGAAACAAGCGGGCCGAGATCGGAATCCTCAGAGAGGGACGGGCCGATCCGCAGTGTTTCGACTTTCGGCTTCAACATCTCGATCAGCCGGTCCGCCGTCTCGTCGCCCACCGGCACCGCAACCGGCGTCGCCATGCAACGCTCGCCCGCCGATCCGTATGCGGAACCGATCAGCTGATTGACGACATTGTCCATGTCGGCGTCGGGCAAGATGACCATGTGGTTTTTCGCGCCGCCAAAAGCCTGCACGCGTTTGTTGTGCGCGGCGCCGTTCGCATAGATGTACTGCGCAATGTCAGACGATCCCACGAACGAGATCGCCTTGACGCGCGGATCTTCGATCAGCGCATCGACCGCTTCCTTGTCGCCGTTGACGACATTCAGGACGCCTTCGGGCGCGCCTGCTTCCATCATCAGTTCCGCGAGGCGCAACGGCACCGACGGATCTTTTTCCGACGGCTTGTTGATGAACGTGTTGCCGCAGGCGATCGCGACGGAAAACATCCACATGGGGATCATCGCGGGAAAATTGAACGGCGTGATGCCGGCGACAACGCCAAGGGGCTGGCGCATGGAATAAACGTCGATGCCGGGGCCTGCGGCTTCCGTGTATTCGCCCTTTTGCAGATGCGGAATGCCGCAGGCGAACTCAACGACTTCGAGGCCGCGCTGAACGTCGCCGCGCGCGTCCGGCAAAATCTTTCCGTGCTCGGACGACAGAAGCGTCGCCAGATTGTCCATGTCTTTTTCGACAAGTTCTTTGAACTTGAACATCACCCGTGCGCGGCGCTGCGGGTTTGTCGCAGCCCAGCCCGGAAACGCCGCCTCAGCAGCGCTGATCGCGTTTTCAACGTCGCTGCGGCTCGCCAGCGCGACCTGTCTTTGAACCTCGCCGGTCGTCGGGTTAAAAATACCGTGGCGACGTTCCGATCCGCCTGCGACCGCCTTACCGTTGATGAAGTGACCGAGTTCCGCGACCATGAGTTTCGTCCCTTGCAAAATTGAATAATTTTGCGCGGACCCTAGACAGCTAAAACGGCGAGGTAAAGCGGGGTGCGAGCGCGCCATCGATGCGCCCGCGCGCGCAAAAAGCCGGCGAAAAACGTCCCTCGCCGAATAATCTGCTCAAGTAAATGTATTTCGCAGCCGGTTTTGGCGAAAAATCGTGCGTATTCGATCCTGAACGGATTAACGCGCTAAAATCGGATCACACTTTGCGGAGCGGCGTCTGCTCAACGAACCGGCCGTTCGCGGCGCCCACCACATGCGACACGGTGCTCCCGTCATCGGCGAGCGGCGCCGTGACGGCGCGAAACTGGATGCGCCGCCCGTCGAACAGGGTCAGGACATCCTCACGAAAATGCGGCGCTTCGCCCGCCGCGGCGGCGTACATGTCAGACGCGGCAAGATCGAGGAGCGACAGCGTAAAATCCGTCTGTCCGGAAAGATAAACGTCCGATAGTTTCGACAGACAATCGCCCACATAAACGAAGAACGGAAAGCCGGCGCTGCGCTTGATGTCGATGGCGAAAATCCAGTCCCAGTCATCGCCGAGATCCATTTCCTGAAACGCGGCCCAGCTTGGGAAATGCCCGCGCGCCGCCCGCGCCCAGGCGTCAATCAACCGGCGCGACAACCGCCGGTCGGTCGCCGGCGCCGTCGCACAATGGAATAACGTAGTTGCGTCGCTGAACATCTCTCGCCCCGATGCTGTTCAGGGGACACTTTAGATAACTTATGTAAGCGCCCGCTTGAGGCGACGGCCGGCATTTTCTTAAAATTGCCGCCGCGCGCGTAACTGCTGGCGCCCCGGCGCGCCAACAAGGGGTGACGCGCCCGCCAACGCACCCTATAAGGGCGGTTTTACACCTATGCAGAGGGGTTTCGTCATGGGTCCAGGTTGGACGAGCGTCGCTATTATCGTCGCCTTTATTGTCGTTTTTGCGGTTTTGAACCTCGTTGAAAAAGGCCGGATCGACTAGATCCCCGGCGCTCGCGATCAGGGCCGGCGAGAGGCCGTGAGGGCCCTGATCGGCAGATGAAAAGGACCGGCGACAAAGGCCCAGCGCCCTTGGCCAGGACCGGATTTCCCTTTTACGCCGGGCGCTCTTAACCTTTTGGCGCCAGTTTATCCCATCCGCGTTTGCGACTGGCCTTGGCGCCGATGTCGGCGCTCTTGCTCTGGAGACGCATAATGGTCGTCACAGTCGCCCTATTGATCCTTGGCCTGGCAATTTTGCTTATTGGCGGCGACCTCCTGGTGCGTGGGGCCGTTTCTCTCGCCGCGGCGCTGAAGGTGCCCGCTCTCCTCGTCAGCCTCACCATCGTCGCTTTTGGAACCTCCGCGCCGGAGCTCGTTGTAACAGTTCGCGCCGTTCTTTCCGGCAGCGACGGCATCGCGCTCGGCAACATCATCGGCTCCAACATCGCCAATGTGATGCTGGTGCTCGGCCTGCCGGCGGTCATCTACCCAATCACCACCCACGTGACGGGCCTGCGCCGACACGCGATTTTCATGCTTGCGGCGACGGCGGCGTTTGTCGGCCTCGCCTATGGACGCGGGTTTATCGACACAGCGTCGGGCGGCGCGCTGTTCGCTGGCATTCTGGTTTACGTCGCTTACATGTGGTTTCGCGCTGCAACAGGCGACAAAGCCGATCCGATCCTCGACGAAGTCGAGGAATACGCCGAGAGCGGCGGCATCTCGATCAAGACGCTCGCATTCCTCGCCGCCGGCCTGATCGGATTGCCGGTGGGCGCAAATCTTCTCGTCGATAATGGCAGCGCCCTGGCGGCGAACCTTGGCGTGCGCGACGAGTTGATCGGGCTCACCATCGTCGCCTTCGGTACGTCCCTGCCCGAGCTCGCGACAGTCGTGGCGGCGGCATTCCACAAAAAATCGGATGTCGCTATCGGCGGCGTGATCGGTTCCAATATCTTCAACCTGTTGGCCGTGGGCGGCGCAGCAGGCCTTGCGGGAACGGCGCGCTTCGACCCGACCTCGCTAGCCGTCGATCTGCCAGTCATGCTCCTTGCGACAGCGATCCTGTCCGCCTTCGTCCTGACAAGGCGCGACATTGGCAAATTCTCCGGCCTCCTGATGTTCGGCGGCTATGTGGGCTTCCTCATCGCCGTCGCGACCATTGCGGAAGGCGTTTAGGCAATGACGCCGGGCGACGCCCCCGCATCTAAGACCGCCAGCCGGGGCGGCGCGCTGATCACCGGCGCCGGTCAGCGCATTGGCGCGGCGCTTGCTCTGGCGCTTGCAAAACAGGGATTTTCCATCGCCGTTCACTACCGCTCCTCGCGGCGCGGCGCCGATGAAGTGGTGAACGCCATCAAAGCCGATGGCGGAAACGCTGCCGCCGTAAAGGCCGATCTCGGCAAAACCGACGAGACGGCGCAACTCATCGCCAAAGCGCAGGACGCCGTCGGGCCACTTTCGCTTCTCGTCAACAACGCATCGCTTTTTGAAGCAGACGAGATCACGTCATTTTCCCGCGAAAGCTGGGACGCCCACATGGGCGCTAACCTTTATGCGCCGGTGAAGCTCAGCCAGGACTTCGCGGCCGAGGCTGTAAGCGGCGCGAACAACGTCATCGTCAATATCGTCGACCAGCGCGTCCTGAAACTGACGCCGCAGTTCTTTTCCTACACGCTATCGAAGACGGCCCTGTGGACGGCGACGCAAACCATGGCCCAGGCGCTCGGCCCGCAGGGCATACGCGTCAACGCCGTTGCGCCGGGGCCGGTTTTAAAGAACCCGCGACAATCGGACGATGACTGGCGCCGCCAGAACGAAGCCACAGTTCTGGGGCGCGGCGCGCGCCCCGAGGGAGTTGTCGACGCCGTCTCCTATCTTATCGATGCGCACGCCGTCACCGGCCAGCTCATGCTGGTGGACGGCGGCCAGCATCTTGCGTGGCAAACGCCAGACGTCATGGTGAACGAATAAAAATGACCGACCCTTCTTCTCTTTCGCGCTCGGCGCCCCAGCCGGGCGCCGCGCCGAGTGCGCCGCCCGCACCCGTCCGGCGCGTTTTCGTCCGGGGGCTGAAACTCAACGCCTATATCGGCGCGTATGAGAGCGAACAGGGCGTACAGCAACCGGTCCACATCGATCTGGAAATGGATGTCGCCGAGCCGGCGAACCCTGCGAGCGACGCCCTGGAGGACGTCGTCTGCTATAACCGTATGACCCAGAGCGTGAAGGCGATATTGGAGGAAGGGCACATCAAACTCGTGGAAACCCTCGCCGAGCGCATCGCGGCGCTGGCTCTCGCACACCCCATGGTGAGCGGCGTTTGTGTGCGGATCGAAAAACCAAACGCCATCGCCGAAGCGGCGGGCGCGGGCGTAATGATCGAACGGCGCAAGCCGTCATAACGCCAGCTTTGATGTTAAACGCTTTGCGCGTGCTCGGAGGAAGCGGCCACGAGACGACCCCGGGCAAAAGCATCTTCAAGCGTGCGCACAACGCCGCCGACACCAATAAAAACCGCAGCGCTGCTTGCCAGAAAACTCACGACAAAGAACCATCCGGCGCCGCCGGGTTGCAGAACGGAAAACGCCGGATCGCGCAGCGACACATAAACGTCGACACGCGCGCCGGCCGGCATCGCGGAAAAGTCCGGCGTCTTTGCAAACGCGCCGGTGAAAAAGCCGATGCGCGCGCCCTCGAACGGTTTACCGTTTACGGAATAAACATAACGGATAGGTTGCGTTTGCTCATATGGCCGCGCGGCGCGCGCGCGCAGCATCACGCCTTCGACAACCTGCCAGGACCCGCTCGCCCGCGCGCGGGCATAGTCCGTCACGACGAGCCCGCCGCTGACCACGCCAAGGATCGCAAGGCCGGTGAAAAACACCAGAACCACCGATATTTTCAGCCGCTGCCTGAGGTCGCGCTGCATGATCTCTCGCCAATTGCCGGGTCTCGGCGTAAAGGGCTTGAAAAAACGCGCCCCCGCCCCAAAACCTATCCTATTGCGTCAGTGATAAACGCTGCGTTAACCAACTCGCTATGATCGCCGCCGATAGTACACCCCCTGATCTGCCAGAAACCGACGCGCTGAGCAGCGACGGCGGTTCTTCGCTGGCGCCGCAAACGGGCGCTGCGCTGATTGCGGACTATGTCAAACGCCTACCGCAAAAACCGGGCGTTTATCGCATGATCGGCGAAGGCGAGAAGGTTTTGTATGTCGGCAAGGCCAAGAACCTAAAAAACCGCGTCACCGCCTACGCCAATTCCCGCGGGCACGGCAATCACATCACACGGATGATTACCGAAACGCGCGCCATGGAGTTCGTCGTCACCGCGACGGAGACCGAAGCGCTGCTGCTCGAAGCGAACCTGATCAAACAGCTTAAGCCGCGCTACAACGTTCTTCTGCGCGACGATAAATCGTTTCCGTTTATTCTGGTGGCGGACGATCACGCAGCGCCGCAAATTCTAAAGCATCGCGGCGCGCGCAAACGCTCAGGCGCCTATTACGGCCCATTCGCGTCCGCCGGCGCCGTCAACCGAACCCTCAACACGCTGCAAAAAGCGTTTCTCCTGCGCTCGTGCACAGACAGTGTCTACGATGCGCGCACGCGCCCGTGCCTCCTCCATCAGATCAAGCGATGCGCCGCGCCTTGCGTCGATCTCATCTCCATGGACGACTACCGGGGCCTGGTCGACGAAGCCAAAACGTTCCTTGAGGGGAACACAACCAAAATCCAGAAGGACCTCTCGGCGCAGATGGAGGCAGCGTCAAAGGAGCTTGATTTCGAGCGCGCGGCAGGATTGCGCGATCGCATCCGCGCCCTGAGCTATATTCAGGGCAGTCAGGACATCAACTCCGGCGCCGTTCCGGAAGCGGACGTTTTCGCCATTCACGCCGCGGGCGGACAGTCCTGCGTGCAGGTCTTCTTCTTCCGCGCCGGACAGAACTGGGGCAATCACGCCTTCTTTCCGCGCCACGACAAATCCGACGATCCGCGTGTTATCATCGACGCCTTCATCGCGCAGTTCTACGACGGCCGCGAGCCGCCTGGCCTCATCCTCGTCAATGAACAACCAGCGCAGGCGGATCTTTTGATGGAGGCGCTTTCCTTGCGGGTCGGGCGTAAAGTTTCCATACATGCGCCGCAGCGCGGCGAAAAGCGCGATATCGTCGACGCGGCCGCCCTCAACGCCCGCGAGGCGCTGTCGCGCCGCATGGCCGAAAGCGCAAGCCAGCGAAAAAGCCTTGAGCAGTTGCAGGAGGTTCTCGGCCTGCCGGCGCCGCCCAACCGCATCGAGGTCTATGACAACTCCCACATTCAGGGAACAAACGCCGTTGGCGCCATGGTCGTCGCCGGCCCCGACGGGTTTGTTAAAAATCAGTACCGGAAGTTTAACATCAAATCCGATGCGATGGCGCCGGGCGACGACTACGCCATGATGCGTGAAGTCCTGACGCGGCGCTTCTCACGGCTCTTAAAGGAAGAGAACGCCGAGCGCCCCGACCTCGTCATCATCGACGGCGGCAAGGGTCAGCTTTCAGCCGCGCTTGACGTGGTCGCGGACCTTGGCGTCGACATGGACGCAGAAGGCATCGCCATCATCGGCGTCGCAAAAGGGCGGCGCGAAAACGAGGCCGGCGAAAAGCGCATCGACCGCACCATGGGCGCAACCGGCGAGCAGGTCGTCATGCAGGGGCGCGCGCCTTTTATACTGCCGCCGCGCGATCCGGGACTTTTTTATCTCCAGCGCCTGCGCGACGAAGCCCACCGCTTCGCCATTGGCGCCCACCGCGCGAAACGCAAAAAAGCCATCAGCGCCAACCCGCTGGACGACGTGCCGGGCGTCGGCGGCAAGCGCAAACGCGCCCTCCTCAATCACTTCGGATCTGCCAAGGAAGTTGCGCGGGCCAAACCGCAGGACCTCGCCGCCGTCGACGGCGTTTCAGATGCGCTCGCGCAGCGCATATACGACTTTTTCCATGGGGATTGACGCCGGGGTGTGAGGTTTGGCTCTTTAGTTGTGATCAGGCAAGCAAGCGACGGGAATGGTGGAGCCTCGTCAAAATACAACAAGCCGTTTTGAACTCTGTACGGCAACAATGCGGGCAGAACCGGACATCCGAGAGTCGCTTGTTGATTTGCCGGCGTCCGCACGGCAATCGGCACCTGCCAACGTCTGGCGCGTACACAGCAAACCACGACTCTTACAGATCCCGACTATTTTTAAAAGGTAATGCTTGAGAAGAGCCTCCTACCACGTCCGAAAATCACAGCCTGAAGAAAGATTTCAGCGGAAAAGCTATTTCTTTACAATGCCTTATGCTGTTGCGCCGGTAATTTGGCGGCGGCGAGTTCTTTCAGCAATTTTTGAAAATCATGTTGTATATTCGCGGTATCGCACGAATAACATATTGTACCGTATTTATACGCCACCCAAAGAAAACAATTAAACAATTGAT
>JBCCXE010000015.1:0-33540 GCA_039192395.1 Pseudomonadota bacterium
CTGCGAAAGGCCGCAAAGCGCAATGTTGAGACCCTTTGGGACGAAATCGGACGAGTGCTCGGCCGCTTCCCGCCAGATGAATGCGCAAACTACATCCGGAACTCAGGATATTGCATCACCTGATATGCAACAGGCTCTAAACCCGCGTGCCCATAAGCCGCTTACAAACATCGTCGAGCTGGTCGAGGGTGAGATATTTGATGGTGACGGCGCCGGCGCCTTTCTTCGAATGCGCGACCTCGACTTCGAGGCCGAGGATCGAAGCGAGATCCCGCTCCAGGGCGCGGGTGTCGGCGTCTTTTGAGCCGCCGCCGGACGCGGAGAGCGCGGCTTTCGTGTCGCCCGCCTTTTTCGCGCCGCCGCCCTCGGACGACGCCTTGCCGGCGCGGCTTGCATCGCGCGCGAGCGCCTCGGTTTCGCGGACCGAGAGCTTGTTCTTCAACACAAACGTGCAGGCCTTGTCCGGGTCCGGCGCGCCGAGGAGCGCGCGGGCGTGGCCCATGGAAATCGCGCCGACCGAGAGCGCGTCCAGCGGCCGGGGCGGCAGCGCGAGAAGCCGCATCATGTTCGCCACATGGCTGCGCGATTTGCCGACGCGTTTGGCGATTTCGTCCTGGGTGCGCCCGAAGGTCTTCGCAAGCCGCTCATAGCCCTGCGCTTCCTCGACGGGGTTTAAGTCAACGCGCTGCACATTTTCGATGAGCGCGATTTCCGCGGCTTCCTCATCCGTCAGCTTACGGATGATAACGGGTACATTGTGGAGCTTCGCGCGCTGCGCGGCGCGCCAGCGACGCTCGCCGGCGACGATCTCATAGTTATTGACGCCAATGGGACGTACAAGGATCGGCTGCAGCATGCCGCGCGCCTTGATGGACGCTGCAAGGTCGGCGATTGCATCCTCGGAGAAAACCCGCCGGGGTTGGTCCTTGTTGGCGACAAGATGCTCGATCGGCAACTCGCGCCGCCCGCCGGCCCGCGGGGCTTCCGGCGCGCCCTCCTCAGCGCCGTCCGCGCCCTCTCCTACCGGTTTTTTGCGCACCGGCGCATCGCCCAACAGCGCATCGAGACCGCGCCCCAAGCCTTTGATTTCTTTTTTCTTTTTCGTCGTCACCGCCATGCGTTCTCTCCCTTACGCTGCCCGCGGGCGCGCTTTTTCACGCTGGATCACTTCAGACGCCAACTGGATATAAGCCTGACTGCCGGAGCATTTCAGGTCGTAAAGGAGCGCCGGTTTGCCATGACTCGGCGCTTCGGAAATACGCACATTGCGCGGAATGACCGTGCGGTACACTTTATCTTTCAGATGCGCGCGCACGTCCGCCTCGACCTGGTTCGTCAGCCGGTTGCGCTTGTCGTGCATCGTCAAGACGACGCCCTGCAATTCGATATTCGGATTAATCCGCTCACGGACCGTATCGATGGTGCGCATGATCTGCGACAGACCTTCGAGCGCGAAAAACTCGCATTGCAGGGGGATCATCACCGCATCCGCCGCCGCCAGCGCATTCAACGTCAACAGGCTGAGCGAGGGCGGACAGTCGATGATGACATAGCTGATGTCAGCGCCGCCGCCGTCGCGGTAGTCCGAAATCGCGTCCGCGAGACGAAAATTCCGCCTTTCGGCGTCGATCAGTTCAATCTCCGCGCCGGCGAGATCGACGCCCGCGGGCGCGAGCCTGAGGCCCGGAATATCCGTCTCGGTCACCGCCGCTTCCATCCGGTACTCGCCGGCAAGCACATGATAGGTCGAAACGCCCCGCTCCGCCGCCGGCACGCCAAGCCCGGTCGAGGCGTTGCCCTGAGGATCGAGGTCAATCAGGAGCACCGTCTCGCCGACAGCCGCCAGCGCGGTCGAGAGGTTGATGGCGGTGGTCGTCTTGCCGACGCCACCTTTCTGGTTGGCGACGGCGATCACGCGCAACGACGCATCTGACGCAGGACTAGGCGCTGGCTTGGACACGGGAGACATTTCCGATCTCTAAAATCACGCCGCCCGGATGGGTGACGCTTTGATGGCGGACGACCTCCATTTGCCAAGATTTTGCGGCTTCGGTCAATTCCAACCCAACATCTTGTCCTTTAAGTAAGACATACTTGGTATTTTTGCCTTGTAATCCAGCGCCATAGCCGAGCAACTTTGAGAGGTTTGCGAGGGCGCGCGCGGTGATGACATCGGGCGTTTCGGACAGTCTGACCGATTCGATTCGCGCCGGTATGACCTGGACGTTTTCGAGCCCCATCGCCTCCGCCGCCGCCGCGAGGAACGCGGCCTTCTTGCCGGTCGATTCGATCAATGTGACGTGTACGTTCTTTTCGGCGAGAAGCGCCGCAATAACGAGGCCGGGAAAGCCCGCGCCCGACCCGATATCAACAATGCGCCGAGGGCTCTCTGGGCGCCGAACACTCGTCAGGATGAGCGGCGCGATCTGCGCGCTGTCGAGGTAATGCCGGCGCCAGCGGTCTTCTATAGTCGAGCGGGCGACGAGGTTTATTCGCGATGCCCAGTCGAGAAACGTCGCGTCATAGGCGGCGAGGCGCTCCGATGTTTCACGTGAAACATCGACGCCGAGACCGGCGCATGCCTCCAAAAAGTCTTCCTGCGTCATGGCGGCGGTCTCGCTCATGACGCCCGCTTCGGCGCGACTTTTTTCACCCACGCCAGCACAATCGCCATGGACGCCGGCGTCACCCCCTCAAGCCGGCTCGCCTGGCCGATGGTCTCGGGCCGCGCGGCGATCAGCTTCTGGCGCACTTCGTTGGAAAGCCCCTTGATGGCGCCGTAGTCGAGATCGGCCGGCAGGGCGAGCGCTTCGTCCCGCTTGAACGCAACGATGTCGGCCTCCTGCCGCTGGAGATAGCCGGCGTAAAGCGCGTCGAACGCGAGCTGCTCCGCGACGCTCTCCGGCATCTCATCGATTTCCGGCCAGATTTTCGCGAGATCTTCGAGACCCACATTAGGCAGGGACAAGAGATCGCTGACGGAACGGCGGCGGCCGTCCTGATTGAGCTTCAGCCCGTGTTTCGCCGCCTCGTTGGGGGTGAGCCCCGCGCCCGACGCCCAGGCGCGCGCGCTGTTGAGGGCCTTTTGTTTCACGTGAAACACCTCGGAGCGGTCAGCGCCGACGATCCCCGCCTCAATGCCGAGGGGGGTGAGGCGCTGGTCCGCATTGTCGGCGCGCAGGGTCAGGCGATATTCGGCCCGGCTCGTGAACATGCGATAGGGCTCGCTCACGCCATGGGTGATGAGGTCGTCGACAAGAACGCCGATATAGGCCTCGGACCGGTCGAACCGGAACGGCGCGAAGCCGCCCCCGCCCGCCGCGGCGCGCCGCGCGGCGTTGACCCCGGCGATGAGGCCCTGCGCGGCGGCCTCTTCATAACCGGTGGTGCCGTTGATCTGGCCGGCGAGGAAAAGCCCTGGCGCGACCGCCACCTGCAGGGTCGCATCGAGGGCGCGCGGGTCCACATAGTCATATTCAATGGCGTAGCCGTAGCGGAACACCGCCGCCGCTTCGAGGCCGGGAATGGTCTTCAGAAACGCCGCCTGCACTTCTTCGGGCAGCGAGGTCGAGATGCCGTTGGGATACACCGTCGGGTCGTCGAGCCCCTCGGGCTCCAGAAAAATCTGATGCGCATCCCGGTCGGCGAAGCGCACCACCTTGTCCTCGATGGAGGGGCAATAGCGCGGCCCGCGCCCGGCGATGGCGCCGCCATAAACGGCAGACTTCGAAAGGTTCTCTTCGATGATCCGGTGCGTCTCGCTGGTGGTCCCGGTGATCGCGCAGGCGATCTGCGGCACGGTAATAGCGTCGTTCATAAACGAGAACGGAACCGGGCGCGCATCGGCCGGCTGGCTTTCCAGCGCATCCCAGTCGATGGTCCGCCCGTCGAGGCGCGCGGGCGTGCCCGTTTTCAGCCGCCCCATGGCGAGGCCGAGCCCATAGAGCCGCTCCGACAGACCGAGCGCCGGCGGCTCGACGCTGTCGTCCGCGCGGGTTGTGGCGCGCCCGGCGGGGATGCGCCGCTCGCCCATATGAATGACGCCGTTGAGGAAGGTCCCCGTGGTGAGCACCACCGCGCGCGCGCCGACCTCCGTGCCGTCCGCCGCCTTGACGCCCACGACCGCCGGCGATGTTTCACGTGAAACAGTCCGGACCAGAAAGTCCTGAATGGTCAGCGCCGCGATATCGAGGTTCTCATAGGCGCCGAGAAGCCGCTGCATCTCGTTGCGATAAAGCTTGCGGTCTGCCTGCGCCCGCGGGCCGCGCACCGCCGGGCCCTTTGAGCGGTTCAGCATGCGGAACTGAATGCCGGCCTGATCGATGACCCGGCCCATAACGCCGTCGAGCGCATCAATCTCCCGTACGAGATGGCCCTTGCCGAGGCCGCCGATGGCCGGATTGCACGACATCTCGCCAATGGTGTCGAGCCGATGGGTCGCAAGCAGCGTCTTCGCGCCCGCGCGCGCCGCCGCCGCCGCCGCTTCGCAGCCGGCGTGTCCGCCGCCAATGACAATGACATCGTATTGCTGCTTCACGTCGACCTCTTACGCCTGCACACTCCGCAACGGCGGACACGCAATCTATAATTTGCGCGCCTTTGCGCGCGGGGTCCGCCGCCAATGACAATAACGTCGTATTCGTTATTCACATCTGCCTCTTACGCCCGCAGACCGCATGACGGCGGACACGCAATTTATAATTTGCGCGCCTTCGCGCGCGGGGTCCGCCACCAATGACAATAACGTCGTAGTCGTTATTCACATCTGCCTCGTAGGTATTCGGCCCGCTGATATAGGCGATTGGGCGGAAAGATAAAGCGCCGCCGCGCCGGGCGTATTCCCGTCACGCCCTATGATAACGCAGGCCACGCCATGGGGGATGACTCTTTTTGCGGCTCTGGCGGCTTACAGCACCCGCTCATTCCCGCGAACGCGGGAATCCAGACCGTCGCGACCTTCGTCGCCAGAGGGCGAGTGGCACCGCATGCGTCCTTACGGGCGCAGACAAGCATCGATGTTTCACGTGAAACATCCTGACGCCCGTCACCGACGGCGTCCGCGCATCACTTGCCGATGCAAAAGCTCGAAAAGATTTCGCCCAGGACATCCTCAACCCCGACGGCGCCGGTGATGCCCCCCAGCGCGCGCGCCGCCATGCGCGCATCTTCCGCCGCGAGTTCCGGCGCGCTCGCGACACGCACCTCGGCCCGGCGGAGCGCGGCGAGCGCCGTTTCCACCGCCTGCACATGACGCACGCGAGTGAGCGCGCCGCCCTCGCCGCCATCATTGTCTGCACCATCCCCCAAGGCGCCGGCGCCCGCCTCTTCGGTGAGTGCGGCAAGGAAGGGGTCGAGTCCCTCCCCGGTTTTAGCCGACACCGTGAAAACGTGCACGCCCTCCCCGACCGGCATGGTCGCGGGCGCGGGCCTACCGAGGTCCGCCTTCGACCAGATGAGGAAATCGCCCGGCGCGAGAGACGCCGGCGCCGTCCCATCCATTTCCCCGTCGACCGGAGAGGTCCCCGGATCGACAACGAGAACACGAACATCGGCAGTCTCGGCTTTCGCGCGCGCGCGCTTTACGCCTTCCGCCTCAATCGGGTCATTCGTCCGTGTACGGATGCCTGCCGTATCCGCGAGGGTGGCGACCAGCCCGCCGAGATCGAGCCGGACTTCCAGGACGTCGCGGGTCGTCCCCGGCGTGGCGGAAACGATGGCGACGCTCTCGCCAGCGAGCGCGTTCATGAGCGAGGACTTGCCCGCGTTGGGCGCACCAATCACGGCGATGGAGAGGCCGTCGCGTATCCTCCGTGTACGAATGGATTCCTTGAGACGCCGCTCCAGCGCCGCCGCAAGACGCTCGATGGCGGGCCCGGCGCGCGCCGCGACCGCTGCCGGCACGTCCCCCTCGTCGGGGAAGTCGATATCGGCCTCAAGCGGCGCGAGGATCGCGAGAATTTCCGCGCGCCACGTCTCCGCCATTTCCGACAAACGTCCGCTATATTGGCCTAAAGCCTGTTTTTTCTGAAGCCTCGTTTCGGAATCGATAAGATCGGCGAGCGCTTCGGCCTGGGCGAGATCGAGCTTGCCGTTTTTAAGCGCCCGCATGGTGAACTCGCCCGCCTCGGCCGGCCGCGCACCAACGCCGGCGAGAGCAGAAAACAGCGCCTCCTCCACGGCGCGCGCGCCATGGAGGTGAAATTCCGCCGTGTCTTCCCCGGTGTAGCTTGCGGGCCCTTCGAACAGGAGAACGAGGCCCTCATCGATCGTCTCGCCACTGGCGGGGTCTTCAAGGCGCGCCAAAACCGGCGTTCGCAATTTAATCTCTTTACGGATGAATTGCCGCGTGATGGAAAACGCCGCCGGACCGGAGAGCCGGAAAACCGCGACGCCCGCGCGGCCGGCGCCGGATGCACGCGCGAAAATCGTCTCCGCCGGGCCCCGGCTCTCGCCCGCGGTCATCGGCGTTATTTTCCTTTGGCGCCCATGGCCGCGCCCATCATCGCCTGAAACTGCTCGAAGCTTTTGCCGCTCATGGCCATCATCTGATCCATGAACCGTTCCGGGTCTGCGAGCGTGTCGATATTTTCCTTGGCGCGTTTGGTCATTTCATCGACCACCATTTTATTCATGGGCTCCACATTGGGCATGCCGAAAAAGGCGCGCGCTTCTTCGGGCGTGCAGTCGATATTGATGGTCAGCTTCATCTCTAGGCCTCCGCTTTCGGGTCCGTTTCATGCGATCTTGCGGGACTGACGGTGTAAGCGGCTTTGTCGGCGAAAAAATGCGCTAAATCAACAGGCTGGCGCGTGCGACGCCGACAACTCCGTAAGTAAGGCTCCGCGCGGTATGACCGACTGCGTTCCGGCAGGACCATCGCAGTCTAGAGGCTTGTAATGACACGGCACACAGCAAAAGCACGCTGCCGGCCACAGTAGCACCAACTGTTTTGACATTTTTCTTTTTTGCGAAAAGACTGTCCTGGGAGATCGCCATAGGGGGAGAGGCGCGCCATGCAACGGCAAGCTGTCAATCTTATTCCTGATGAAATGCCGCCGCCGGAATATCTGGGAGGCCTTTCCCGTGCAGTCGAAGCGGCGCTGCACAAAATTGAAAACCCAGAGCGCCGCAAAATCCTTCTGTGGACGCTCGCCCTTGAGTTCTACTTGAACAATATGATGGAGGCCCTGCCCGCGCCTTATGTGCCGACCGTGGGGTTCCTTCACCCGGCCACGGAAGGCGACCGCTTCGGGGTTATCCTACACAACTGGGGTCGGCCGAACGGACCCATCCCGCGTCCACGCGAAGAAGAACTCATGCTTCCCCGGTCAATCTACATTCGCGATCATCTGTTTCCCGTTGTCGTCAGGCGCTCGGCTTTCATTCCGCACACGAACTGTCACCCCTATGGCGGACGGGGCGCGTGTTTCGCGCGAGAAAAAGACGGCACACGGAACCTCCTCACCTGCGCACATGTGATCGGCGGCGCGCACCAGATCGACCTCGAAGACGATTACGGCAAGCATCTCGAAACAGGCAGTGTTTTGACGAACGCCGTAAGCGGCATAGACGCTCAAGTTATCAAGGCGCGATTAAAATTTTCAACGCCCCTCCCCGCGGTCAACCCAATCGCGAGCTACGACAACATCATCTTTGAAGCAGGGTCGGGGCACAGGGCAGGCATGGTGACGTCCGTGACCGACACGCGCGGCAGCCTCGACCGGGCGCTTCCGGCGCGGGTGCTCATCAATTGTTACGGCGTCGGGGGCGACTCTGGCTCGCCCGTCATCCTTGGCGGCGGCGAGCGCAAGATCGTCGGTCTTTACATGGGCTATCTTCAATCAGCGACCGGTGTGACCGAGGGCGTGTGCCAGAATGCGGCTCAGGCTGCGCATGTTTTGGACATTGAGCTTTTCGACAGATAGGGGCACCCGATGGCGGCCAGGAAGAAAACAAAGAAGAAACGAGCAGTGAAGAAAGATCAACTGGTTCCATTCATTGTCGATGTGAAACCGGCACCGGGAGAGGTCGCTCTGCATAAGGGTCGCGGCGACAACGCAAAAAGCATCCCTTTGAAAGACATAAAGAAAGACCTCAAGGAAAGACTGGGCGAGCTCAACGAAATGTTCGCATCGAAACTGAATACGCTGGAACAGGACTTCGAGCTCAGCGAGATCTCGGTGTCGCTCGGGTTTTCCGCAAAAGGAAAACTTGCTTTCATCGCGGAAGCGTCCGGCGAGGTTGCGTTTCAGGTGGTTTTAAGACGCAAGGAATAAGGCGCTCAGAAGAACTGGCGCTTACTGAACCGGCGCCGCGCAGGAAACGCCGAGATAGGCGCCCTCGTCGTCGAACCGCGCCTCGAACGAGTTGGTGGGCCTGCGCGCGAGGCGGCCGGTTCTGGTGTTGAGCGGGAAGACCTCGAACACCAAAAGCTCCACAGTCTCGCCGAAGGAAGAGCCCAGAAGACGCGCCTCGCCCGGCCCAACAGCGCATGCCGCGCCCGACGCCGCGTCGATGAGCGGCGACCCGCCCTGCAATATGCAGAGAACGGAAAAATCGCGGCTTTTATCCGTACAGTAATCAATCCCGTTTTCTGCGCGCGCGAAATGATGAACCGCGGCAATGCGCTTTTTTGCAGAGCCTAAAAAAGGACGGCGTCGCCAGTCGCGCGCCTCGTCTTCGGCGCGCGTCAGCGCTTCATCGGCGCGCCCGAGGCCATATAGCGCGTCATCGGCGTCTTCCTGTTCATTGCGCATGAGGTCGCGCGAGACATCGAGTTCGCTCAAAATATCATCGCGTTCGTCATCGGTCAGTCGGTCATCGTCAAGACGCTGACGCGCCGCGCGAATTTGACTGCGGTAGCTTTCAATACGTGAGAGCGAACGGTCATACGCCTCTTGCGCAGCGTTCCTGTCAGCCTCAGCGGCAAAAACCCAGCGCCCAGAGATGTAGCCGTCAAGAAATGCGTCCTCGACCTCCGGCTTGCAGACCCCGCGATAATCGTCGCCGCGCCGCCCGTAGGCATAGCCGCCCGCATCCGTGCAGAGGGAATAAAGAGCGGTTTCCCGGCCCGACAGATACGCTGCTTCATCGGGAACGACGCCGAACTGGGCGCAGCGCTCTGCACGCGCGCCGAATTGGCTCGCCTGTAGGCCAGCCGCCCCGTCGTCGCGGCCGGCGGCGTACCACGCGCCCTCAAGGCACTCCTGTTCTGACATGATTTCAGTCGCACAGCCGCCAAGACCAAGCGCCGCAACGAAAAAAAGGCTCAAAATCGGTTGTTTCATCGAGTTTTACCCCCCAAAAACGACATCCGCATGCGCGCAAAGGCACGACGATCCCAAAGCGGAAAAACCATGTCCGAAAGAGCGCGCGCTCGTCAACATCGCGCGCGGCCGCACCCCGTCCGTTCACCCGCCTCGCGGCCATGACCCGGCCATACTTTGCCAATTGTCCTCCGCGGACTTAAATGCTGCAAAGGCGCGGGGTGGCGTGGGCATTTTTTCGTCCACACGCCAGAATACAAACGCCAGAATCCAAAGGAATGAGAGCGCTCATGCAGGCGATTTACATCGACGAACCCGGCGGGCCGGAAAACTTTCAGTCGCGGGCGCTTGAGCTTGCGCCGCCGGCGGCAGGCGAGGTGCGCGTGGTTCACAGCGCCATCGGGCTCAACTTTATCGATATCTATCAGCGCAAGGGTCTTTACCCCATGGCGATGCCGGCGATCCTGGGCTCTGAAGCGGCGGGCCGCATCGACGCGGTTGGCGAGGGCGTCAGCGATTTTTCAGAAGGCGACAGAGTCGTTTATCTCGGGGTCAGCGGCGGCTATGCGGGCGCCGCCAATGTCCCGGCGGCGATGTGTGCAAAACTCCCCGATAGCGTCAGCGACGAGACCGCGGCCGCGTCGTTTCTGAAGGGCCTCACCGCCGACATGCTGGTTCGGCAGGTGTTTCCGCTCAAAGCCGGCGATACGTGTCTTGTTTATGCGGCGGCCGGCGGCGTCGGCGCGCTTCTTTGTCAGTGGGCGGCCGATATCGGCGCCGATGTGATCGCCGTTGTCGGGAACCCCGAAAAAGCCGCCGTAGCAAAGGAAAACGGCGCCAAGCATGTTATTATCCGTATACAAACATCATCGATTGCGGAGGACACTCGCAAGCTGACAGGCGGACGCGGCGTCGAGGTCGTTTATGACAGCGTCGGCGCGGCGACTTTCGAGACGTCCCTTGATGCGCTCGCGACCCGCGGCATGATGGTTTCCTACGGCAATGCCTCCGGGCCGCCGCCGGCGCTCAGCCCGCTCGATCTTGCCCGGCGCGGGTCTCTAACGCTGGTCCGCCCGACGCTTTTTCACTACGCAACGCCCGGCGCCGCACTATCGGAGATGGCTTCGCGCCTTTTCGCCATGCTGGAGCGCGGCGCGCTTAAACCGCCGGCGCCGACGACATTTCCCCTCGCCGACGTCGCCGAGGCGCACCGGCGCCTTGAAAGCGGCGAGACCGTGGGCGCAACGGTTCTGTTGCCCTGATGTCATGCTTCAAACATACCATTATAATTCACAAGCCTTTTCGATCTTCGAGTTGATGTCGCCGGCGGAGTGTCGGCAGTGGATCGACCGGGCCGAAGCAATTGGCTTCGATAGAGCGACCGTCAAAACCCGCGCTGGCGCGGAAGAAAACGCGGCCGTGCGGAACAACGCGCGCGTCATGATCGACGACAAGGAATGGGCTGCCGTTCTTTGGGATCGAATGTCGGGAATCGCGCCCGGCGACGCCGATGGATGGCGGTCGACGGGGTTGAACGAGCGTTTTCGGGTCTATCGCTACCACAAGTATCAGAGCTTCAAAAAGCACAGCGACGGCAAGTTCCAGCGCTCAACCGATGAAGAAAGCCGCTTCACATTTATGGTCTATCTGAACGAAGACTATGTCGGCGGATCGACGAATTTCGACGACTTCACCGTATGGCCGCAAACGGGTATGGGCCTTTGCTTCCACCACTCCGTGTCCCATGAGGGGGCGACGGTTGTGGACGGTGTGAAATATGCGCTTCGCTCCGACATCATGTTCAAGCCGGCTTGATGGCACAGCCGGCGGCCTCTCGACTTAAACAAGTTTTGACGCCGGTTTTTAGATCGCTAGGGTGATCTTCTCAGCGTCTCTCGCTCACCGGATTTCAGGGGTTTTCACTGTGCGTAAAAATGTCTCCTCCTTTCTTTTGATGACCGCCGCGGCGACGGTTTTGGCCGCCTGCAACGACACCGGCGCCGGCGCGAGGTCACGCGCTGCGGATATTCCCTCAGCGCAGGGCGGCTGGCGCGTCGCGCCCGATGACGACCTCAACGGGTTTTTCGATTGCCTCGACGAGAACGGCGTCACGGTCGTCTCCGCCCATCGCGGCGGGCCTTCCAAAGGCTTTCCTGAAAACGCCATCGAAACCATGGCCGCGGTCCTCGCGGACGGCCCGGCGATCATGGAAATCGATGTCGCGGCGTCCTCGGATGGTGTTTTATACCTCATGCATGACGATACGCTGGAGCGCACGACCACCGGCGAAGGGGCCGCCTCGGCCGCGCCCTGGTCTGACATTTCCGCGCTGAAGCTTGAAGACGAGAACGGCGCTGTGACCCGCTTTGCACCGCCGAAATTTTCCGACGCCCTCGCCTGGGCCGAGGGGAAGACCATTTTGCAGGTCGATTTCAAACGCTCCGCGCGCTATGAGGATGTGATCGACGAAATCAATCGTCAGAATGCGGAAGACCGCGTGATCCTGATTGCGTACTCTTTCGCATCGGCTCAAAAACTCCACCGCCTCGCGCCGAACGCCATGATCTCGCTGTCGGTCAATTCCCAGTCGGAGCTTAACCGCGCTGTCGCGGCGGGCGTTCCTGCGGACCGTCTGATGGCGTTCACCGGCACCGAGAGCCCGCGGCCGCGTCTTTACGGCGTTCTTGAAGACCGCGACGTTGAAGTAATTTTCGGATCGCTCGGCGGACGCAATTCAATTGACAATCAAATCGCGCGCACCGGCGATGAAGACCGCTACGCCGAAATCGCAGCGACGGGCGTCGATGTTCTCGCGACCGATCGGCCGAGAGAGGCTTATCAGGCGCTTCTCGGGGCCGGCGTCGGCCTGACCGACGGCGTGTGCGGGATCTCCAAGGGATAAGGGCCAAAAGATAAGGAGCAAGATCGATGGGCAAAATTGCAGGGCTTTATGGCGCCGCCGCCGGCGTTTTCATCATTGCAAGCCTCACCGTCTTCGGCGCCACCGACCCGGTCATCTCCCGGCTTATCGGCTACGCTACCATAGCCATCGGCCTTTCGGTGATTTTCTTTGCTGTCAAACGCCACCGCGATCTGAACAAGGCGGGCGCCATCTCATTTCTCGGCGCCTTTCTTGCCGGCCTCGCGGTCGCGGGCGTCGCCGGCCTTACCTACGTAATAGGCTGGGAGGTTTACCTGTACGCGACCGATTACCGGTTCATGGAAGAGTATGCGCAAAACGCCATCGCTAGGCAGGAAGCGGCCGGCCTTTCCGGCAACGATCTCGATGCGTTTGTCAAAACCACCGAAGAGATGATGAAAGGCTACCGGAACCCAGCCTTCCGTATACCGATCACGTTTTTGGAGATTTTTCCTGTGGGGTTCGCGATTTCAGCGCTTTCCGCGTTTTTCCTGAAACGTAAAAACGGCTGACGGCCTACCCCCTTGGCGACGACAAAGGCGGACTCGGGCGCGACGGGCTGAGGCGAAGGCCGCCCTTTTTATTGGGGTCCGCCTTACCGCTCTCATAAGCGTCGATCAATCGGAAAGCGAGCCACACCCCAAGGGCGCCGAAGACGACCGCGCCAAGGGCCTGGCCGATAATGACGCCGGGCGCGCCGCCCATCTCTGCGCCGATGAAAACGAACGGCGCGACCCCAAGCGTATTGCGGCCCCAGTTGAGCCAGGTGGACCAGACAGGCCGGCTTAAATTGTTGAACGCCGCGTTGGAGATGAAGAGAACGCCATTGAAGAAAAAGAGCGGCGTCACGATGATCGCGAACCAGAAGACGAGCTTTCGCCCCTCGCCGTCGAGGCCGAAGCCGTCGGCCACAAATCCGTTGAGCGCCAGCATGATGATCCAGATGAGCGCGGTGTAAACGGCGGTGAACTGCACGGCTTTTAAAAGCGTTTCGCGGGTTCGCGCATGTTTGCCGGCGCCGAAATTCTGGCCGATGATCGGCCCCACCGCGCCCGAGAGCGAAAAGATCACACAGAACGCAAGCGGCATCAGCCGCCCGATCACCGCATAACCGGCGACGGCCCCGTCGCCAAAGGGCGCGATGGCGCGGGTGACGATAATCGCCCCCACCGGGGTTGCGATGTTGGTCAAAATCGCCGGGATCGCGATGGAAAAGATCGGCGCGAGGTCGCGTCTGAAATGCGCCATGTCGAACGGCGCGAAGCCCCCATAATGGCGGATGACAGGATAAAGCGCCGTTGCCGCCATGGCGATGCGCGCGGCGACCGATGCGAGTGCGGCGCCGTCAAGGCCAAGCCCCAGTCCGAAAATCAACAAAGGATCGAGAACGGCGTTCACCGCCCCGGCGGAGAGCGTTGCGTTCATGGCGCGTTTCGCATCGCCATGGGCCCGCAACACACCCGACCCCACCATGGCGACAACAGCGACCGGCAAGCTCGGCACGATAATGCGCATATAGCGCACAGCGAGCGTATGGGTCTCGCCGACCGCGCCGAGTTTTTCGAGGAAGTATGGCGCGCCAATGAAAAAGACGACCGACAGGGTAAAGCCTACTACGAGCCCGACGACAATGACGGAGGTGGCGATGCGCCGCGCCTCCTCCGGTTCGCCGCGACCGATCCGCTGCGAGGCGAGCGCACTCATGGCGATCATGATGCCAATGGTCGCGGACATGTTGAAGTAAATCAGCGTGCCGGCGAAGCCGACAGCCGCGGCCATTTCCGACTTGCCTAGTAGCGAGATGAAGTAAAGATCGAGGAAGTCGACGAGGAAAATCGACACGAGCCCAACGCTCGCGGACAACGACATCACCACGACATGGCGCATCAGATCGCCTTCGAGGAATTTCGCCTGACTGTTTCCGTTGGGCGCTTGAGCGTTGGATGGTTTCGACTGAGACAGGATAGAATCTTCCGTATACGTGAAGGCTGGATATAGGGAGGCGCATCCTCCCCCGCCAGAGCCTTTTAGGGACCGCTAGCGCCGCTTGTGCTGCTTTTTCGTGTCTTTAAAACGCCGACGACCATGCCGCAGCGCGCGGCGGCGCGCCAGCGCCAAAGATCGTGCCATCGGCACACGCTGTTCACGAAACCGAGAGCGCCAGTGACGCGTCCGGCAGATCGGTACCAGCGTCCGATGAAACGAAGCGGGCGGTTTCGTCTTTAAAAGGCAGCGGGAATGAATCGAAAAACGTTCATTTCTCCGCTTAAAGTTACTTTATCCCGTCATTCCAAACGTTACATGAGCCCAAAAACCGGAAGGTTTTTGGCTTGCGAATGTTAGATTTGGAATCCAGGGAAACAACGGTCCGTACTCATTGCTCTGGATCCCAGCTTTCGCTGGGATGAGCGGCGTCAGTTGATCCTCCGATACGCCATCTCCTAAAGCACGTCTCATTTAATGGGATTCGATCGACGTGCTTTAGGTCTTTGTTTTTGCGGTCGAACAATTGTTCGACCTTATGCGCAGTTGATGGAGGTGGAACCATGTTGGCGGACGGGAACCGCCAACCGGCGACCACTTTTGCACGACACGCGCTAGGTATTCATGGAGTCGAAGAAATCCTTGTTGGTCTTCGTCTGCTTCAGCTTATCCAAAAGGAACTCGATAGCGTCGGAGACGCCCATGGGCGCGAGAATGCGGCGGAGGACAAAGACCTTCTGCATCGCCACAGGATCGGTGATGAGGTCTTCTTTCCTGGTGCCGGATTTCGCGATGTCGATCGCCGGATAAGTGCGTTTGTCGGCGACTTTACGATCGAGAATAATCTCTGCATTGCCGGTGCCTTTAAATTCTTCGAAGATGACTTCGTCCATCTTCGAGCCGGTCTCGATCAGCGCGGTCGCGATGATAGTCAGCGAGCCGCCCTCCTCGATGTTCCGCGCGGCGCCGAAAAAGCGCTTCGGCCGCTGCAGGGCGTTCGCATCAACGCCGCCGGTCAGAACCTTGCCGGACGAGGGAACGACA
The DNA here is from genome assembly GCA_039192395.1 of Pseudomonadota bacterium. Classification (GTDB taxonomy): domain Bacteria; phylum Pseudomonadota; class Alphaproteobacteria; order Caulobacterales; family Parvularculaceae; genus Hyphococcus. The sequence continues at coordinate 15,214 of JBCCXE010000015.1, forward strand.
GTGTTATAGGCGCGGCCGAGGCGCGTGATGGAATCGAGCAGGATCACCACGTCGCGCCCATGTTCGACGAGGCGTTTTGCTTTTTCAATGACCATTTCCGCAACCGCGACGTGACGCGTCGCTGGCTCGTCGAAGGTCGAAGAAATCACCTCGCCCTTCACCGACCGCTGCATGTCAGTCACTTCTTCCGGACGTTCATCGATCAGGAGAACGATCAGATAGGCTTCCGGGTGGTTCGCCGCGACGGAGTGGGCGATGTTCTGCAGAATGACCGTTTTACCGGTTCGCGGCGGCGCGGTGATCAGCGCGCGCTGGCCCTTGCCGAGGGGCGCCACAAGATCGATGACCCGCGCGGTCATGTCTTTGGTCTTCTCGGTATCGATTTCCATCTTGATCCGCTCGTCCGGATAGAGCGGCGTCAGGTTATCGAAGTGCACTTTGTGGCGCGCTTTTTCGGGCTCTTCAAAATTGATCGTGCCGACCTTCAGGAGCGCGAAATACCGCTCGCCGTCTTTCGGGCTGCGGATTTCACCGACCACCGTATCGCCGGTGCGCAGCGCAAATTTGCGGATCTGCGTCGGCGACACATAGATATCGTCCGGCCCGGCGAGATAGTTCGCTTCCGGCGAGCGCAGGAAGCCGAACCCGTCCGGCAGGACTTCGAGAACGCCGCCGCCGGCAATTTCAACGTCGCGGTCCGCCAGCTCCTTCAAAATCGCAAACAGCATGTCCTGCTTGCGCATGGTGGACGCGTTCTCGACTTCGAGATCTTCCGCAAAGGCCAAAAGCTCCGCCGGGGCTTTGGCTTTCAACTCGTCCAGGGTCATTTTGTCGGGCAACATCGAATACCTCTAAAGAAAGAAAAGTCCGCGCCGAGGGTGCACAGCGCCGAAAACACAACGGTGAAAACGGACAGCACCCGGTGAGACATCGCTCCGATGGAGCGTCCCCGGTCAGCTTTTCCCGCTTTATTCTCGAAATTGTTTTTGGCCGCGACAGACAGGTCTCGCGGCGGAAAGGAAAGGTTGTGACGACATATAAGGCGGAAATTCCCGCCGTCAATCCGCCAATCGCCCACAAAATGGCGCCGCCGCGCCTCCCCAGGGCGTTTACGGCTTCAAAATCACCAGGAAAACCACGACGATCATCATGACAAACGGCGCTTCATTCATGATGCGCCAGAATTTTTCCGTTCGCGGGCGCTCGCCGCGGGCGAATTTCTTGAACGCCCCGGCATAAACCCCGTGGATGCCGGAAATGCCGAACACCAGCGTCAGTTTCAGATGGAACCACCATTGCGACAAAAGCGACGGATTGGCGAATATCATGATCGCACCGAGGACCCAGACGCCGATCATCGACGGGTTGATGATCCCCTTGAGGAGCCGTCGCTCCATGGTCGAAAAGAAGCTCTCCGCCTCTCCGCCCTTGGCCGCTTGGTGATGATAAACGAAGAGCCGCGGCAGATACATCATCCCGGCCATCCACGCGATCACCAGGATCAGGTGGATGCTTTTAATCCAGGGATAAATGCCGAGCAGGAAATCCCTCATCTACGGGCGTCTTTCTTTGCGCTGCGCCAGTCACCGGAGCGGACGTAAGCGACGAGATCGGCCACATGCTCCGGCGGCGTTGCGGGAACGAAGCCGTGGCCGAGATTGAAAATGTAGGGCGCGCCGTCAAACTGATTGAGGATCGCCGAGACGGCTTCGCGCATCATATCGCCGCCAGCAACCACGACCAGCGGATCGAGGCCGCCCTGCACCACAGTATGGCGCGACAGATATTCACGCGCCCAGGAAGGCTCCATGGCGGTGTCGACGCCAATCGCATCGGTTTGCGGCGAAAGCGCGTAGTCCACCGCCTTTTCGCCAACGCCTTTGGGGAACATGATCACCGGCGTGTCGGGCCGCGCTTTTTTCACCGCTTTCGAGATCGCCATCATCGGATCAAGCGACAGGACTTTCAGAACGTCGCGCGGCAGCCCGCCGGCCCATGTATCGAAAAGCTGAATTGCGTCGGCGCCCGCATCGATCTGCGCTATGAGATAATCAACGGTCTTGTCGACAAGGATCGCCATAAGCGATGTGATGAAGTCAGGGTCCTGATAATAGCGCAGACGCAATACTGACGGATCGCGGGACGAGCGCCCCTCCAGCATGTAAGTCGCGACCGTCCATGGCGCGCCGGCGAACCCGATAAGCGCTTTGTCGTCGGCGAGGCGCTCGCGTGTTTTGCGCACGGTTTCAAAAACCGGCGAAAGCGGCTCGACCACATCGCGTTTTTGATACGCGTCGAGATCGGCGGCACGCGTTGGCGGCGCAAGTTGCGGTCCTTCACCAGCGACGAAAGAAAGCGACTGACCGAGGGCATGAGGGATGAGCAAAATATCGGCAAACAAAATCGCTGCATCGAGATCGAACCGGTCTATCGGTTGCAACGTGACTTCGCTCGCCATGTCCGGTGAGAAACAGAGATCGAGAAAGGAGCCAGCCTTTTCACGCAGCGCCCGATACTCCGGCAGGTACCGCCCAGCCTGACGCATGAACCACATGGGAGGTATGGTCGATGATGCGCCGCCAAGCGTTTGCAGGAACAACGACGCCGTTGTTTTGGCCTCAGGCGCTTCCACATTAACCTCCTATTAAACTTTCTTAAAAATGTATTAATAAGTGAATCGGCGGGGAAGCCGGGGAAAATCAGCCGCCTGGACATTTTCAAGAGGATTTGGGTTAGATTTCCACCGTAAAGACCCCATGGAATACGCACTCCCGTGACTGTTGAAAAGAGACGATTCTGTAAAGTGAACCAATGGCTTGTGACAAAAGACGCTTTTTGGGAAAAACTGGGGGAAAAGACTGTTTCCACATCTTCGACGCGAAAAAGTCATACCGGTTTCCCCCTATCCGGATTTCCCGTAGGGATGTGGGCCCTACTGGTATGGCTTTGCCGGTCATACACAGCCCTTTTTCGCAACACGCGCGGTAGTGCAGTTTCCCTCAGGTATTCCCCATGGTGAATGACGACGGCGTTTCCGACGCCAGCAACGCACCGAGTAGAACCACCGGTAGAACCCCGGGTAGGACTGATGAACCGCTGGCGGCGTTCTTTCATGTTCATCTTGTATCCGATTCCACGGGCGAAACACTGAACGCCATGCTGAAAGCGACGACGGCGCAATACGCCGTCGCGAAACCCATCGAACATATTTATGCGCTCGTGCGCTCCCATGCGCGCATGGAAGAAACCCTGGCCGAGATAGAAGCCGCGCCGGGTCTTGTTCTTTACACAATCATCAATCCGGAACTGCGGCGCCTTCTTGAAATGCGGTGCAGCGAGTTGCAGGCGCCGGCGGTCTCCGTGCTCGATCCCCTGCATGCGGCGTTCGGCGAATATCTCGGCCTTGAAAAAAGTCTTCAGACAGGCGCGCAGCACGAACTCGATGCGAAATATTTCAAACGCATCGAAGCACTCGATTTTACGCTCGCTCATGACGACGGACAGATGGTGTGGGATCTTGAGCCTGCGGATGTGGTGCTGGTGGGCGTCAGCCGCACATCGAAAACGCCGACGTGCATGTATCTCGCAAATCGCGGGGTAAAAGCGGCGAATGTGCCCCTGGTGCCTACGCGAGACCCGCAGCCAGAACTTTTCACGCTGCGCAAACCGTTGATCGTGGGCCTCGTCGCGCATCCGGAACGCCTTGCGCAAATTCGCTCCAGTCGCCTCGGGGAGCTGAATGCGACAAACTCTGCAGAGGAGTACTCCGATCTTGAAACGATCCGGAAGGAAGTCCTGCGCGCGCGGCGTCTCTTTGCAAAACATCGCTGGCCGGTGATCGACGTGACGCGCAAATCCGTTGAGGAAACCGCCGCGGCGATCCTCACCAAGCTTTCCGCACGACAGAATAAGATTCTATGACCGATATTGTTTTGGGATCAGGCAGCGCCATCCGCGCGCGCATTTTGACCGCCGCAGGCGTGCCGTTCGAGCAGATAAAGCCGGACGTGGACGAAGACGCGACCAAGAAAAGCGCAGCCGTGGCTGGTATGACGCCCGAACAAACCGCTATGCGTCTTGCGGAAGAAAAGGCGCTCAATGTTTGCGCGTCAGTAAGCCCGGAACGGTTGGTGATTGGGTCCGATCAGATCCTCGAATTCGAAGGCGCGCTTTTTGACAAGCCCACATCCATGGCGGCGGCGCGGGCTCGGCTTCTGGAGATGGCCGGGAAAACGCATCGTCTCATTAATGCGGTATGCGTTGCGCGGGACGGCGCGGTTCTCTGGCGTCATATCGATTGTCCGGCGCTTCATATGCGGGCGATGACTGAGCGGGACGTTGATGCTTACCTCGATGCGGCGGGCGATGAGATCCTCTACAGCGTCGGCGCCTATCAGGTGGAAGCTCTGGGCGCGCGCCTCTTTGAAAAGATCGACGGGGACTATTTCGCCGTACTCGGACTTTCTCTTTATCCCCTCATCGGATTTTTGCGCGAAGAAGGCGCGCTTACGTTTTGACCGGCGCTGTCAAAACCCCGCGAACCGCGCCGCGGCTCGCCGGCGTTGTCGGCGCGCCCATCGGCCATTCCCTTTCGCCGCTCATTCACACGATCTGGGCGGCGCGCGAAGGCGTCAACGGGTATTACGTGCCCGTGGAAATTGCCGATGACGACGAGATCTTTCGACAGTCAATCGCATCGCTCCAAACGGTGGGCTTTGCCGGCGTTAATGTCACGCTCCCCCACAAGGAGCGCGCGCTGAAACTCGCGACAACGGCGAGCGCCAGGGCGAAACGCGCCTGCGCTGCGAACATGCTGACCTTCTCACCGGAAGGTGTCCACGCGGATAACTCCGACATTGAGGGATTTAGAGCCGCACTCGCGGAATATGCTGCGCCCGATGAAAAACGGGATCTTGCCCTCATCCTCGGGGCTGGCGGCGCGAGCCGCGGCGTCGCCATCGCCATTGAGGAAGCGGGCTATAAAAAAATCATCGTCGCCAACCGCACCAAAGCGCGGGCCGATGACCTGGCGGGGCTCATCAACGGTGCGGCGGCCGGAGACTGGGAGGACCGGAACGATCTCGCCGCGGGCGCGGACCTTGTCGTCAACACAACCTCGCTCGGAATGACCGGGAAAGGCGTGCTCGATTTTGATATCGCCGCCATGGCGCCCGGCGCCATTGTCGCGGACATCGTCTACACGCCTTTAAAAACGCCTCTTTTAGTCGCCGCCAAAGAAAGCGGCCGGCGCGCCGTCGGCGGGCTTTCCATGCTAATGCATCAGGCCGCGCCCGGCTATCGCGCGTGGCTGGGCAACGAAGCCGTGGTGGATGAAGATTTACAAAACCATCTCTTGCGCGCGCTCGCCCGAAAGGATCAAGCATGATCGTCATTGGACTGACAGGTTCTATCGGCATGGGTAAGAGCACCGCCGCGAAAGCCTTCAAAGCGTTGGGCGCAGAAGTCTGGTCCGCCGATGACGCCGTACACAGACTTTATGCGGAAGGCGGTGCCGGCGTCGCTGCGCTCCGAAGCGTTTTCCCGGAAGCGATTGTAGACGGCGCCGTCGACCGCACCGTCCTTGCACGTATCGTTCTGTCGGATCGGGAAAAATTAAAAACCCTTGAAGACATCGTGCATCCGCTGGTCGGGGCGGACCGGCGCGATTTTTTAACCGCCGCGGCCCATAAAAGCGCGCCGGCGGTGGTGCTCGACATTCCGCTGTTGTTTGAAAACGCTGGCGATGAAGGTTTCGACGCCATTGTCGTTGTCTCGGCCCCGGCTGCGGTCCAGCGCGAGCGCGTCCTCGCCCGGCCCGGCATGAGCGCGGAAAAACTCGCTGCTATTCTCGCCGAGCAGATGCCGGACGAGGAAAAACGCGCGCACGCAGACTACGTCATTGAGACAGACCAGCCGATTGAAGAAACCGCGAAGAAAATCGCGGCGGTTTATGAAGAAATCATCGCCGCGAAGAGACCATAGGAAACTCGATCATGGCCGGGCATTTGTTCAGTATACCCATCTTCAAATAAAGGGGAGGCGAGCATGCTGCGAAAAGGATATGCGGTTGCCGCCGCCACCGCCGCTGCTGCGTTTGTGACTGCGTGCTCAACCGTAGCGCCCACAACAGAAACCACGTTTGGAGAAATTATTGTCCCGAGCGACGGCGACAGGGCGGCCATCGGCGAGATTGTTGACGCGCACAACGTTACAACCGCGTTGATTGGCGTCATGGATGGCGGAGCGTTGGTCTGGATGGCGGCCTATGGCGAGGAAGCGCCCGGCATACCCGCCGACGCCGACACCCGTATGAACGTCGCCTCGATCACCAAGACCGTTGTCGCCGAGACCGCCTTGCGACTCGCGGATAAAGGCGCGATCAACCTCGATGAGCCCATGGCTGATTACTGGGTCGATCCGGATATTAAAGACGATCCTCGCACGCAGAAGCTGACGGCCCGCCACGCCCTCACGCACAGTACGGGCTTTCCCAACTGGCGTTTCTTCCGGTCTGACCGCAAGCTCGTGTTCATGCATGAGCCGGGCGCCGCGCATAGCTATTCGGGCGAGGGTTTTGAATATCTCGCTCGGTATATGGAGGCGAAGCTGGGCCGCCCCCTGCCGGACCTGGTCGCTTCGGAAGTCTTCGAGCCGATCGGCATGACAAACAGCGCAATCGCGGCGAACAGGGAGGCGACGGACGGGCTCGCCCAACCCCGGGACGCCGACGGCGCCTTCTATGGTTACTTCTGCCGTCCGCCCTGGCAGGGCGGGGCCTGCCTTTCTGATGGAAGCTACTCCGCCGCCGGCGGCATGAGCGCGAGCGCGCCGGACTACGCCGCGTTCCTGAAGTCGGTTCTGGAAAGCGAAGGATACAGCTCGCAACTATCGGCGGAGCGCAGCACCGTTCTTGTCGCGGAGGCTGGCGAGGATGCGATTGTCAGGTGCGTGCGGGAAGAACGGACCCCGTGTCCGAACGCGCAGGGCTACGGGCTGGGGTTTGAGGTTCTCACATATGACAATGAGACAGTCATCGGACACACAGGCTGGGACTGGTCGGAGCTGACCGCCGCCTATGCGTATGAGGAAAGCGGCGACGGCGTCATCGTCCTCCTTAACACACAGCCCGAGAGGGGCCTGCCGGCCATGACGGCGATCCTGCGTCTTCTCGACCCGGCGTCGCCCTTTCTGGCTCAGTTTGAACGATGGGAAGCACGGGAAGCGGCAAAGGCGGCGGAGTAGGTCGGGGCTCGGCGCTCTAATCGATATCCCGCACCAGACGAAACCCGTTGTCGCTTTCGCGGGCGGCGGATCGCTTCGGTATTCTGTGTGCGGAACGAAGTCGCCAGCCGCCGGTGTTGAAGGCGCCGCCTTTCAGAACGCGCTCGGAACAATCGCCGCCGCGGGGCGAACCGTCCGATGGCGCGCCTTCGTGGCTCGGCGCCCAGCAATCGGCGGTCCACTCCCACACATTGCCATGCATGTCATAAAGACCGAAGGCGTTCGGCGCGAAGCTCGCAACGCCGATGGGCCGCGCGCGGTTGACGCCGCGCGCGCCATTATAGCCATAGGCGCCGTTGTAGTTCGCTCGGTCGGTGGAAAGGCGCCCGCCAAAGGAAAACGGCGTCGCGGCGCCTGCCCGCGCGGCGTATTCCCACTCCGCCTCGCTCGGCAGACGGTAGCGCCGCCCGGTTTTCGCTGACAGCCACTCGGCGTAAGCGAGCGCGTCGTTGTAGGAAACATTGACGGCGGGTTGGCGCCCGCGTCCCCAGCCGGCGTCGGACGCGCGGTAACGATTGCAGCCGCCGTCGGCGACGCAGGCGTCCCACTGTTTGAACGTTACTTCCTTGGTGGCGATCGCAAAGCCGCGGATTAAGGACACGCGCCGGCGCGGCGCTTCCGATTCATGGCGGGCGTTTTCGTCAGGCGCTGCGCCCATGAGAAATTCGCCCGGCGGTAGCGCCGCCATATCCGGGCAGTCGAGGCAGTCTCGGAAATAATGCCCGAAATTCACTTCCTCGCTGTCGGACGCGACGTTCTCGTCGAGGGAGACGGCGGCGACGAGAGCGTCGAGCTGTTCGGCGTCAACGTCTTGCGAAGGGGGCGGCGCCTCTTCGCCGCCGCTGGCGGCGCGCGCAACGCGCATGGGCGAGAGCGTCGGTACAGGAGCCGAGAACGGAAACGGGTCATCCGTAGAAAGATCGTCGGCTGTATAGTCCGTGACGATATCGCTGTCGAACGTCGTGTTGTCGGCGACGTTGCCGTCTAACGCCGGTTGCGGTGTTACCGCCGCCGCAAGGGTTGGTGTGATCGGCGTTGCATCGGGGCCGCCATCATCCGGACCGATGCTATCGGCGCCGTCCGTATTTTGAGCCGTATACGGACCGGATAGCGTGTCGCCGTTGCGCAGGCGGCTGAGATTCTCGGCGGCGGTTTGCGCAGTTGCCTCCTTGAGGGCCGGCGCGGGTAAAGACTGTGCTGGCGAGGATTGAACTATGCGCGCCGTCGCGGCATCCGTTTCCGGCGCGCCGCCATCTGCTGCGGATCGGCTGTCGGCGGCCGCATCGCGGCCAGGCGCTGCATCGGCGCGCAGCGGCGGGGCGTCCCTATCCGGCGCAAGAACAGGCGCAAGGGCGACAAGCGCGCCGGTGGCGACGACCAGCGTCGCAAACCCGCCGACCATCACCTGCATCGGTGAAAAGCCTTTCGCGCGGCGCCGGGTTCTTTTGCGCGCAGGCGAGGTTTCCGCAATGTCTTGCGATTGGGCGACATCGGAAAAAAGCTCGCCTTGAATGAACGCGCTGTCCGCCGCGTTCATGGCCTCTTCTTCCGCTGAGGCGTCGTCCCGGTTTTCCTCGTCGTTTTCAAAGGCCGGCATGTGTCGCGGCGCGGTCATGCCCGGTAACGCCGGCGCCATTTCCTGCGGAGCGAACGCCTCGGCCGTATCGGCGACCGGCGCAGCAACGGGCTTTTCCTCAGTAAGCGGAGCGGTCGCCGCTTCCGGAACAGTTGCAAACGCCTTTTCGTTCAGGCGCGCCTTCTGCGTCGTTTCGCCCGAGCCGGCGGCGCCAACACTCGCAAGGGATGGAGAAGGCGCGGCCGCACGCTCCCACGGGTCATGATCGCGTAAAAGATCGCGCTGCGCCGCCAGGTTGATCTCATCGACGACGAACCGCCAGCGCGGGTCGCCCGGATCGCCGCTCCAGCCTGTGAGGTCGACCGGCGCCACCTGGTCGAAACCCGGCGGCGGGTCCGCTGCTGCGATGCTGACGGGAATGAGCGTATCCGCTGCGAGCGCTGCTTTCGCCTGAGCCAGCATCCCCGCATCCTGCCGCGCCGCCGGCGACCAGACGACCACTGTCGGGCTTTCCGGGGATGACGACAGCGCCGCTGCGCCGCCTTCGGCCGGACCCTTCGTAACGGCGTGGCCTTCCACGAGAAGCGCCCGCGCGATTTTCTCGCCGAGCTTTTCGTCTTTGGAAGCGTGGAGAATGGAAACGGACGTCATCTATCAACAGTGTGGCGGCGCATCGCCGCCGGCGCCTTTCAAATTTCAGTACAACTCATTGGCGCAACGCCCGCCCAGTCGCAAGCAGCTTTTTCACGTGTGTCGGCTTACGGTTTTGCAAGCCTTCGTCCTGTTTAAAAATTCTTCCATGGTTATAGGAATTTAGCGGCGGTTTCGCTGATGCTGGCTGAGTTTGCGTTTCTTTGCCGCGCTTAGACGCGTTTGAGCGTTGTATGGACTTTCCGGGCGACGATTGCGGCTTTTTGAAAAAAAAGCGCGCCGCTATCCCGGCAGGTTCAGGGGCTTTGCTTCATAAACCGTGCGCCAGTGACGGTTTTCGTGCAGCATCGCATCGGCGCCGTCATTGACGCTGTTTTGAAGATCCGAAAGGCGGGGCGCGTCATCTTCGGCGATGGCGTCGAACCGCTCAGCGATAAACCGAAGCGCATGGGCGGCGCCCGTCGATCGTTCTGCAGCGGAGCCGAACTCTCCTTGCACGCGAATGCCAAAAAAAGCTGCGCCCAGCGCCGGCAGAAACCCCGTGAAGAGCGTCACCCATTTTTCCGCCGCGTTCTGGAGTTGAAGCGCCGCCGGCGCGCCCTCCCAGCTGCTCGCTGCGGCGATGACGACCCCGAGATAGACAACGCACATGAAAAGCGTCGCCGCAAACGCATATTCGCCAAACGCATTGAGGCGCTCTTCGATACGGCGCATGAGTGCGCCTTTGCCTTCATGATAGGCGATTTGCGGGCGCACCTCCCGCGCCGCGATGGCGCGCGCAATCGCCCGCAGCGTGGCTGCATCGAAGGCGCCGGCCTTCATCCCCGTCTCGCGCGCGGTCGCCGCCACATACCAGGCGACCCAGCTTGTCATTGACGCCCTTGCGCTCTCCGCGGGCGCTGAGGTGTTTTGCGTCCCAAGCGGTCCTTGCGCGCCGCGGCTCGCTGTTAAAAACAAATGCCGCAATTGGCGTAATTCTTCTGCAAGCTGACGATAATCGATCCATTTATCGTGCCAGCGTCCGCGTTTTCCCAAAAGGGTCACTGCTAAAATCAGCATAATGAGCGTGACTTCCAGCGAAACCCAGATGATTTCCGCGCCGAACCCGACAACGAGTTCAAAGAGCGCCAGAAAAACAGCGAGCGCCGCCGCAAGATAGTTGAAAAAGTAAGACGAGCGGTAAAGGTCGCTGTAATAAACTGCGAGGCGGTCCGCCCACGAAAAACGTGGATCGAGAATTTTGTCAAAGACCTCCCGGTCGCGGGCTGGCGCATCGATTGCCGCAGCAAGAGAATTTTTACGCGCCTCTGCAATCGTTTCCTCTATCGTTGGCGCAAGGGAGGGCCGGCGGAAAGGCTGGCGGCCGGCAAAGAGGCGCTCCCAGAAGCGATGGAAGGCGCCGGCGGAAAATCGCCGGGGCGTTTCTCGGATAAATGCATCGTATGCGGCCGTTTGGCTCGTTTCCTGAACCGTGCCGGCGCTTTTCGATGAGGCGTCAGGTCTGACGCCCGACAAACCGGCGATGTTACGCATAAGGCGCGCTGCGCCCGCCGGGGAAAAATCGTGCGCGCCGCCCTGGCTGTCCAGGATCAGCGGCGATGCGTCTTTTTCCGCGTTGATCCAGACGACGGGCTTGCCGGCTGCGAGGCTGGCGTCTTTTACGGCGGCCGTGCCGCCCGGTCCCCGCGCCGGCGCGCCGTCCCAAATGGCGATGAGGATGTCGGATTGGCCGACGAGAACGTCGCCCGCCCCGGCGTAAGAAGCGGTTTCATCGGCCGGCGTTTCGCGGCGCCCGTCGAGTGCGAGGACGCTTTCGGCCTGCTTCAAAACCGTGCGCCAGCGAGGCTTGTCGGCGGGCGCAAAGTCCCGCTCATAGAGGTTCGGGGAAAATGGCAGCGGTGCAAAAAGCCGCCATCCTTTTTCGAGCGCCCGTTCAGCGACCATCATATCCGCCCCGTCAGCGAGCGCGCTTACGACGCTGAGGCGAGGTTCTTCCTCCCTGTACAGATCTTTTAGTGTTAGCGCCGCATCATGGGCGCCCGCAAAGAGCGCATCGAGAACGGCGCCGATTTGCGCGTCAAGGCGCGCATGAGCGTCTGCGCCGATCCGCGCGGCGCGGTGGCCGGTGACGCCGATCCGGATCGCCAGCGCAGGGCGCGGCGGATGAAGGTGTTCGCTCATGAAATCGCCAGCGGGTGGGCCAAAACCTAGTGTGAAGACTTACAGGCCGGCGCGGCAAAGGGGAAACTGCTTTTCTTGGGAGTGACGCCAAAATGTTCTTGTAATGTTCTCATTTTATGGTTAACATCCACAGAGTTGTTGTTCAGCGAACGGCTACAGAACAGCAGGGGGAGATAATGGTCGCGCAAGTCACCACTTTCGCGTTTCACGGCGTCGATGCGCGCACCGTGTCGGTGCAGGTGCAATTGACTGGCGGTCGTCCGGCGTTCGCAATTGTGGGCTTGCCCGACAAGGCGGTCAGCGAGGCGCGCGAACGGGTCAGCGCCGCCATGTCGGCGATCGGGCTCGGCATGCCGCCCAAACGGGTGACCGTGAACCTCGCCCCGGCGGACTTGCCGAAAGAAGGCGCGCATTTCGATCTGCCGATCGCCCTTGGTCTGATGATGGAGATGGGCGCCGCGCCGCGCGATGCGGCGTCGGACTTCGCCGTGATGGGCGAGCTTGGGCTCGATGGGTCCATTGCATCGGTCGCCGGCGCGCTGCCGGGCGCCGTCGCCGCTGGCGGTACAGGCAAGGGCCTCATCTGTCCGGCCGCCAACGGCGCGGAAGCCGCCTGGGCCGGCGGGGATATAGAAATCCTGGCGCCGCAGAACATCATTCAACTGATTAATCACTTCAAGGGAACGCAAGGCCTTAAGCCGCCTGTGGCCGGCGTTTTGGAAACGCCCGGCCGCGGGCCCGATCTCGCTGAAGTAAAAGGGCAGGAACGCGCCAAACGCGCGCTCGAAATTGCCGCCGCTGGCGGTCACAACCTCCTCATGGTCGGTCCGCCTGGCGCCGGCAAGTCGATGCTTGCGGCGCGGGCTCCGGGCCTCCTGCCGCCATTGACGCCAGAGGAGATGCTAGAAATTTCCATGGTTCAATCTCTCGCCGGCCAGCTTGAAGAAGGGCGCCTCACCCGCGCGCGGCCTTTCCGGGCGCCGCATCATTCGGCGTCCATGGCGGCGATGATCGGCGGCGGCGTGCGCGCGCGGCCGGGCGAAGCGTCTCTCGCCCATCGCGGCGTTCTCTTTCTCGATGAGCTGCCGGAGTTCTCGGCGCCGGTGCTCGATGGTCTGCGCCAGCCTCTCGAAACCGGCGATGTCCTGATCGCGCGCGCTAATTATCACGTGCGTTATCCGGCGCGGTTTCAGTTGATCGCGGCCATGAATCCGTGCCGCTGCGGCTATGGCCGCGCATCGGGGCGGGCCTGCGGGCGCGGCGCCCATTGCGAGGAAAACTACCAGTCGCGCATATCGGGGCCGCTGATCGACCGGATGGATCTTGCGATCGATCTGCCGACCGTGACGCCAGCGGAAATGGCTGCGCCGGCCAATGGTGAAACGACCGCCGCCGTGGCGGCGCGGGTCGCCGCCGCGCGCACCGAACAGACCGGCCGCGGGGGCGCCTTGAACGCCTTTTTGGGCGATGACGCGCTTGAGCGATACGCGGCGCCAGATGAGGAAGGCGCGCGCCTTCTCATGCGCGCCGCCGAAGCGCTGCATTTCTCTGCGCGGGCTTATAAGCGGATTTTAAGGGTCGCGCGCACTCTTGCGGATCTCGATGGCGGCGGCGGCGTCAAACGTCGCCATATCGCCGAAGCAGTGAGCTATCGCCGCCGACAGGCGTCTGGCGGGGCGTCCGGCGACGGCGACGCACCGCCATCGAAGGCGGCGGGCATGTGCGCCGGCGCGGCGTTTTAAGGATTTATTCACCATGCCTATCAACCGATTTTTCAAGCCCTTGGCGCATTCTTACGGTGTCGACAGGGGACAATCGTTTGATGTCAAATCGCAACAATGGCGCGGCTGGCGAGGCCCTTTCTCACGACCTCATCGTCCTGTGCGACGAGGGCGGCGTCATCCGTTTTGTTTCGCGAAGTTTTGCGGCGCTTTTTGGCGCGCCCGCGCCTCAGTGGCTCGGCCGTAAATTCGCCCCTGGCGGCGCTGCCGCCAGGCAGGGCGCGCCGGCGACTTACAAAACCAATGCGCGCACCGGTGGCAGGGCGTTAACAATTGTCTGGGAGGAAACGCTCCTTGAAGGCGGCGAGCGGCTTTATGCCGGCGCGCTTGCGACGCCAAAAGGCGAGGCCGCGCCCAGCGCCGGCGCAGATCGGCGCCATATCGAAAACCCGCGCGAAGAGGCGCCGCCGCCTACCGGCGCGTCGGCGCCCGATGGGGACGAAGGTCCGTCAACGGAAGATGAAAAGATGCGCTTCCTGGCCACCATGAGCCATGAAATGCGCACGCCCCTTAACGGCATTCTCGGCATGACCGGGCTTCTGCTCGACACCGCGCTTGAGCCCAACCAGCGCTCATATGCAGAGGCGGTGCGCGAAAGCGGCGTTGCCCTCCTTGCACTGATTAACGACCTGCTCGACTACTCCAAAATCGAGGCCGGTAAGCTCGAACTTGAAGCGACGCGCTTTTCTCTGTCGACCCTGTTGCAGAGCGTCGCCGAACTCCTGTCGCCGAAAGCCGCCGACAAAAGCATCGAAATCGCCGCGTTTGTGGAAAGCGCCGTCCCGCCGGAGCTCTATGGCGATGAGGCGCGGTTGCGCCAGGTCCTGATCAATCTTGCCGGCAATGCGGTTAAATTTACCGACCGCGGCGGCGTCATCCTGGAAGCGCGTCTCGTGGAAGACGGGCCGGCCGGCGCGCGCGTCGCCATCTGTGTGCGTGATACGGGGATCGGCATCCCCGAAGATCTTCAGCGCGAAATTTTCGATGAGTTCGCCCAGGCGAAAACCGGCGCAGACCGCAAGCGCGAAGGCACCGGCCTCGGCCTGCCGATTGCGCAAAAAATCGTCTCCGCCATGGGCGGCGACATCAGCCTGGACAGCCGGTCCGGCGCGGGCAGCGCCTTCACGTTCGAGCTGACGTTTAAAGCGGGCGCGCAGGCGGCGCGCGCTACGGCCGGCGCAGCCGGCCCCGTCGTGATCGCCACACCGTCTGCGGTCCTCGCGCGCGCCATCGAGTTGCAGCTGAAATCGATTGGTGAACGGATCGTCGTTCACGCTGAAAGCATCGCGCAGGCGCAAGGCGCGTTGAGCACGTTTGAGAATGTCACACTTTTATGCGATGGCGCGCTGGCGGGCGACGAAGCAGATCTCCTGACCGGTCTCGCCGACCGCTCGCTCATTTTGTTGTCGCCGCTGGCCCGGGGGCGTCTTGAAGAGTTTCGCGAACGAGGCTTTGACGGCTATCTCATCAAGCCGATCCGACAGGAATCCCTATACGAACAACTTCTGGAAGATGCAGCGCCCAAGCCCGCACCCGCCGAGCCGCGGCAGGACGGCCCGGTCGCCGACGCCGTTGCGCCGTTGCGGGTGCTCCTTGCTGAAGACAATCAGATCAACGCGGTTCTCGCGACCGCCATTATCAAACGCGCTGGCCACCAGGTCGATGTCGCGACGAATGGCGCAGAGGCCGTGAGCGCCGCGGAAAGCGACGTTTATGACGTCATTTTGATGGACATGCTGATGCCGGAAGTCGATGGCCTTGACGCGGCGCGACAAATTCGCCGGATGTCCGGACGAGCGGCGAAAACGCCGATCATCGCGCTTACGGCCAACGCCATGGCGAGCGATCGCGAAAAATGCCTCGCCGCGGGCATGGACGATTTTCTGACAAAACCGTTTGAACCGGAAGATCTCACGGCCATGCTGCAAAAATGGGGCGTTACGAAGAACGCCTTGCCGAAAGCGTCGTGAGAGCGGCGCCTCTTTCGCCCAAAAAGCGCCTTTCTTCAAACTGAAAACGCCTATAGACCGGTGATCCACCTATAGACCGGTGATCTATAAGGCAGACGGGGTTGTCTTTTCGGCTGTCGGCGGACGCACATCGTCTGTCCACGGCGTACAGGTAGCGGGAACGCATGACACAACAGGAACAGGCTGCGGCGAGCGGCGATAAAACCATTCTTGCGTCTTTGTCGACTTATCTGCGCCCGCGCGCGCTGATCATGTTGCTGCTGGGGTTTTCGGCGGGCCTTCCTTTCTACATGATCTATCAGAACCTCTCGCTCTGGCTCGCGGAAGCGGGCGTTGAGAAGAGCCAGATCGGACTTTTTGCGTGGACCGGTTTTGCGTTCACCTTCAAGTTTTTGTGGGCGCCCGCCATCGATCGAATGCCCGTGCCGTTTCTGGAAAAATTTGTCGGGCGCCGCCGCGCCTGGATGGCGGCGGCGCAGATCGCCATCGCCGCGACGCTGATCGCAATGTCCGTCGCTGATCCGTCTGCCAATCTTTTTTATGTCGCGCTCGTCGCCGTCGCCATGGCCTTCGCCGCCGCGACGCAGGACATCGCCATCGACGCATGGCGCATCGAAGCGGCGACCGATGAAGAACAGGGCGTCATGGCGGCGATGTATCAATATGGCTACCGCGTCGCCATCATGGTCGCCGGCGCGGGCGCGCTCATGGTCGCCGATCATGTCCATTGGCCCGCCGCCTATCAGTTCATGGCGGCGCTCATGGGTATTGGCCTTTTAACGGCGCTTTTTGCGCCGAAAGTCGAAGTCGGCGAATACACGCCGCCGCCGCGCGCCTCTATGGCGGAGATGATGTCAAAGTCCGTCGTCGGACCGTTTCGCGACTTTTTCAATCGTTACGGCGTCAGCGCGCTCGTCATTCTATTGTTTATCGCGTTATTCCGGATTCCGGATTTCGTCATGGGATACATGACTGGCCCGCTTTATGTGGACATGGGCTATGACAAAACCACCATCGGCGCGATCCGGTCCGGCGTCGGTCTGTTCGCGACCATGTTCGGGGTGTTCCTGGGCGGGCTTTTGGTGACGCGGGTGAGCTTTAAATGGAGCCTCCTGATCGGCGTCGTCGCGCAGTCCGTGACCAATCTCGTTTATGCGTGGCTCGCCATGTCGGAGGCGACGGCGGGCAATCTCGCTTTTGCGGTCATCATCGACAATATCGCCTATGGCGCCGCCGGCACGATCCTGATCGCTTATATGTCGAGCTTGACCAACACCGCTTTCACGGCGACGCAATATGCGTTGTTTTCTTCCTTTTACGCCTTACCCGGAAAATTTGTCGGCGGCTTTTCCGGCTTCGTGGTGGAGGCGGCGGGCTTTCCCGTTTTCTTCATCGTCACAGCGATCATTGGTGCGCCGGCCGCGCTTTTGGTCTTCTTTCTGAAATTCGCAGAAGGACGGCCCGATGCGCCGGCAAAGACGCCAGAGTCGTAAAGGCTTTAGGCTGCGATGATCATTCAACGTTTTCTGCGCGTCTCGGCCATTTGATAAAAATCAAGCGGCTGGGCATTCATCGTCAAAAGCTGCAGCAGCCCATCCTTGGGCGAATATAGGATTTCTGGGTCTACTTTTCTTTTGTGTGGCCACTACATGATAGCCCTCGAATGGGATAGCTGGCCAATGCAAGCTGACTCCGTAGAGTGGGTTATTTACAAGCACTTTGGTTTGCACCCTCTGGGCAGAGCGTAAAATATTCTGAATTTTCTGGCTCAGGCGGAAGACCTCTTAGTTTCACAATGGTCTCATCGATATTTTTCTGCGCTTCTGCTTCTTCAGCAGAATTGTCAGCACACTGCAGCTTTCTTTCGTAATGGCGTAATTTCAATCTATATATAGTTGCGCAATGCTCTTCCGGTTCATCTTGGAAGTAGCCGCAGGAGTCACCAACTTTGCCAGATAAAGTTGGAGCGGCTCGCGCTACCCGTTCGTCAATCTCGGATTCAATAGAGGCTTTTAGTTCTGAAACTTCTACAAAGTAGAGTTTTTCAGCGGAGTGAATACTCAATCGTTTAGAAAAAGATAATGTCTCATCGTGTTTCATCACGAACTCGGCGTTACCTGAAAGGTCCATATGGAAGTCGACTAAGCAGTATATTGTCTCACTCCCCTTCTTCAGTGAGATTGGCACATCGATTACATCAAAATGAAATGCAAGTCGCATGTTACTTTTTTGGTCAAGCAAAACGCCACTTTTGAGGAGAGCATCCATCGCATATTTTTCGTATGGAGCACGTAATTTGTCATAGTCAAAAGAATTAACAGCGGGTGTTGAAAGTGCTTCACCGCAAATCCCGAGATCTTGGAGCCCGCCTGCTGCGTGCGTATCAATAAATACTGCGGATTTGATTGGAAGGGGCTTGTTATATGCTCCCTCTGAGGAAGAGTGACTACTGGTGCCACTAATAAGAGTAATCAGGTTTTCCGTTTCAATTTCATTTGCTTTTATCTGGCAGGCGTTAAGGAAGAAACAAGCCAGTATCAAAATGTAACGGATCGGTATCACTATTCTGGCTCACCATCTTTGCATGGTGAGAGATAGCATCACCGAGTCGAAAACGCATTACCTTCTTTTGGCGGAAAACTGCTTTCGAATTACCGAAATGAGTCAAAAACGCTCGTCCAAACCCCTTTACTTCTAATATCCTCTATTGCGCGCATAGCAGACTTGCGTTGAACGGCAATTTCTCGCCGATTGTGTTGAAGAAGTCGGCTTTTGGAGTTGCATTTTCGTTGTGCGCCGCCAGCTTTTCCGCTTTCACGCCTCCGTTGCGGCGGTGAGTGGACGGAGCTTTGCGAGCTTTCTGAGGTTTTGAGCGATTGCGGCGAGA
>JBCCXE010000016.1:0-25583 GCA_039192395.1 Pseudomonadota bacterium
CAAAGCGCTCCATCGAAAATTCGTAGAACAGCTCATCCTGACCGCTCAGACGATCTCCCATCATCAAATCGCTCCATCGCTGAAATCAATTTCAGGGAATCACGATTTGTTGGGAAAACTGAGACCTTTTTCAACACAATCGGCCACAAGCAGTCGTTGTACTCCGCAAGATTACTTCTGCATTTTATGGAAATACAGTCCGGAATTCTTTCGAAGAAACAACCAGCTAAATAATCAATATAATCCGTGGTGGCCCCGCGCAGCCTCGAAATTCCGCCCGGAGCGCCTATATAATCCTAATGAACAGCGCCCTGAAAACCGCAAACGCCGTCGGGCTTGCGTTCCGGCCCGTGAACCCGCTCGCCGATGCCGAGACCCTGATCTGGTTCGGCCGCGATCTTTACCGCGAGAGCGTCGGGTCCGACCGGAAGTTCGAACAGGATTTTGGCCGCACGGGCGCGCGGTTTCCCATGTGGATCGCCGCCTGTGCGGCGGCCGACCCGTCTTTCGCTATGCTGCTCATGCGTGACGAAACGGCCATCGGCATGATCGTTCTGGGTGCGGACTGCCGTGATCCCGCGGTGGGGCATATTCATCATCTTTATGTCGCGCCCGGTCATCGCGGCGGGGGCTATGGCGGGCTCCTTGACGATTATGCGCGCGAGGCTTTCGCCCTCGCCGGCTTTCGCCGTGCGCAACTGAACGTCGCTGCCGGCAATCGCCGCGCCTTGCGGTTTTACATCGCCCAGGGCTGGCGTGACATCGGCGCCTCGCGCAACGGGGCTCTGCGCTACATGGAAGTCGCTATTTAGAAGCCGCGCCGCCTGCGCCGGCCGTGACGCCGCGCGTGTAGGAAAGCCACCATTCCGCCAGCGCGGCATGAAGAACAAACGCCAGGGTAAACGAGGCGATGGAAAGGTCGGCGACCATCTCGCGCGAGGGCGCGCCTGTCGCGATCAACAGCGGAATGAAAATCAGCCGCATGGTGACGATAGACGAGCCAATGGCGTAGGCTCTGATCATCCATTCGCGGTGGGCGTCGATCTGGCCGGTGCGAATGCAGATAATCGCCGCGACAATCGAGAAGAGATAGTAGGCGCCGAAAACCGTGATGATCATCTGCTCGGCGCGGCCGGAAAACGGGATGACGAGGCCGATGAAAATTGCGCTCGCGCCGATCACGAGCGCCGCGGCGGCAAGAAGCCTGCCCGCTGCGCGATGATATTGTATGAAGCGCCGGCGGAGCCAGGGCGAGAACTGAAAAGCGCCCGCCACCAGATAAAAAATACCGAAAATGACGTGGATTTTCACGATGACGGGATGCTCGTCAAAGCGGTCGTTATAGGGCGGTTGAATAAAGTGCGCCGCGGTGAATGCGATGCCGAACAGCACAATCGCTGTGACTACGAGCGTTGAAAGCCCGTTCAAAACACGATGGGTCATAAAGCAGCGGCCCTCCTTAGCCGTTGCAGCCAGGAAGACCCGGTTTTTTAAAAAATGCGCCCTACTTCAGGATGTTAGAGAAAGTGAGACGTCTCTTAAAGGAAGTGAGCCGCGCCCGCCCCGCGCCGGGGTAGGCTCCGGCACCCGCAAAGATGTGATCGAAGGCGAGCCGGTCAAGAAGGATATTTCGACCTCTTACGTAGAGCGTTCCAACTTTTCCCTGCGGATGCACAATTACCGTTTCACCCGCCTGACGAACGCCTTTTCCAATATGTTCGAAAACCACGTCCACATGATTTCGCTTTACACGGTCTATTATAATTTCGCCCGCATCAATAAGTCGCTTAAGATGAGCCTGTCTATGGCCGCTGGCGTCACTGACGAGCTTCTCGAAATGGAAGATATTGTGAAGCTGATCGACAAAGTTGCTCCAAAGCCGGGACGGCCGAAAACCTACAAGAAGCGAAAGGTCGCTTAAGTCGCAAAATGGATATTCAAACAGAGGACAAAAGGCTGAATGAGCTACTTACCGCTAAGGTCGTGGCTAGGGTATTCAGGCACCATGAGAATGAAGTGGTTATCAGCTTTGAAGATGGCACACGGTTTTTTGTGAATACGAAGTCTGAAAAACTTGAGTTTTCAGTAACAGATTAAATTTCAAACTGAGGCACTACCGAAGGGAACCATGTTGGCGGACGGGAACCGCCAACCGTTGCACATTTTTGCTCGATGCTCTTAGGGCGTTTTCCTGCTCTTTTCCCGGAACGCGCTCGGGCTCATGCCCGCATAGCTCTTGAAGACGCGGTTGAAGGATGATTTTGAGTTGAAGCCTGCGGCGAGGGCGATGTCGAGCAGGGTGAGGCCATTGTTTTCCGGCGCCGCGAGCCTGGCTTTCACCGCCTCGCATCGATGCGCGTTCACGAAGTCGA
Organism: Pseudomonadota bacterium; assembly: GCA_039192395.1. Lineage (GTDB taxonomy): Bacteria > Pseudomonadota > Alphaproteobacteria > Caulobacterales > Parvularculaceae > Hyphococcus. The sequence continues at coordinate 2,373 of JBCCXE010000016.1, forward strand.
AGAAGTGTTTGTAACCGGCGTGTTTGACCGCGCCGGTGATGGTCGTCTCCGCAAGTCCGGAGCTTTCGGACAAGGCGGAAAGAGTAAGGCCCGCGTTTAAATAAGGCGCGTCCTTTTCCATATGCGCGAGCAGCCGGTCCGTATCTTCCTGCAAGGTCGCCGCGGGCGATGCTGGCGCATCCTGTTTCTTTGGCTCGCTACCGGACCGATCGAAATGCCAGACGCCGAAAATACCGAGATAAAAAACCTCCGCCGCCATCGCCCAGGACGCAAAGGGCATGGCGAACTCAATCGTCGTGACGGTTTGCGCGGTGAAGATAACGGCAAAGGCGACAAGATGGCCGAAGACCCAGATTTCCAGCCAGTGGAAGTCGACAGCGTTTACGTTTGAGCGGGTCTGTCGCAGGCGCAGGCGCTGAGTGCGCAGAAAATAAAGGCTGGCGAGCGGGTAGACCCCGCCGGAAATCGCAAACAGCCAGCCGAGCCACTGTAGCTGCTCGCCGCTTGCGTTGCGGATAATCGTGACCCCAAACGGCGTCTCGATGGAAAAGCCCCCATATCCGAAAACCGCGATGGCGCCGAGCGCAGCCCACAGAACGAAGAACGGTGCAAAGTGCAGCCATGGCAGGCGCGTCGCCGCATGGGGCGGCGTCAGGCTCGCCACATATCCCCACGCGAAGGGCCCGTGGACAAGCGGCAACAGCCCGAGGCCGACGCCGAGAAAGAGCGGGACCGCGCCGGGATGCGCGTAGCTCAGATAAATCGCGCCCTGATGCACCATGACGAGGGCGAGCCAGGAGAAAAGCCAGAGGCTTGCAGCCCCGCGGCGCCCGCGCGTTGCAAACATGGCCGCGACAAAAAGCGGTTGAAGGATACCAATAAGCAGCCAGGCATGCATGGCGGACAATCCGTTTCGGCCGTTCGGAGAAAAATGCGTCTTCCCGCGGGGGTATAGCCGGTCGCTACGCATTTTCCGAGGGGGCGTGCGCCGGCCTCCGCATTTGACAAAACCGGGGCGCCGGCGGACAAACCGGCCCATGTCGACTTCCTCTTCCTCAAGCTCATCCATTCTTGTGGCCGGCGCCGGCGGGCGCATGGGTCGCGCTGTTGTCGCCGAAGTCCTGCGTACGCCCGGCGTCACGCTCGCCGGCGGGTTCGACCGGCCGGGCGGCCCTGAAACCGGTAAGGACATCGGCGTCCTGGCGGGCCTCGACGCCATCGGCCTCGCGGTCGAGGAAAACGCGGGCAAAGGACTGAAACGCGCCGGCGCTTTGATCGATTTTACGACGCCGGCGGCGAGCCTCGCCCATGCAGAGGCGAGCGCCGAGGCGAGCGTGCCCCATGTGATCGGCGCCACCGGTTTTTCACCGGAGGAAGACGCCGCCATCGCCGCGCTGGCGGAAAAAATCGCCATCGTCAAATCCGGCAATATGAGCGTCGGAGTGAACATTCTGACGGCCCTCGTTGAGCGCGCTGCGGCCGCGCTGCCGGATAGTTACGACATCGAAATCTTCGAGGCGCATCATCGCCATAAGGTGGATGCGCCCTCGGGCACGGCGTTGATGCTGGGCGAGGCGGCGGCGCGCGGACGGGGCGTCGCGCTCGATGAAAAAGCCGCCGGCGTTTCCGAGCTTCGCAAGGGCGCGCGGGCTATCGGCGATATCGGGTTTTCGGTTTTTCGCGGCGGCGGGGTCGTCGGCGATCACGAGGTCGCGTTTGCGGCGGAAGAAGAGATTGTCACCCTCTCCCATCGCGCGATCGACCGGGCGCTCTTTGCGAAAGGCGCGGTGGCGGCGGCGCGCTGGGTTATTGGCCGCCCGCCCGGGCTTTACACAATGCGCGACGTTCTCGGCCTTACGTAAAAGTCTCGTTAACCAAACAAGTTTCAATCCGACATATTCCAGAGCACTTCCTTAAAAATGTTTCTGCATGATGTGCGCTCGTCAGTAAGGCCAGTGTGTTCATGCGTACGGAAATGTTTGTCGCGATTGCTATCGCCGTTGGAGCGGCCGTTGGCGTGCGCGTCCTCGACGGCCGGATGGACGCCCATGACAATATCGCGCCGCAGGCTGAGGCGTCCCGAACCGCTCCGGCAAGGCCCGCGCAGATCGCCGTCGCGAAGGCGCCCGCCTGGGGCCACGAAGTGCGCATCTCCGCCTCCCGCGACCAGCACTATTACGTTGACGCCTCGGTGAACCGCACGCGCGCGCAGTTCCTCGTGGACACTGGCGCAAGCTATGTAGCCATGCGCGAAAGCGACGCGTCCGCCGCGGGCGTTTACTTCTCCAATAAGGACTTTACCTATCCAGTGCGGACCGCGAATGGCGAAACCAAGGCTGCGTTCGTCACGCTGGAGGAAATCGATATAGATGGTATACGGATCGATGGCGTTAAAGCCTTCGTCCTGCGCGATAAGCAGCTTGCGGTCAATCTTCTCGGGATGAGCTTTTTAAACCGTCTCGAAAGCGTTGAAGCGCGCCGCGGCGAGCTTGTGCTCCGCGGGTAAAGTTTAAAGCCTCACCCTTCCCGCGCCATCAACCGCGGCAGCGCGCCGAGATCGGCGCCCGCCTGACGCATGAAAAATTTCCGCAGGGGCTGAACCTTCCCCACCGCACCCATGCCGATGTCGCGGACGAACCGCAACGGCGCGGCGTCGTTTGAAAAGAGCCGGTTCATCATATCCATGCCAAGGGCGAGCGATGCGGAATCGAAACGCCGCCAGCGCTGATAATGCTGCAGGGTGGTTAAGGCGCCGATGTCGAGCCCGACAGCGTGGGCGTCCGCCAGAACATCCGTAAGCGCGGCAATATCTTTCACGCCGAGATTATATCCCTGCCCTGCGATGGGATGAACGGCGTGGGCGGCGTCGCCTATGAGGGCAAGGCGCGGCGCAATGAACGACTGCGCCAGATGAAACGCCAAAGGGTAGGACCATCGCGGCCCTTCGAGAGCGATCTCGCCGAGATAGGGCCCGGTGCGGTGCGCAATTTCATCCGTAAACGCTGTATCATTGAGAGCGAGATAGGCGGGCGCGGCGTCCTCGTGCTCTGTCCAGACGAGCGATGAGCGATGACGCAGAGGACCCGCGTCCTCCGGCAGCGACGTGAGGGGCAGAATCGCAAACGGCCCGGAGGGCAAAAACAGCTCCTGCGCGATCCCTTCGTGAGACTTTTCATGGAGGATGGTCGCGACAATGCCCGTCTGTTTGTAGCGCCAGTGATTGACTTTCAGGCCCGCGTCCGCGCGGAGCGGCGAATAACGCCCGTCCGCGGCGACAAGGAGAGCGCCTTCGATGATGCGTCCGTCGTCAAGCGTAACACGCGCGCCCGCGGCGCTGCGTTCCGCGCCCACCTGCCGCGCAGGGGCGATCAGCGAGATCATTTCTTTTTGTGCGACATGCTTAAAGATCGCCTGCCGCATCAGCCGGTTCTCGACGATCCAGCCAAGTGGGCCGCCCTCTTGCTGGTCGTCGCCCGCGCCCTCGTTCAATTCGTTGGAATCGAAATGCAGGTGCAGCGGTGAGACCGCCCCCCGCTGAAAGGGGCCGCGCCCGCCAAGGCGCCCGTCCGTAACCAGAATATCGCGAATGGGTTCTGCATCTGCGGCAAGGTCGTCCCACAGGCCGAGTCGGCGAAAAACCCGCGCCGAGGCGTAGGAAATCGCGGTGGTGCGCCCGTCAAAGGCTGTATCCGTGAGGCGCGCCGGCGCTGTTGCGTCAATGAGGACGGACGAAAACCCCTCGCTCGCAAAGGCAAGCGCGGCAAGCCCGCCTGCGAGGCCGCCGCCGACAATGACGACGTCCGCCGACTGGTCTGCTGCATCGCCGCCGGCCATATGAGAAAAAGAATTGGTCATGTTAGAAAGTATTCTCTGTTTTTAGTGTGCTCACGTCCAGACGGCGCCTTGCGAGTGCGGCGAAAAGCGCTGCATGAAGAGCCCTCGTGTTTTCGCCGTATTGTCCCGCGCTGACAGGAAAGGGAGCGCCGCTATGACGAAAAGGCCATATTTTGCCGGCGCCCCGCGCCGTTTGGCGCGCATGCCAAGCGCCGTCGCGCTGCTCCTCGGGCTAGGCGGCGTGGTCGCGCCCACGGCCGTTTGCGCGCAGGAGTTTCAGCCGGCCTCGGAAACGACCCGTTACCTCATGGATACCGGGCTATTGTTTTTAGGCGCATTCGCCGCGCTCCTGGCGGTGTGCGGGTTTTTGTTGCGCGATATCGCGCTCGCCAGGCCGCGGACGGCGCCGGCGCTGTGCCTCAAAGGCGCCGGGGGTGTCGCCGTCGCGGTTTTGAGTTTCTGGCTTGTCGGCTACGCCCTCGCCCACTCTGTCGAATCGGGCGGCCTTCTGGGCGAGTTCCGCGCATGGCGCGATATCGATGCAAATCCCGCAAGCCTCGGCGTTGCAGGCGGCGCGCGCTGGTGTTTTGAAATGGGCTTCGCCGCCCTCGCCGTCGTTGTTGTCGCCGGCGCCGTCGCCGAGCGAACGAGGGTCTGGCCGTTCCTTATTTTCGCTGCGGTGCTTTCGGGGCTGGTTTTCCCGGTGGTCATGGCCTGGGCGTGGAGCGGCGGATATTTCGCCGATGTCTGGCGGTTCACCGACCATGCGGGCGCGGGCGTTTTGCATGTGACGGCGGGCGCAAGCGCCCTCGCGGCGGTGATGGTGGTCGGGCCGCGCGCGGGCGTCGATCCGGCTGCGCCGCCACGGGCCGGCGCGAGCGCCGCTGCGCCGCTTGCGCTCGTTGGCGGGTTTTTGGTGCTCGGCGCTTTGATGCTGATCAACGCCGCACGCCTTGGATCTTTAAGCAGCGTTAATGACGCGATGACCATTGCGTCCATGACCGTCAACGCATCGATCGCCGGCGCCGCGGGGCTATTAACCTCTATGATCCTTGCACAGACTGTTTACGGCCGCGCGACGATTGCCGCGGTTGTGGCGGGCGCAATCGGCGGCGCGGTTTCCATCGCGGGGGACCCTGTCTTTCCCGCTCTATGGCAGGCGGCGCTCTTTGGCGGCGTCGGCGGCGTCATCGTCACGGCCGTGCCGCCTTTCCTGCACCGCTATCGCATCGACGACGTTTCCGGCGCAGCGGCCGCGCATCTCGGATGCGGCGCCTGGTCGTTGATCGTGGTCGCCTGGACCAATCGCGACGCCTGGCTTATCGGCCAGTTGGCGGGGCTCTTGGGGACAGCGCTTTTTTCCTTCGTCGTCAGCCTCCTCATCTGGATCGCGCTTAAATATACGGCGGGCGTGCGCGCTGCGGCGCCAGATCTCGCGTTGACGGTCTCCGCCAAGCAGAAGCCGGCGCCTGACAGCGCCCCCGCGCCGGCGACCGACAATCCATAGATGGCAATGGTTAATTGCCGTTAACCCATTTTGAAAAGGCATGTGCCAAACTCGACGCGGCAATTCCCGCAACATCATTTACGCCGCCGAAACGAGTTATGGCCACAAGAACACTTCACCGCCGCCGTCGCCGAGACAACGACCAACTGCGCGAAGCGATCGACAGCGCGCAAAAGCTTTTACGCCATGGCGTGATGCGCGCCGGCGGCGCGGCCATGGTGCTGCTTGCGCTTTGGATTGGCGTTGCGCTCGCGACCTTTTCGATTTCAGACCCGAGCTGGAATACGGCGACGGCGCGCGGCGTCTCTAACGCCGCCGGGCCCGGCGGCGCGGTGGTCGCTGACCTTTTGCTGCAAATGCTGGGCGGTGCGGCCTGGTTCGTCATCCCGCCGCTGATGATCTGGGGCGCGGCCGCGACATTGCGCGGCGCGCCGGAGCGGACGCCGCGGACGGCGTGGCTGCGCTTTTTTCTGGCGCCGACGGCGTTTGTCTTTTTGGCGGCCGTCGCGGCGGCGGCGCCGCTCTCAGCCACATGGCCATTTGCGACCGGCATGGGCGGCTTCGTGGGCGCGGGCGCGCTTGGCGCCGCCGAAGGGTTTCTGTCGTTTTTTGGCCCCGCCGGCGCGCGGGTGATCGCGGCCGGTTTGTTTGCAGCGCTCGGGATTGGCGCCTTTGGCGTTGCGTGCGGTCTGACGGGCGCGCGTCTTATGCTTGCCTGGTGGGCCGTGGAAGAAATCGCCGAGATCGCGATGGACGGTTTTGAGCGCGTCCGCGCTCATGTGGCGCCGGCGCTCGGCATGTCCGACGAGGCGGTGCGCGATAAAAAGCCCGTACGCCGCGCGCCCTCGATTGTGGGTTCGGATGCTGACGCCGAGGCGCCGCCGGAAATGGACGGCGCCGACGAAGACGAGCCGATCCTCGCCGCGCCGGAGCGCAAACGCAATATCATCCGTAAAAAGAATAAATCGAAGCAGGGCGCCCGCGAGGCCCGCGAGCGCGAGCCGGTCTTGCCGGTCTTTTCCGCGGCGGATTATGAGCTGCCGCCGCTCGCCCTCCTCGCCAAGCCGCAACAGACGACGCGCCGCGTCATCTCCGACGAAGCGCTGGAGCAGAATGCGCGCATGCTGGAGAACGTTCTGTCCGATTTCGGCGTGCGCGGCGAGATTATCAATGTGCGGCCCGGCCCGGTGGTGACGCTTTATGAGCTGGAGCCGGCGGCGGGCGTCAAGTCATCGCGCGTTATCGGCCTCGCGGACGATATCGCCCGGTCCATGAGCGCGATTGCGTGCCGTGTCGCGGTGGTGCCGGGACGCAATGTCCTCGGCATCGAATTGCCGAACCAGGATCGCGAGATGGTCTATCTGCGCGAACTTCTCGGCGCCGATGAATATGAAAACTCCCGCGCCGACATCACCCTCGCCCTCGGCAAAGGGATCGGCGGCGATCCGGTGTTCGCAGATCTTGCACGCATGCCGCACCTTTTGATTGCGGGCACGACGGGCTCGGGTAAGTCGGTCGGGATCAATACGATGATCCTCTCCCTCCTCTATCGTCTGTCTCCTGATCAGTGCAAACTCATCCTGGTCGATCCGAAAATGCTGGAGCTTTCCGTCTACGAAGGCATCCCTCACCTCCTCGCGCCGGTGGTGACCGATCCCCGCAAGGCGGTCGTCGCGCTGAAGTGGACCGTGCGCGAAATGGAGGAGCGCTATCGGCGCATGTCGAAAGTCGGTGTGCGTAATATTGAAGGCTTCAACACCCGCGTCATGGAAGCCGAACAGAACGGCGAAATTCTGAGCCGCACCGTGCATACCGGCTACGATCAGGAATCTGGCGAACCGGTTTATGAGACCGAAGAGCTCGAATATGAGCCGATGCCGTTCATCGTCGTCGTCATCGACGAGGTGGCGGACCTGATGATGGTTGCGGGCAAGGACATCGAAGGCATGGTGCAGCGGCTCGCGCAGATGGCGCGTGCGGCGGGCATCCACCTCATCATGGCGACGCAGCGCCCGTCCGTCGACGTCATCACCGGCACCATCAAGGCGAACTTCCCTACCCGCATCAGTTTTCAGGTGACGTCGAAGATCGACAGCCGCACCATTCTCGGCGAACAAGGCGCTGAACAACTGCTCGGCCAGGGCGACATGCTGCACATGGCTGGCGGCGGACGATTACGACGCGTACACGGCGCATTTGTCTCCGACGACGAAGTCGAAAAAATCGTCAAACATCTGAAGAAACAGGGCGCGCCCGACTACGTGCAGGAAGTCACGGAAATGCGCGAAGAAGACGAAGGCACCGGCGGTCTCGATATCGGCGGCAACACATCGTCCGGGGACGCGCTTTATGACCGCGCGGTCGCGGTTGTTTTACGTGACAGAAAAGCATCCACTTCTTACGTGCAAAGACGGCTGCAGATAGGCTATAATCGCGCAGCGACGTTGATTGAACGCATGGAAGAAGAAGGCGTTATTTCACCGGCCAATCACGCCGGCAAACGAGAAATTCTCGTAGGCGAAGACGCCGCCTAGGTTTCCCTTCCCACGCGCAATCACCGCTTGCATAAACGCGCCACCCCTCGCGGTGGCGCGCAGAAAGGGTGTACGCGTAATGGTGGATTTTCGTGTCTACGAACCGGGAGAAGAAGCCCTCGACATATATCGGTTTCGCTACAAGATTTATGAAGAGGAGATGAAGCAGAACGATTTCTACGCCGATCATGATCAAAAGATTATCCGCGATGCGCTGGATGATTTCGCCTACAACATTGCCGCCTACCGTGACGGAGAGATTATCGGCACGGCGCGCGTCAATTTCTGCGAAGACGGCGATCCCGGGTATTATCTCGATTATTATGAGATGGAGAGTGTCGGCGCCGATTACCCGCTTAAGGTGTCGTTCTCTACACGCATCATGGTGAGCGAGGAAGAACGCGGCGGCGTCACCCCTCTCCTCATCAGCGTCGAGTGTTTCAAGCTCGGCCTCGCCCGCGGCGTCAAATGGTGTTTTTGCGATTGCGCCGAGGAAGTACGGCCGTTTTTCGCGCGCCTTGGCTATGAAGTGCAAAATCCATCAAAAGATCACAAGAATTATGGGCCCGGCGCTGTGATGCGTTTCAATCTCGATGACCCGAAGCACTATGACAAGAGGCAGTCAGTGTTTGCGCGCTATCTTGATGGTGTGAAGCCGAAGTAGCTTTTTTTAAGCGGGCGTCGAGCGAATCTCGTTCGGCCCTCGCTTCAAAACGGCGCGCAAAAAAAATCGCCGGAGAAATCCATCACATAAAAATGATGTTTCGCCCGGCGATCTTAGATTTTAAAAGGCAAAGCCGCGCGGTTTGCGCTTACGCAACCGCTGTCTTCGTCTCGGCTTTCTTGAGCGGCGGCGTCAGACGATCGGCGTTCAGTTCTTCCCAGTTCCAACCCACATCGATCGGGTTTGCAGCCGCCTCGATGCACTGCGCAAGCATCTCATTGAAAAGATACGCCGTGGTTTTCATCGCATATTCAATGCAGTCCATGTCGCGCTCGTCGCTGACGAGAACCGGGAAATACTTGTCCATCAGCGCCGTGTGCTCGATATCGATCTCCGCATGATCGCGCAAAAACGTCATGGCGTTTTCCGGAATGCTGGAGCCTTTCAGCTGGTCCATCAGAATGGGGCCGGAAACAACCGGCAGCCGCTCCAGAAAATAGATATATCCGAGGTGGCCAAGATGGCTGAGGTTATAGATGTGGTGAAATCCGTATGCGATCAACCCAGATGTTGCGGGTAGGGGGTTTTCATACGGAACATTTGTGGGATCGCCGCCCAATGTCACAAAATCGTTCAGTGCGAGATATTCGTGACCGATTTCCTCGGCGGCGTGCTTGTAAAACGGCGCCACCATGTCGCGGTGCCGGCCGCGGAAATAAACGGTTGCGAGCGCCTGCATTTGAGGATTTTCGCGCGTATAGTGAAAGGTTTGACGCATCATTTCGCGATATTCCGCGACCGTCAGTTCACCATCGACAATACGCTTGATTGAAGGGGACGCCAGAAATTCCGCCAGAATTGGCTCAAAGCGCTTGTTCAGCTCGTCAATCATTTTCCTCTCCGCATTTACCATTAATAGTTTGTTTACGTAGCAATAGGATTGCTGCGGCGCAAGCTAAATTGGCGCCGCGCTTCGTGTGTAATGGTTAAGAAAAGGTTAACGCGGCGCCAGGACTGTCATGACAAGTCTGGCGGCGTTTCCCGAAGGGAAATTGTTAACATTAAAAGTGTAGAAACCTGCGGCGAGGGGAGAGAAATTGCGGAGCGGCGCCTTCGCCCTTGATTGGTGCGAACCAAGTGGAACAGACGCTAAACAGACTAAGCGCGCAGTTTGCTTCGCGGCAGACGGAAGAAGCGTACCAGAAGTTTATCCGGGATGGCGATCGCGAAAACAACCTTCGCGTGCTTCTGGTAGCGTTGCCCATATTCCCGCTCTACAGCTATTTCGACTATCTCTACCTCGCTGATCCATCCATTGCGATCTTCATGCGGATTGCGGCGACGGCGGCGTGCGCGGTGTTGCTGCTCGGCTTCAAAACCGGCAACGGGGGCCGGCGCCATCAGGAGCTCACAACGGCCGTGGTGCTCGTCCTTGGCCTGACGGTCAACGGGGTCAATTTTCTGTTCGGGGAATCCCACCACTCCTATTATGTGGGGCTGGTGCAGGGTTGTGTATTCGTGTGCTTTTTATTGCGCGTGAGCTTCCCGAAGACGGTCTTCCTGATGATGAGTTTTCTGGTTGTGTTTGCCGTGTCGGTGCACGTGAAACCGGATTTTCGCGACGCCAGCGTTCAGACCATGGAGCTTTTCATGATGGTCCTGGTGTGCTCCATCGGCTGTTATCTCATCCAGCGCTTCCGGCGCCAGGATTTTGAAAAAACGCTGATCATCGAAGATCAAAACGCACAGCTGAATGTTCTTCTCGACGATGTGCGGCGCGACAACCAACGCAAGCTCGCGGCCATGAACACGCTTGTTCATTTCATCAAGACCCCGCTGCATCAGATCAGCGGCTTTTCCGACGTTGTCATGAAGAACCTGTCACGCGCTGACGACGACGGCCGCGCCATCGGCGAGGGCGTTGAAGGCGCGCAATACATCAAGGATGCGGCCGTGAATCTGTCCAAAAGCGTAAACGGCCTTTTGACCTATCACCGCATCGACGAGGTCGACGGCGCGCCGGCGCGCGACGTGGTTTCGATCGACGCGATGATAGAGGACTTCCGCGATTTCCTTTCCGAGGATATCGCCATCACCGTTGACGGCAAGGCGGGCGAGATCGTTTCACATCAGGCGGTTCTGCGTCCGGCGATGCAGTGCCTGGCGGAGCATTACAAGAGCCAGGGCGAAGACCTCACCACGGTGACGCTTTCGATCGCCGATGGCGGCGGCGTTCTTGTTCTGACGCTGGAGGACGACGGGCCCGAGATCGACCGTGATGCATTCGAACAGGACGTCAAGCCGCTCACCAAGCTCGACAAATACATCAGCAACAACGGTGCGGAAATCCCGATGAACTTGCGCACGGTCTCGCGCTGTGCGGAGATTTGCGGCGGCGCGTTGCGTCTTGAAGCGCGCGAGGAGGGCGGTAATCGCCTGGTCCTAAGCTTCGCCGACTGGGGCGACAGCGATGTCCGCATGCGTGCAGCGAGCTAAGACGCCGCTGCTCTCTTTCCCCCGGCGTCTGGCCTAAAAATCTTACTGCGCGCTAATGAAATCGCGCAGCGGCGTAAACGCCGTTGTCAGTTCCTCATAAATGGCGCGCTTGAACGGGACGATCAGCGACGGGGCTTCTTCAAGGGCGCCCCAGCGCCAGTCGTCGAACTCCTGATGATCGTCCGCTGTCAGATCGATTTCCGTGTCGTCGCCCTCGAACATCATGGCGGCCCATTTCTGGCGCTGGCCTTTCCAGTTCTTCTTCGCATATTCGGGCGGGAAATCATAAGTCAGCCACCCCGGCGTCATCATGAGGAGGCGTGCGGAAACGACGCCCGTTTCTTCCTTTAGTTCACGGGTCGCCGCCGCGCGCGGGTCTTCACCCTTGTCGACGCCGCCTTGCGGCCATTGCCAGAACCAGGGGGCTGACGCCTCCGCGTCGCACCGACGCCCGAACCAGACATCGCCGGCGCGGTTGAAGAGAATGACGCCGACATTCGGGCGATAGTGCTTGTGAAGATCGCTGTCGCTTGCGTTCATGGATGGCTCCCGGCGCGGGCTGCAGATGGCGTCGCCAATGGTTGAGTTTTCGACCGACCCCCGTCGGTCATACGCCGTCCAGTGTCAAGAGAGCGGCTCTTCCGGTCGTGGCGGTCGTGGCTATTGCACGGCGCCGCGCGCCTGTAACACGGCCGATGCGGGCGCCGCTGCGAGATCCTTCTTGTGAAGGCCGGCGGTCCACGCAGCGATTTCATCGATGGCGCCGCCATAAGCGTAAGTTTTGCCGATGGCTGCGCCGTTGCGCGCCGCGATCGTTTCAAGATGAGCAAGCTCTTCTCTGATATCGGTGCGCGTTGCATTGTCGGCGGCGATCAGCCGGTCGACGCCCGTCCAGTCAACGCCGCTTTGCGCGCCCGCGCGGCCCGCATTGCCGGTGTCGTCGATATAGGCGACGCCGCGTTCTCTGAGCCGCGCCAGCACCGGCGTCATGGAGGGCGCGTCGGCGGAGAATTTTGCGCCCATATAGTTCGTCGCGGCGAAGTAACCGCCGAAGCGCGCCATCAGCCAGTCGAGGCGCTGCAGGTTTTCTTCCGGCGTGCGCGAGGTCAACAGCGCCGCGGCGCCGAGCGCGCCGGGGTCGCCGCCATGATTTTCCATGGGCAGTTCGATAAGCACTTCATGGCCGTCATCGCGCGCTTTTTCCGTCCAGAATTCAAGGTCCCTTGCATAGGGCGCAAAAGAAAGTGAGACGGACGCCGGCAGATCGTCGATGGCGCGCTGGGTGACGGCGGGGTTAAGCCCGAGACCGCCGACAATGATCGCGACCTGTGCGGCGTCGCGCGGCGCCTCATAGGGCTTTGCGTAAAAACGGGAGGCTTTTTGTCCGCTGGCGGAGATTTGCGGCACCGCGCCGAGCGCTGTCGTTTTCAAAAGAGCGGGGGCGGGCGCGGGGATCGCCACATTGGCGAGGCTGGCGAGCGATGCGTTTACAGGACGGACGGCGCTTGCATCCTTGCCGTCGATGGTGATGACGACATCGTCGGCGCCGAAGGTTTCCTCGTCGAAGCCGTCGAGATTGTCGAAGGCTTGGGCCGTGTCCCCGACATTGCGTGTCGGCGCTGCGCGGTCTTGAAACACCATCGTATCTGAAACTTCGACGCCGTTGCGACCCGGCCGAATGACGATGACGCCGGTTTTCTCGCCGTCGCGCAAAGGCGGCGTTGCGGCGAGGGTGAGACCGTCGGTGCGTTCCATGGGCCGCGTGATTTCGACGAAACCGTCATCGAGACGCGCGGGCGGCGCCAGAGGCGGCGGCGGCGCAAGGCGCTCAACGCCGCGCACCGCGAGGGCGATGCGCTCCGGCGCCCGGCCGTCATCCATAAAAAGAAAAAACCCGGCGACCAGCGCGATCGCCGTCGCCGACAGACCCCACGCCCAGGTGAGGCGGCTATAGACCGGTAAACCTCGTCGTCGTCGCCGCATGAATTCTCGTCGCCACCTGATAGGGGAGGCGCGCCGCGCCTCTCGTTCCGCCGTCTAGAGCCATGCATTTTGCCGGCATGGCTCTACTTTTCTGTTTTGCCGCATTTCCTTTGCGAAAAACCGCACACGCTTTTTCCCGAAATGCGCCCAAGGCGACCCTAAAAAGGTTGTGGTTAACGGAATGAAAACAGGGCGGCGCGTATTCGGCGCACCGCCCTGTTTTATTGTTTTTTTTGCCTGTTTCGAGGCGATTACCGAGGTTGACGCGTTTATTGCGCGCGCGCGGCCCCGGAATCGGCCAAAGCGCGACGGTAGAAGGTCATGTCCGCGAGGATCTCCAGAGCGCGGTTCAGCTGACAGTCGTCGAAGTCGCCATTTTCCTTCTTGCCGCATTGGACCGGCTCGACAGGCGGCAATTCGTTTTCGGCGGCCTCTTCTGCGTCGCTCGCATCGGCGACTTCTTCCGCCTCTTCGTCTTCGGCGGCGAGGGCGTTGGGCAGATCGCTTTCGCCCGGGCGTTCGGCGACTTCATCCTGGCCCGGATAAATCACCGGCATGCGAATATCCGGTACGATGCCGAGCGCCTGAATGGAGCGGCCCGATGGCGTGTAGTATTTCGCGGTCGTGAGGCGCAACGCGCCCTGCAAGCCGTTCTGCAGCGGGATCACCGTCTGCACCGAGCCTTTGCCGAAACTCTGAGTGCCGAGAAGCAGCGCGCGATTGCGGTCCTGCAGGGCGCCGGCGACAATTTCCGACGCGGACGCCGAGCCGCCATTGATCAGAACGATGATCGGCTTGCCTTTGAAGGCGTCGCCGTTGCGGCCCATTTCGCGCAACGTGTCGCGGGCGCGCCGGCCGCGGGTTGATACGATTTCACCGCCATCGAGGAAGGTGTCCGAAACCGCAACCGCCTGATCGAGAAGGCCGCCCGGATTGGAGCGTACGTCGAGAACAAGGCCTTTCGCGCCGCCCGGAATTTCCTTTTCGAGCTTGCGCAGCGCCTTTTTGACGCCGTCATGGGTCTGCTCGGAGAAGGTTGAAATACGGATATAGCCGAAATCGCCCTCGGCGCGGTGGGTGACGGACTGCACGGTCACGATATCGCGCACGATGGCGACGTCGAACGGCTCTGCTTCGCGGTCGCGCACCACGGCGATGTCGATCTTGGTGCCTTTTTCGCCCTTCAACTTCGAGATCGCTTCGTCGAGCGACATGCCATAGACGTCGTCGCCGTCGATTTCGACGATGAGGTCGTTTGTCTGAATGCCGGCGCGGGCCGCAGGCGTGTCGTCAATGGGCGAGACGACTTTCACGTAGCCCTTGTCGGGGCCTTCATTATCCATGGTGACCTGAATGCCGAGCCCGGCGAAGGTGCCGCGGGTCTGCTCCTGCATGGTCTGGAAATCGTCGGCGCTGAGATAGTTCGAATGCGGATCGAGGGTCTGCAGCATGCCGTTGATGGCGCCCTCGATCAGCTCGCCGTCATTGGGGTCGGACACATAGTTTTCGTGAACCTGCTCGAACACCTCGCCGAAGAGATCGAGCTGGCGGAATGTGTCCGCGGAAATCGAGGGGCGCGCGAAGCCGCCGCTGATGAGCGCGCCGCAAACGAGGGCGCCGCCCGCCGCCGCTGCGATGAGCGCGCCGCGCGAATAGGTTTTCGGTTGTTTTGAACGCTGGGGGCGTTGGGTCATCCGTCGTTTCATCTGTCTACACCTTCGTAACGCACGGGCTATCTAGCCATCTTTTCTACAGTGTCAGCGGAGAGCCACAACGCGGGGTTAACGGGCTCTCCGTTTTTTCGGATCTCAAGATCCAGTGATGCGCCCCCTGGCGCCATTTCCGCAACCGGTTCACCTGCGGAAATGCGTTGGCCCTCTTCCACCAGAAAAGCGCCAACACCCAATAACAGTACATGGTAGCCGCCGCCCACGTCCAGAACTATGAGGTTGCCGATGGGTTGCCAATCGCGTGCGAATGCGATGCGGCCTTCAAACGGGGCGGTCACAATTGCTTGATTTCGAACGGAAAATCTGAGGCCTTCGTAGCGTCCGCCTTCCGGCCGGGCCTGGTTGAAGCGCCCGACGAGCCGTCCCGCCACGGGCGAGCGCAGGGCGCCTTTGGCGTCGGCGAAGCGCTTTGCGGTGCGCAAGGGGGCCGGCGCCTCCCGGCGGATGCTTGGCGGGGGCGGGCGTGACGCCGGCGTTTCTGCGGTTCGGGCCGGCGGCGGGGTGCGCGTTTACGGCGCCGATGGGGCCGGCGGCTTGATGCGCGGGGTCACCGCGTGGGCGAGGCGTTCCAGCCGTTTGACGACTTCGCGCAGGCTGGTGGCGCGGGCGGCGAGAGCCGCCGTCTCGCGCTGGGCGGTGGCGGCGAGGCGGGCGGCGACGTCGCGTTCTTTTTCTTTCTCCGCCATCAGCTCGGAAAGGACGTCCCTGCGCGCCGATAATTCTTTGTTTTGCTTTCGAAACTGGTCTTGCTCCGCCTCCAGTTCGGTGGCGAGCGACGATAAAAGCGCGATCGCTTCGCGCAGACTTGCAGCGCGCGCCTCGACCTCCGGGGCGGCGTCTGCGAGGAGCATCGCCGTGCGCGCGGCCTTGTTGGCGTCTTCTGGCGTGACGAGGAGAGCCGGCGGGCGCGAGAGCTCAAGCGACTGCAACGCCGCCAGCACCGCGCTCAGATTATCGCTTTCCCGGCGCAAGGCGTCCTTGGCCTCCGCCTCTTCGGCAGTGAGTTCCGCGATGGAGCTTTCCAGCGCGCTGATTTCCTGCTCGGCTTCCTGAAGCGAGTTTGCGGTTTCAATCAGCCGATGACGCAGCGCCGTCACCTCGCGGGCGCGCTCGGCGGCTTCTTCACGCAAACGTCTTTCTTCCGCGGCGCGGTCTTTGAGGCGCTGCTCGATTTCTTCTAGCTCGCTGGCGTCCTGCGCGCGCACGGGTCCCGGCGACAAAGGCCCCGCGCTCGCGAGCGTTAACGCGCAGGCAAGCGCGCCGCGATGTCGAAAGGCGCGGGTCATGAACGATGATAGGGGTGGCCGGCGAGCATGGTCATGGAGCGGTATATTTGCTCCGTCAGCATCGTTCTTACAAGAAGGTGTGGCCAGGTCGCCGGGCCGAAAGCGATTTTTTTTGACGCCGCCTGCATGACGGTTTCGTCATGACCGTCGGCGCCGCCGATCAGGAAGGCGAGGGCGCTCGCGCCCGTGTCGCGACGTTTTTCGATGAGCGTTGTGAGAGCGTTGCTTGTGAGCGCGTCGCCGTGTTCGTCGAGCGCGACGATAACTGTATCGCCCTTGCCGCTGCGCGCTGCTTTAAGAAGCGCGGCCCCCTCATTTGCGCGCCGCTCCTTGCCGGAAAGGGATTTCGGCGCATCGATTTCATGAAGCTGCGGGCCGGTAAGACCCAAAGGCCGCGACAGTTTTTGTGACCGCTCGAGATAGTCCTCGACGAGGCGCGCTTCCGGACCGTCGCGCATTTTGCCGATGGCGGCGATGATCAGGCGCACGGGGCCATCCGTCTGTTCATGCGTGAAAAGCCGTGTGCGCGATTAAGCGTCTGCGGCCGGCGCCGGTGCGGTCGCCGCTTCCGACCAGGCGCGTTCGAGATTGTAAAAGTCGCGCACCTCGGGGCGGAAAATATGAACGATGACGTCTTCGGCGTCGATCAAGACCCAGTCGCAGGCCGGCTGGCCTTCGATCTTGGCGCGGCCGAAACCGGCTTCCTTCAATTTGCGCATGACGTTGTCGGCAAGCGCGCCCACATGGCGCTGGGACCGCCCGGAGGCGACGACCATGGCGTCAGCAATGTCGGATTTTCCTTCGAGGTCGATGGTGACGATGTCTTCGGCTTTATCGTTATCGAGTTCACGCTCGATCAAGGACAAGATCACTTTGCTGCGTTCTGCGGGCGCGAGCGAGGCTATGTCTTGCGCTTGCCCATGCGGTCGTTCGTCCGTCATATCGTCATTACCCGTCTTGTCTTCATTGGACGCGTCGTTACCAGGTGCATCGTTATCGGTCTTGTCGACCACCAGACGGGGTGCGGCTTTACCGGTCGCCGCGGTACCGGGATATGCGTTCAGCGTGTGCCTCCTTGATCTGCGCGAACAGTCCCATCGCGCCCTTAATATAAGGCCGTTCCGTCGTTCCACCAAGTCAAAGAAAGTGAATTAACTGTTGCTTAAAAGGTACGCCCCGTGCCAGTTTTTGGCGTCCGTCCACGCATTAACCATATGCCACGGCGTCGGTTCGATGAGTTTTTCGAGCCGCGCGGTGGAGAACTTATGTGAGTTCTCCGAATGGATGGTCTCGCCGGCGGCGAACGGGAAGACCTCTTCGCCGATGCGGATCTGCGTGTCCATCACTGCGCGCAGGTGCATTTCGATGCGCGCCTCGTGCGTGTTGTAAAAGGCGTGATGCTCAAACGCGTCCATGTCGATTTCGGCATCGAGTTCGCGTTTCATCCGGCGCAAAAGGTTGAGATTAAACGCCGCCGTGACGCCCTTGGCGTCATTATAAGCGCTTTCCAGAACGGTGATGTCTTTTTCAAGATCGACGCCGAGCAGAAACTGCTGGCCGGGGCCTAAGGTTTTCGCGGCGCGGGTTAAAAATGCGCGCGCCGCTTCGATAGACATATTGCCAAGGGTCGAGCCCGGAAAATAGCCGAGATAATGATCCGGCGCGGGTAATATATCGGCAGGCAGAGTAACAGGCGCATGGAAGTCGGCGCAGATCGCCGCGACCGGCGCCGCCGTCGCTTCGGCGAGCGCGGTGGCGCTCGCGATCAGATGGTCGCGCGAGATATCCATGGCGATATAGGAGACAACATCCGCCGCGCCGTCGATCAGCCATTTAATCTTGTCGAGGGAGCCCGCGCCATATTCGAAAATGCTCGTGCCCGGATGGATTGCATCGACGATGGCCTCGCCATGCTGCGCGAAGAGTTCTTTTTCCGTACGCGTTACATAATATTCATCAAGCTCGGTGATGTCGTTGAACAGCTGCGAGCCGCGCTCGTCGTAGAAATACATCGGCGAGATGGTTTTCTGCGGCGCGCGCAGGCCTTCGATGACATCGGCGCGGAAATCGCCGGCGGCCGGGTGCAGGTCGAGAAAGTAGGCGAGCGGGCCCATCGGCGCGGTTATGTCCGGGGCGTTTTTATCGGTCATGGGAGGCGGAAAGCTCCTTATTCGCGCTGAAGGCGTGGGCGCGGGCTACTTCGGGTCGGCCTGGCGACGGCGAAGCGCAGTTGACGACGCCGGATTGTCAGCGTCCTTGAAAAAAATCCAGACAGGCGGGTCGGCGTCGGCGAGGCGGTCTGCGTCTTGGTCTTCCAATCGCAGCGGCGCGAGCGTTTTGCCGGCGGTCGAGGCGAGAGCGTCCGCTTCATAGCCCGGGCGGTTGAAAACCGCAATCGGGACGGCGTTGGTGATGCGCCGCCAGTCGCGCCAGAGATGGAAATTTTCAAGACTGTCGGCGCCCATCAGCCAGACAAAGCGCATGTCCGGGTTGAGCGTCTGAAGGCGTTCCAGCGTATCGACCGTATACTGAAGGCCGTGGCGGTTTTCGAAATCGCTGACGACGATGTCTGCATGGTCCGCGACAGCGCGCGCCTGTTTCATGCGCTCTGAAAAAGGCGCGTAAATCGACTTTTCTTTCAGCGGGTTGCCGGGCGTTACGAGCCACCAGACCGCGTCGAGCGCGAGCTTTTCGAGCGCCATGAGCGAGATGTCGCGATGGCCGTCATGGGCGGGGTTGAACGACCCGCCAAGAAGGCCGATGCGGCGCGTTATCATGGGCGCCAGCCTGCGGGCTCGGTATCGCTTGTGTCGACCGTGTCGTTCGCCGCCGGTTTGGCGGCGCGCCGCGCATCGTCTGCGAGCCCGCTGAGTTGGCCGAGAAGGGGAGCAAGGCCCATGGTCGCCGCGCCGGAAATAACATGGACGCTGCGGCCGGCTGCTTTTTCAAGCGCGGCTTTTTTCTCGGCGATGTCCTCTTGGCTCATGGCGTCGATTTTATTGAGGGCGAGGATTTCAGCCCGGCCGGCGAGATCGCCGCCGTAACGTTCAAGCTCGCGGCGCACCGTGCCATAGGCGTCTGCGACATCGTCGGAGGTTCCGTCCACAAGGTGAAGGAGCGCGGCGCATCGTTCCACATGGCCCAAAAACCGGTCGCCGAGCCCCGCGCCCTCATGGGCGCCTTCAATAAGGCCGGGAATATCGGCGAGCACGAAGCTCTGACCGTCGCCGACGCGCACCACGCCGAGATTGGGGTGCAGCGTCGTGAACGGATAATCGGCGATCTTCGGTTTCGCGGCGGAAACCGCAGCGAGGAAGGTGGACTTGCCGGCGTTTGGCAAACCCACAAGGCCGATATCGGCGATCAGCTTCAGGCGCAGCCACAAAGTCCGCTGCTCGCCGGGATGGCCGGGGTTCGCCTTGCGCGGCGCGCGATTGGTCGATGTTTTGAACCGCGCATTGCCCCAGCCGCCATTGCCGCCCTTGGCGAGGAGGATGCGCTCGCCCGTTTCCTCAAGGTCTGCAACGAGGGTTTCTTCGTCCTCTTCGAAGATCTGCGTGCCGACGGGCACCTTGATGACGACGTCATCGGCGTCGGCGCCGGTGCGGTCAGAACCTTCGCCCGGGCGGCCGGGCTTTGCCTTGAAATGCTGCTGATAGCGATAGTCGATGAGGGTATTCAGATTATCGACCGCCTCGGCCCATACATGGCCGCCGCGCCCGCCGTCGCCGCCATTGGGGCCGCCGAAGGCGATGAACTTTTCACGCCGGAACGACAGGCACCCGGCGCCGCCGGCGCCGCTCTGGACGTAAATCTTTGTGCGATCGAGGAATTTCATGGCCGCTTATATAGCGGCTTGGGCGGTAAGAACCAGTGGCGGGGCAGGGAGCGCCCGGGAAACGGCGCCGCGCGCGCCGTTCGGCTGTTTTTCGTGGGTGCGTTTTTGCAAGTCACAAGGTAGGTACAAAGGATCGCCCCTTTTCGGAGTTCTCCCATGACCACTGATCTCAGCGCTCTTTTCGAACCTTACACGCTTGCTTCGTTGAACCTGCCCAACCGCATTGTCATGGCGCCCATGACGCGCTCGTTCTCGCCGGGCGCCGTGCCGGGGGACAATGTCGCCGATTATTACCGCCGCCGGGCGGAAGGCGGCGTCGGCCTCATCCTGACGGAAGGGACCCACCCCAATACAACGACCGCGGCCGCAACGCCCAATGTGCCGACCATCGCGACCGACGAGGCGAAAGCCGGATGGAAGAAGGTCGTTGATAGTGTGCATGAGGCCGGCGGCTTGATCGGGCTTCAGATCTGGCACGAAGGGCCGATGCGCAATCCCGCGAAGACGGAAAACCCCGATGTCGCGTCCTGGTCCGCGTCCGGATTTTTAACGCCCGGCAAAGTGTTCTGGGAGCCTATGAGCGAGGCGGAAATCGAAACGGCGATTGAGGAGTTCGTCGCCGCGGCGGTCGCTGCGCGCGATCTCGGCTTCGATTGCGCGGAAATTCATGGCGCGCACAGCTATCTGATCGACAGTTTCTTCTGGGATAAAACCAATCTGCGTACGGACCAATGGGGCGGCGACTGGGGCGGCAGGACGCGCATGGCGACGGAAATCATCAAACGCACCCGCGCCGCAGTCGGCGCCGACTACCCGCTCTTTATCCGCATATCCAACTGGAAGCAGCAGGATTTCGACGCAAAGACCGCTGCGAACCCCGCCGAGCTTGAAAAGTGGCTTGCGCCCCTGGTTGACGCCGGGATCGACGCGATCCACTGTTCCCAGCGTCGGTTCTGGGAGCCGGAGTTTGCAGACAGCGATTTGAACTTTGCGGGCTGGGCGAAGAAACTCACCGGCAAACCGGTGATCTCCGTCGGCTCGGTCGGCCTCGACGGCGAGTTCACAGCCGCGTTTCAGGGCAAGGGGTCTAAGCCCGCGAGCCTCGATAATCTGCTTGAGCGTATGACGCGTAACGAGTTCGATCTGATCGCGGTCGGGCGCGCACTGTTGCAGGACCCTTTATGGGTGCAGAAAGTCCGTGAAGGCCGCAATGACGAGCTGATGGAATTCACGTCGAAAGCGCTTGCAACGCTTTCGTAAAATCGACCTTTTAAACGGGGGCGCGTATGCTGACGGTCCACCATCTTGAAAACTCGCGCTCGCAGCGGGTCTTGTGGCTGCTTGAAGAGCTTGGCGCGCCCTATGAGGTCCGCCGCTATGAGCGAGACAAAAAGACAAGTCTTGCGCCGGCGGCGCTTACGGCGGTGCACCCTCTCGGCAAGTCGCCGGTGATTGAGCACGATGGGTTCACCATCGCGGAAACCGGCGCCATTGTCGAATACATCATCGACGTGTTCGACGGCGACGGGCGTTTCCGCCCTGAGCCGCGCACGCCGGAGATGCTGACCTACCGGTTCTGGCTGCATTACGCGGAAGGCTCGGCGTTTCCGCCTTTGCTTTTGAAATTAATCACCACACGGATGGCGACGGCGCCGATGCCGTTTTTCATCAAGCCGATTGCGAAACAGCTGGCGAAAGGCGTCGATGACGCCTTTGTCGACCGGCAGCTGGAGCTCCATGGCGGTTTCATTGAAGACGCGCTGTCAAAAGATGAATGGTTTGCCGGCGACGATATATCCGGCGCCGACATCATGATGAGCTTTCCCATCGAGGCGTTTATGGCGCGCGCCCGCGGCGGGCGGTCCGGCGCGTTTCCGTCGATGGCGGCCTATCTGGACCGCATCCATGAGCGCCCGGCCTATCAGGCGGCGCTCGACAAGGGCGGGCCGTATGCGCTTCTCGGCGCGAAAAAGTAAGGCGGGTTTTCGTGCGTTCAGCGCCTCACGCACGCTCTCGCATTATTTCATCTAATCAGTTGGTAGTTTCGTCAAAAGAATTTCAGACTGTATTTGCGTAAAACGCAGAAGTAATTTTGCGGCGTAAAACGGCTGGTTTTCGCTAAAAGCAGAAGTATCGGGTTCTACTTTGAACAGTAAAAACGCTCCCTAAAACAGACATAGGAAAACAAACTACGCTCCTGTATGATTTCACACCCGGCAACAGAAAGGTCGAACGATGAAACTTTGGGGGCGATTACCGTTCACTACCATAGTGTTATTAGTGATTTTGTCTGTTCTAGCTTGTGCTAGCAAGCCCATTCCTAGCAGCGTGGATAAAGTAGGCGATATTTATGAAATCCGGTTACAAAGCGAATCAGAATTTTCTAGCGACGAATCATCTGGAAATTCATCGTCAAGGTCATCACTGACAGAACGAGTCGTTGAGATAAATTCCAACGGACTTATCTTGGAATTTGATTTACCTTTAGACGCATCTCCGGAAGATCGAGCCAGAGAGTGGCAATTTCCAGCTCGTGTATTTAGAGCTGCTGATGGATCATTTGCACTTGTGAATGCTGCGGAGCTGAAAACTCGGAATCAAGCCTGGCTTGAACGCGGAGGAATTGAACCAAGCAACTGTGGCAGATGGATATTTACTTGGACGGCGGTAAAAATAGAGTGTGACCCCCAATCGGTTCTTCAAAATTTGGAGCCTTTTGATCTTCGAGTTGCAGGTCTCCGAGCAGGAGCGATGTACACCGAAAATAGCGCCTTAGCGGCGAAGCCCCTTAGCGTTACGCAAAAAAATAATTCAGGAGGATTATCGTTTGCTGCAACCATGGATATTGATCCAGAGGTCATACGGAACGAGCGCGCGGAGTCTGATGTAGTAGCGGCGGAAATAACAGGAGATAAACCTTTGTCTCTCGAAGAAGCTCTGCGAAATAGGTTAGGAGATCAAATTTCCGGAACAATCAAAGTAACAACTGATACGGATAGCTTAGGCCGAGTTGTTCGACGGGTGCGCGTCTACAATATTGAAACGAAAAAAGAAAACGGCACAGTGGAAAATGAGGAGATAACCGAGACCGTTCAGCGTGAACTAATTAGCTCAAAATAGTGGTCCCTTGATCATGGTTCGGTCGCAACACCACCAGTAATCAGACATTGAAATTATCAGAGGCAATGTCGCATAAGGGCCGATTGTGTTGAAGAAGTCGGCTTTTGGAGTTGCATTTTCGTTGTGCGCCGCCAGCTTTTCCGCTTTCACGCCTCCGTTGCGGCGGTGAGTGGACGGAGCTTTGCGAGCTTTCTGAGGTTTTGAGCGATTGCGGCGAGA
>JBCCXE010000017.1:0-22528 GCA_039192395.1 Pseudomonadota bacterium
CATCGATGAAGGTGAGCCAAAAGATATTCACATACGGGAAGGAGAAATTTATTTATTGCCGTCCAATATTCCACATTCTCCTCAACGTGGCCCCGCAGGCGCCGTCTTTAGCAAAGCTGGTAGCTTTGGGCTTACATCATACCGCCCATACCGCCCATGCCGCCCATGTCAGGCATGCCGCCGCCAGGCGCGCCGCCGGCGTCTTTCTTCGGCGCATCAGCAACCATCGCTTCGGTCGTGATCAGGAGACCTGCAACGGACGCCGCATCCTGCAGCGCCGTGCGTACGACTTTCGCCGGATCAACGATGCCAGTGGCGATGAGATCGCCATATTCGTCCGTCTGCGCATTGAAGCCGAACTTGAAGTTGTCCTGCTCAAGGAGCTTGCCAACAACAATTGAGCCTTCGCCGCCAGCGTTCTCAACGATCTGACGGATCGGCGCCTGCAGCGAGCGGCGTACAATGTTGACGCCTGCGTCCTGATCGGCGTTATCGCCGGAAACGCCGTCAAGCGCTTTCGATGCATAAAGAAGCGCCGTGCCGCCGCCAGGCACGATGCCTTCTTCAACGGCTGCACGCGTTGCGTTCAGCGCATCGTCAACGCGGTCCTTGCGTTCTTTCACTTCGACTTCCGTCGCACCGCCGACTTTGATCACTGCAACACCGCCAGCGAGTTTCGCGAGGCGTTCCTGCAGCTTTTCACGGTCGTAGTCAGACGTCGTTTCTTCGATCTGACGGCGGATCTGGCTGGTGCGCGCTTCGATGTCCGCTTTCTCGCCGGAGCCGTCGACGATCGTCGTGTCGTCTTTGTTGATGGTGACTTTCTTCGACGTGCCGAGCATGTCGAGCGTGACGCTCTCAAGCTTGATGCCGAGGTCTTCGGAGATCACCTGACCGCCCGTCAGAACGGCGATGTCTTCGAGCATGGCTTTGCGGCGGTCGCCGAAGCCAGGCGCCTTGACGGCGGCGATTTTAAGGCCGCCGCGCAGCTTGTTGACAACGAGGGTCGCCAGCGCTTCGCCTTCGACATCTTCTGCGATGATGAGGAGCGGACGGCTCGACTGAACGACAGACTCAAGAAGCGGCAACATAGATTGCAGGTTCGAAAGTTTTTTCTCGTGCAGAAGAATATAAGGATCTTCAAGCTCAGCGATCATTTTGTCCGCATTCGTAATGAAATAAGGCGAAAGATAACCGCGGTCGAACTGCATGCCTTCAACGACGTCGAGTTCGGTTTCGAGCGACTTTGCTTCTTCAACGGTAATGACGCCTTCATTGCCGACCTTGTCCATGGCCTGGGCGATCATGTCGCCGATTTCTTTTTCGCCATTGGAAGAGATCGTGCCGACCTGAGCGATTTCGTCAGACGACGCGATTTTTGTCGCGCGCGCCTGGATGTCAGCAATGACTTTGGAAACGGCGAGATCGACGCCGCGTTTCAGGTCCATGGGGTTCATGCCGGCGGCGACAGATTTCGTGCCTTCACGGACAATCGCCTGAGCGAGGACGGTCGCGGTCGTCGTGCCGTCGCCTGCTTCGTCGTTGGTCTTGGACGCAACTTCGCGAACCATTTGCGCGCCCATGTTCTCGAACTTGTCTTCAAGTTCGATTTCCTTGGCGACCGTTACACCGTCTTTAGTCGTGCGCGGCGCGCCGAAAGATTTGTCGATCACGACATTGCGGCCTTTCGGGCCGAGCGTCACTTTGACGGCGTTGGCGAGGATATCGACGCCGCGGAGCATGCGGTCACGCGCGTCGACGTCAAATTTGACTTCCTTAGCAGCCATTCGTTTGTCTCCTTACAAAATTGAATTGGTGGCCCGTAAGCCGAAAACGGTAGAGTTAGTCGACGATCCCGAGGATGTCGGACTCTTTCATGATCAACAGGTCTTCACCGTCGATTTTGACTTCAGACCCGGACCATTTGCCGAACAGGATCTTGTCGCCCGCCTTCACGTCGAGGGGTACGATTTCATTGTCATCGCCGCGCGCGCCGGAGCCGACGGCGACAATCTCGCCCTGGCTTGGTTTTTCCTTCGCGGTGTCGGGAATGATGATGCCGCCAGCGGTCTTTTCGTCTTCGTCGATGCGACGGACCAACACGCGGTCGTGGAGAGGCCGAAATGCCATGTGTGTGATCTCCCTTGGCTGAGATTTCTCTTGAATACCAACCGGTTAATACAAAAATGACGGCTGATGGCCGCCTGCTGGCACTCACAATCTGCGAGTGCTAGCGGGCACATAGGAAACTGTGCGCCCGCGGTCAAGGGCTGTACGGACACGGGCTGATATTTTGCCGATTTAGCATGCTCTAAATTGCGAATGAATCGCAAAAATGGTGGTCACCTTCTTCGTGAATTGGTAAATGGTTTTCCAAGCGGTTCTTTGGGGAGAAGGTGCAATGGCGAATCGGCGCAGCAGAACGTTGGGTAAACGCATGGAGGCGCTGTTAGAGCCTCCGGAAAACGCCAAAATTGACGTCGGCTTCAGACTGCGGCGCCGGCTCCTGAAAAGCTTCGAACATCGCGCAAAGCATGGCCGCTTACTAAATCGATGGTTCTCATACAGCACATACGCTTTCGGCTTCCTGTTCTGCGCGCCAGCCCTAACGGCGTTGATCGCCAGCACCCTGCTGGACCTGGACTCAGCGTCCAACGCCAACGACCTTATCATGCAGTGGAAAGAGCTGCTTTTTATCTATGCGATCTCTGCAGGGCTTTTATACACTTTTTGGGGCGCCGCCCGCTTGGCTAGCCGAAAAACAAATGACGCGCTTGACGAGAGGGTCTTTTCTCCGACGCTGGCTCCGAACTGGGCTTCCGCGGCGGAAGCGGTTATTAAAAAATGCGCAGAAAAGGACGTACACGAAAGAGTTCTAGATTTTCAAAAAGACCTCAACCTGAACTATGTTATTTTAAAACGCTACCTACCAGTGCCAATTTTCGAATTGCGCCGCCCAGAAAACTGTCTCAAAAAAGATCTAAGCCCGACCGAAGAAAAGAAGCGCGAAGAAAAGCTCTTCTTAATCGATTGTCTAAGCGCTGGCGTCCTCAGCATTCTTGGCGCTAAACCACATACCCGGTTTGGAGGCGACGAGGCGACCGGCGACGAACCTGTGGTGCATGATCTTTATTGGCGATGGGACGTACAGGAAATACCCGACGCGGACCAGTCCGATATCTTCCTTCGCTTTCACCAAAGCGTCATTGATCGCGATTATCGCAACACTTGTCGGTACAAAACATTCGCCGCGCTCAATAACTATCGGCAAACACCGATTTTGCTGCTGCGTGTAAAAGATGTCATCGATTGCCTGACAAACGCGAATAATGATTACAGCGAAGAAGAGCACAAATCGGTTTTCGCGCAATTAGACCAGGTGACGTCGGCGGCGTACGCTCTCAAGCTGCTGTCAGACAGCGAGTATAATCTGTACCCTCCGCGGCTGGAGAGAATTCCGGAAGGTCCGTACTCGGCACGCCCGGGACCTATTCTCAAGCCGGGCGAAAATGGCGATTGGATTATGCAATTTGACCCAGCGCGGGTTTGGGTCGTTCAGGAAGGTGATGAAAAACGCGTTCAGGCGATCGCAGCGCTTCGAAACGCTATCCACCTCGCCTCGAGACGAAAAACAGTTAAGATCGTTCTCGATAAGCGCGACCTGCTGGTTGTTGATAACCGTCGCGCATTGATTGCACGTCAGGAGGACCGGCCGTCGCAAGCGTTCCGGCACCGTATGGCTGCAAAATTCGAGTCGTTGGAGGGACGCTGGCTGCGAAAAATTTATGGCTTCGCGAAGGATACGTCAGATGGGCGCGAAAATTTCATTCCAAAGAAAAACCCAACCGTAAACGACATTGTTGTCGGCGACGCCCCTCCGCCGCCAGCCACGACAGCGAGTTTGCCGCCGGCGTCTCTTTATGGTGAGACGAGCAGCGAACTCGCATTCGACTATGGCGAAAACCAAGGCGCATGGCCCGATTATGTGCGCAAGTTATTTTCACATCCAATCGATCACGCCTCTCGCAATCGATGCTCGGCCTGTGGGCGCTAACGCCTCATTTAGGCGCATGGTAATCACACATTTGCGTTCGATCGCCGAAAAGTCGCCGCGAAAACGGCCTTTTCCGCCCCAATTACTGGATTTTAATTGCCCCTGACACGCGGAATTCACATATAGCGCGCCGTATAAGGAACGAGCGGCGCGCAAGCGCCGTGTCAGCCAGCAATGCTTTCACAGGCGGGGCGCCCCTGGGCCAGAAGCGCCGCCGCCCCCGTTACAAAGGAGCCCGGACGATGAAAAGGACAACAATGAAAAATACAATGCGCAAAACCCTGTTGCTGGCGACAATCGCCGTATTCGCCGCCGGCTGTTCGACGAACCCATACACGGGCGAACGCCGCGCAAGCCGGACGGCGACGTCAGGCGCGGCGGGCGCGGCAGCCGGCGCCGCAGCCGGCGCGGTTCTTGGAGAGGTGATCGGCGGCCGCCCCGGCAAAGGCGCGGCCATCGGCGCGGCCGTCGGCGCAGCCACCGGTATCGGCATCGGCGTCTATCAGGATCGCCAGCAGGCGAAACTGCGTGAACGTCTTGCGCGCTCAGGCGTTTCTGTGACCCGCGAGGGCGATAATATCTATCTGAACATGCCCTCCGACATCACCTTCGACACCGCGCAATCGGCGATCAAGCCGGGGTTTTACGAAACCTTGAATTCTGTCGCGATTGTCCTTCGGGAGTTCGACCGCACGACCGTCACCGTCAGCGGCCATGCTGACTCACGCGGTGCTGAGGACTATAATCTGCGCCTGTCGCAGGAGCGCGCCTACGCCGTCTCCGACTATCTCGCCTCACAAGGGGTCGCCCGCGGACGCCTCAGCGCCATCGGCTACGGTGAAACCCGTCCGATTGCTGACAACTCGACGCGAGCCGGGCAGACCGCCAACCGCCGGGTCGAAATCGTGATCGACCCAATCGAAGAACGTTTCGACAGCTAAACCTTCCTCGAAAGCTCATCCCCCGGGCGCCGCGCACGCAAACCGCAGCGCTCGGGGTGTTATTGTCGCAGCGCAATATCCTATCGGAAAATTAACAAGCCGGAGGATCAAACTTTAATCGGTTTTAAACCATGATTTTCTAAATTGCCGCCAACCGTCGTGTGCCTTTCTCGCATGAGAGGGCCGGAGAGAAGCGACGGCGTAAAGGCGCAAATCATGAACTTACGTCAAAAGACGTCACGCTATTCCGCAGCGGTCTTATTCTTCGCCGGCGTTGTCGGCGGGCTCCTGATTTTCTTTGCATCGCAAATGAACTTCGCCCCGAGCGTCAATATCTGGCTGGCGACGGCGCTTGTCGCGTCGCTGATCGTGCATGCCCGCACGGGCTTCGCCCTCAGCAGAAAACGCAAGGAGATCGAACTCTTGCGTGATACAGTCGAGCGCTTCGAAACCGGCGACAACGCAAAGAACACATCGCCCGACCCCGCGATCTCGTTCAATCTCGACACCGGCGGCGATATTGCGGAAAAAGACGCAGCAACACTGCAGCGCGTGAAAGACGCCATTGAGAACGACAGGGTCGACCTTTACCTGCAGCCGATTGTCAGCCTGCCTCAGCGCAAACAGCGGTATTTTGAAGCTTTCTCACGCCTGCGCAACGCGGACGGTTCAATGCTGCGCCCGGCGAGTTACCTCGACGCCGCAGAACGCGCCAACCGCATCGGCCTCATCGACAACATGATCATGTTGCGCGCCATTCAGTCGCTGCGCAAGCTCGGTCCTGAAAGCCAGCATTACCGCGTTTTCTGCAACATTTCGCCTGCAACCATCTACGACACCGAATTCTTTGAACAGTTTACGGACTATCTCGACATGAACAGCGATTTGGCGCCGCGGCTCGTGTTCGAATTTACGCATCCGGCGGTGGAAATCATGCACCCGAAGGTGGAAGAAAACCTTCAGGAAATCGCACGCCGCGGCTTTGCATTTTCCGTCGATCACATCCGCCGGCTCGATCATAACTGGAGCGCGTTGCGCGACCGCAACTTCCGCTTCGTCAAAGCGTCGAGCGCGATGTTGCTCGCCGAAGCGCGCGGCGACAGTTCGGCGCAAATGCGCGTCAAAGCCTTCAAGGAGCGTTTGCGCCAGGCCGATATCGATCTCATTGTCGAAAAAGTCGAACTCGAAAGTCACATGCCGGAGATACTGTCCCTCGGCATCGACTTCGGGCAGGGAGAGCTTTTCGGCTCGCCAAGGCCTGCGTCCTTTTACCTTGCCCGGCCTGACAGCGAGACGTCCGACGACCGGGAAGCGCCTGTCACAGCGACGCCTCTCGCCGCCGTCTCTTAAGACTTGCGTGCGGCAAGACGCGTTTCAGCGACGACACCCTCAAACGGTCAAGGCGCGCTTGTTCAGCTCTTCGTAGATCTCTTTTTCTTCAGCGCCGATTTCCTGCGCCGCCGGCTGTTGCAAAAAGTCATTGCGCAACGCCTCCTCAAAAAAGTCGAGGGTCGCCACGGCGCCCGCATCGAGGCCGAGCTTTTCCGCAATCTGTTCCACGCCCTTCAGATATTTTTCAGGCGGCCAGTCGAAACTGATCAGCGGGATATCGTATCGGTCGATATGGTCGATCAGTTTCAGATTATACATCTTCCATAGATCAATCGGACGCGTCTCGGGTTTGACGCCAGGCCGACGCAAGAGCGAGCGTGCAACAGCAAAGGGATGGCGAAACGTCGCGACAAATTCCAGATCGAGACCCGCCTCCTGCCAAAAAGGCAGTGTTATGACCGTACGCGGATCTTTAAACCCCCAGCGCGCCATGTCGCGATAGCTCTCAATATGCGCGTCGCGGCGCGCCCGCAGCGCATCGTCCCATGCGAGTCGTTCGGGCGGACGATCCCACGCGCCGCCATTGTGCGCTAAAAGATCGTCGTTGATCTCACGCATGCGATTGCTTTCGCGATTGCCTTTCAGATTGAATTTGGCGGCCGTCACCACATCGCCGAGATAGAGGCCAAGCTCTTCCAGGCAGCCAGTCAGGCAACTCGTGCCGCTGCGGTGCATGCCGAGAACGCAAACCACTTTCTTGCCGCCAGCATTTTGAGTGTTGTCGCCCATCCCCGTCACCCGAACTCAGCCGCATAGCGCTCGGCGGCGCGGACCATGAACCACTTGCCATGACTTTCCATGGCACCGAACAAAAGCGGCGCAACGGATGGCGTCGCCCATGGCCTGCCGCAGATTTTCTCATACTGCTCGGCGTAAACTTGCCAGGTCGTGCGCGACGGGTCCTGTTCGTTTTTCTCCGCAACCGGACGCGATGTCGTCACGCCGCCATGATATTGATGAAACGTTCCCTCCCCAAGAAGCAGCACGAACATTGTCTTCGGATCTTCAACGCAGCGGCGGAAGAACTCAAGATTGACAAGACCGCCGCCCGGAATGTCGAACCGCTCGTCATAGCCGCCAATCGCCGTGTAGTAGTCTTTACGCACCGTAATCGCGTTGCTTTCGTGGATCGCCGTGAACCAGCCATACCCGGCAGAACCGCCAAGACACGAAATCTCGAAGAGTTTATAGCCGTTTTCCGGCCAATCGATTTTCTCCAGAAGCTTGTCTTCAACGTCCTGATTATAGCCCTGCGCGACCGCCCGCTGCTGCACCTGGTCGCCAATATGCAGGCCCACGGTGCAGATCACCGGCTCCGGCGCAACCTTCGCTGCGCGCAAAGTCTTGTGCACAATGCCGGGCGAGGCCATACGCGCGCCGTCAATAACAGAACAAACCCATTTGCCGCGGGCGAGCGCCGCCCCCTGGTTGAGCGCGGTTGCGGGCGTTACACTTGCAGGGGAAGCTTTGTGATAGCGCACATTCGCCGGCCATTGCGCAATAACGGTCGGATCGACCGGATGCGTGGAGCCGTTTTCAACCACGATGATTTCAATATCGCCTGCATCAACCTGGCGTTGATAGGGCGGCAGAAACGATAGAACAGTACGCGGAATTTCGCGCGCCATGTTATATGCGACGATGACAATCGACAATAATGGCTCGCGCTGATCGGCCGTCATTCGCCCGATATCTCCAGTTCCGGTCTCAATTTACGCCTTGTTCTTTATTTTCGGTCCCACCGGGCAGCGGCGGCGCGTTTGTGGCGTCCTCACAAGGTCGTTTCGCGGTTCTATCGCATCGCAGCGAGTTTGCAAGCGCTGCGTCGGGCCTCAAAGGCGCTCAAACAGCGCCATTTTCTGGCCTCGCGGGTGGCCCCAGTCGCCGATGATCTCGGTCCGCCAGCACCCTTCCCCGGCGGCCGCAACGAGATCGGACGGGCGCTGGTGAAAAGGGTTTTCGTCGCCAAAGGTTGCAAAGTCGCCCGGCCCGCGCGCCAGCTTCGCCGGTAGGGACGGTCCTTCCGGGGCGTCGAAGAACGTCGCGTAAAAGCCGCCGCCAGACTTCATGACACGCGCCGTCGCCGCCAGCGCGCGCGCGACATCCTCCAGCGGCATATGGGTGAAGACCGAGACGGCCAGCGCAAAATCAAATTCAACCCCGAAGGACGACGCGTCAAAGTCATCGCAGCAAAGCAGGTTTTCCCGCGGCATCTTCCGGCGCAGGCCACGCTTCGGGAGTTCAACCCCGTAGCCCGCATCGAGGAGGGATTGATTGATATCTATGCCATAATAATGCGCCGCATCGAGATATTTCACGAAACCGACGCCGCCGCGCAGGGCGCCGCATCCCACATCCAAAAGCCAATGCCCGGGCTCCAGCCCGCGCGCCTTCAGGAACTCAAGTTGAAGGGCGCCGACTTCATCCCACATGCCGCCGACAACAACGCGATGGCCATGACGCCTGAACCGCGCCGCCATCTCCTTTTGATCTTCATACGGATTTTTATAGTTCGTCAAAACTCATCTCGCAGGGCAATTGATAATTTTCCTGCCTATGCCCCTCGTTCTTTTCCGACAGCCGACCGTTGAGAGCGGCAGATCGAAACCGGAATCGCCTTCCCTTCATCCCGGGAGCGCATATTGCAGCGGCGCCCCTTTAAACGCCTCGCGACCAACACTCACGGAATAAAATCCTCGGTGTTTTGAGGCCCCACGTCAACAAGGCGCCACCCGACCCGCTCTATGGTGAAAGCAACGGCGTTCGGCGTTCCATCCAGATCGACCGTCACATCCACCGCATAAAGCCGCACTGAAAACGGGCCGTCGCCAATGGGGAAACCGGTCGAGCGCGCCTCTTCGGACCGCGCCCGTGCGCGCCACCGCATCACCGCGCCATCGCCAATCGCCAACTCGCCATTTGGCGTCGCCATGGGGTTGAGATCCTCCAGCACGGCAAGCGCATTGCGCCCCAGCGTCAAACGCTCGAATGCGGCGGCCTGGCGCTCGTAAGAGCTCAGCATCTGACTTTGAATGGCGAGGATCGGCAAAAAAGCCACCGCAAGAACGGCGACGGCGACCAGGAGTTCAAGCGCCGAAAACCCTTTTTCGCGCTGCGCCTGCATCAGAGCGAGCCGTAAAGGCTTGAAAGCGCTGTAACGAGCGCAATGGCGACAACGCCGATCAGAAGGGAAACGAACCCGATGGCGAGCGGCTCCACCAGGGCCGTCATCCGTTTGATGGTGTCGCGTGTTTCTTCTTCATAGCGGTCGGCGATGTAACCAAGCACCTGATCGAGCGAGCCCGACTGCTGGCCCGCGCGCAACAGGCCGAGATCGACCTCCGGCAACGCGGATTTTTCTTCCAGTGCTTCATCGAGTTTCCGGCCCGCCCTCAAATCGACAACGCTCGCGGCCATCAGCCGGCGAAAGCGCCCCTCCGGGAGACCGCCCGCAGCAAGCGTCATAGCATCAAGAAGGCGCACGCCATTGGCCAGCGCATAAGACATGGTGCGCGACCAGGACGCGCGCTCGCGCGCTGCAAACAAGTCGCTCAGCACCGGCGCCCGGCCGACAGCGCTCATAAAACCGGCGCGCGCCCGCGGGTTCGCCCACGCCGTCACGCCCGCAGCCGCAAGCCCCCCCATACCCAACAGCACGAAAAAAATATTCTCCCGCAGGAAGAGCCCGGTCGAAATCACGGCGGCGGTCAGAAAGGTCATTTCCTCCCCACCCTGACTTTGTTCGATCATATCGGCGAAATTTGGCACCACAGCATAGAACAGAAAAAACACCGCAAGGATGCCGGCTGTCGCAAGAAACAAAGGATATGTCAGCGCGTTGCCGATGTCTTTTTGCAGACGCTGATCCGCGGTCAGCTGATCGGCGGCGTCCGCCAGGACCTTGTCGAGCCGCCCGCTGGCCTCGCCCACCTGCACAAGCGCATAAACATACTCCGGAAACACCGGCGCTTCACCGCGCATCGCTTCGGACAAGGGCTCGCCGCGGCGCAGCCGCGCGGCGACAGACGCAAGCCCCTCGCGCGCTTCAACGCTTTGCGCGCTCGACCCGACAATTTTGACGATCTCAAGCTGATCCACAGCGGCCCGCGCCATCACCGCCATCTGACGCAGGATCAACACGCGCTCGGCGAGGTTGGATTTTTGCGGGCGCCGACGCAGGAACCGCGCGGAAAAATCATCCGCATCCGCATTACTGATCTTGAGGACCGTAAGGCCTTTTTGCGCAAGCTCGCGAATGGCGGCGGACCGGTCATGCGCTGCGATGCGATCGTCGATCTCGACGCCTTTTTCATTGACCGCGCGATATGTGAAATCAGGCATGGCGCGCCTTCACTTCCCGATAAGTCATAAGCGCATCTGTCATGCAGAGACGACGCGGTGCACTTCTTCTATTGTCGTCAGCCCGAGATGCGCTTTCATCACGCCATCCTCATTCATGGTGCGGAAGCCGTTTTCGCGGGCGATGGCGAGGAGCTCCGTCTCCGGGCGTCGCTCGCGGATCGCGGCGCGCAACGGCTCATCGACGGCGGCGACTTCGTAGAGGCCGAGACGCCCGCGATAGCCGGAACCGCCGCAATGATCGCAGCCGATGGCCGCACGCCATTTGGGGCTCGCATCCTCGCCTAAGGCGGCGATTTTCTTGACCGCCGCCGTCCGCGCCGCCGGCGCAATCGTCTCCTTGGGCGGCGGCTGGGAAATCGCGCAATGCTCGCATGGGGTGCGCACGAGACGCTGCGCGGCGAGCCCCCGCAGGACGTCGGCGAGGAGGAACTCCTCCACACCAAGGTCCAGAAGGCGCGGTATCGCCGCCAGCGACGAGTTTGTGTGAAGCGTCGAGATGACCAAATGTCCCGTAAGCGCCGCCTGGACGGCGATTTGAGCCGTTTCCGGGTCACGAATCTCACCGACCATGATGACGTCCGGATCCTGACGCAGGATCGAGCGCAGACCGGCCGCGAAAGAAAGCCCGATTTCGCTTTTTACGGGCACCTGATTGACGCCGGGCAGGTCAAATTCAACCGGGTCTTCCACCGTGATGATCTTGCGGGCGCCGCCGCTCAAATGGCGGATCAGGCGGTAAATGGTGGTCGTCTTACCGGACCCTGTGGGACCGGTGATCAACAAAACCCCGTTCGGCATGCCCACAAGCTCGGTAAGCATGTCGCGCTGATCGGCGAGGACGCCCAGCTCTTCAAGCTCGGGCAGGGAGGTGGTCTTACCGAGAAGGCGCAGCACCACGGACTCGCCCCAGCTGGTCGGCAGGGTCGAAACGCGCAAGTCCACCTCGCGGCCGGAAACCCGGATCGACTGTCGCCCGTCCTGCGGCAGGCGTCGCTCCGCGATGTTCATGCCCGACAGGAGTTTGACCCGCGAAGCCACCGCATCGAAATTCGAGCGGGACGCCGTTCGCCAGAGCGTCATCACGCCATCGACGCGCATGCGCACGACGAAGCTTTCTTCGAATGGCTCGATGTGAACGTCCGACGCGCGCCGCGCCAGCGCCTCGGCGAAAACCGCGTTGACGAAATCGATCGCCGGGCCTTCTTCCGCAAGCTCGCGCAGGCGGCGCGCATCGTCATCGCCGAACGCTAGCGCATCATCGACATTGCTGGCAGTGAGTTCGCCGGTGACATGTTCAAGAGACTGGCGGCTCGCCAGAAAAAACGCCATCGGCGCGTCATGCAGCTGGTCGGCGCAACCTTGCAGATCCGCATGGAGGGGATGCGCGCTTGCGCATAAAAGCCGCTCGACGCCGTTCACCTCCATGAACCAGATCACCGCATGTCGGTCGAGCCACCAGGCGACACGCGTGCCCGTCCGCTCCGCTGCGGCGCGAACATCGGCCGCCGACGGCAATTCGGCGCGCCCGATCACCGGCAGCCCAAGCTGCTCCGATAATACGTCTAGAAGCTTTTCTTCCGACAGGGCGCCAATCCGCACCAGCGCCTGCCCCACCGGACCGCCGACCTCGCCCTGGATCTGCAGCGCTTTTTTGAGGTCGTCCTCGCTGATCAGGCCACGCTCGACGAGCATTTCACCGATGAGGCGGTGTCGCGGACGCAAACTATCACCCGTCCCGCCAGCGGGCGCCGCACTGGCGCCATCGCCGCTAGAAACAACGTCTGACGACCGCGTATAGGTCACAGCCATTTTGTGCTTGCTCATCGATGCCTTTCGGAAGGGCTCTGGTGCGCTGCTATAGCACAAATTTTGACTTGTCGACCGCAGCGGCGGCGAGCGCTGAGATTTTAGCCAAATAAAAAAGGAGGGGCCGAAGCCCCTCCTTTCCTTCACCCCGGAGGGCGAAAATCTAATTGCTAAACTAAATTAGCAAGTAGCAGAATTTGCACAGGTGAGCGTGTCCTGATCCGTACGGCCAGGCATAATGCTCTGAAGATTGTCGTTACGAAGAACGAACATACGACCTGTTACATTAGACGCTGTTTCTTCAACAGAGAATTGAAGATCGCCGCGGCCATAGTTACCGATAGCTGCTTCAACAGCAGCGGCGGTGACAACTGCTTCACCGTTGGCGCCTATTGTTGCAACAACCTGCCCTGGTCCAGAACTCGTGTAACCAGCAGCAGAAGCATTGAGCGCTTCAACAAAGATCGCACCGGTTGCCGAAGCGCCGATGTTACCAAAGCGATAGATCGAGACGGAACCAGTCGCAGCACCCTGCGTAGCTGATGCAGTCCATGGGAAGACGATGTTCGTGCCTTCACGTGAAATTGGCGCCAAGAAACCGCTTACGGTAAAGTCATCGGTGCCTGCTAGATCTCCATCACCTTCGATAGTGACTTCCACCGCAACATTCGTGCTTTCAATAGCCGTTTCAGTATCAGCTTCAACACCGAAGGCAAAAGTACCGATGGTGCCGCCAAGGTCAGCTGCGAAGCTGGAAGCAGTGATAGACGTACATGAAGCAGCACCACAAGTGATATCACCAGCAAGCGCACCACCAGTCGTGTCGTCGTCGAACGCTGTAAAGCTACCAGAACCCGCAACGTCGATCGCTGCAACGTCCGTACTGTCTAGGGCAGCACCAGCAAGATCGCCAACTACGGCCTTGTCGCCATTGCCGTAATCTACTTGATTATTGGCGACAACGATATCACCGATGTCCTGTACCGTCGTAGAACCGGCAGAGAGAGCAACATCGAAGAGCGTGAAGGGATCTGCAAGGTCAAGATCCGCGACAGCGCCGGTTGTATCAGGGGTGAACGTCACCGCCCATGGGTCTTCCAAAGAGACCAAGTCAGTATCGACACGCTTGTCATCGAAGTTCGAGTTATCAACATCCGCACCAGCGTCTGTTTCAAGGCCAACGGACACGGACACGTCCGTACCAACAAGGCCAACTGGAAGCGTCACTGTACACGGGGCACAACCGTCAGCACCGGAAATAAGGAAGCGAACAGACGCTTCGCCAGCAGAGCCGCCCGTTGAGATAACGGATGTCGTAGAACCAGTAAGCTCACCGCCTGTAAGGTCCGTCGCGATCAGAGCGCCCGTCAAAACAACGTCAACAAGGACGTTACCCGTCGGGAAGGCGCCTGATGATGGATCGATGTCAAAAACGACAGCGCCAGTGACCGGCGTCGTTCCCGCAAAATCGAGGGTGTTCGCCAAGCCAAGCGGATCGCCATTTGTGGCGCCGCCTGTGGTATTTGTAAGATCAACAGCGCCAGCCGTGCCCGCCAAAAACGCGGAGGCGACGACGCCAGCCAATAGTTTACTCTTAATGCGCATAGAGATTTCTCCTTGATGTCAACATCGCACTAAAGCCTAGACCTCGATCCCCTTTTAGCGAGAACTTAGGCGCAGGTTTCAAAACGAACCCCAGAGTGGAGAAGACGACCCGCCCCCCTCTTGGCTCCAACGCAAGCTACGAACAGGCGATTTTCAAGTCAACCAAAATTTACCTTGCAATTTAACGTTCTTTGTTAAGGTTTTTTGACGGTTTTGCTGGGCTTTCGGGCGATCCGCGCATGCCATTTTCGCGCTCCCTGAAGCGGCGTTGCGCACACGAGGCGCCCCTGTTTCCCGTCGCCATAATTATTAATAAAACCAGCGCGTTAGGAACTTGGAAGCAATTTATTTTTGGTCATAATGAGAAATGGGAAGGCAATGTCCGACAATGACCCACGAAACGACGCGCACAATCTTGACGGCGCCCCGCCAATTGCCGACAACCAAAATCGCTTTGAAAGAATTATCGGGCGAATGAATAAAAAAACGCCGCCGGCGCATGGAGTGCGGTTTCGACGATAAAACGATGGCGTCTTTGTTCGTCTCCGCGGTTTTTATGGCTGCAAGTGCGCCAGGGAATGCGCCAATGGCGCAGCCCTGATATGTAACAATGAGGAGGAACCGGTGACGGCGGTTCAGGACGACACCCAACAAAACGGCTTAAATTCCAAAGCACTGGCTGGCGCGGTCACCGACAGCCGCGAGCAGGCTCCAAAAGCAGGCGACGCGAAGAAACAAGCGGGTTTCAGCCTCCTTGAGCTCCTGATCGTGCTCACCATCATGGCGATGATGACGGCGATCGTGGGGCCCCGGCTCATCAACCAGCTCGACAAAGGCAAAATAACGGTGGCGTCCAGCCAACTGACAAATTTGCGGGCCGCCCTGAAACAGATGCGCATCGATCTCGGCCGCTATCCGACCGAGCAGGAAGGCCTCGCCCTGCTCGTCACGCGCCCGACTCAAACCGACGGCGGCGCCTGGTTCGGCCCTTATCTCGATGGAGACGTACCGGCGGACCCCTGGGGACGCGAGTTTGTCTATGTGGCGCCGACCGACCCCAGCGGCGAACCGCGGATCGGCACGCTTGGCGCCGACGGCAAGGTTGGCGGCAGCGGCGCTTCTGAAGATGTTTTCGTCGGCGGCGGCCCGTCAGACGAAAACTCCCGATGAGGAACGCCCCGACCGGCATCGGGCACGCAGCGAAGGCCCATGCGAAACGCCGTCGCACATCATAACCCTCACGCTGGTCCGCGACGCCGTGCGCGCGGTTTTAGCCTGATCGAAGTGCTGATCGTTTTGTCGATGATCGGCCTTGTGGCGATCGTCGTCATGCCCGGCCTGCAATCTTCCCTGACGCGCGCGGAAGCACGCGCGGCGGCGATTGAGTTGCGCACGGAGGTCGCGAGGCTGCGCGCAGAAGCATGGGAGCGGCAAATACGGATCATTCTGGTCGACCCGACAGCGGCTACAGGAGAAGTCGCGCGCGACAGCGCTGCGGGCATTGTTACCGAACAGCACGCCACCATCACCACCATGCCGAGGGGCTGGCAGTACAAGTTATCCGCACCCATCATATTCGAGCCGCGCGGTGTCTGCCGCGGTGGTCTGGCCCGCGTTGAAAACGCCAGCGGCGACGGGCTCGATCTCAATCTGGCGCCGCCCTTTTGCACAGCCGAGATAAGATGATGCGGCGGCGCCCAGAAAAAGCGCGCGGCTTTACGCTGATTGAAGTCCTGGTAACGCTCCTGCTTGCAAGCATTGTATTGTCGGCGGCGTTTCAGATCACCATCGCCTACGCGCAACGCAATGCGCGGCTTTCCGCGCAGCTAGACGCGCTGGCTGGCCGCGACGCGAGCGAAAAACTCTACCGCGCAATGCTCGCCGGCTTCGCACCGCGCGTGCAGGAACTCGGCTCCCCGCCGCCGAAAGAAATAGTGTTCGGCGACAAAACGACGCTCAGAGGATGGGCCTCGTCGGAAATCGAAGCCGGATGCGTTTCAACCCGCAATTTCCAGGACGTCGTCATCGACATCAGAGAAAATGCGGACGGCGGCGGACTTTATTGCAAGGGCGACTACGGAGAATTACAGCTGATTTCCTGGACCGGCAGGGGCGCCTCATTCTCGTATTCAGCTGATGGCGTTCAGTGGACTGAGCAGTGGCCGGAACCGGGAACCGGCCTCGGATTCGGCGAATTCGAGCAACGCCTGAGCGGCGGCGAGTCGCTCGATCAACTGCTGGCGACGCGCTCATCGCTCCGCGCGCCGCTTGTGCGGCTCAGTTTCCCCGCGCCCGGCGGCGAGGCGACGTGGATCGCGCGCGCCGGCGCAACACAGCAGAATGTGCGCAGCCGCGCAGCCTTCGAGTTCGAAACCTTCGGCCCGGAGTTTGAGTTCTGATGCGCGAGGATGAAACAGCGCAGCTCTACGCTGAAACCGCTGCGGGCGAGCGCGGATTTGTATTGCCGTTTCTCATGGTGGCCCTTGCCGGCATGGCGCTCATCACCATGGCGACGCTGCGGCAATACATGACCCTCAGTGATCTGACGGCCGCCGCGCAAAGTGAATTCCGAAGCGAACTCGACGCCGCCAACATTGAGGCGCGCCTCGCTTTCTCAATGACCAGCGAGCCCTACGGACAGCGCGGCATCAAAATCGGCGCACCGCGAGTGTCGGTCTTTCAAGAGGTTGGAGGCGGCGGGGCCGATTTCACGCTCCCCGACACGGGGAGCCGTCGCTTCGCTTCGAACAACGCTCCCCGCCAGGAGATGCTTTTCCTCGACGGTACGGAATATAGTCACAGAGCGCCGAGCGGCGGCTACCGCGTTGCTGCACAGGACCTCGCCGGACTTGTCAACATGAACAGCCTCGCGCCGGATCAGCTAGTTCGCTTCATCGCCGCCAGCGGCGTCGGCGAAATCGATGCGCGCCGGCTCGCCGCCGCCTACACCGACTTTACCGACGACGACGACCGAGAAGGTTTCGGCGGCGCCGAACAGTTCGATTATCAGAGCCGCAATTTGCCGGCGCCGCCGAACTACCGCCTGCTAACACGCAGCGGCGCCTTTTCTATCCTTGGTTGGCCTGACACGCTTTCAAGCGCCGGCAAGGAATTTATATTTGAAAACGGCTGGGCCGACCTGCGCGCCCACCAGTTCAATATCAACACGGCGCCCGCGGGATCTTTAGCGGCCCTCTACAATGTGGATCGCGACGCAGCGCAAAGCGCCATTACCGAGCGACGCATCGCACCCTTTTCGAGCCTTGCGGATATCTCCCGGCGGATCGGCGCAACGGTAGAGGGCGAAGTCTTCGTCGCCCATACGTTCCCGTCCCGCGGCGTACGCGTACGCATCAACCGAGCGAACGAAACATTGACGCGCGAGAGCGTTATCTACATATCGGATGGCGGCGCCGACAGACCCTTTTATGTCAAACTCAACCGCAGGTTCCATCGAAATGACCGTCAAGAAGCCGACAGACCTGTCGCCGAGCTTGCGCCGCTTCCTCGCCCGTCCCGTTTATTCGCTGACGGAGAAAGGTGACATTGAACGCGTTGCGGACGCCGCTGCGCCGCGCAGGCCCCTCCTGATCCTGCCGCGCGCCCTTTACCGGCACACCCAGTTCGAGCGTCCACGCAATGTCGCTCAAAGCAAAACCGACGCCGCCGCATTGCTGTTCGCGGAAGGCAATGCGCCATATCCGGAAACGGACAGCCTCGTGACCCGAGCCGGCGACAATTACAATGTATGGCAGTGGGACCGAGGCGCGATTGAGACGCTCATTGGCGACAGTTTCGCTTATCGCGCCGAGGATATGCGCCCGGCGTCGCTCTTCAGCAGGACTGACGACGGCGCGCGCCAGATTGCGACGCCATCGGGTATTGAAGCGCAGATCTGGCAGGGCGGCGACCTCGTCGCGTCGGCGTTTCGCCGCCAGGGCTTTTCAGATCGCGACTGGCAATGGTTCCTGCGCGCCAACCATTTTGAGAGCGCCGACCCGCCCGCACCCGTCGCGCAAAACCTAAGCGCGACCGACGCCCTGTCCATTGAGACGGTCGAAGAGGATCGTGAGTGGAAAATCATCGCCGCTGGCGCGGCGGCGATTGCAGCCTCGTTTTTAGTCATTGCAGCCTTTCAACTTGGCAGGGGCGCGTTCTATGCGGCGTCGGGCGCCTTGGAGCAGGCGGCGATAAACCGGCTCGACACAGCCGGAGAAGGCCCTGGATCGGAAGGGGCAACCCGCGCAGACGTCGAACTGATGCGGACCCTGCATGCGGAAACCAACCACCCTAATCCCGTAGCGCTTCTTGAAACCGCGATCCTTATCGCGGACAGCGTCGGCCTTACGTTGAGCGACTGGAGCCTCGACACAAATCGCGTCCGCTTCGGCGTCAACGTCACGGAGGGCGCCACGATCAGCGACTTCGCCGCGCTTTTGGAGGAAAGCCCACACTTTTCAAGTGTCGTTCCGCAAATAGAACAAAACAGCGGCCGCACGAACTTTCGCGCTGACATCAGCGGGCGCGGAGCCGGGTTTTAGAATATGGGCGTGCGCGAAGAGCTTACCGACGAACTTAAAGCGCTGCGGGGCGACCGTCGCAAGCTCGCTCTCATTATCATTTTAGGCGCGGTCGCGATGCTTCAGGTAATGCTCAGCGCCGGCGACTGGGCGAGCGCGCGCTGGGCCGGCCTTGCTGAGCTAAAGAACGAACGCCGCCAGTCGGAGGCTCTTGTAAAGGCCGCACAAAACGCCGATCTCGCCGCACGCGCACGTCAGGGCGCCGCGCGCGCCAAGTCTTGGTCTTTCACCGGACAAACCTTCGCCATCGCCCGCCTCAACGCACAGCAAAAAGTTGCGAGTATCGCGAATGAAGCAGGCCTGAACGGTGTTTCCATTACGCCCTCCGCAGATATCGATGGCGAGGGCGACATTCGCTTCTTCACCATGACCCTGGAGGGGACATTCACCTGGCCCACATTTTTAGATTTTCTGGACGGGCTTTCGGGGCTGAATGAGGGCGTAGACATAAACTACTTTGCTGTTTCGCCGGGGCGCGTTCAGCAATTCCGCCTCATCGTTCGGGCGCCGCTTACGGTTGGGACAACGACAAATTCAACGCCGCCCGTCGCGCCTGACGATGACGGCAACGAGGCTTCTGACGTCGCGTCGCCGACAGAGGAAGGATCGGGTTGATGGCCTCCTGGAGCTTCGACGACCTCGTTCGCCATCGATGGACGCTGTCAGGCGGAGGCCTGGCCGCTGCCTTCGCCCTCGGGGTGCTCGCCGCTGTCATCGGGCAACCGGGAACCGCTGTCGCCCCGATCAGCGGCCGGTCAGTCTATGACCTGCCGCGCCCAGGCGCCGCAAATAGCGCGATCGTGGAACGTCTGCGCCCTCTCATTGCGCCCTCCACCGTGGCGAAAGACATCGACGATACAACCGATCCGGGCGCCGACGACGACCCGCTTGCCAACGTTGACGTAGAAACCGCTTTGCGCGCGGACATCACCGCCATCGTTCACCGCGAAGGCGATGACGGCGAGGCGATCTGGATTGTCGACCGGGAAAATGTCGCCCCAGGCGCGCGCAAGCGCCTTACGACCGGAGATATCTACGTCGCTGAATGGCGCATCGCCGCAATCCGTGAGCAGCAAGTCACGCTCACCCGGCAAGACGAAACAATTACGGTCCAGTTTTACGGCGTTTCGTCGAGCACGCCGCCAGACGGAAACAGCGCTGGCGATCAATGAATTATTGAGATAAGAAAATTCCGACGCGGGCGAAATAAAGGATTACGGATTTGTTCCGAATAGGGTCATAAGTCTTTGTTTGCATCTTTCGCAGGCTGGCAGACGGCCCTCTGAACAAGCCCAGAGTTTTGTACATGACCATGCGTCGACAGTTTTCGAACCGCCATCTGGGCGCCGCGAGCGTGGCGCTCCTGATTGGCGCGTGCACGACGCAACCGACTTTTCAGGCGAAAACGGCCGAACGCGGAACCCAGACCGAGGCCGCTCCGACAGTTGACGCGGCGGCGGCCGGCAGCGATCGCGAAGACGAGCGAAACACAAAGGTCACGCGCCTCGCCGGCCCCAGACCCGACGCCAATCCCGTTTTCGACCCCGCGGACACCGCCCCCTCGACAATCAAAGCAACCCCCGACGAGATCGCCAATCTCGTCAATGGCGAAGAGGTGGACGGCGAAGTCGCCCTCACACCGCAAACGGTGCCAGCGTTCATCGACACGGTCTTCGGCGCCGTTCTCAACGTGCCTTATTCTATGGGTCCCGGCGTTGCGGAAAAAACCCAGATCGTTTCTCTGCGCGGCTCGATGCAAATGTCAAAGGCCGCCTTCTTTTCGCAGGTGCAGACAGCGCTTGAGGATTACGGGCTTGTAACCACCATCGAGAACGGTTCGGTCCGCATTTTGGAATCAAGCGCGCTTGCAGCCGGCGCGCCCATTTTCATCCGCGCGCGCGCCCATGCCTCCGTGCCCGAAACATCGCGTCCGGTAATACAGTTTTTCGAACTCCAGTCTGTCGCCGCGAACTCCATCATCGACGTTTTAAAAGACGCTTATCCCGATGAAAACGCCGTTAAGTTCACGCCTGATCAAGGCACCAATACCCTCGTCATCGCCGGCAATGCGGACGACGTCGCCGAAGCGGCGCGCATCGTTGAGCGCATGGACGTACCGCGTCTCGCCGGCGCGCGCGTCGCCCGCATCGAGCCGGTCTTTTGGGGCGCGGACGATTTATCGCGGACGCTGGTGCAAATTCTGAATACGGAAGGTTATCAGGCCATTGAAGCCGCTCGGTCTGTTCAACGCGCAGTAAACATTCTTTCGGTGCCGAGCATCAATCAGCTGATTATTTTTGCGACCCAACAAGACGCTTACGTGCGCGCACTTTACTGGGTGAACGAACTTGACCAGCCGTCAGCCCTCGGCGACGACCGCGCCGTTTTCATCTACACCGCCCGCAATACGGATGCGACAACCCTTGGCGAACTCATTTCGCGGCTCCCGATCGGTCAGGGCGAGGACGGAGCCGGCGTTGGCGTCAGCGTGACGCCCGGCGCTCCACAGGGACAGGGGGCCCAATTAGGGCCGAACGGCCAAACCGGTGGCAACTTCGGCGGCGGACAAAACGATCCCGGGATCGCCAGCAATGGCCGTATCACCATCGATGTCGCCGGCAATCGCATTCTGTTTTACGGCACGCCCAGCGAGTTCCAGCGGGCCGAGCAATTGATGCGCCAGCTCGACACGCCGCCGCCGCAAGTGTTGATTGAGGTCACCGTTGCAGAAGTGACGCTTACGGACGAAGCAGATTTCGGCATCGACTTCCAGATAAACCAAGCGATCCAGAACGGTACGGCGATCCTCGGCACGGCGCAGGGATTGACCCTTGGCGGGTCCGGTTTCAACTTCAGCTTCGAAGGGGACGATGTTGGCGTCGGCCTCAACGCATCAGCCAGCAACCAGAAAATCAATGTGCTTTCAACGCCCCGCCTTGTAGCGCGCTC
This sequence comes from Pseudomonadota bacterium, assembly GCA_039192395.1. Taxonomy (GTDB): domain Bacteria; phylum Pseudomonadota; class Alphaproteobacteria; order Caulobacterales; family Parvularculaceae; genus Hyphococcus. Next base: position 21,690 of record JBCCXE010000017.1, read on the forward strand.
TGGCGGGTCGGCGTCAATCCAGGTGGGTACGGATGTTCCGGTCATCACCTCGCAACGCGCGACCAACGTAAACCAGGGTAACAACGCCGCGACGGATGTCTTGCAGTCCGTCTCTTACCGCCAGACAGGTATTCTCCTAAACATCGAGCCGATCGTTTACGGCGACGATCGTATTGACGTCACGATCTCGCAGGAAGTTTCCTCAACCACCGACGACGCCTTTCCCGGCATTTCCAGCCCGACGATTTCCAACCGCAACCTGCAAACGGAGATTTCCCTCCGCCAGGGGCAAACGGCGGTTCTCGGCGGATTGATGCAGGATAATCTGGAATACAATGTCAACGGCATTCCGTTCCTGAAAGACATTCCCGGCGTCGGCAACCTGTTCAAAACCAACTCAACAAACAACACAAAAACAGAACTGGTGGTGTTTATCACGCCTTACGTCATCAAGACCGACGCGCAGGCTCAACGGGCGACGTCGCACTTCCTTGACAGCATCAATGCGGCGCTGCGTATTTCGCGCGGGTCAAGCTATACGCTCAATCCGTTTGGGAACTATCTGGGTGACGAAAACGTCATCGAACATGGCGGCAGCTTGAATAAGCAACCCTAGAGCCGTTTGCATTCTTTATGAGTCATGCAAACGGCTCTAAATATTTGATTGCGGGGGTTGCGGCGCAAAACCGGTGAACCACTTTAGAGCCTGTTGCATATCAGGTGATGCAATATCCTGAGTTCCGGATGTAGTTTGCGCATTCATCTGGCGGGAAGCGGCCGAGCACTCGTCCGATTTCGTCCCAAAGGGTCTCAACATTGCGCTTTGCGGCCTTTCGCAG
>JBCCXE010000018.1:0-15734 GCA_039192395.1 Pseudomonadota bacterium
CCGGGAATGCCGGCGCCGCCCGCGCGGCACCGCTCGGCGAGCGTACCTTGAGGGTTAAACTCAAGCTCCAGTTCGCCGGCGAGATATTGTCGCTCGAACTCTTTGTTCTCACCCACATAAGACGAAATCATTTTCTTGATCTGGCGCGTCTGCAACAAAAAACCGAGGCCGAAATCATCGACACCGGCATTGTTGGAAATCACCGTGAGGTCCTTCACGCCGCTGTCGCGCAGGGCCGTGATGAGATTTTCCGGAATGCCGCAAAGGCCGAACCCGCCCGACATTACGGTCATGCCGTCAAACGGCACACCGTCAAGCGCCGCCGCGGCGTTATCGTAGATTTTTTTCATATATCTCGTCTCCATTCAGCGAAATTACTATCGGCAGGCCCTGCCCGGCGCAAGACGGCGCGCGGAGACGAGCACGCTTGCGTGGTTTCCAGCGCTGCGGGCTAGCCGAGAAGGTCAGAAACGTCCAAAAAGGATTGTTATGACATCCGCCTCTCCCTCGATTGAAGACCTCGTGCGCGACCCGGCCTGGCTGCCGGACCGGCTCGATATGACGAAAGGCGTAATCCAGTTTGCCCGTCTCGATCGAAACGCCCTTGTTCGGGAGGCTTTTCTGGATGAGCGCAAAACCGCGTCTGGCATGGCGACGGCGCCTATCGATGCGATTACGCCGCTTCTCGAGAAATCCGGCGGCGGCGCACGGCCCTCGCCGGTCTTTTTGTTCCATAGCGCCTTTTGCTGCTCCACGCTGATGGCGCGCGCCCTTGATACACCAGCGACAACGCTCAGCCTCAAAGAGCCGCAAATCACCATGGATCTTGCGAACACCTACCGAATGGCGGCGACGCCTAATGACGTTGCACGCATTGACCGGGTTCGCGACATCGTGTTTGCCCTTCTCGCTCGCCCGCATGAGGCGACCGAGCGGGTCCTCATCAAGCCGACCAACACCGCCAACAATCTGGCGCCTGTTGTTGCGCGCAGCAGCGCGCGCATCCTCTTCCTTTATGGGGATCTTGAAGGGTTTTTGATTTCGGTCCTGAAGAAGGGCGAACCCTGCAAAGCATTCGTACGCAAACAATATACGATCTTCGTCCTCGACAAGGAGGGCGTCGCGGCGATCCCGGAACGTCAGGCGCTAGCGTTAACGGACTTGCAAATCGCGGCACTCGTCTGGCGTCATCAGATGGAGTTGTTTGCGCGCCTTCTGGCCTCGGCTGGCGACGCTGCAAAATCGCTCGACTTTCGCGTCCTCCTCGACCGGCCAGGCGAGATGCTCGCCGCCGCCAGCAAACACCTGCAGCTTGAGCACAGCGAGGCGCAAATCGCCGCCGCGGTCGCCGGCCCTGTTTTTTCCACCAATGCGAAATTCGACGACCAGTCCTACGACGCCGGTGCTCGGGCGCGCGACGAACAGGACCTGATCGCGCGCCACCGTGAAGAGTTGACGATGATCGGCGCGTGGGCGAACTCGGTGCAGTTATCGGCGACGCCCCTCTCGCTGCCGCTGGCGAACCCGCTGACGCATTGAGGCTTCCCCGGATGAGCAACAGGGTTTTCATGCTCACCCACATATCTATGATCGTTCGCCAATGATCATTTGATCAATCCTTGAGGCACAAAGGCAGACGCTGCGATGACCGGACCGTTTTCCAAAAAACAAATCGCCCTCGGCGCCGCCCTTCTCGCGATGGCGGGGCTCGCGGCCGCGGGCGTCGTCGCCGACCGCACCGTGCGCATCGCCGCCGGCTACAAGGCGAAAATCGCATGCTCGGAAATCTTCCTTGCGGGGCGCGACGCCGACGCCGTCAGCGATATCGAGTTCGCCGGCATTCATCCTATCGTCGAAAAGACATCGCTCGTGATCGATGAAACGGGCCGCAGCGCCCAAACCTCGTTCTTCGGTCTCGGTCGCGCAAAAGCGGTCTACCGCGACTTCACCGGCTGCACGCTCGTGAATGGCGGGCGGCTTGGCCCGCCGCTGGCGCCCGCCCTCACCGACGCCGCCGATCCCTGGCCGCTTGCGCGTGCGATCAGCGGTGAGGCGCTGCACCATGTGCATTACGCCGCGGTCGACGCCGCGATAACGCAAGCCATCGAAGACGAAACGTCTGGCACGCGGGCGGTTGTTGTCGCCGTCGACGGCAAAATCGTAGATGAGCGGTATGCGGAGGGCTTTAGCGCCGAAACGCCCATGCTCGGCTGGTCCATGTCGAAAAGCGTTATGGCGACGCTTGTCGGCGCAGCGGTGCTTGAGGGACATGTTGACATCGATGACGCCGTCTCCGCCTGGCCAGAGGGCGACCCGCGCGCAAAGATCACCTGGCGCGATCTTTTGCAAATGCAGAGCGGCCTTGCATTCGAGGAAGATTACGCCCGCTCGCGCTCGACCGTGAACCGCATGCTGTTTGAGAGCGCCGACGCCGGCGCCGTCGCCGCGCGCGAACCCATGACCGCCGAGCCGGGCGAGGTCTGGTACTATTCAAGCGGAACCAGCAATCTCATTGCACGCGCCTTACGCAACGCGCTCGCGGCGAAAGAGATAGACATCTACGCTTTCGCGGCGGACGTCCTTTTCAACCCCATCGGCGCATCAAGCGTGGTGATGGAGCCCGACGCCTCCGGCACGCCCGTCGGGTCTTCCTTCGTTTACGCGACTGCGCGCGACTGGGCCCGCCTCGGCCAGCTTTACCTGCAGGAAGGCGTCTGGGAGGGGCAACGCATCCTGCCGGGCGGCTGGAACGACTTCGTTGCAGAGCCCGCAGCGCAATCCGATAGTCAGTATGGCGCACATTTCTGGCTGAACCGCGACGGCGGCGAGCGGGCGCGCTTCATGCCGGCGCTGCCAGAGAGCATGTACTATATGTCCGGTCATGACGGGCAATATGTCGTGATCATCCCGTCGAAACGCACGGTGATCGTGCGCCTGGGCATGACACGCGGCCGCCCGCCGCTTGAGGTCGCGCGCCCCATGATCGAGGCGATCGCCAGCGCCATCGGCCACGTTCATGGCTGAAAACGCGGATGACAACCGAAGCAGACTGGCGCCTGACCCGGAAGAATTCGCCGTGCTTGTCGCCGCGGCCTATGAGAAATTGCCCGCAAGTTTTCGTGCGCTTTGTGGCGACGTCGTTATCCATACGGCCGATTTTGCAGACCGCGACGCCCTCGACGATCTTGGGATCGACGACCCCATGGAGCTGTCCGGTCTCTATGAAGGTATTGCGCTTACTAAAAAATCGGTGACCGATCCGCCGGCGATTCCCGCACGGGTTCATTTATACCGTAAGCCGATCATCGCCGAAGCCGTCGAACGAGGCGACCGTTCGCTCAAAGCGCTCGTCACCCATGTTCTGGTGCACGAAATCGGTCACCATTTCGGCCTGTCGGACGAAGACATGCATCGCATCGAGGAAGCGTGCGACGCATAAAACAAACCGCAGTATTCTATTTCTTGTCCTGCGCGGGCGATGTGTAGCGTGAGTGCAGGTGCTCAAGTCCCGCCTCGGGACCGGCGTCGATTTGCGCCAGCAGGCGCGCGCGGTCCATCTTGCGAAACTGCGCCACATAGTCGTCTATGGTGCGTTCGTCATGACCAAGACGCGAGAGCGCTTCGCGCGCCATCAGGAGGCTCGATTCCAGCGTCTCGCGCACGATCACATCCGGCTCAAGAGACCGCAGCGCGATTTCATGAATGCGGTCATGGGCGCAGGCGATGATCGTCACATTGGGCGCGCGGGCGCGAAGGCGCGTCACCGCATGGTTCACCGCTTCCGGATCGTCCATGCACAAAATCACGGCCTCGGCATGAAGCGCGCCGGCGGTCAACAGAACGTCGAGCCGCGAGGCGTCGCCGAAATAGACTTTGAAACCGAAACGCTGAGCGTTACGGATATGCGCCGGGTCGCGGTCAATCGCGGTCACATCGGCGCCGGAATTGTTGAGGATCTGAGAAATGATCTGCCCCACCCGGCCGAAACCGGCGATAATCACATGGTTCTGTTTCGCCGTCGGACCGTCAAGACCCTCGGCGTCGGCCTTTGCTTTGGGCGTCAGGCGCGCCGCAAGCGCGACCATGAGCGGCGTCAACATCATGGAAATGGTGATGATCGCCGACATCATGGTGGACTGACCGCTCGTGAAGAGCGCCGCCGCGCCACCAAGGCTGATCACCACAAACGCAAACTCGCCGCCCTGGGACAGAACCGCGGCGATCCTGAGCGCATCGTTATGGGGCGATCCAAAGAGACGCGTTACGCCATACAAAAGCGCGCCCTTAACGCCCACGAGCCCCACCGCACCGCCGATGATGATGGGCCAGTTGGCGGCGATCACGCCGAGGTCGAGCCGCATGCCGATAGAGATGAAAAAGAGGCCAAGCAGAAGCCCGCGAAACGGCTCGATGTCCGTTTCAATCTGATGGCGGTAGGACGATTCCGCTAGGAGGACGCCCGCGAGAAACGCGCCAAGCGCCATGGAAAGATCAGCCCAGGAAACCGCCAGCGCCGTCAGCGCGACGACGAAGAGCGCCGTCGCGGCGAACCCTTCCCGCGAGCCGGCGCTCGCCACCAGTTGGAACAGCCGATCGAGGCCGAATTTGCCAACCACCACCAGGCCCGCGAGCACACCGACGCCCTTCAGGACCGCCAGCCAGTCGATGGGCGCGCCCGACGCAACGCTCGCGCCGGCGACAATGGGGATCGATGCAAGGAGCGGTATAACCGCAAGATCCTGAAAGAGCAGCACCGAAAACGACCGCGTGCCATAACGCGTCGTCAACTCGCCGCGGTCGCGCAGCATTTGCAGGGCGAACGCCGTCGATGAAAATGCAAAGGAAAGGCCGGCGACAATCGCCGCCTCCCTCGACATGACGCCGGAGGCGATGAACGCCCCAGCGATCACCGCGCCCGTCACCGCCATTTGCGCCGTCCCGAGGCCGAAGATCTCCTTGCGCATCGACCATAGTCGCGTCAGCGAGAGTTCAAGCCCGACGATAAACAGGAAGAGCACAACGCCAAGTTCGGCGATGTGAAAGACCCCTTCCTCCTGATGCAGAAGATCAAGGACATGGGGCCCCGCGATGACGCCGCCGGCGAGATAGCCGAGAATGGAGCCGAGTTTAAAACGATTAAAGATCGGAACAGCGATGACCGCAGCGCCCAGATACGTCGCCGCCTGAATTAAAAAGTCGCCTTCCGGTACCGCCATTGACTGCTTTCACATGCTCTAGAGCCGTTTGCATTCCCGGTGAGTCAAGCAAACGGCTCTACGTATTTGATTGCGCGGGTTGCGACGCAAAACCGGTGAACCACTTTTGCTGCAACCCGCTCTAGAGCCATGCGTCTTCAATTGGAATCGCCTGCATGGCTCTAGGTTATTCTTTTTTAGCATTTCTTTTGCGAAAAACCGCCCACACTTTTTCGAAAAATGCTATGTCTTTCGCTTTAGATAGATGCACAAAGATGCGCAAGCTTTGTGGCGGACAAATGACATAACCATAAGCAATAAAGGTTATTTTGCTGTCTTTGTCAGTCTGACCCGGAAATGGCCTATTGATGCAGGGGCCTATTGATGCAGGCCCATCAGTTCCGGCAGGCCGAGCGCAAGGTTGACGTTCTGGATCGCCTGCACCGCCGCGCCCTTGAGGAGGTTGTCTTCCGCGGCGCAGACGACGACATTGCGCCCGTCTTCGCTGACATCGAAGCCGCCGATGAGAACGCCCGTGCGGCCGGTCCCGTCTTTCAGTTCCGGCGGCGCATTGCGCAGGGCGATCAACGGCTCGCTCGCATAGCGCTCGGCGTAAAGATCAGCGACTTCGGCCGCAGTCATTTTCTCCGCAACCGGAATATGCGTCGTTACGAGAAGGCCGGAAAACGCCGGATGCACATGCGGCATGAAGCGCACGGGCGCGCCGAGATGGTGTGTCGCCTCGCGCTCATGTTTATGCCCAACCAGCGCGTAGGGCATCAGGTTGTCTTTGAGGCGCGTTTCGTCATTGCGCGGCGACGGCTTCGTGCCGGCGCCGGAATAGCCCGAAACGCCGAAGACCGCAGGCGCGCCCGCAAAGTGCGGGACGAGCGGCGCGAGGGCGAGCTGCATGGCGGTCGCATAGCAGCCCGGATTGGCGATGCGCTTTTTACCGGCGATTTTGGCGCGGTGAAGCTCCGGCAGGCCATAGGCCCAGTTGTCGTCAAACCGGTTGTCCGCAGACAAATCAACGAGGATACGCTTCGGCGCGATATCCTCGAACGCCGCCACATAGTCGCTGGCGGCGCCGTCCGGCAAGGCAAGGATGACCACATCGGCGCGCCGCGGCGCGGCTTCTGTCGGCGTCAGCGCCTCGAAAATGCACTCGTCATGTTCTTCGGGCGCGATATCAGAGACGGGCCGCCCCGCGAATTCGCGGCTGACGGCGTAGGCAAGCATCAACTCCGGGTGACCGCCGATCAGACGCAAAAGTTCGCGGCCCGTATGACCGCGTGCGCCGACCAGTCCGACTAAAAAGGGCTCCGCCACGTCTATTGTTCCACGTCAAATGACTCTGGGATCGCCGCAATGCGATCCACCGCTTTTTCGATCTCCGGGAAAGTCATATCGCCCTTCCAGAAGACCGTCCACGGCCCGCGTTTCACAGAACCGTCAGCCTCCGCCCCGTAAAAGGCGTTAAACCCGTTTTCGGTGCGCGAGCGCCAGTAGAATTCGGGGTGATCGGCAGTGAAACGCCGCCATACCGTTCGGGCAAGGCCCTCGCCGCGAGCGTCCTCAACCACCGCGAATTTATCGAGATAGGTGAAGCCGTCGATCTCCTGCAGGAAAGCGCCCGCGCGATAGTGCTCGGAGACGTAAACGCCGCTGAAGGCGACTTTCTCCCACCAGCCAGAAACCAGCGTACGCGCAAAACCTTCCTCGATCAGCGCTGTCGCGCGCGGCCCGTCGATGTCGGCTTTCTTTGCTAGCGACACGATCAACTCACCCTTGCGGATCAGCGTGCCCGAGCCGCCATGAGTGAAAAGCTCGCGCACGAGGCCCGCCGGCGTCGTGATGGAGACCGATGACGACAGCGGCGCATCGTCGAGAAGGCGTTTGATCTCATCGATCTTGAGACGCATGCCATCGGTGACAGCGCCGCCAGCGATAAGGTCGTCATAGTCCGCTGCGAGGTTGATCGAATGAATGATCTGGCCGGCGCCGTCCAGAAGGCCCCCTACGCCGGCGAGGAAGATGATCTTCATGGGCTGCAGCGCATGAACGAGCGCGCGCGTCGCGCTGTCGGCGTTGACGTTCACCAGCTGGCCACCGGGCGCGAGGCCAAGGCATGTCAGTATGGGGATCGCTCCCGAGCGCGCAATCGACTGGATGAGTTCAAGGCGGACATTGGTCGGCTCACCGACGAAGCCGAACTTGTCGCGGTCGAGATAGTCGGCCTCAATGGCGCCGGTGGTGAGGGAATGGGCGGACACCCCTTGCGCGCGCACCGCTTCCACAAGCTCGATATTCGCGTTGGTGAACACATCGCGGGCCGCATCGAGCGTCGCGGCGTCGGTAACCCGTTTGCCGTCGATCTTCTTTGTGGCGACGCCGCGCTTTTTCAGTTCCGCGTCGAGCTGCTGACCGGCGCCATGCAGGACAATGGGTGTCAGCCCCACCGTATGCAGGAAAGCGAGCGCTGCGGCGGTCTCCTCAAGCTGCTCTGCGAGGATCGCGCCACCGATCTTGATCACTGCAAAGCGCGCCTCGCCGACTTCGGAAAAGCGCTGCAGATAGGAGCGGATCTCCTTGCCGTCCGACATGTTGGACAGGAGCTGGACGATGGTCTGGCGGGTCGAGGCGGCGGAGGTCATAGGATCATCAAATAAATCAATTAAAGTGCGGAACCGGCGGACATTTGGACGGACCTGCTTAGAGCCCGTTTGGAAACTCTACTCTGGGCAGCGAAAATGGCGGTTTTCGAGAACCGGCGCGCAGTGTACGTGAAGGTACATGAGCACCGGAAGCGCAGAAAACCGCTATTTGCAGCAAACCAGAGTAGAGTTTCCAAACGGGCTCTTACGACAAAACCTCAGGCTCTAGCAATCCAGCCGCGCCAGGAAAGACCCGCATAAAAGAGCTCGATATCGTTAAAATTCGCCTCCCGGAGCAATTCGACGTCCCGTTCGGCCGAAACGGTGTTGAGCACGTCTTTGAGCCGCCCCCTGGTGCGGGCGACATCATCCGGGTTCGCACCGGCGTTAAGCGCAAACTGCGCATAGCGGTCGCGGCGCGCATCGTAATCGGCGGCAGTTTTGTCCAGACACAGATCGACCAGGATAAATGGCGCGTTCGGTTTCAGCCGGTCTCTGACCGCCTTCAGCGCCTCAAGTTTTTTGCCGTCGTCTTTCAGAAAATGCAGCGTCAGCATAGAGGTCGCCGCATCGAACGGCCCGGCCGGCGCCTCAGGGATATACCCCTCCAGAAATTGCACGCGGCCCGAAAGCCCAGCGTCTTCGACGACCTTTCGCGCCTCATCCAGCATTTCCGGAGACGGATCAACACCGAAGAAGCGCCAGCCCGGCTCGCATTCTCCGAACGCAGCAATCTCCATCCCGCCCCCGGCGCCCAGCACCAGAACTTCAGCGCTTGCGCCCGCAACCTCGCGGATCAACTGCGCCGCCATGCGCTGCATGGTGAAGTAACCAGGAACGAATTGCGACGGGCTGCCCTTAGCGTATTTTTCCGCAAACGTTTTATCCGCGTAGTCGCATCCGCTCATAATTGCGTTTCCAATTCAAAAGGCGCCAGACCATTGTGAGACGTCAAACGAGGCGTGTCATACAATAGCTGACGCCGTCTTTGAGATACTCGCCGAAAACCGGGCACGGCTCAAAGCCCATCTGAGCATAAAAGCGCCGCGACATCGCATAGCCGTCAGAGGTTCCAGTCTCCAGCGAGACGCGCACCATGCCTTTCGATCTCGCCTCGGCCAGCAAATGCCGAACCAGAACGCCCGCGGCGCCTTTACCGCGATGAGCTTCCCCCACATGCATGGATTTAATCTCGCCATGGTCGGGTGCAAGACGTTTAAGGCCGATGCATCCAAGGGCGCTACCGCCTTCAAGCGCAAGCCAATAGGTCATGTCGGCGAACCCGTCCGCGCCGGGCGTCACTGCATAGTCCTTGCCGTCGGGAGAATGCGCAACCGCATAGGCGTTGCTCTCGGCGATCAAGTGCAACAGGCGCTCGTCATCGAGGCCGGCTTTGACAATATCAAACAGATGACTGGACACGTTTAAATCTGACTGGCTGGCGTTGTAAGGATAGTGCAGCGAGAAGCAGTAGAGGGACATAGCGACAAGTTTCGCTTAAGTCATGTCCCCATCGCCATCAGCGCGTTTCTGCCATCAGCCTTCGCTCAAACGCCTTAAGGTCTGGCTCCGGATGAAGCTCTGCAAAGAGATCCCGCCATTGCGGATTATCCTGTTCAATGAGGTTCAGCTTCCAACGTCGCGGCCATTTCTTGATGTTTTTCTCCCGCTGGATAGCGTCGCGGACATCGTCGAACGTCTCGAACCAAACCAGCGTCTTGACACCGTACTTTTTTGTAAACCCTTGAACCACGCCGTTCCGGTGCTCCCACACGCGTACGCCAAGATCGCTCGTGACGCCGGTGTAAAGCGTTCCGTTACGCTGGCTCGCCATCATGTAAACGCAGTAATCTTTCTGCATCATTGACCACATTCAGTATAAACAGGACACGGATTATTATCATTACTGGATTGCCGGGACAAGCCCGGCAATGACAACCAAGTGTCAAGCGCTGTTTTTCACTCGCACCCCAGAGTAAAGGCGAAAAGGACGATACCAATAAATGTTAACGCACCTGCCACCAACGTCATTGCCGGGCTTGTCCCGGCAATCCAGTCAATGGACGACAAAAACCACCATCCCCATATCACGGCGCCTAATAGACCTGCGCCCGCCGCAACGACAATCAGAAACTCAAGAGCGACGTAACCAGTTATTTCTTCGAGCCATTGAAGCCACTTGTTTTTGTGGCGCCCGGACACGTCATTATCCCGCCAAAGCCTTCATAATCGCTTTTTGCACATGCAGGCGGTTTTCCGCTTCGTCATACGCGATACAGTTTTCGCTATCGAACACGGCGTCGGTCATCTTTACGTTGCGCCGCATAGGCAGGCAGTGGGAGACCAGCGCATTATTCGTGCGCGCCATTTTCTCCTCATCGACGATGAAATGCTTGTGCGCATCGCGGATCGGTTTTTCAGGGTCCCAATTGCCAAAATACGGCAGCGCGCCCCAGCTCTTGGCGTAGACGACATCGGCGCCGTCATAGGCCTCATCGGTAGAGTGGGAAATCGTCAACGCCTGCCCATGGGCGCCGGCGTCTTTCGACGCCTGTTCGATATAGCGCTCATCGAGAATATAGTCTTCGGTGGGGCATAGAAGCGTCGGCGCCATGCCGAACTTCGCGGCGATCATGAGGGCGGAATTCGCCACCGCGGTGTTGAGCGGCTTGGGGTGATAGGTCCATGTGAGGACAAACTTCTTGCCGTCGAGAGGGCCGAGCCGCTCCTGCAGCGCCATGATATGCGCCATTTCCTGACACGGGTGGGTGATGGTCTCCATATTGATGACCGGTACGTCGGCGTATTTCGCAAAAGCGGTGAGGATTTTGTCCTTACGGTCCTCCTGCCAGTCGACGAATTTCGGGAACGCGCGGACCCCGATCATGTCGCAATAGCGCGAGAGGATCTTCGCCGCCTCTTTCACATGCTCCTCCGCCTCGCCGTCCATCACGGCGCCGTCCTCGAACTCAAGGGGCCACATGCCGCCGGACGGGGACAGGACCACCGCATGGCCGCCGAGCTGGCGCGCGCCGACATCGAACGAGGTGCGGGTTCGCAGAGAATTGTTGAGAAACAAAAGCGCGACCGTTTTGCCTTTCAAAGCATCACCGTGGGGCGAGGTCTTGAGCGCGCGGGCGTCATCGATCATGGCCTGAAGTTCAGGCCGCGACCAGTCGGCGGTGTTCAGAAAATGTCTCATCTGCGGGTGTGTAAATGCCTGAGCCGCCAATGAAAAGACCGAATTGCGCCGCCCGGCGGATAAGGCCAGCCATGGTCTCTCAGCGGCGCGTCGGCTGCTTCTCCCAAGCGAACCTACGCCCCCCGCGAAAAGCCGTCGCAGCGCGGTCGAAATTCCCGAACGCCCGCGTGCGTCGTTTGGCGTCAAAAACTTTCGCGCCCCGCAAAATCCTAGGTGACAGCCGCGTCCAAACACGAATAGTTTACAAACAGTAAACGTGCGCGTGGCGTGGACGCGCGCGTTCTGATAGAATGGTCCGCTTGCGACGAGCGAATAAAGACCGCGAAACTACGGGCGACAAACGCGCATTATGGCGTTGAAGAAGAAGAACCGCAGCAAGGCTGACCTTGCTGCCCGCATAGAGGCTTTGTCGCCGCGCCGCCTGGCGCTGCTGACGGGGGCTTTTATTGTCGCGCTGTCGGGTCTGCTCGCCATCGAGCTCACGGAAAAAGCGAATGCGCGTCGGGTGGAAACCGCGCTGCGGCTGCAGCAGGCGGCGAGCGAAGGCGCAGCCGGACTGAACATCGCGATCATGACCGGCGAGCCGGCGCGCGCGAGCCTTGAACGTATTTCGCCCGGCGGCCTCGCCGGGCTTTTTCATCTTTCATCGACGGCCGACATCCTCACTGCAGGCGGCGACGCGACAACGCTTGCCGCCATGACGCCCGCGGCGCTGCATGCGCTGTCTCTCAACAAGCCAGGCGAGGCGACGCTCGCGCTCTCCGGCGTCGATTACGCCCTTGTCTGGCGCCCGCTCGACAATGGCGAGGTTCTCCTCGCCGCCGCGCCGGCGCGGGACATTTTCGGCCGCTCCAGCGTCTGGGTCGTTTACGCGATCCTTCTCGCGGCGATGTCCATCGTGATCGTCTCGCTGATGGCGGCGTTCATCCGGCAGAGCCGCGCCGCAGCGGAAGCGGCGGGCGCGCTCTCAAGGCTCGGGGAGTTTAAAGCCGCGCTCGAAAGCGGGCGCGCATCGCCCTGGTTTTATGACGACCGTTCGCGCACGGTGACCTTTACGCGCGCCTTTTTAGAGCCCATCGGCCTTGGCGCACGCGACCGGCGTTTTACCATGCGCGAGATTTCGGCCCTCGTTCATCCGAAGGATCTCAGAAACGCCGTTGCGGTTTTGACCGGCGAGCCAGCGGCCATTGCAGAAGGCGCGGTGCGCCTGCGCGAGCCCGGCGGCGGCTGGTCGCGCGCTTACCTGCGCACGTCACGGCACGCGACGCGGTTCCGGCGCGAGGGCGTCGCGATCGACATGGCTGGCGCCAAAGGGTTCGCTCCGGGCGCCGCCATTGCGGAAACGCGCCTGCGCGACGCCATCGAGAGCATCCCCGAAGCGTTCGTTCTCTGGGACGCCAAAGGCCGGCTTGCGGTCTGGAACAAGCGCTTTGCGAATATCTTCCGTATACCGGCAAAAGTCATGCGACCCGGCCTCACCGTCGATGAAATCGCGACCTGCGCCGGCGTTGCGGGCGATGTGCTCGCGACCCATTTCGGCCCTCTCGCCGAGGGCGCATCGAACAATGTCGAAGTCGCCCTGCCCGGCTCGCGCTGGGCGCATGTCTCGCGCCGCAAGACCATGGAAGGCGGCCATGTCTGCATCGCCGCGAACGTCACAGACCTCAAGCGCCGCGCCCGAGCGCAAAAGGTCAAAGAGCGCGAGCTTGAACGCACCGTCGACGATCTCGAAGCCTCGCGCCGCCAGCTCTCCGAAGCAATCCGCAAATATCAGCACGAAAAACACCGCGCGGAAGAAGCAAGCCGCTCCAAAAGCGAGTTTCTCGCCAATATGAGCCACGAGCTCAGGACGCCGCTGAACGCCATCAACGGCTTTTCGGAAATCATGCAGTCCGAGCTGTTCGGCCCCCTCGGAGACGATAAGTACAAGGACTATGTGAGCGACATTCTGGCTTCAGGGCGTCACCTCCTCGAACTCATCGACGACGTTCTCGATATGTCAAAGATAGAGGCCGGACGCCTGACGCTGGAGCCGAAGCGCATCGACCTGGACCGCGCGCTCGACGAGGCCGTGCGCCTCATCGCCAAACGCGCCAGCGATGCGGGCGTGCACCTAAACGCGTCCATCGGTCACGCGCCGCCAGTCTGGGCCGACAACCGCGCGGTCAAACAAGTTGCGCTCAACCTTTTGTCGAACGCCATCAAGTTCACGCCCGAAGGCGGCGAAGTCACCCTCACCGCGGAAGCCGATCTCGACGGCGTGACCATCATTGTCGCGGACAAGGGCTGCGGCATCGCCCGCGAGCGCCTTCAAAAGCTCGGCAGCCCGTTCGAGACCGTTTCCGACGCCCGCGACGCCAACCCCGCCGGCTCCGGGCTCGGCCTTGCGCTTTCAAAATCGCTCATGGACATGCAGGGCGGCATATTGGCCATCGCCAGTCAGCCCGGCAAAGGCACTGTAGCTTGTGCAACCTTCCCGCGGCGCAAGGGCGCGAAAGTGCACCTGCCGCAATTCATACGCAAGGAAGCGCATGTCCTCACCGGTGAAACGCGTGGCGCGACATTGCAATATGCGGCGGCTGAGTAAGCGTCCCAGCTTGAGAATTATGTCTGTCGAGCGATAAGTTGTCGCCGCTCATCCCTGCAACAGCAGGGATCCAGCCAGGATAAAAAATGCCGCGCGAAGCGCGACTTTATATCTTTAACTGGTCTCCTGCTTTCGCAGGAGTGAGCGGATTAAGGTTCTGAATGGCGCCAATTTGTCACCCAAATATCTAAAAATCATCAGGCGGCGGCGGTCTTTCACGTTCCTCGCGATCGCCGCGGTCTGGGCCGCGATGATCGCCTTCGTCGAACCGCCTTTTTCCGCGATGATGATCGCCGCGTCGCCCGCGCGGACGATGAGTCAGGAGTTTCGCGCGCTCCTCGGGAGACAAAACCTCAACGCTTTCGATAAACGCCTCGTTGGCGAGCGCCCGGTTGACGGCCATCGCCTCTTCAAGCTCCTTGCGCGCAGCTTCGATGGCGGCGCGGTCCCACGGGTCCGCCCGCATGGTTTCAAAAAACGCACGCTTCAACCGGCGCACTTCTCCGTGACGCGCGCGCATATCCGGCAGGTTCTCACGCAAGGCGGCGCGAAACGTCTCCCGCGCTTCGGGCGATAAGTCCCGCGCATAGCGCATAAACCGCCCGGGATGCTCCCTGCTCTGACCAGCCATGCGCGACGCGCCAGGCGCGTCGGCGGGCTTGGTGACAATACGGCCTGACAAGAAGCCCACCGCAAAAACATTAAGCGCGAGGGAGACAACAAGCGCAATAATTACTCCGCGTCCCATATCGCCTCCTCCTCAGTTTCATAAAACGCCAGTTCAAAAGCACTCTCTGCATACTGATAATATTCTTCTTCCGGTGCGAGCGATCGCTCGCCGCCCGCCGTCAAGACGCCGGCAAAAAGACCGAGCGCCGCAACGCACGCCGCAGCGCCAGCGCCGGCCGGCCCGGCGAACGACGCCGATGAAAAGATCGCCAAGAGATTAAAGCGCAACGATTTCCTTGCGCGCGTCTCGACGTCAAAGCCTTCCAAAAGCGCGCGCTTAAACCCGTCCGGCGCCGCCGTGGGCGCCGCGCCATCCAGCAGCGCTGCAAGCTCTTCGCGCGCGTCATGTTCATCACGGGACATAGTATTCTGCGCCTTTCTGTCAGACGGCCCGGTTGACGATGTCATCGCTCATCCTCCCGATCAATTGATCCTGCAAGGGCGCCAGCCGGTCACGCAAATTGCGCCGCGCGCGCGCCAGTAAAGACTCCATCGCATCAACGCTCACCTCCATAATCGACGCCGCCTCTATATTGGAAAGCTCCTGAAAATGACAAAGCGTCACCGCCTGGCGCTGGCGGTCGGGCAGCCCCGCCATGGCGGCGTCGATGGCGGCGCGTCTTTCGCGCGCATGAACCACATCGTCAGGGCGCGCGCTTTCATCGACGCTTTCCGGCGCGTCTTCATCGGCGACTTCGCGCCCCGACTTCCGCAAAACATCAAGGCATACATTCATGGCCACCCGGTAAAGCCAGGTCTGAAACTTCGCGCCTTTCGGCCGCCAGCGCGCGGCATGCTTCCAGAGCCGTAAAAACGTTTCCTGCGCGGCGTCTTCCGCCGCGGCGCGCTCGCCCAGCATGCGAAAACAGCACGCGTATATTTTATCCGTATGACGCTCAATCAACATAGCAGCGGCGGCGCGCTCGCCCTTTCCGGCGCGCGCGACAAGCACCTCATCGCTTTCCTCTTCATCGGTCAATGCATCTCGCCAGACCTTGCGTATCCGTCCGATATTTCTTCTCCGCCGTGCCGTCGCGGTGAAAAGCAGCGTCTCGGGCGGACACTAAATTTTGTACGGCGCCCGCCTGACAATCGGCGAAAAGGCGGGCGCGCCTCGACTATTCAAACTTAAAGTCTCAGTTACGCCGATGTCGACGCCCGTGGCGTCTTTTGCGCTCGTCTTCACTCAAGACGCCGTCTCCATCCTTATCGAGACGATCGAACCGGTCGCCGGCGGCCTCAATAAACTCTGTTCGGTCGACAACGCCGTCGGTGTTTTTGTCGGGGTTGGGCGCCCCGCCGCGCGCGTAGCGGTGGGGGGCCCCATAGTCCCGCGACACAAACCCCCGAAAGTTATTATAAGCCGC